>NZ_JBICTY010000001.1:900108-973043 GCF_043197895.1 Cryptosporangium sp. NPDC048952 | reverse complement strand
GGCGCAGCGCGGGCGCGCGGGGCGCAGCGCGGGCGCGCGGGGCGCAGCGCGGGCGCGCGGGGCGCAGCGCGGGCGCGCGGGGCGCAGCGCGGGCGCGCGGGGCGCAGCGCGGGCGATAGCGCGGGGCGCAGCGCGGGCGATAGCGCGGGG
This sequence comes from Cryptosporangium sp. NPDC048952, assembly GCF_043197895.1. NCBI lineage: Bacteria > Bacillati > Actinomycetota > Actinomycetes > Cryptosporangiales > Cryptosporangiaceae > Cryptosporangium > Cryptosporangium sp. NPDC048952. The sequence continues at coordinate 972,893 of NZ_JBICTY010000001.1, read as the reverse complement.
CGAAAGGGGTGTGGGGGCGGTAGCCCCCACACCCCTTTACCGTCGCCGTTAGGGGCGGCGGAACAGTTCGAGGCTGCGGGCCCAGGCTGTCTGGGAGGCGTGGGGGTTGTAGGCGTCTGGGCGGTCGTCGTTGTAGAAGCCGCGCTTCGTGCCGGGGTACTCGTGGACGGTGAAGTCGCCGCCGGCCTGCTCGACGGCCTTCTTCGCGAGCTCGAGCTCCGGCCCTGTCGTGGCCGCGTCCTCGTCCGCGACGTGCACGACCGCTGTGGTGCCACCGAACGCGCCCCAGTTCGGCGCCGTCGGCTGCCACGGCACCAACGGATAGAACGCCGCAGTCGACACGACGTCGTCACTCAACCCCGCGGCGAACAACGCCAACGACCCACCGAGTCCGAACCCGACAGCGCCGATCTTTCCCTGCACGGCGTCAGCCAAATACTCAGCGGCTCCCACCAGATCCGCGGACACCCGATCCACGGACAAATCTTCAGCGAGTCTCTGCGCCTCGTCGGCGTCACTCACCACCGTGCCGCCGTAGACGTCCGGCGCAAGGGCCACGAACCCTTCGCCGGCCAAGCGGTCGGCTACCGACTTGATCTGCCCGCCCAGCCCCCACCAGGCCGGCAGCACCAGAATGCCCGGCCCGCTATCACTCTCGGGCCGCGCTAGATAGCCGTCCGCCGTTCCGCCATCAACCTGAAAACTGACGTTCTCACCCACGGCAGACTCCCTTCGATTGGCGTCACCCAATCACGCGAGTGGACCGCGCGGAACCGATCCGGCGCTACGTCACAATCGAGATCAACCATCCTGAATCGATGCGGAAGGGGCGTCGGTCCCCGTTTTTCCCCGCCTGGAGTGGACCGGATAACGTGCGCGCATGAGCACACTGTTGGCCGAACTGCTCGCCGCCCCGGGCCTCTACCGGGGACGCGGCGACGGCGCCGAGTCCGGGCCGTTCCTGGCCCGGCTGGTCGTGACGCCGGTGGTCTCGGCTCGCGGAGTGGTCATCGATTACGAGGCGACGTCCGACCGCCGCGGTCTGCACCACGTCGAGCACTCGGTCCTGACGACGAGTGAGGACGGTCGGCAGGCGCTGCACGTGTGCTGCACGGAACTGCCGGGTGTGGTGACGTTCAACGAGAGCAAGCCGGGGATCTTCACCGCGTACGACGGCGGCCTCACCGCCCGGATCGTGATCACCGCACCGCAGCCGGGTTCGCTCACCTACTCCTGGTGGTGGACCCGCGACGAGGGCGAACCCAAGGAGCAGTTCCGCGCGGACGTCCGCCGCACCGGCTAAGCGAGCGACCAGGCGATGCCGTCGAGGATGTCGTGCTCCGAAGCGACGACCGAGTCGGCGCCCACTTCGTCCATGATCACGCGCAGGACGAGCGCGCCGGCGCCGATGACGTCCACGCGGCCCGGGTGCATCACCGGGTAAGCCGAGCGCTGTTCGCGGGTCTGACCGAGCAGGCGCGAAGTTACCTCAGCGACCTGGTCGCGTGAGATCCGGGCGTGGTGGATCGCTCCCGGGTCGTACTCGGTGAGCCCCAGTGCGAGCGCGGTCACCGTCGTCACCGACCCGGCGAGCCCGACGAGCGTCCGGGCTTTCTCGACCGGCACGGTCTCGCGGGCGAGGTTGATCGCCGCGACGACGTCGCGCTCGGTGGCTTCGATCTCGGAGGGAGTCGGCGGATCGCTGCGGAGGTGGCGCTCGGTGAGCCGCACGCAACCGACGTCCACGGAACGAGCCGCGTCCACCCCGTCGGTGCCGAGCACGAACTCGGTGGAACCCCCGCCGATGTCGACGACCAGATACGGCGACTCGGCGTCGGAAAGACCCCGGACGGCACCGTCGAACGACAACCGCGCTTCCTCGTCGCCGGTGATCACTTCCGGCGCGGCGCCCAAAGTGGAAACCACCATCGCGCGGAACTCGTCCGCATTGGATGCGTCGCGGCTCGCGCTCGTGGCCACCATGCGCACCCGCTCGGCGCCGAGCTCCCGGATCTGCGCGGCATAACCGGCGAGCGCCACCCGCGTCCGCTCGATCGCTTCGGGGGCGAGCCGGCCCGTCCGGTCCACACCCTGTCCGAGCCGCACGATCGTCATCTCGCGTACGACGTCGACCAAGGTGTTTGCAGTGAGGTCAGCCACGAGCAGACGGATCGAGTTCGTCCCGCAGTCGATCGCCGCGACCCTCATTGACTCTCCGAACAGCACGGGTTTCGCTCCCACCAGTTGCCTACCGCTTCGACGGCCTCGTCGCCGAACGGATTCACGCCCGGCCCGGCGGCCAGCGCGTGGCCGGCCAGCGCGTGCAGGCACTTGACCCGCGTCGGCATGCCACCGGCGGTGACGCCGTCGATCTCCGGCACGTCGCCGAGCTTGCGGCGCCGTGCCAGGTAGTCCTCGTGCGCGGCACGATAACGCTCAGCCAGCGAAGGGTCCTCGTCCAGCCGCGTGGACATGTCCCGCATCAGCCCACCGGACTCCTGCGTGGACAGCAGACCGGCCAGCCGAGGGCAGGTCAGGTAGAACGTGGTCGGGAACGGCGTGCCGTCGGGCAGCCGCGGCGCGGTCTCGACGACGTCCGGCGCGCCGCACGGGCAGCGGTGGGCGACGCCGATCGCGCCGCGCGGGACACGTCCCAGCTGAGCCGCCACCGTGTCGTGGTCGGCCGGATCGAGGCCTGTCACTTTTGGTCGGCCGCCTCGACGCTGTCCCAGAGGCGCCCGTACCAGGAGCGGGGGTCGTTCGCCGGCGAACCGGACGGTTCCGTGGTGGTCGGGCTTCCACCGGTGCGTGACGGGTCCTGCACGACGTACCGCTTCTCCCCTGGTTCGGTCAGTTGCAGACGCGACCGGGCCTGACCCTTGACGTATTCGGGGTCGTTCCAGGCGTCCAGCTCCGAGCGTAGCGCCGTGATCCGCTCGTTCTGCTTGGCCTGGGCGCGCTCGGCCTCCGCGATCTGCGACCGCTGGGCGAGGTACTGCTGGACCGGGTACGCGAGCGTGAGCACGAGCACCGCGAAAAGGAGGGCGAGCACTGCCGCGCGGCCGGTGAAGCGGCCTTCGCCGCGGCGGACGAAACGACGTCCGTCGAGTGCCGCGGTCGCGGAGGCCGCGGTGCGGCGGACGCCCGGCCGGCGGCCTTCCCGGCTACCGGCGCCGGGGCTGCGTCCCGCGCCCCGGCGCTGGGCCGGGAGGGACGAGACCGGGTAGTCACGCTGTTTGCCGGGAACCCGGCCGGTGACCCGCCCGCCGTGGGGGGTGGTTCCCCTGGGAACAGGATTCCGCGCCGCACTCCTGGCGGCCGACGACGTCGACGGGCGGCGGTTACCACCGGCCCGGGACGGACGCTGGCCACTGGGAGTACGGCGCGGACCGGCCATCAGGAAGCCGGGGTGTACCGCGGGAAGGCGCTGGTACCGGCGAAGATCGCCGCGTCGTCCAGCTCCTCCTCGATGCGCAGCAGCTGGTTGTACTTGGCGATGCGCTCGGAGCGGGCCGGGGCACCGGTCTTGATCTGACCGGCGTCGGTCGCCACCGCGAGGTCGGCGATCGTGGTGTCCTCGGTCTCACCGGAGCGGTGGCTCAGCATGCACTTGAAGCCGGCCCGGTGGGCGAGCGAGACCGCGTCGAACGTCTCGGTGAGCGTGCCGATCTGGTTGACCTTCACCAGCAGGGCGTTACCGGCCTTCTCGGCGATGCCGCGGGCCAGGCGCTCCGGGTTGGTGACGTACAGGTCGTCGCCGACGAGCTGGACACGCTGGCCCAGCCCGGCGGTGAGCGCCTTCCAACCGTCCCAGTCGTCCTCGGACAGGCCGTCCTCGATCGACACGATCGGGTAGTTGTTGACCAGCTCGGTGTAGTAGTCGGCGAGCTCGGCGCTCGTCTTCTTCGCACCCTCGAACTCGTACGAGCCGTCGCGGTAGAACTCGGTCGCGGCGACGTCGAGCGCGAGCACGATGTCGGTGCCCAGGGTGTAGCCGGCCTTGTCGATCGCGGTGGCGATCAGGTCGAGCGCGGCGCGGTTGCTGGAGAGACTCGGCGCGAAGCCGCCCTCGTCGCCGAGGCCGGTGGCCAGCCCCTGCGACTTCAGGACGCTCTTCAGGGCGTGATAGGTCTCCGCGCCCCAGCGCAGCGCCTCCTTGAAGGAGCCCGCGCCGATCGGCGCGATCATGAACTCCTGGATGTCGACGTTCGAGTCGGCGTGGGCGCCACCGTTGAGGATGTTCAGCATCGGCACCGGCAGCGTGTGCGCGTTCGGGCCACCGAGGTAGCGGAACAGCGGCAGCTTCGCCGAGTCGGCGGCGGCCTTCGCGACGGCGAGCGAAACGCCGAGGATGGCGTTGGCGCCGAGACGGCCCTTGTTGTCGGTGCCGTCCAGGTCGATCATCGCCTGGTCGATCAGCCGCTGCTCGGCGGCGTCGAAGCCGACCAGCTCGGGGCCGATCTCGTCGTCGACGGCCTGAACAGCCTTTTCGACACCCTTGCCCAGGTATCGCGTGCCGCCGTCACGCAGTTCGACGGCCTCGTAGGCGCCGGTGGAGGCGCCGCTGGGGACGGCCGCGCGGGCGACGGTGTCGTCGTCGAGGATGACCTCGACCTCGACGGTCGGGTTACCGCGCGAGTCGAGAATTTCACGGGCGGCGACGGCCTCGATCGTGGCCACGTGCATCGCTCCTCATGGTCGGGGCGTATGGCGGTCGGGCGGTGGCCCGCCGCTCTTCCCTCGCAGCGTAGTCGCGGCCCGGTACCGACACGCGCACCGGTGCCCTACACGTCGAGCAGCGTCTTCAGGTGCCGCGGGGAGGGCGAACCGTGGGCGAGCATGCGGTCGTGCCAGGTCTTCACCGAGACGTCGGCGGGCCTGGCCGCGGCGATCGCGCTCACCTCGGTGTAGCCGACGAAGTACGTGGAGAGCTGGCCCGAGGTGAGCAGGGCACGGCGCCACTTGCCGGCCGCTTCCCGTTCCTCCTGGAAGCCCTTGTCCAGCATCAGGGCCATCGCGTCGTCCTCGGCCAGGTCTTCGGCGTGCACCAGCTGGTCGAGCAGCGCGTTTATCGTCATCCGCAGCTGCATTTTGAGTTGTTGCAGGCGCACCTGCGCACCGCCGAAGCCGGTGTCGGCCATCAGTTCCTCGGCGTAGACCGCCCAGCCCTCGACGAACGAGCCGGACATGCAGAGCGCCCGGGCGCGGGTGCTCGCGCGGAACCGGCGGGCGTGCGAGAGCTGCAGGAAGTGACCGGGCACGGCTTCGTGCACGGTGAGGTTCTGCAGCATGTGGTTGTTGTACTCGCGGTAGAACGACTCGCGACGCTCGTCGGACCAGTCCGCGGGGGTCGGCGCGATCGCGTAGAACGTCGGCAGCTCCGTGGTCTCGAGCGGCCCCGGCGGGTCGCAGTAGGCCACCGCGACGCCCCGCGCGAACTCCGGCATCTCGATCACGCGGCACTCGTCGTCGGTGAGCGTGACCAGGTCGTGGGCGCGCACGAAGTCGATCGTGGCGCGGAGGTCGTCCTGGGCCCGGCCGAGCACGGTGGCGTCGTTCGGCCGGTCGGCGGCCAGTGCGTCGAGGGCGGCGCGCACGTCGTCGGAGCCGGTGAGTTCTTCGGCCGCTTCGCGGAGGCGCTCGCCGACGTCGGCCAGGCGCTTCTCGGCGGCCTCGAGCAGCGCACCCGCGGTGAGCTCGGAGTCGAGCTCGTGCCAGAGCTTGGCCTCCCAGCGGCGACGCCCGAGCCGGGGTTCGCCGACGGCGGTGTCCAGCTGGTCGGTGAGCCAGGCGCGGTGCCGATCGAGCGCGGCCAGCGCGGCGGTGCGGGGTGCCGTGACGTCCAAGCCGGGCACCTGGTCGGCGAGCCGGGACACGTCGGTGGTGAGCAGCGCGGCCGTGCCGTCGAGCTGGCCGAGCGCGGTCTCGACGTGGATGCGCGGGCAGTCACGCAAAACGTTCTCGGCGGTGGCGAGGGTGTCCGGAATCGTGCGGAGCCGGTCGATCAGCGCTTCCAGACGTTCCGCCGCGGGGGCGAACTCGCGGGTGATCAGCCCGTCGAGCAGCGCGCCCGGGTTGTGGACGAGCGGGTTCCACTCGTGTTCGCGCAGCTCGGTGAGCGCGAACAGCCGCTCGTCGACGGCGGACGCGAGCAGCTGCACGTCGACGGCGTCCTCGGGGCCGAGGTCGTCGGGGTCGATCTCGACGAGCGCGTCGGCGTCCTCGCGGAGGCGTCGGACCCGGTCGGCGACCGCATCGGCCGAGTAGTCGGGCAGCTCGTGGTCGGTGCGGTGGTCACCGGCGTAGTACGCGGTCACCGGGTCGCCCGCGAGCAGGTCGTCGACGACGGCCTCCGCCGTCTTGCGGAACTCACGCGTCATGACGCGCCACTGTAGTGCCGCGCGGGCGTCTACTGCGGCCGTAGCAGCGCGTTGGGCACCACCGAGAACGGCCGCGACCCGCCCACCCTCAACTGTGACGCTCCACTCGCTGCCGCGACACTCACCCATCGGTCGCCCTCCAGCACGAGCCATTCAAGATGCACGTCCAGCGTGTCGGTTAAAAACGCTTCGACGAAGATCGGAGCGCCGCCCTCTCGGTATTCACGCCGCTTCCGATTCATCTCTTTCAAGGTGTTGTTCGGCGACCACACCTCGGCGACGGCCTGCGGCACACCGACGAACACCGGGTCGTTGACCAACGAGTCCCCATCGACGAGCACGTCCGGCACGCGGGACGTGAGCATCTCTCCGTCCTCGGCGAACTCGAGGCCCCAGTGAGCAGGTGGCGACGCGATCACGCCCGGCCACTGCCGCATGAACTCCTCCGCGATCCGGTAACTGACGAAGTGGTGCGGGTTCCCACCCACACGTCGCATCACGAACTCCCCGTCGACGATCTCGACACGCTGGCCCGGACCGGCAGCCTCACAAGCGGCGAGCCACTCGTCGACGGAGATCCCAGACTTCCGCATCGGCCTACTCATGGGCACGAGCCTAGCAGTGTCAGGCGGGTGGGCGGTAGCGGTAGCCGACTCCTCGTACGGACTCGATGGGGCTGTCGGACGGGTCGGACCAGCCGAGGCGGCGGCGCAGGCGGAGCACGGCGAACTTGACGCGCTCGGCGCCGATGCCGGTCGGGTCGTCCCACACCTGCGACAGCAGCTGCGACGGCGAGAGCACCGCCCCCTTGTGCCGCGCGAGCGTGTTGAGCAGCCGGAACTCGATCGGCGTCAGGTGCACCGACTCCCCGTCCACGGTCACCGACCGCCGCACCGGGTCCAACTGCAGCCGGCCGTCGTCGTAGATCTCCTCCGACCAGTCCGGCGCCGACGAGCGACGCAACAGCGCGGTCACCCGGGCGAGCAGCTCGCCGTTGGTGAACGGCTTGGTCAGGTAGTCGTCCGCACCACCGTGCAGCCCGCGCACCTTGTCCCGCTCCTGACCGTGCGCGGTCAGCAGCAGCACCGGGACGTCGGAGATGTCCCGCACCCGCTCGAGCACCTGCCAGCCGTCCATGATCGGCAGGCCGATGTCGAGCACGACCAGGTCCGGCCGCACCTTGTGCACCAGGCGCAGGCCCTCCCGCCCGTCCTGGGCATGTTCGACGTTGTGTCCGGCACGCTCGAACAAGAGCTTGAGCCCGAGTGCGATATCCGGATTGTCCTCGACAACCAGTAGTTTGCTCACCGGTCCCCCTCGCGGTCGCCGACCCGGCGTTGCGGCAACCAAACGGTCACCGTCGTCCCCCTGCCGAGCTCGCTCGTGATCTCCATCAACCCGCCGTGGCGCTCCACGATCGCCTTGCTGATCACCAGGCCGAGGCCGGTGCCAGGATGGCTGTGCTTCTCCACGTTGGACGCGCGATGGAACGCCTCGAAGATCCGGTCCAGATCTTCGGACGGAATACCGATGCCACTGTCGGTCACCGACAGCCGCCAGCCGTCGGCTGCGGGATGGCACCGCACGGTCACCTGTCCACCGGCAGGCGTGAACTTCAACGCGTTGCCGATCAGGTTCCCGAGCACCTGGTTGACTCGGAGCTCGTCGCAGGACATCACCGCGTCGCCGGACACTTCGGCTTTCAGCGTGACGTCGGCTGCCTGAGCGATCGGAGCGCGCTCCAGAACCGCGGAGCGCACGAGGTCGGGAAGGATGACGCGGCTGGGCACGAACTGCAGCGTCCGCGCCTCCAGCCGGGAGAGCAGGAGCAGGTCCTCGATCAGCCGCAGGAGCCGATCCGCGTTGCGCTGGATCACCTCGATGAACTGACGCTGCTCGTCGTCGAGCTCGCCCCAGTCGGGCTGGGCCAGCAGGTTGCTGAACGTGACCACGGAGGTCAGCGGGCTGCGCAGCTCGTGCGACACGCTCGCCACGAATTCGTTCTTCGCCGCCACCAGGGCCGCGAGGGCTTCGTTGCGCTCTTCCAGGTTGCGCTGCATGTTCGCCCTGGCGGTGACGTCCCAGGCGTGGAGCAGCGCTCCACCGCCCGCGCCGACCGGTACGACGTCGATCTCCACGACCCGGCCGCCGACCAGCATCAGGTCGGTGTCCAGCGCGGTCCACGGCTCGGTGAGCAGCCGGTCGAGGCGGTCGGCGACCCGGTCGGGCGCGCGCATCGCGCCGGCCATCCGCCGGAGCAGGGCCCGCGCGTCGGTGGTGGAATAGCGCTGCGGCGGGCCCGGCACGTCGAACAGTTCGAGCAGCGCGCGGTTGGTCACCGCGACGCGCCCGGCGCCGTCGACCAGCAGAATGCCGACGGCGAGCGTCTCGATCAGGCGCTCCAGCCCGGCGTGGGTCTCGGTCAACGCCCGCTCGGCGTCGCGCGCGCGGCCCACTTCGACGCCGTAGTAGACGACGCCGCCGACGTCCGGGTCGTGCAGGCGGCTGCGGACCGTGGTCGCCAGCTCGATCCAGGAGCCCTGCGCGGTACGCACCCGTACCGGTATCGACTGCGACGGCTCCCGGCCGTCCCGGGCCGCCTGGAACGACTCCAGCACGCTGCGACGGTCGGCCGGATGCACGAGCGAGAGGAGGCGCGTGCGTGCCGGGAGGTCCGCCGAGTGGCCCAGACCGCGGGTGAACGTGTCGCCGAGCGCGGTCCAGGAGCCGTCGGGGTAGACGATCGCCACCGCGGCACGCGCGGCCTCGACCACCGCCCGGAAGAGTTCGGGGCGCTCCGAGCCGCGGAGAAGCCGGGGTTCGGGGCGCGCCGAAGGGGCGGCCGTACGAGCCGCCGCCCCGACTGTCACGGCCCTACCGGCCGCGACGCCCCCGTCCGTGACCTCGGCCACGCCCCTCCTCCGCCGGCAGGCGATCGTCCGCCGCACGCGACACGAAACTCACTTTTCACTAGTTTTGCGTATCTTTCTCATAGTAGAGACTATCTGCGCAGATTGACACACGTAACGCCCGCCCCGGGTGTTCCAGCAGCGGGAGGAGTCCGGATGGGGCCGCTCGCCGTCGTCACGGTCGATCCGGACGGCCGCGTGCTGACGTTTTCCCGCAGCGCCGAGGAGCTGCTGGGTCATCGACGGCTGGACGTGCTGGGCCGGACGCTGGGCGAACTGATCGTCCCGGCGCGCCTCCGCGACGGCGCCGACGACCCGCTCCGGCCGCTCTACGACGCCTGCGCCGGTCCGGACGGCGAAGGGTGCCGTGAACTCCCCGCCCGCCACGCCGACGGAAGCGAGTTCCCCGCCGACCTGGTGGTGACGCCGGTACCCGGTGGCGGGTACACGGTGGTCGTCGCCCCGCTCTCCCCACGGGTCGACGTGCGTCGCCAGTCGGAGTGGTTCCACCGCGCGCTGGTCGGGCGCTCTCCCGTTGTCACGATGGTGTTCGACCCGGACGGCCGGTGGCGCTGGTCGTCACCGGCCGCGGTGCGCCTGCACGGCTCCGGCCCGCCGACCACCGACGTGGCCGCGTCGATCGTCCACCCGGACGACCTCACGACGATCCGTGCGTTGTTCGGTGCGGCCCTCAACGCCCCCGGCCCCGGCACCGGTCCGCTGGACCGCGACTCCGAGACAGTCGAAGTGCGTCTGCGCCCGCCCGGGTCGAACGGCCGCGAGTGGCGCTGCTACGCCCTGACGGTCCAGAACCTGACCGACGAACCCGCCGTCGAGGGCATCGCCATCTACGCGATCGACGTCACCCGCGCGGTCGACGCCGAGCGCAGGGAACAGCTGCACAGTGCGCGGATCGACACGCTGATCGGGTCGCTGCGGGACGGGATCCTGGTCGAGGATTCCGATCGGCGTGCCGTGACGGCGAATGCCGCGCTGCCTCGCGTCATCGGCTCGTCGGTACCGGTGGAGCGGATCATCGGAGAGCACACCGTCGAGCTGCTGCCGCCGACCGAGCTGTTCGCCGACCCTGCGGGGCTGCGCGACGAGACGCTCCGTCTGCTGGAGCAGGGGCAACCGGCCACCGGCACCGAGTTCACGCTCACCGACGGCCGGGTGATCGTCCGCGACTACGCCCCGATCCACTTCGACGGCTCGGTCGCCGGTCACCTGTGGGTTCTCCGTGACGTCACCGACCAGGCGACGATCCGGCGCGGGCTGGAAGAGCGCAACCGGGCGCTGGCCGAGGTCGCCCAGCTCAAGACCGAGTTCGTCTCCGCTGCGTCGCACGAGCTGCGCACGCCGCTGACCTCGATCGCGACGTTCAGCCAGATGCTGGCCGAGGAGCCGGACGCTCCGAGCGACCAGCGGCACATCGCGCTCGAAGCGATCGCTCGCAACGCCAACCGGACGTTGCGGATCGTCGACGACCTCCTCACGCTCGCTGGTCTGGAGGGGGGCACGCTGCCACTGACGTTGCGTGCGGTGCACCTGCCGGACGTCGTCGCGGAGGCCGTGGAAGCTTTTGCCGACGCCGCGGAGCGCGCCGGGGTCACCGTCGACCTGGCCGAAAACGTCACCGGGCCGATGCTCCGGGTCGATCCGGGGCGGTTCCGCCAGGCGGTCGAAGCTCTGTTGACGATCGTCGCGACGGCGCACGCGGGAACGCGGCTCGACGTGCGGGTGACGTTCGCGGCGTCGCACTGGACCGTGCGGGTGGGGTCGCCGTCCGCGCTCGCGGCGGGGGATCACCTGTTCACCACCGGCGACCGCGGCGCCGGCAACGCGCTGTCGTTCCTGATCGCGCGGGCGATCGTGTCCCGGCACGGCGGCCAGCTGGCCACACCCCGCGGCGGCCAGACCGACGCGTTCGCAATTACCCTCCCGGTCCGCCCCAACCTCCCGGAGTCCGAAGCCTGACCCGCCGCCCCTGACCGCGCGCCCCGACGCCCGGGTTGCCGCTTAGGCGCTGCGGCGCGAGCGCGGATCCGCGCTCCCGAGCGGAAACTTTTCCGCACCGTCGCGCGCACTCGGGCGTTCCGACGTAGAGGGCATGCGTAACCTGCTGACCCTCCGGTCAATCTCCGCCCCGGCCATCTCGGTCGCCGCGCTGGTCGCCACCGCCGCGGTTACCGCAGGCATTGCCACCGCCCCGGCCACCTTCACGACGGCCGCCCCGGCCGCGAAGCTGGTCGCGGCCGACGCCGAGACCAACCTCTCGACGATCTCCGCCCAGGGCGACAACATCCGCTACCAGGGCCTCACGGTCCGCATCCCCGCCGCCGGCGAGGGTGTCCAGGCCGCGGCCCAGAGCGTCTCCGGCGAGACGTCGATCACCGTCAGCCGCGCCGCCGACGGCTCGGTCGTCGTCAAGACCGAGACGGAGACGGAGACCGCGGACGAGCACGCCGAGGCGCAGGCCGTCAACGCCACCGCCATCCGCCCGGCCGCCGCCAAGACCTGCAAGGACGCCGCCTACGCGCTGTCCGGCTGGAAGCTGCCGAGCTTCAAGTGGTACTACAACCCGGCCGGCGCCCCGGCGTCCGTGCGCAGCTCCGCCGCGGCTTCGATCTCCGCCGCCACCACTGGCCTGACCAAGGCGTGCGGCCAGAAGAGCCTGAAGCTCGTCCCCTCGTACGGTGGTTCGACCTCCGCCGGTGTCCAGGTGGGCGCCGCCGGCAACTGCACCGGCAACGACGGCCGCAACGTCATCGGCTGGCGCGCCGGCTCGGGCAAGTGGCTCGGCATGACCTGCACGTACTTCAAGACCATCAAGGGCAAGAAGACCGTGACCGGCACCGACACCGCGCTCAACACCCAGTACAAGTTCTTCACCTCGACGAAGAAGTGCGCGAACGCCTACGACCTGCAGTCGGTCGTCCTGCACGAGCGTGGTCACTCGCTGGGCCTCAACCACGTCAGCCAGGCGGCGCACGCCAGCGCGGTCATGACCCCGGCGCTCTCGGCCTGCTCGGTCGGCAAGCGCACGCTGGGCCTCGGCGACTACAAGGGCCTCGCGGCGATGTACGGGGTTCGCTGAATCCGCTGCAACGCGAGCGCACCCCGGGAGCACCCTCCGTGCTCCCGGGGTTGCTCATTGTTAGGGGTGTCAGCGCCCCGGGTGCCTCCCAGCAACGCCGGTCCGCCAACCGGCCGGGGCAGCTGACGCCCCCGGGCAGCGTTGCCCGGGCACGCACGACGTCTCCCGCGTCAACGTCGACGCGGCTCCGGGACGCGAACCACCGGGCCGTTTCGGCGAAGGAGCGGCAGGCCGCGGTGGAACGGCCGGGGTCGGTCCTCAGGAGGGGGTTGACCGGCCCCGGCTTTCGGCCTCCCGGACGTCGTCCGCGAACCGGCGGGCCGCCGCCCGCAGCGCGGCCTCCGCGTCCAGCCCCTGTGCGTCACCGGCGGCGACCAGCGCGAACAACAGCTCGCCCAGAGCGTCGGCCGAGTCCGGAGCGGCCAGCGACGGCGGGAGAGCCGGCGGCTGGACCGTCACTCCTGCGCGCCGGGCCCGGGAAAGGTACTTCGCGGCCAGCGACAGCGCCGGTTGCGACTGCGCGACTCCGTCGAGCGCGGAGTCGCGCTTCTTCTCCGCCTTCTTGATCGCTTCCCAGTTCGTGTCGACCTCATCGGCGCCGGAGACCGAGCGGTCGGCGAACACGTGCGGGTGCCTGCGGACCAGCTTGGCCACCAGGTCGCCGGCGACGTCGTCGATGTCGAAGCCCTCGTCGGGGTTCTCGGACGCGACGCGCGCGTGGAACGCGACCTGGAGCAGGACGTCGCCGAGTTCCTCGCGCAGGGCCTCGAGATCGCCGTCGAGAAGTGCGTCGTAGGCCTCGTAGGCCTCTTCGAGCAGGTAGGGCCGGAGCGACTCGTGGGTCTGCTCCGCATCCCACGGGCATCCGCCCGGGGATCGCAGCCGGTCCATCACCGAAGCGACGTCGAGAAGCCGCGCCCCCGGCGGATCCCACGAGCCGTAGAGCACCTCGACCTGGTAATCCAGTCCCGGATCCGCCGCGAGCCGCTCGGCCAGCAGGGCCGGCACCCCGTCGCCGGCAGCGTCGGCCGGCCCCGCGAGCCACACCGCGGCCCCGCCGATCACCGTTCCGGCATCGCCAGCCCCGGGCGCGCCGTCCGCGGGCACGCCGTCCGCAGGCGCGCGGCCGGCCGCCGGAGCGGCGGATTCGGCGGCGCGGCGGAGTGCTGCGAGCGCCGATTCGGGGTCGGTGCCGACCTCGGTCACGGGGACGCCGGCGGCGCGGACGGCGTCGGAGAGTGGGGACGGACCGGCGGCGAACACCGGGTGGGAACGCACCGCGTCCCACCCGTCAGCGGTCAGCAGACCGGCCGGCAGACGCGGCGACGTGACCAGAACGACGAGCCGAGCGACCACGTCGACTACTGCGGAGCCGGCGACGCGGACTTGACCGCGACGTCGGAGCTACCGAGCTCCGGAACCTTCTCGAGGTCGAACTTCCCGTACCGCGGGTTCACGGTGACCGGGTTGTCCTTCTCGGCCGCACGCACCGCGTCGGAGTACTTCTTCTCGGCGCCCTGCTGCGAACCGCCGCTCTCCGAAGCCCACTGGCTCAGCTTCAGCCGGTACGCCTGGAACTCGGCCAACTCGTCGAGCGGCAGCAGCGCCAGATCGCCGGTGACCTGCTGCCGCTGCGGCTCGACCTGCGCCTTCACCTGCGCGATCTCACCGGCGGTGACGGGCACACCCGCGTCCTGCGCCGTCTCCTTCAGCAGTTCGATGAAGACCAGCATGCTGACCAGCCGCGGCTTGACATCGGCGCGGTTCTGCGAGACGAGCTCCGACGACAGCGGATCGTTCACCGCTTTGTCGAAGTAACTGTCGATCTGATCAGTCGTGATCTCGTCGCTGCCCACATAGGCCGCGACGGTCGGGTCGGACTGACACGAGGTCAGCCCGATCATCAGCAGGGGGACGGCAGCGACGGCCAGCAGACGACGGAACACCACACGCTCTCAACGCTCAGCGCGCGGACGGTGCGGCAACGAAGCGATTACCGTCCGTGCTGTCGGGTCAGGGCGGAACGTCGGCCACTGTACGGGTATCCCCCGACAACCTCACGCAAGACCTACGGGTTACGGGTGTGTTCGCCGAGACGAGCGATCACGTGACAACCTTGAGGCGTGCTGAGCCCAGGATCCCGTCTCGCGACCTACGAGGTGCGCAAGCGCCTCGCGGTCGGTGGCATGGGAGAGGTGTACCTGTGCAGGCACCGGCTGCTCGATCGGGACGACGCGGTCAAGGTGCTCCGCCCCCACCTGGTCGCGGACCAGGCTTTCCGGCGGCGCTTCCTGCGGGAAGCGCTGTCCGCGGCGCGGCTGCGCCACCCCCACATCGTCACGGTCTACACCGCCGACGAGGTCGACAAGCAGCTCTACCTGGCGATGGAGTACATCCCGGGCGCCGACCTCGCGGCGATCCTCGACCACGAGCAGGTGCTCGAGCCGCGCCGCGCCGTCCGCCTGCTCGACCAGGTCGCCGACGCGCTGGACGCCGCCCACCGCCTGCAGATGACGCACCGGGACGTCAAGCCGAGCAACGTGCTCGTCGAGCGTCCGGGCTCGCCCGATCTGCTGCCGGGCGGTCCGCACGGCGGGCCGGAACACGCGTACCTGGTGGACTTCGGGCTGAGCAAGAGCGCGCAGCAGATGGACCAGGACATCACGATGACCGGTCAGGTCCTCGGCACGGTGGCCTACATCGCGCCGGAGCAGCTGCAGGGTGTGCCCACCGACGGCCGCACCGACCAGTACTCGCTCGGCTGCATGACGTTCGAGATCCTCACCGGCCAGCTGCCGTTCGCGCGCGACAACCAGGTCGCGACGATCACCGCGCACCTCACCACGCCTCCGCCGCCGGTCACCGCGCTCCAGCCCGACCTGCCCAAGGCCGTCGACCGGGTCGTGGCCAGGGCGATGGCGAAGTCGCCGGACGAGCGGTTCGCCACCTGCAAGGAGTTCGTCGACGCACTGCGCTCGGCGGTCGAGACCGGTGAGACCACTGTGGTGCAGAAGCCGCCGCTGCGGCTCGACCGGCGCACCCCGAGCGGCGCCGAAGCTCGGCAGGAACAGGCCTGGGCGAATCCAGCGAACCAGGGCCAAGCGGTCGTCGCGGACTCCCTTGGCGACCAGGCGCCGCTGCGGATCGCGGCGCGGCGTCCGGTGGATCGCACTCCGCCGCCACCGCCGTCGAGTCCGGTTGCGGTTCCCGAGCCGGCTGACCCGCCGTCGTCCGCGGAAGAATCTTTGGTCGACGCTGAGCCGGTCGCGCCCGTGAGCCCGGTGAGCTCGGACCCGGCCGCACCGCCCGGATTCACGCTGCCCGACGACACCCCGTTCGGCATGCCACCGAAGCACGACCTGCCGCCGGAGCGGGGTGTGGGCAACCCGTACACGCGGCCGGGAGCACCCCCGTCGGGGATCGTGGGCCGCCAGTCGGCGCCGTCGTCCGGCGTGCCCCTGTCCGGTCCCGCACCGGTGTCCGGCAGCGGGTACCGCTCGTACCCGGCGGGAGCGCCGCTGCTGAGCGAACCGCAGCCCGTCGGGCGCGCGCCGGACAGCAGGCTGTACCTAGCCGTGATCGGCGGTCCGGACGCCGGACGGCTGGTGCCGCTCCCGGACGGCGAGCGCAAGGTGCCGATCGGGCGCGTCACGCTCGGCTTCACGGTCAGCGGGTGGACCGTACAGGTCGTCGGCGACACCGATTCGCAGGTCAACGGCGAGCCGCTGCACGGCGTCCGGCAGCTGACGCCGGGCGACCTGCTCACGGCGGGCACGGCCTTGCTGGAAGTCCGGTCCGCCCGCCACCTGGCCCGGCTGGCGCCGAACTCCCCGCCACCCGACCCGGTGACACTCGACCGGGTCGCGCGCGACCGGCTCGCCGGAGCCGTCCGCGGTCCGCAGCACCCGCAGGCGCTGGTGACGCGGATCGGCTGGCTGGCCCGGCGTCCTCCGGTGCCGATCGCGGTGCCGGTGGGCAACGCGGGTGGCATCGCGATCCGTGGGCCGCTGCCGGCTGCCGTGCCCCTGGCGCGGTGGCTGATCACGCAGGCCGCGGTGCTGCACGACGCCCGCGACCTGTGCATCGCGGTCGCCGCCGGGGTCACCGACGACGAGCGGTGGACGTGGGTGCAGTCGTTGCCACACGCGCGGCCGGCGACACCGCCACTGACCGGGACGCAGGTGGCGACGTCCCGGGACGGCGCGCTGGACCTGACCAGCCGGTTGCGTCAGCTGGTGGAGGTGCGCCGGTCCGCCGCCGCCGACCCACGGGCGCGGCAACTGCTCTCGCTGCCGCGGGTGCTGGCCGTGCTGGACGACCGGCTGGGCGGCGTGGACACCGAATTCGTCACCGCGGCGGGCGGGAACCTGGGCGTGCACGTCGTGCGTCTGCTGCCGCCGGAGGCACGGCCCCCGGCGAGCTGCCGGCTCTGCATCGACCTGGACCCCAGTGGACAGACGCTCACCGTCTGGGTGGCCGGTCGCAACGGCGCCCAGAAGGGCGTCCCGGACGGCGTCAGCGCCCAGTACGCCCTCGAGGTGGCCGACCTGCTAGGCGGTAACTAGGGCCTCGAGACGCTCCGCTACGGCGAGGGCCGTGGCGGGGCGGGCGGTGCGGTCGGGCGCGATCGTCCACGAGACGATCTCGGCGAGCGAGTCGTCGAGGCTCGGATCGATCGACGGCGGCGACGAGAGCACCTTGCGCAGCGCGAGCACCGGGTCGTGGTCGGGCAGCTCGCCGTGCAGACCCTGCTGCGTCAGCGCGTAGTGCAGCGTCACGCCGAGTGAGTACACGTCGCTGGCGCGCGACGGCGGCTCGCCGTGCAGGACGTCGGGGTCGACGAACTCGATCGAGCCGAGCGAGCCCATGCCCGTCAGCGTCATGCCCGGGGCCAGGACCTGCGACAGGCCGAGGTCGGAGAGCTTGCCGCCCTCGGGGTGGAGCAGCACGTTGCCGGGCTTGATGTCGCGGTGGACGATGCCCGCTTCGTGCAGCGCGTGGGCGGCACGCGCGGCGTGGGCGACCGCACGCAGCGTGGCCGACTCGTCGAGGAGGTACGCCGGCTCGGCGAGCGAACCGTCGGGCAGGTACTCCATCGAGTAGTAGAAAACGCCACCCTGCTGACCGGCGTCGTACAGGGTGACGAGGTGGTCCGACCGGACCGCGGCGAACGCCGACAGCTCACGGGTGGCCCGCCGGAACACCTCCTGGGTGGTGGATCCCGACAGCACCTTCACCGCCACCAGCTCCGCCTCGACCGGCAGCCGGGCCGGCGTCTTGGCGAGGAAGAACTCACCGTGGTTGCCGTCGCCCAGGGACCGGACGAACTCGTAGTCGGCGATGCCCTCCACGTGCCTCTCCTTCAAAGTCTGCTTCCCGACGAACTCTCAACACCGCCCGTCGGCGATGTGAAACTACCGGCCGGAGCCCGGTCACAAGGTCGGCTACCGGACACGGAATAAGGAGCTTCCCGCTGTGACTGCGCACGATGTCGGCTTGCTGATGCTTGTTCTGGCACTGATTCTCGTGCTCGCACGGATCGGTGGCTGGTTAGCCCAGAAGGTCGGCCAACCCCCGGTGGTCGGCGAGATCATCGCCGGAATCGCGCTCGGACCGACGATCCTCGGCTCGCATCTGTCGACCGTACTCGTCCCCACCGACATCCGGATCCCACTGTCGGCTCTGGCCAACGTGGGCCTCGTGCTGTTCATGTTCATCGTGGGTTACGAGCTCGACCACAAGCTGATCCGCGGCCGTGAGCGGGTGGCGGTGAGCGTCTCGGTGGGGTCGATCCTGCTGCCGTGCGCGCTCGGCGTCACGCTGGCGTTCTGGCTGGCCTCGCGGCACGGGGTGGCCGACGGCGATCGGTTGCCGTTCGTGCTGTTCCTCGGCGCGGCGATGTCGATCACCGCGTTCCCCGTACTCGCGCGCATCCTCACCGACCGTGGCATGCACCGCACCCGCCTCGGCGGTCTCGCGCTGGCGAGCGCCGCCGTGGACGACGTCATCGCGTGGTCACTGCTCGCAGTCGTGGTGACGGTGGCCGGTGCGTCGGCCGAAGCGCAGTGGCACGTACTGCTCACGCTGCCCTACGTCGCCCTGATGTTCTTCGTGGTCCGTCCGCTGCTGCGGCGGCTGCTGCCCCTGCACGCCGCCGCGGGACGGTTGACACCGGCGCTGCTGGCGGTCGTCCTGGTCGGACTGATGGTCTCCGCGTTCGCCGCCGAGTGGCTCGGCGTCCATGTGATCTTCGGTGCGTTCCTGTTCGGCGCGGTGATGCCGCGGGAGGGCGGTGAAGGGCTGCGCCAGGACATCCTGGAGAAGCTCGAACAGGTCAGCGTCCTGCTGCTGCTCCCGGTCTTCTTCTTCACGTCCGGCATCAAGGTCGACCTGCGCAACATCGGGCTGGCCGGGCTGGGCGAGCTCGCGCTGATCCTGCTGGTCGCGATCGTCGGCAAGTTCGTCGGTGCGTACATCGGCGCCAAGCTGCAGCGGGTACCGACCCGGCAGTCGTTCGCGCTGGCCACGTTGATGAACACCCGCGGCCTGACGGAGATCGTCATCCTGACCGTCGGTCTGCAGCTGGGCATCCTGGACCAGTCGCTGTTCTCGCTGATGGTGGTCATGGCGATCGTCACCACGGTGATGGCGGGGCCGCTGCTCTCGGCGTTCTACTCCAAGCGCCGGATCGAGCGGGACATCGCCGAGGCCGAGCGGGTGGCGCTGGGTGAGGCGCCCGCGACCAGGGCGTTCGTTGTCGTCGATTCGCCGGCCGAGCAGGGAGCCGACGTCGAGCTGGCCGGTGCGCTGGTCGGCGCACGACGTCCGGCCGAGGTCGTGCTGTCGCGGATGCTGCCCTACCGGGCGCCGGCGCTGGAGGTCGGCACCGGCCTCTCCGGAGAGCTGCTGGAGATGACGCGCTCGCTCGAGGAGCTCGAGGGTCTGGCCGCGCGCGTCCGGCGCGACGACCTACCCGCTCCCGTGCTCACCCGCTTCTCGCACGACGTCGAGCGCGAGCTGGGGCTGCAGATCGCGACGTCCGAGCCGGACGTCGTCGTGGTGCGGGCCGGCGCGCACACGCTCGCCGACCAGGTGACCGGCCAGCTGGTCACGGTCGGGACACTGCCGGCGAGCCCGTCGGCGGTGGCCGTGCGGTGGAGCGTCGACGCGAACGGCAGCGCCGCGCTGCGTGCCGCCGCTCTGCTCGCGGCCTCCCGGGGGCTGCCGCTGGTGATCGACGACGGCGGGCGCTCCGGACGCCGCGCCACCGCCGCGGCCTCGGACCTGGCCCGGCAGGGGCTGATCGTCTCGGCCGACCCGGCACCGGCGGACGCTCTGGTGGTCGTCGGCGGCTCGGCGCTGCCCGACGGGGCGCACGTCGCGGTGCGCGCGGCGCACGAGGCCGACGCCGCAGAGGTGAGCGACTGGGTGGCGGACCTTCCGGCGCCGTCTCCCGCGATGGCGTAGGGATCTATCGTTCGAGGCATGGCGGAAACGAGCGGACGAGCGCCGCTGAGCGCTCTACTGAGGCCCGGTGAACGCCTCGGCTGGGTGTTCCGTGACCGGCACCTGTTCCGTCGTCCGTTCGGGCAGCCGCCGCCGACGATGGTCGAGGTGCCGGCCGACGTGCTGGCATCCGCCCGCGCCGCCAACCCGCACCTCGTCCGCAACATTGCGATCGCGGTACCGGCGGCGCTGATCGTCAGCTTCGTCTTGGTCTGTGGCTTGAGCGTGGTGGTGTTCCGCGGCGAAGGCGGCGGCTGGGGTTTCCTGGTGATGATCGCCCTGGTCCTGGCGGTGTTCGGCGCCGCGGGCGCGCTGGTCTGGTGGGGCGCGTACAACGCGCGCACGACCGCGACCCGGCCGAACGCGATGGCCGCCGAGCAGCGCGCCCGCTACGACCGCGAGCTGGCCGACTGGCACACCCGCAAGACGCAGTTCGAGCTGGCCGAGCACCAGCGCAGCGAGCAGCTCCCGGAGTGGTCACCGGCGGTTCCGCCGCCGCACACCCGCCGGATCGACGTCGTCGGCGGCACGCTCTGGGGCTGGGAAGGACTGCTCACCGTCTTCGGATCGTCGACGCTGGCGAGCGGCGGGCAACTCACGGTGCTCGACCTGACCGGTGAGGGCGTCTGCCGGGAGCTCGCCGAGGTCGCCGCCGAGGCCGACCTGACGACCGACGTCCAACTCTTCCCCGACGACCTGGCCGCCGCCGACATCCTGTCCGGACTGGACCAGCGGCAGTTCGTCGACGTGCTGGTCGAGGCGGTGCACGGCGGCGACGGCGAGGGTGGCGGCACCGACCGCTACGGCAGCGACCGCTACGGACGGGCCGCCGACGACCGGGTGCTCGGCGCGGTCTGTTCCGCGCTGGCACCGGGCGGGCTGAGCGTCGCCCGGGTCTTGACGGCGCTGCGGGTGCTGCTGGGCGAGCCGACCGGCGCCGACGACGGTCTCTCCGACGACGAGCGCCGGACGGTCACCGACGAGTTGTTCTCGGCGGACTACCGCCGGGAGATCGGGCCGCGGCTGCGGCAGCTCGAGTCGCTGCTGCACCCGTTGGCGCCGCTGGGGAGTGATGCGCAGCCGCGTCCGGACGCGCAGCTCAGCTGTATCGCGACGCTGAGTACCGGGAGTACGGCGCGGGACGAGGTGCTCGGGGACCTGATCGTGCAGCGGCTCACCCGGGGTGTGGCGACCGGCGTCGAATCCGCCGGCCCGCGGACGATCGTGGTCGTCGGTGCCGACGAGATCGCGCGGCGGCACCTCGAACGCCTCTCGGACGTGTGCGAGCGGCGTGGCGTCCGGCTGGTGTATCTGTTCCGGCACCTGCGGGGGACGTCGCTGCAGGTGCTGGGGGCGGGCGCGGTCGGCGTGATGCGGCTGGGCAACCACCAGGAGGCAGGAGAGGCCGCCGAGTTCATCGGGCGGCAGCACCGGTTCGTGCTCACGCAGCTCACCCACCAGCTCGGTGGGGCGGAGACGCACAGCACTGCGGAGTCGGAGAGCAAGTCGACGAGCAGCGTGCGGAACCTGTCGCTGCGACGCCCGTGGCAGTCGATCTCGGGCATGGTGGGGAGCAGCTCGCGGTCGTGGCGCAGTACGGCCGGGCACGCCGAGGGCACGAACTGGAACAACAGCGAGACGTACCAGCGCGCCGCCGAGTACACGGTGGAGCCGCGGACGCTGCAGGGGCTGCCCGATTACGCGATGTTGCTGGTGACCGCGGGGCAGCAGGGGCCCACGGTGACGGCCGTGGAGTGCAATCCCGACATCGTGTCGCTGCCCCGTGTGAGCGTCGATCCGCTCCCGACCACCCAGGCTCCGGCTGCGCTACCCCGGCCGCAACAGCGTTGAGGCTGGGGACAACTTTTCGGCCTGTGGACAAGGGTGGGTAGGGCCGGGCGCGGCGGCAGGGTGCTGGCATGGCACGCACACCGCACCGCCCGGCCGAACTCGTCGGGCGGATCTTCCGAGGCTCCGATGCCCTGCAGCAGGGCCTGCTGACCGGATCCCAGCTCCGCGGCCCGGCCTGGCGCAGGCTCTTCCGGAACGTCTACGTCGACGCCGACCTGCCGCCCACCCATGCCCTCCGCTGCGAGGCGGCCGGCCTGATACTGCCCGCCGAAGCAGCAATCACCAGCTACTCGGCCGCCTGCCTGGCCGGCCTACCGATCGGCGAACCACGCGACGAGGTGGTCGTGGTCGTTCCGCCGCCGAGCCGCCTGCGCGTCCGCGGCCTGCAGGTACGGCACGCGCCGCTCCACCCCGAGGAGGTGGTGCGGGGCGCACTCCCCACCACCACGCCCCTCCGCACCGCGTGGGAACTCGCCCGTGAGCGCGACCTCCTCGACGCGGTCGCCGGGCTGGACCTGATGCTCTCGTACGACCACGTCACCGCCGCCGAACTCGCGGCGCGAGCGGCCGAACGTCCGCACAGCCGGGCCGCCACCGCCATCCGGCTGGCAGACGCCCGAGCGGGATCGCCACCGGAGAGCCGTCTCCGCGTCAAGCTCGTCCAGGCGGGCTTCCCGGCGCCGGTACCGCAGTTCGAGATCCGCGCCCGCGACGGCGACGTCCGCGTCGACCTCGGCTGGCCGGCGCTGCGCGTCGGCGCCAACTACTACCGTGACAGCGAACACTTCTACGGCGACGTCTACCGTCGCAATGCCCTGGGCTTCGCGCGCTGGACCGTGTTCTCCGCCGGAGTCGAGGACCTCGACGACCCCGAGTGCTTTGCGAGATTCTGCGATTACCTCCGCGGAGCGATGCGGAGAAGCCGCGACGAAGCACTGTGACGCGGGCCGTGAGTCGCATTCGCGTCAAAGTTCGCTGACGGCGCTCCCCGGCCCCATAGCCTCTCCTCTGCGCGGCGGACGGGCTCCGTCGTGCGTATGCCACTGCGAGAGATGGTGAGGGACATGAGCAGTCCGTACTCCGGTCAGACGCCGAATCATGCCGGTGGTGTCGGCCCCGGGTATGCGGCCGCCCAACACGTCGGTGGACAGCACGGGCTCCCTCCGACGTCGGTCATCCCCACCGCCCCGGCCTACCCGGCACCCGGGCCCCAGACGGCGCCGCCCGCCGTCCCCCAGCAGCACGGTCACCTCACCGGCGCCGGCGACCTGACTCCCGAGTTGCTCAACACCAGCGTCTGGTCCGACCAGATGGTGGCCGCGGCCGGCATTCCGATCGTCGACATCCCGTTCGTCACGATCGGCGGCGGTATCGGCTCGTTCGTCACCGTGGACTACCTGCGGATCGCGGGAGTCCCGACGCAGAACATCCGAATTCTGTCCAACATCGACAAGCCGTGGCAGACCTACGAGTACCTCACCCGGGTCTCGCAGATCCCGCGGTCGGAGCGCATCCGGTCCGACTCGGCGTCGCGCCCCGACAACATCTGGGGCTTCCCGTCGTACGCGATGGAAGAGACGATCAAGGACAAGTCCCTCAAAGCGGCGTGGCAGGTGCTCGTCGAGCCGATGTTCGCCGACTTCTACACCCCGCGCGCCGGCATGGTGTTCGAGAACCTGGAGCGCGAGGCCAAGCGCATCCGCTGGTGGGAGATGCTCGTCAAGGGTCAGGTGCGGATGGTGCGCCGCCGCCACGGTGGCGGTTACTTCACGATCCTGACGCCACCCGACGGCGCGTCCCAGACCAAGCGGATCGCGTACCGCTCGCAGTACGTCCACGTGGGGATCGGCTACCCGGGCCTGAAGTTCCTCCCCGAACTGCAGGAGTTCCGCACCAGGCACCAGGACTTCCACCACGTCGTCAACGCCTACGAGGACCACGAGCACGTCTACACGTTCCTCAAGTCGCGGCCGGGCACGGTGCTCATCCGCGGTGGCGGCATCGTGGCGTCCCGTGTCCTGCAGCGCCTGATGGACGACCGGGAGAAGTTCGGCCTGCAGACGCAGATCGTGCACCTGTTCCGGACGTACGTGAGCGGCCCTCACGGCAAGAACGCCTGGCTCCGCCGCCCGGGCAGCAACGGTTTCGCCTACCAGGGCTTCAACTACCCCAAGTCGGTCTGGGGCGGTCAGCTCAAGGCGAAGATCCGCAAGCTGGAAGGCGCCGAGCGGGCGCAGGCCTACAAGGACATGGGCGGCACGAACACGCCGTGGCGCCGCCGCTGGCAGGCGCAGATGAACGCCGGGCGCGAGGCGAACTGGTACCACACGCTGGAGGGCACCGCCGAGGACGTGACGATCGGCGCCGACGGCCGCACGGTGAGCCGGGTGAAGTTCGCCAACGGTCAGGTCAACGAGATCGCGGCTGACTTCATCATCGACTGCACCGGCCTCGAGGCAGACGTCCGCGAGCACCGCCTGCTGGCCGACCTGATGGACCACAGCAACGTCGGACGTAACCCGCTCGGCCGCCTCGACGTCGAGCGCACGTTCGAGCTGAAGGGCACCGCCAACGGGGAGGGCCGGGTCTACGCGTCCGGCTCACCGACGCTCGGTGGGTACTTCCCCGGCGTCGACACGTTCCTCGGCCTCCAGGTGGCCGCGCAGGAGATCGCCGACGACCTGGCCCGGCGGGGCTTCGCCAAGCGCATCGGCCCAGGCCGGTCGATAAGTCAGTGGCTCAAGTGGGCACGCAACCAACAAATCTGATCTGATCCCCACGTACGAAGACAGGAGTAATGATGCTGCCCACGTTGTGGGGACGGATCCAGAGTCGGATCGTGTTTACGCTGGTCATAGGCGGCTTGGTGGCGCTGTTTCTGACGCCGCTGCTGCCGCTGCAGGTCGGGATCGGCAGCAAGTACCGCATCGCCTACACCGTGGTCGTCACGGTGACGGTGATCGGTGTCCTCTGGGAGCTGCTGTACCACCTGATCATGCAGTGGCGGTGGGAGAAGGACTGGCCCACGCTCGTCGGGCTGCTCACGCTGATCAACGAGGGCCTGCTGGTCTGGGGTCTGTTGCTGGCCGGGGTCGTGCCGGGTATCGACGGACTCACCGGATTGCAGTCACTTTCGTACTGGATTCTGTTCCTCTTCGTCTGGGTGGCAGTCTGGATCTTCGCGAACGGCCCGATGCGGGTGTTCTCGATCCACTGGCGGTTCCGGGGTGGGAGGTTCGTGTGACGACAGGTAGCACCGAAGAGAAGCCGGACGACCGCGCGCTCGCGCCGGTCTCCGGTTCGGGCCTGCTCGCCCGGTACGGCGATCTCGTGCTGCTGTACGCGGCGCCCGAGGGCGACGACGAGCGGACGGCCGAGGTGCTGGACGCGATCGCATCGGCCGCGGGGGGCGACGGGAGGCGGCTCGGGCGGCGCCTGGCCAGCCTGCTGCTGACCGCCGGCAACCAGGACCTGGACTTCCCGCCGCTGGCGGCGTTCGGGCCGGTCGGCGACGGTGTCGCGGTGATCGTGCACGGTGCGGCGCAGGTTTCGGTCGTCACTGACGACGGTGAGATCGTGCTGGACGGCCGGGATGCGCTGACGTGGGTCGACCGGATGATTCCGGCGCCGGCGCGGGTGATCCGCGGTGCGCTCGACACGCTCGGCGGTGGGTCGCACGACCCGTGGTCGCGGCTCGATGCCGGTGTGGTGCGTGCGGGTGGGTTCGTGTTCGGCGTGCCGTCGGCGATCGCTGCCGCGCCCTCCCCGGCGGGCGCACCGAGCGCACCTCTCGCCGCGGCCCCGGTCCGACCGCTCAGCGCCGTTCCCTCCCCGCCGGAAGCGTCCCAGCCCGCCGCGCCTCCGGCCGAGCCGTCCCAGCCCGAGTCTTCGCGGCTCGATGCGTTCCGCAGTGAGCCCGCCGAGGGCTTCCGGAGCGAGCCGGCTGACGACCCGCAGGGCGGGTCGGTGGAGGCGGAGAGGCCTCGGGCGGTGCCGCCGCCCACCGAGGTGGTACGGCGGGTTCCGACCTCGCCGTCGATCACCTCCGTGCCGTCGGAGATCGAGGACGACGACGTCCCGCAGAGCACCGAGGCCTACAACCCGTTCACCGACGACTCGGCCGTGCGCCCGCTGCCGTCCGCGCCGGAGGCAGCCGACGACGAGTCCGGCCCGTCCCGCGGGGCGGCGTCCGTGCAGCGCGGCGGATACGAACCCCCGGCGGCGTTCTCGGCCCCGACGCCACCCCCGGCACCGGCGTACGACGACCCGGTGCACCAGGCACCCCCGGTCCCGACGTTCGACGACCCGGCCTACGGCACCCCGGCACCTCCGGCGCCGCCGTCCCCGTTCGGCGACTCGGCACCCCCGCCGCCCCCGTTCGGCGATTCCGCGCCACCGGCCCCGCCATTCGGCGACGCGCCGCCTCCCCCGCCGTTCGGCGAGCCGTCACCGCTGCCCCCGCCGCCTCCCGGCGGGTACGACGGGCCGGTGCACACCCCGACGGGTCCCTCGCCGGTGCTGCCCGACCAGCCCCTGGCCGACCAGGCGGTACAGCCGTCGTCCGCTCCCCCGGCCCCGGCCCAGCCGGACGCCCGGGGCGGCTACGACCCGGCCGCACCGTTCGAGGCCGTGCTGCTCATCGGCGATCAGGCCGAAGTGGAGGACCGGTCGCAGACGTCCGGGCCCCTGCCGCCCGCCGACGTGCAGCCCCCGCCGGGCCCGGTGCCCGCGGACGGTGCCGAGGAAGCCGACGCACGCCCGATCGTGCTCGGCATCTACTGCAAGAACGACCACTTCAACGACCCGCGCGTGCCGTACTGCGCGGTCTGCGGCATCTCGATGGCGCAGCTCACGCACGTGTCGCGCACCGGCCCCCGGCCTCCGCTGGGTCTGCTCGTGCTCGACGACGGTGCCACGTTCCGGCTCGACACCGACTACGTGGTCGGCCGCGAGCCGGAGCGCGACGACGCCGTGCTGCAGGGCCGGGCCCGGGCGCTGCGCATCGACGACCCGAAGGGCGTCGTGTCACGCATCCACGCCCGGATCGAACTCGACGGCTGGGACGTGAACGTGGTCGACCTCGCGTCGGCGAACGGCACGCACATCGCCCCGCCGAACAGCGAGTCGTGGACGCGCCTGGAGGCCCACCGCAAGGTGACGCTCACCCCCGGCACCCGCGTGGTCTTCGGCCGCCGCGGTTTCCGCTACGAATCCCACCGAAACCCCTAGTGGGCGGCCCGCCCAGAACAACGCTGCCGAGCGGGCGGAAGGACTTGAGTATCACTTATACGCGGCGTCCTTCCGCCCGATCGGCAGCGTCGCCCTGGGCGGGCTCCAGGTTCAAGCCGAACTACGGAGCCCTGGCGGGCTCCGGGACCATGGCGTCCAGGTAGTCGGCGGCCCAGTCCAGCAATGCGGTATCGCGTAGGGGCTGGCCGCCTACTCGGGCAGTAGCGGGCCTCGGGACGAGCACTACGTCTACCGCCTGCTTGTACATCGCGCCGGGGTAGAGGCGCTGGAGGCGCATCACTTTGGACTCCGGCAGGCGCATCGGCGCGAACCGCACGTGACGCCCCTGCAGCGACACCTCGGTGATCCCGGACATACGGGCCTTCACCCGGAACGCCGCAACGGCGAACAGGTTCTCCACCGGCTCCGGCGGGTTGCCGTACCGGTCGCGGATTTCCTCGCGAACCGCCGCGAGCTCCTCCGCGGTGGTGACGCCCGCCAGCTTGCGGTACGCCTCCAGCCGCAGCCGCTCCCCCGGGATGTAGTCGTGCGGCAGGTGGGCGTCGACCGGCAGATCGACCTTCACCTCGGACTCGATCTCGGTCCTCTCGCCCTTGTACTCGGCCACGGCCTCGCCGACCAGCCGCACGTACAGGTCGAACCCGACGTTCGCGATGTGCCCGGACTGTTCGCCGCCGAGCAGGTTGCCCGATCCGCGGATCTCCAGGTCCTTCATCGCGACCGCCATACCGGCGCCCAGGTCGGAGTTCTGCGCGATCGTCGCCAGCCGGTCGTGCGCGGTCTCGGTCAGCGGCCGCTCCGGCGGGTACAGGAAGTACGCGTACGCGCGTTCGCGTCCACGCCCGACCCGGCCGCGGATCTGGTGCAGCTGCGAGAGGCCCAGCACGTCGGCCCGCTCGACGATCAGCGTGTTCGCGTTCGGGATGTCCAGGCCGGACTCGACGATCGTCGTCGAGACCAGAACGTCGTACTCCTTCTCGTCGAATCCGAGCATGACCCGCTCGAGGGCGTCCTCGTTCATCTGACCGTGCGCGACCGCGACCCGCGCCTCGGGCACCATCGAGCGCAGCCGGGCCGCGGCCCGCTCGATCGACTCGACTCGGTTGTGCAGGTAGAACACCTGGCCCTCGCGGAGCAGCTCGCGACGGATCGCCGCGCCGATCTGCTTCTCCTCGTACGGGCCGACGAACGTCAGCACCGGGTGCCGCTCCTCCGGCGGCGTGAGGATCGTCGACATCTCGCGGATGCCGGTCAGCGACATCTCCAGCGTCCGCGGGATCGGCGTCGCCGACATCGTCAGCACGTCGACCGCCGTCCGCATCTGCTTGAGCTGTTCCTTGTGCTCGACGCCGAAGCGCTGCTCCTCGTCGACGATGACCAGCCCGAGGTCCTTGAACCGGGTGGAGGGCTGCAGCAGCCGGTGCGTACCGACCACGATGTCGACCTCACCGGTGGCCAGCTTCGCGACGGTCTCGGACGCCTCCGCGTCGGTCTGGAACCGCGACAGCTGGGCGATCTTGACCGGGAACTGCGCCATTCGCTCGGAGAACGTCGTGAAGTGCTGCTTCGCGAGGATCGTCGTCGGCACCAGCACGGCGACCTGCTTACCGTCCTGCACCGCCTTGAACGCGGCGCGCACCGCGATCTCGGTCTTGCCGTAGCCGACGTCGCCGCAGACCACCCGGTCCATCGGGTACGGCTTCTCCATGTCGGCCTTGACCTCGTTGATCGCGACCAACTGGTCGGGCGTCTCCACGTAGGGGAACGCGTCCTCGAGTTCGCGCTGCCACGGGGTGTCGTTCGAGAACGTGAAGCCCTTGGTGCTGGTGCGGGCCGCGTAGAGCCGGATCAGCTCGCCGGCGATCTCCTTCACGGCCTTGCGGGCGCGGCCCTTGGCCTTCTGCCAGTCGGCGCCGCCCATCTTGTGCAACGCCGGCGACTCCCCACCGACGTACCGGGTGAGCTGCTCCAGCGAGTCGGTGGGCACGAACAACCGGTCACCCGGCTGGCCGCGCTTGCTCGGCGCGTACTCCAGGACGAGGTACTCGCGCTCACCGCCGTTGATCGTCCGCTTGATCATCTCGATGTACTTGCCGACGCCGTGCTGCTCGTGCACCACGAAGTCACCCGGCTGGAGCTGCAGCGGGTCGACCGCGTTGCGCCGCCGCGACGGCATGCGTCCGCGCTCCCGGCCGGAACCCGCGCGTGCACCGGTGAGGTCGGACTCGGTGAACACGACCAGCTGCGCACTCTCCAGCAGGAACCCGCCGGCGAGCTGCCCGGTCGTGACCAGCACCGAGCGGGCGTCGGGCGCGGAAGGCACGTCGCCGACCAGCTGCGCGCCGAGATCGGCCTCGCGGAGCGTCTCGGTGGCTCGCTGCGCGGAGCCGGGCCCTTCGAACACGAGGACGGCACGCCAGCCTTCGGCTACGCGTGTGCGGAGCTCCTCGACCGCTCGGGCGGTGTCGCCGCGGTAGCCGTCGACCGACTTCGCGTCGATGGTCAGTGAGTCCCGGGCTCCACCCGGATCGGCGACCGCCGGGATCGGCACGTCGAGCGCGTCGTCCTCGAAATCTGGATCCGACGCGGAAGCCGCCGCTGAGACACCGAACGGCGCCACCGTCCACCAGGGCAGACCCCGCCCCGTACCGGCGGAACGCACGTCCGCGAGGCTGCGGAACGCGGCGGCGCCCAGATCGATCGGCGCCGCACCGCCACCCGCGGCCGCGGCCCAGGACGCCGCCAGGAACTCGGCACTGGTGGCGACCAGGTCACGGGCGCGCGCCCGGATGCGCTCCGGGTCGCACAGCAGCACGTGGGTGTCGGTCGGCATGGCCTCGACCAGCAGTTCCAGCTTGCCGGAGCCTTCCAGCAGCGCCGGGGTGAGCGACTCCATGCCCTCCACGGGGATGCCGTCGGCGACCTTGTCGAGCATCTCGGCCAGCGCCGGGTGGTCCTTGGCCAGCTGCGTCGCGCGCTCCCGCACCTCGGGGGTGAGCAGCAGCTCGCGGCACGGCGGCGCCCACAGGCCGTGGGCGGCGATCTCGAGCGACCGCTGGTCGGCGACCGCGAAGTAGCGGACCTCCTCGACCTCGTCGCCCCAGAACTCGACGCGGACCGGGTGCTCCTCGGTGGGCGGGAACACGTCGAGGATGCCGCCGCGGACGGCGAACTCGCCGCGCTTCTCGACCAGGTCGACCCGGGCGTACGCGATCTCGACCAGGCGCTCGACGACGTCGTCCAGCGGAGCGGCGTCGCCCGCCTGCAGCCCGACCGGCTCCAGCTCGCCGAGACCGGCCAGCTGCGGTTGCAGCACGCTGCGCACCGGTGCGATGACGACGTCGAGCGGACCGGTGGTGGGGTCGTCGGCCGACGGGTGGGCCAGGCGGCGCAGCACGGCCAGCCGACGACCGATCGTGTCGGCGCGCGGCGAGAGCTTCTCGTGCGGCAGCGTCTCCCAGGCGGGGTAGACCGCGATGCGGTCGGGCGGCAGCAGACACGTCAGTGCCGCCGCGAGATCGTCGGCCTCGCGGCCAGTGGCGGTGACCGCTAGTACCGGGGCCGAGCGACCGGCTTCCGTACGGGCCGCGGCCAGCGCCGCCACGATGAACGGGCGCAGTGATTCAGGAGCGGTGAGGTCGAGCTCGCCGGCCGCGTCACCACCGGCGCGGCGCGCAGCTTCGGCGAGAGCGGGGTCGGTGCGAGCGGCGTCGAGCAGACCGCTGAGGCTCATCAGATGCCTTCCTACGAATTTCGGCGCGCGCACGTCGAAGAGGCCCCATCCGCGCGTATGCGGGAGGGAGCCAGTGGCCACGCCATACAGAGACTACGCCGGGGCGCCGACACAAAATTCCGGGAACGTCCCACTACTTGATCGATGCGGGCCGCGCCGCCGATCCTGTCGGTGGCAGCCTTTAGGCTGGTGAACGCGGGACACCGAGGTCCCTGGATTCCGTATCTGAGCGTCTGGGGAGTCGCCATGCCCGAGGCCGTGCCTTCTGATCTGTGGGGTCTGGGGAACGTCGCGTCCGACGACGCGAACCAGGCCGACCGTGAGTTGCGCGCCGACATCCGGCGCATGGGCAACCTGCTCGGCGAGACGCTGGTCCGCCAGGAGGGCCCGGAGCTGCTGGAGCTGGTCGAGAAGGTCCGGGCCGCCGCTCGCACCGACGCCGCAGCGGCCGCCGACGCGCTCTCCGGCACCGACATCCCGACCGCGATCCGCCTCGTCCGTGCGTTCGCCACGTACTTCCACCTGGCGAACATCACCGAGCAGGCACACCGTGGTCGGGATCTGCGCCGCCGCCGCGCCAACCAGGGCGGCTGGCTCGAAGGGGCCGCGCAGCGCATCAAGGCCCGCGGGCTGACGTCGGAAGAGATCGCCCAGGGTGCCGAGCAACTCGCCGTAAGGCCCGTCTTCACCGCACACCCCACCGAGGCGGCCCGCCGCTCCACGCTCGCGAAGCTGCGCCGGGTGGCCGATCTGCTCGAGGCCGAAGCTACCGAGGCCGCCGTGTCCGGCACCCCCGCCGCGTACGTCAGCCGCCGCACGAACCGTGAGCTCGCCGAGGTCGTCGACCTGCTGTGGCAGACCGACGAGCTGCGGCTGGAGAAGCCGGAGCCCACCGACGAGGCCCGCAACGCGATCTACTACCTCAACGACCTGTTCGCCGACGCCGCTCCGGCGGTGCTCACCGAGCTGGCCGACATCCTGGCCGATCTGGGCGTCGAGGTGCCGGCCACCGCCAAACCGCTGACGTTCGGCAGCTGGATCGGCGGCGACCGCGACGGCAACCCGTTCGTGAACGCGCAGGTCACCCGTGACGTGCTGAAGCTGCAGTACGAGTACGGCATTCGCGACACCGAGGCCGATCTGGCCGCGCTCGTCGAGGAGCTGTCGGTGTCCGACCGGGTCGTCGGGGTGTCGTCGGAGCTCGAGGAGAGCGTCGCGGCCGATCTGGCGAACCTGCCGGAGCTGGAGGCGCGTTACCGCCGGGTCAACGCGGCCGAGCCGTACCGGCTGAAGATCCGCTGCATGCGCGCCAAGCTCGCCAACACCCGCACCCGGCTCGCCCGCAACGCGGGCCACCAGCCGGGGCGTGACTACCTGGGCTCCACGGACCTGGTCGCCGATCTCGAGGTGATGCGCCGGTCGCTGGCGGAGAACCGCGGCGCGCTGATCGCCGACGGCAAGCTCACCGAGCTGATCCGCACGGTGTCGGCGTTCGGCCTGCACCTGGCGACGCTCGACATCCGCGAGCACTCCGAGGCCCACCACCAGGCGCTCGCGCAGTTCGTCGATCGGGTCGGCGAGCTCTACGAGCCCTACGCGGCGCTCAGCCGCGAGGCCCGCACCGAGTACCTGGCCCGCGAGCTGGCCGGTCGTCGCCCGCTGGGCGGCCCGGACGTGCAGCTGGACGAGGCGGGCGCGAAGACGTTCGGGGTGTTCGGCGCGATCCGCGACATCCTCGACCAGTTCGGTCCCGAGGTGATCGAGTCCTACATCATCTCGATGACCGAGGGTGTCGACGACGTGCTGGCCGCCGCCGTGCTGGCGCGCGAGGCCGGTCTGGTCGACGTCAACGCCGGGCTGGCCCGGGTCGGCTTCGTCCCGCTGCTCGAGCAGGTCGCCGAGCTGAACGTCGCCGGCGAGATCCTCGACCGGCTGCTCTCGATCCCGGCCTACCGGTCGATCGTGACGGCCCGGGGCGATGTCCAGGAAGTCATGCTCGGGTACTCCGACTCGAACAAGGACGCCGGCATCACGTCCTCGCAGTGGCAGATCCACCGTGCGCAGCGCGCGCTGCGTGACGTCGCTCAGCGGCACGGCGTCCGGCTGCGGCTGTTCCACGGCCGGGGCGGCACGGTCGGGCGCGGTGGTGGCCCGACGCACGAGGCGATCCTGGCCCAGCCGTACGGCACGCTCGACGGCGCGATCAAGGTCACCGAGCAGGGCGAGGTCATCTCCGACAAGTACGCGGTGCCGTCGCTGGCCCGCGAGAACCTCGAGCTGACGGTCGCCGCGGTGCTGCAGGCGACGCTGCTGCACACCCAGCCGCGTCAGCCCCAGGAAGATCTCGACCGCTGGTCGGACCTGATGGACAAGGTGGCGGCGCCCGCGCAGCAGGCGTACCGCGAGCTGATCCACGACCCCGATCTGCCGCGGTACTTCTGGGCGTCGACGCCGGCCGAGCTGCTCGGCGCACTGAACATCGGGTCGCGGCCCTCGAAGCGGCCCGACACGGGGTCCGGGCTGGCCGGCCTCCGGGCGATCCCGTGGGTGTTCGGCTGGACGCAGTCCCGGCAAATCGTGCCGGGCTGGTACGGCGTGGGCACCGGGCTCGCAGCGGCGCGCGAGGCGGGGCTGGGTGACTTGCTCTCCGACGCGTACACACGCTGGCACTTCTTCCGCACGTTCGTGTCGAACGTCGAGATGACGCTGGTCAAGACCGACCTGTCGATCGCGCGGCGGTACGTGGAACGGCTGGTCGACCCCGGTCTGCGGCACATCTTCGACGAGATCGTCGCCGAGCACGAGCGCACTGTCGCACAGATCCTGGAGATCACCGGCGAGCTGGCGCTGCTGGACGCCCAGCCGGTGCTGCAGCGGACGCTGGCGGTGCGTGACACGTACCTGCAGCCGCTGCACCACCTGCAGATCGAGCTGCTGTCGCGCTACCGGGCCAACGAGAGCGACACGCAACTCCAGCGCGCGCTCCTGCTCACGATCAACGGCGTTGCGGCGGGGATGCGCAACACCGGCTGATTGTCATCCAGCCCGCTGCGCTCCCCCACCCGGCGCCATGGGCTCTCTGTCAATTCTGGGTTAACACTCCGGCAATGCAGCGGGAAGCGTGCCTAGGATCGGGGAAACCGCGTTCATCAGCGCCGATGTGCGGCCCCCGTCCTGCTCGACGGAAGACTTGCCATGAGGACACGACAACTCGGTGCCGACGGACCGCGCGTCAGCACGATCGGGCTCGGCTGCATGGCGTTGGCCTGGTCCCAGGATGACGACGTCTCGCGCGCGGTGATCCACTCCGCGCTCGACCACGGCGTCACGTTCTTCGACACGGCTGACGTCTACGGCGCCGGGCACAACGAGGAACTCGTCGGCCGGGCGTTACGCGGGCACCGCGGCGAGGTGACGCTCGCGAGCAAGGTGGGGTTGGTAGCCGACGGCGTCGACGGCTCCCCGGACCACATCGAGACCGCGATCGACGCGAGCCTCTACCGGCTCGGCGACGACGTCGTCGATCTCTACTACCTGCATCGCGTCGACCCGGCGGTACCGCTCGCCGAGAGCTGGGGCGCACTGGCGTCGCTGGTCGAGAAGGGCAAGGTGCGGCGCATCGGGTTGTCGGAGGTGACGCCGGAGCAGGCCGCCGAAGCCCATGCGATCCACCCGGTGACGGCCGTCCAGTCCGAGTTCTCGCTCTGGCACCGCGCGCCGCTGGAGACCGGCGTCATCGAGTGGTGCCGCGCCAACGGTGCGGCGTTCGTCCCGTTCGCCCCACTGGGACGAGGATCCGTGAACTCCCTGCGGCCGCTGCGCGAGGTGGCGGAGCGGCACCGGGCGACCCCGGTGCAGGCCGCCCTCGCCTGGTTGCTGGCCCAGGGCGAACACGTCATCCCGATCCCGGGTACGACCAAGCGGCGGTACCTGGCGGACAACGTCGCCGCGGCCCGAATCGGGCTAACCGACTCCGACCTCGCCGACCTCGCGGGGACCACGCTGGCGCGCGTAGCCGAGGGCTAGCACCGCCAGGATGGCCAGGCAGAGCACACCGGCACCGCTGACCAGGTAGAGCAGCTTGCGGGGCGGCCCGCTGGGCGCGGACGGTACGACCGCCGGAACGATCAGGTCGACGACGACCTGCGAATCGTCGACGCTCTGCCGTACCCCGGCGCGCGCCAGCGCGTTCGCGATCTCGGCGCCGTCCTGGGCGTCCGGCCCGGTGACGCTGATCCGCAGGCTGACGGTCCCCGGCTGCTGGACGACCTTTGCGCTCTTCGCGGTCGTCCCCGGACGGATGCCGAGCGACCGGGAGAGCGCCTCGAGCGTCGCCGGAGCCGACAGGTAGGCCACGTACCGGCTGGTGGCGAGCGTGAGGTCGTCCGACCCGACCTCGCCGGGGTCCCGCGGCGACAGGCTGAGTACGGCGGTGCTGGTGTAGGCGTCGGGCTGCGAGTGCACGTACCCGACCGTCGTGACGCCGAGGCAGAGCACGAGCGCGACGACGAGGGCCAGCGGTGAGCCGCGGTTCATCGGGCCATCGCCAATTCCCGCTCCTCGGTGATCTCCGGTTCCGGCTCCGGGGTCCGGCGGCGACGCCACGCCAGCACGCCGAGGCCGACGACCAGCAGCGCGCTCGCGCCGGCACCTGCCAGCACGGCCGGCGGGAAGACCGGTCCGAACGCCACCGCCGGGGCGGGCGTCCGCGTGATCGACACCTGCCCGATCGTGGCCGGCAGCTGCTCGCCGCCGGTCAGCAGCGCGGACCCGTCGTCGGTGTAGGTGATCGCCTCGCCCTGCGGCGCCTTCGGCAGCTCCACGCGCCGCGGGACGCCGCTGCTCAGCGCGCCGGCCACGTCGCCGTCGGGAGCGTCCCACTCGAGGGCGGCGCCGGGCGTCCGCAGGACGAAGCGGACGCCGTCCGGCGAGACCGCGCCGCCGGTCACCGACAACGCCCGCCCTGGTAGCCACGGACGCAGATCGAGCGTGCCGACGCGCCTCGGCGTGCTCACCGACCGCAGCGGCACGCTGGTCTCGTAGACGGCCGCGACACCGTTGAGCACTTTGCTGACCAGCACGATCCGGCCGGTCAGCGTCGGTAGGACCGCCTCGATGTCCTGCGGCCCGTCCGGGTAGCGCAGGTCGTAGCGGCTGACCGCGTTGACCTGCGGAATCGGGTTGTCACGCGTCACCGGAACCCCGGCGCGGGCCGAATCGAGCGTCCGCCCCGGTACCCACCGGTACAGCGACGCCGCCGTGCGCGAACTGGTGTTCCCCCCGGTGTCGGCCAGCCAGAGCGCCCCGTCCGCGGCGACGCCGACGTCTTCGAGGTCGACCGCCTTCTCGCCGCTGGAACGCAGCGTGGCCCGCGGGTCGTGGGCCGTCGGCAGCGTCAGGATCGTCTGCCGGATCGCCCGGCAGCGCGCGTCGAGCTGCCAGACCGTCACCGGCGCGGTGTCGTTGACGACGTAGAGCGCCCCACGCGTGGCCGCCATGCCGCTGATCTGGTCGAGCCGCGGATCCGTCACGGTGCAGCGGGTGCTCGGCGCGCCGTACGTCGTCCGTGCCCCGGCATCCGCGTACGCGATGCCCGTCCCGCTCAACCCGATGGCGAGCATCGCGCTCACCAGCGCAGCCCGACGCCCCATTCACGCCTCCGTGCTCGTGAACTCCAGTGCGCACCGAGGTTATCGTCTTGCGCCGTTTAGTGTTGCCCCGTACCTAAAAGATAGGTTATGCGTTTGACTGTCCAGGAAGTACTCGTTCGCGTGTTTTGCGAACTTTCGGGGGGACGGATGATCGACCGGGGCGTCCGGAGTACGAGCTGTGCCGTGGAACTGGGTGTCAACAGATGACCGCGGAGCAGGTCACCGACACCCTCCTACTACCGAGCTTCGCCGATACGGTCGAAGTGGCGCCCCTGGAGGCGCCGATCGACCGGCAGGACCTCCGGCGACGCGCTGCCGTCGCCGCCTGCGACGCCGCTGCGGCGGTCGCGACGGCCGTCGCGCTCGGCTGGGCACTCGACTCGCTGCCGCTGCAGCAGTCGCTGGCCGTTCCGGCCGGGTGGACGCTCACCGCCTGGGCGGTCGGCTCCTACCACCGGCGTCGGCTGAAGATCCGGCTCGGTGACGTACGGGGACTCGCGTTGACGACAGTGACGCTCCTGGCGGTGACCAGCGTCGTCGCGACGCTGCTGTCGCTGTCCGGGGCCCGGCCGCTGATCCTGGTCGCAGTGCCGGCGACAGCCGTGTCCGCCGCGCTCAGCCGCGTCGCGCTGCGCCGGTTCACGCGGGTCGGCGAGTCGCTCGCCGCCGCCCCGCTCGTGCTCTACGGGCCACAGGAGGCCGTCCGGCGCTTCTGCGCGGCGGCCGGACGCGACCGCACCGGCCCGACGATCGCGGCAGCCTGTGTCACCGACCTGGGCCGGGCCCCGTGGGCCGCCGACCTGGCAGCCCTCGCCGCGACCGGCGGCCCCGGCGGGCGGGGCCTGACCGTGGTCGACGCGACAGCGTGCCCCGGCGACGACCCCGCAGCAGCGCTGGACACCGTCGTCGACACCGTGCGTCGCACCGGCGCGGACACCGTCGTGGTGGCCGGGGAGTGCGATCCGGACGCGCTGCGCGCGCTGTCCTGGCGCCTGGAGGAGCACGCGGTGGGCGTCGCCGTCACGCCGTTGTGGCCGGTCAGCGCCGATCGGGTGTCCGTTCGCTGCTACGGCGACGCCACGCTGGTCGAGGTGACCCCGCCGCGGTACGACGGTGCCCGGCTAACCCTGCGCCATCTCGTCGACCGGGCGATCGCCGCGCTGGCGCTGCTGATCCTCTCGCCGGCGTTCCTCGGTGTCGCTGCCGTCGTGAAGCTGACCAGCCCGGGGCCGGTGTTCTTCACCCAGCTGCGCACCGGCCAGGGCGGCCGCCGGTTCCGGCTGCTGAAGTTCCGCACGATGGTGGCCGACGCCGAGACGTTGAAGGCCGCGCTGGTCACCGCGAACCAGTACACGGCAGGCACGCTGTTCAAGGTGCGGCACGACCCGCGGGTGACGCCGGTCGGCGCGGTGCTGCGCGCACTCTCGCTGGACGAACTCCCCCAGCTCGTGAACGTGCTGCGCGGCGACATGGCGCTGGTCGGGCCACGTCCCACCGCGACGCCGCCGGAGCAGATGCGGCCCGACTACCGGCGGCGCACGCTGGTGAAACCGGGGATGACCGGGCTCTGGCAGGTCAGCGGACGGTCGAACCTGCCCTGGGAGGAAGCCGTCCGCCTCGACCTCCGCTACGTGGAGAACCGGTCGCTGAGCATGGACGTCGACATCGTCTGCCGGACGCTGCCCGCCGTTCTGTCCCGCGACGGGGCTTACTGAGCCCTACCGGCTGCTGGGCGTGATCGACCGGACGATCACCGTTGCGGGGTCGAAGTCGACGGTGTCCTCGTCGTCCAGCGCCGACATCGCCACCGTGTCCTCCAGCGGCTCCGGCCGGGGCATCGACGCCGTCGCGAGGACGGTGTCGGGCCCCGGCCGACGCAGCGCCGCCGGCACCACGGGCACGGTGACCGGCGGATACCGCCGCCGCACGTACCACCGCACACCGAGGGCCGCAAGCGTGCCGACCACCAGCGCTCCCACCGCCGCTCCGCCGAGCAGCGTGGCCTCGCTCGGCCCGTCGGCCGCCGTCGGCAGCGGTGCCTCGGCGAGCATGCGTGCGGCCAGCACGGGGTCGCCCGAGGCCCGCTCGACGACCAGCGCGGCGATGCGGTTCGCCGCCTCCGACGCGATGCCCGGCGACCGGCCCGACACCGCGATCGCCACGTTCGCGGTCGTGGCCGGCATCGTCACGTTGAGGCCGCCCTGCAGCTCGGAGGGCGGGATCCCGACCGCCACGGCCGCCTGCCGCACCACGTACGGCGACGCGGCGTAGGCCACGTACCGGGGCACCATCAACGTCAGCGAGGTTGCGCTGACCGGTCGCTCCCCCACCGGGACGAACGCGATGACCGCCTGCGCCGACCAGGTGATCGGCCTGGTGACGACGTGAGCGGCCGATCCGGCCAGTACCGCGAGCGCTGCCACCAGGAAGAACAGCCAACCGCGAAGGAGAACAGGGGGACGCGCAGTTAGTTTTGTGGGCATTTCTCTAGTTTGTCTTATTTTTCTCGCTTAGGCTGCCGACCCGTGACACCCTTCGTCCGGGCCGAGGCCAGTCCGTCACTCCCGCACCGAGACCTTCCCGAGCAGGTCGGCGCCGTCCTGCGCGATCTGGGCGTGGACCTCCGGGCCCTGGAGTCTCCGCCGTTCGCCGGCCCACGCCGCCCGATCCGCCGGTTCCTCGGCGGCGGCGTCGTGGTCGAGATCGCCGAGACCGATCCCGGCCGCCTGCGCCTCCGGCGAGAGCTCTGGGGACGAGAATGGGCGCGTCAGGTCGGGATTCCCACGATCCCGGTGCTGAGCGCCGACCCCGACGGCGCCTGGGTCGTCGCGGAGTGGTGGCGTCCCACCGCTCCCGTCGGCCCGGAGTTCCTCGACGACGCCGTCGCGACCGCCCTGCGCATCGCCGGATCGCCCCCGCCGCCGCCCGGGCCCCCGCCCGCGCAGTGGACGTCACCCCGGCGGGCGGCGCCGCTACGGCTGGCGCGAGGGGTGCTGGGTGGCGTGCCGACCCGGCTCTGGCTGGCCGCCCGCCGCGCGGCCGCCGGACTGGCGCGGGTGCCGGTGACGCACGGCGACTTCTACCACCGCAACGCGCTCTGGTGCCCCGATCGTGGGGGCGTCCACGTCGTCGACTGGGAGTACCTGGGCCCCGGGCCCCGCCACGGCGACCTGGCGCGCCTCTGGACGCTGCTCCCGCACCGCGCGGACCGGGACGCACTCCGGGACCGGATCCTGGCTCTGAGCCCGCCGTCGGAGCACCGCGAGATCGGGGTGCTGACGCTCTACCTCGCGCTGCGACTGCTCGGCGAGAACGTCAAGGGCGCCCGGGCCGACCGGCACCGCGCCGACCTCGAGCACGCCCGCTCGATCCAACCCGAGGCCCGCGACCTGGCCCGCGCCCTCGGAGCCTGGCCCACG
Organism: Cryptosporangium sp. NPDC048952; assembly: GCF_043197895.1. Classification (NCBI taxonomy): domain Bacteria; kingdom Bacillati; phylum Actinomycetota; class Actinomycetes; order Cryptosporangiales; family Cryptosporangiaceae; genus Cryptosporangium; species Cryptosporangium sp. NPDC048952. Next base: position 933,097 of record NZ_JBICTY010000001.1, on the reverse strand, counting down.
TGACGCCGTCAGGTGCCTACTTCGGCCGGTGGGCGTCGGCCGCGGAGCAGCTCGCCGTACAGGTCGAGCAGCCGCGCCGCCGAGTCGTCGCTGCTGCTCGCCGCCGCCACCGCACGCCGACGCCCGGCGTCGGCAGCCGACCGGGCCGCCTCGTGGTCGCTGAACACCGTGCCGATCGCACCCGCGAGCGCTTCGGGATCCTCCGGCGGCACGATCCACCCGGTCCCCGGCGGCACCGACTCGGCCATCCCGTCGACCGCCGTGGCCACCACCGGCCGTCCGAGCGCCATCGCCTCCAGCGGCACCAGCGACATGCCCTCCCACCGGGACGGACAGACCACGACGTCGGACGCGTGGAGCCAGCTCAGCGCCGTTTCCCGGTCCACCGGACCGGTGAACGTCACCCCCGCGGCGCCGACCGAAGCAACCGCTTCCTCCAGGGCCGTGCGGGACGGCCCGTCACCGACGAGCACCAACCGGGCACCGGGCACCGCCGCACGCACCGTCGGCCAGGCGTCGATCAGTACGTCCTGGCCTTTCTGTCGGGCCAGCCGCGCCGTACAGACCGCGACCGGCACGCCGGCCGGAAGCCCGAACGCTTCGCGCACCGCCGCCCGCGGACGGGCCCGGATCGGGTCGATCGCGGTCGGCAGCACCGCGTTGGGCAGCACCTCCATTCGCCCGCTGAGCCCGTGCGCGACACCGGTGTCCCGCTCTGCGGCGCTGACGCACGTCACGACGTCGGTCCAGCGCATCGCGAACCGTTCCCAGCCGAGCACCGCCCGACGCATCGCCCCGTCCACGGCCAGGAACGACCAGGCGTGCGGGCTGAACACCGTCGGCACCCTTCCCCGCAGCACGAATCGCCCGATCAGCCCGGCTTTGGCGCAGTGCAGGTGCACGACGTCCGGTCGGACGTCGTCGAAGATGCGGCGGAAGTGCTGCGCCTCGGCGAGCATTCCCGGCCCCGGTCCGCGCGCCGCCCGCCACGTGACCACGTCCGCGCCGCGAGCGCCGGCCAACGTGGCCAACCGCCCGCCGGGACAGGCCACGGTCACCTGGGCGCCGCGCTTGGCCTGGTACTCGACGTAGTCCGCGACGCAGTGCGCCAGACCGGTGTTGACCGCGTGGGACACGTGAAGAACCTGGACGGACGACACTAATAACCCTCCAGAAGCGGAAAGAGGCTCATTCTTGCTTTTATCGGCGTAAAGAGACTAAAACGACCCAGGCGACCAGTGAGCGTGCCACAGCCGGACCCACCGACGCGAGCCACGCCACGCCCAAGGTTCCGAAGCGCTCCGGGAGGTAGAGCACCGATGGCGCACTCCCCGATCACTCCGCCGCTCCGTGCCCTGATCGTCACGCCCAGCGGCGTTCTGGGCGGTGCGGAGTCCTGGCTGCTCTCGATGCTCGACCACACCGAACGCCTCCACCCGTGGGTGGTGATGCTGTCCGACGGTCCGCTGCGCGACGAACTGACCGCGCGTGGCGTCCCGGTGATCGTCCGGCCGACCGGTCGCTCGGGTGCGGCGATCGCCGGTAGCGCGGCCCGGCTGGTCACGACCCTGCGAAACCTCGACCCCGACGTCGTCGTCGGCAACGGCGTGAAGGCCCAGTGCGTCGTGGCTCCCGCCGCACGGGCGGTCGGTGTCCCGTCCGTCTGGGTCAAACACGACCACAGCTTCGATCGACGTCTGGCGCGCTGGCTCGCGAAGGCTTCCGACCGGGTGGTGGCCACCGCTGACGACGTCGCGGTCGCCGCCCGGCGTCCGGACACGCTGACGATCACCCCGCCCCGCTCCGCGCCGCCGGTGGACCGGGACGAGGCCGTGCGGATCCTGCGCGGCCTGAACGTCCCCGCCGGGGACCGGCTGCTGTTGGCGATGCCGGTCCGGTTCGTGCCCTACAAGGGCATCGACACCGCGATCCGGTCGCTCGCCGAGCCGCAGTCCGCCGCCTGGGACCTGCTGGCCGTCGGCCCGGACGACCCGACCCGGCCGGACGAGCGCGAGCGCCTCGCGTCGCTGGCCGCCGACTGGGGCGTCGCCGGTCGCGTGCACCTGCGTCAGGCCGTCCCCGCCGTCGGCCGTCTGCTGGCCGGTGTCGACGCCGTCGCGGTGCTCACGCGCCCCGACGGCCCACGCACGCCGGGGCGGGAGGGGTTCGGGCTGACCGCCTTGGAGGCCCAGCTGGCCGGCGTCCCCGTGATCGCCGTCGACGACGGCGGGCCGGTAGCGCGCCGCGTGGGCCCCCAGCCGTTCGGCGCCGTGAGCCGCTCTGCCGGGTTGCTGGTGCCGCCGGCGGACCCGACAGCCGTCGGCGGAGCGCTCGGTGCGCTGACCGACGCCGAGGTGCGTGCCGCGCTGGGCGCCGAGGGTCGCCGCCGCTCGGCCCACCACCCCGACGCGATGACCCAGGCCGCGCGCTTCGCCACGGTGCTGGCCGAGGTGGCTCACCGGCCTGGCGCCGGGCTGCGCCAGACGGACGCCCCGCCGATCAGCGTCGTCAGCCCGGTCCTCGACGAGGCGCCGGTGATCGACGCCCTGATCGGGACGCTCGCCGCCCAGCTCGGCCCACGTGACGAGTACGTGCTGGTGGACGGCGGTTCCACCGACGGCACAGCGGAACGAATCGCCGCCTGGCACGCCGAGGATCCCCGCATCCGGCTGGTCCGGCACGGTGGCGGCAGCATCGGCTACAGCCGCAACCGGGGCATCGCCGCGGCCGGCAACGAGTTCATCGCCTGCACGGACGCCGGGTGCACACCGTCGGCGAGCTGGCTCGACGGCTTCCGCGCGGCAGCCGCCGAGACCGCCGCTGCGACCCGACGCCTGCCGGTCGGTGGCGGGGAGCACCCGTTCGAGCGGCCCGTCGAGCTGTACGTGGGCGTGTACTCGGCCGCCGTTCGCCCCGACCGCTGGTTCGAGCCGGCGATGGCGGCGATGAACTGGCCGGACCCGGTGGAGCTGCGGCGCCGTACCGCCCCGCGGGCGGTGTACGGGAAGTTGTTCGGACGCGCGTTCTCCGCGGCCCGCGTCGACGGCCGTTCGGTCGGGTTCACCCGCGACGTCTGGCGCGCCGCCGGGGGTTTCCCGGAGAACCTGCGAACGGCGGAGGACGAGGCGTTCGGGCGTGCGGTCCGAGAGCTCGGCGCCCGCACGACGCTGACGCTGGACGCCGCCGTGACGTGGTACCAGCGTTCCGACGTCGCCGCGACGTTCGCGCAGTTCCGGGGCTACGGCCGGGGCGGTGGCACCGGGCGCTCGGCGTGGCTGCTGCGCCGCGACGCGATCCGCTTCGGTGGGTACCTCGGTGCCGCCGCTGCTCTCACCTGGGGTGGGCGGACCGGGCGGGTCCTGGCGCTGGCCGGTGCCGCCGGGTACTTCTCGCTACCGATCGCGCGTGTTGTGCGTCGACGTCAGTCGCCGCTGGTGATTCCGCTGGTGCCTTTGGCTGCGTTGCTCAAGGACGGCGCGAAGCTGGTCGGCACCGCCGAGGCGCTGCTGGGGAGCGCTGCCGGGCGCTTCGACGGAGCTGCTCTGCCTGCGGACGGCGGGGCTCGTGGGCGTGGGGCGCAGGAGAACTGGGCGTACGGCTGGGACGGTGATGCCTGGACCGTGATCCCCCGGCCGCTGGTAGCGCGTGAGCTCGCGGCCGTCCCCCTCGAGCCGGCCGGAGCGGGACAGGTCATCGAGGCGGAACCGTGAGCAGACCACCGGTCCGCGCCGCGCTGCCGCTCGCCGCGGTGGCGCTGGTGTTCGCCGGACCCGCGGTCGGTGACCGGCCGCTGCCCGGCACCGGTGGCGCGCTGCAGGTCATCCACCTGGTCTGCGTGTCGGCGATCGCCGTCACCGCCGCCTGGGTTCTCGCCGGCCGGCTACCGCTGGGCGCCGTGACGGGCCGCCGGTCGCCGGGCGACCGGGCATCCGGTGGCCGGGCGGTGGGGGCGCCGTTGTGGTTCGGGGCGGGGCTGGTGGCTGCTGCGGCGGTGTCCACGCTGTTCGCCGCGAACCCGCTGCGCGGGGCAAAAGTGACGGCTACCTACGCCGCCGGTCTGCTGCTGCTGATCGCGGTACTGCTCGTGGCGACGTCACCCGGCCGCCTGCGGACGCTCGTCGGCACCGCGGTGGTGGGTTCGCTGACCGTGACGCTGCCGATCCTGAGCCAGGCCGAGCAGCTCAAACCGGTCTACGGCGGCGCGGTGGTGCGCAACCGGGCCCAGTCGATCTTCGCCGACCCCAACCAGTTCGGCTGTTACGCGGCGCTGATCGTGCTACTCGCGGTGGGGTGGTTCCTCGCCGCGCCGCACCGCTGGGAGCGTGTGCTCGCCGCGCTGGGCGGGGCCGGTGCTGCGGCGGCTCTCGTGCTGTCGCTGAGCCGGGGTGCGTGGCTGGGCACCGCCGCCGGGCTGACCGTCGTCGCGCTGATGCACCCGGCGGTGCGTCGGACGCTGGTGGCTGCCGGCGCGATCGGGGCGACGCTGGTCGCGGCCGGTGTGCTGGTGAGTCTCACCGCGCCCGCGGAGGTGCGGGGTGGACCCGCCGCCGGGCTGGTCGAGGTCGTCGTCGACCGGATCGCGGTGATCGACGACCGGGCCGCGAACCCGCACGACGTCCGGCCGATCACGTGGCGGGAAGCCGTGCGGCAGTTCACGCTGCACCCGGTGCTCGGCAACGGACCCGGGTCGTTCAGCACGCTCGCGGCCGAGTCGCCGTCGGTGATCCAGTTCGCGCCCCGGCTCCACGCGCACAACGCGCTGTTGCAGGTCGGCGCCGAGACCGGCGTCGTGGGCCTGTTCTTCGGCGTCGGCTTCGCCGGAACCTGCGGCCTGGCCGCCCTCGCAGCAGCCCGCCACCTCCGCCGCGCCGCAGGATCGGCCGCCCCGACGGCGGCCGGCCGCGGTCTGGCCGGCACGGCTGGTGCCGCATCGGCGGGAGTCGAGGCGGCTCGGCAGGCGCTCGGGCTGGTTGCGGGGACTACCGGGGCGCTCACGGCGATGTGTGTGCACCTGATGGTGGATTATCCGATTCGGAATCCGGTGCTGATGATCACCGCATGGTCGGTGGCGGGGCTGCTGCTCGCCGCCGGGCGGGTACCGGCGAACGACCGGGTCCTCGTATGACGGCGGTCGAGGACCAGCGCAGCGCCGAGCTCCGGGGCATCGCGCGGGCGGGCACGATCAGCCTGATCGGGTCGGCGGCCTCCGCCGTCCTGGGGTTCGCGCTGGTCGTCCAGGTGAGCCGGGGGCTCGGCACGGCCGGTGCGGGAGCGTTCTCGGTCGTCGTCGCGGTGGCGATGACGCTCGCGGTCGCCGGTCGGTTCGGCACCGACACCGCGCTCGTGCGGATGGCTCCACGGCTGCGGGCCCTCGGCCGCACCCGGGACATCGACGCCGCGGCCGTCGCCGCGCTCGTTCCGGTGTTCGCGGGAACCACACTGCTCGCCGTGCTTGCGTGGTGGGCGGCACCGCACCTGGTCGGCGTCGTGTTCGAGCACCCGGCGCCGCCCGGGGCGGTCTGGCTGATCCGCGTCGCGGTGGCCACCGTGCCGCTGGGCGCGACCGGGTACGTCGCGCTCGCTGTCACCCGCGGGTTGGGCAGCGTGGTGCCGCTGACCGTCGTCGAGAGCATTGCCAAACCGGCCCTGCGCTGCGCGTTCGTCGGCATCGCGATGGCCGCGGCCCACCGCGCCTGGCCCCACGCCGACCTCACCGCCGGCCCCGTCCTCTGGACGACAGTGGCCTGGGCGATCCCCCAGCTGATCGGCGGCCTCTGGGCCGCCGCCCTCGCCCACCGCGCCCTCGCGGCCGCGCGGCACGCGGGCTCCTCCGTCGACAGCGTGGCGGGTGCCGCTCCGGCCACCGCGCTCGGACTCGGCGCGCCCGCGAGCGGCGCCACAACCACGAGCGGCGCTGCACCCGCGAGCGGCGCTGCACCCGCGAGCGGCGCCGCGGCCACGTGGCGGGAGTTGTGGGGGTTTGCTGCGCCTCGGGCGGCGGCGTCGGCGTGTGAGATCGCCGGGATGCACTCGGGGATCATCCTGGTCAGCGCGCTGGCCGGCGTCGCCGACGCGGGCGTCTACAACGCCGCGCTGCGTCTCGCCCTCGCCGGAACGCTGGCCCTCCAGGCGCTGCGCCTGGCGATCGCCCCCACGCTCGCCCGGCTCCTCACCGTCGGCGACCTCGACGGGGTCGAGCACCTGCACCGCACGGCGTCGGTCTGGATCACCGTCGTCTCGTTCCCGCTCTACCTCGTCTTCGCGGCCTGGCCCACCGAGGTACTGCGCCTCTTCGGACCGGGCTTCCAGGCCGGCGGCACCGCGCTGGCGATCCTGGCCACCGCCACGCTCGTCAACCTCGCCACCGGCCCGGTCTCCACCCTGCTGCTGATGAGCGGCCGCTCCACGCTCACGTTCGCCGTCACCGCGGCCTCGCTGACATTCAGCATCGTGCTCGCGCTCGTGCTGATCCCCCGCTACGGCGTCGCCGGCGCGGCGATCGCCAAGGGGGCCGCCGTCGTCGGCGAGAACATCGCGGTCACCGTCGTCGTCCGCCGGTCGGTCGGCGTCCGCACGCTGTCGCGTCCGCTGGTACACGCGGCGCTCGCCGGCGTCCTGTGCTTCGTCGTCCCGGCCGTGGTCTACCAACTGTTCGCCGGCCACGACTTCCCGGCCGCCGTCCTCGTCGTCCTGCTCGGCACCGCCGCGTACCTCGCGCTGCTGTGGCGTCACCGGGACGAATTCTCGCTCGCCGACCTCGCGGCAGCACTCCCCCTCGACCGTCTGCGACTGCGCCGCCCGAGACCGGGCCCCCGTCCCAGCAAGGAGAACCGATGAGCATGCTTCGCCACGTCGAGGTTCCGGATCGGCTACGCGCCGCGAAGCGACACGTGCCCCGGCCGGTGAAGCGTGCCGTCCGCCGGGCCGTGCGGCGCTACGGCGAGCACACCGCCGCCCAGCGCGCGCTCCCGGACTTCCTGATCATCGGCACCAAGCGCGGTGGCACCACGTCGGTCTGGAACTGGCTGGTGCGCCACCCGAACGTCGCGCCGATGTTCCCGTCGCTCCAGCAGATCAAGAGCCCGCACTACTTCGACATCCACTACGGCCGCGGCGAGCGCTGGTACCGGTCGCACTTCCCGAGCCGCGCGACGCTCGAGCGGGCCGCTCAGCGCAGCGGGATCCGGCCGCTGACCGGCGAAGCGAGCCCGTACTACCTGTTCCACCCGCTGGTGGCGGAACGTGTCCAGCACACCGTGCCCAAGGCGCGGCTGATCGTCCTGCTGCGCAATCCGGTGGACCGCGCCTACTCCAACTACTGGGAACGGCGCGGCTCGAACGCCGAGTGCCTCCCGACGTTCGAGGCCGCGATCGACGCCGAGGACGAACGGCTGCGCGGTGAGACCGAGCGGATCCGGACCGAGCCCGGTTACCACTCGGTGCACCACGACTGGCACAGCTACCTGGCCCGGGGCCGCTACGTCGAGCAGTTGACCGGGTGGCTCGACCGCTTCGGCCGCGACCAGCTGCTGGTGATGCCGTTCGAAGACCTGCGCGCGGACGCCAACGGCGCCTACCGCGTCGTGCAGGAGTTCTTGAGCCTGCCGGTGGTCGAGCCGCCCCGGTTGGCCCACCACAACAAGCTCCCGGTGCCGCCGATGTCCGCGGCGACCAGGGCACGGCTCGTGGACTACTACCGCCCCTTCAATGCCCGTCTCACCGAACTGCTCGGAATGCCCTTCGACTGGGACCGATAGGAGAATTGTGCGTCCTCCCTCCAACCCCCGTGCTCGGCGCGTCCTCGCCGCGCTAGCACTGGTGGCCGCCGCGATCGGGCTGGTTCCTGCCACCCCCGCGACGGCCGCCGACCCAGCGAGCACCCCTGGCGCCGCCACGGCGTCGACCAAGGTCTTCACTGCGGACGCCCAACCGACGTGGCAGACGAACGGCACCGTCTGGGCGGTCACCTACGTCCGCGGGGTGATCTACATCGGCGGGAACTTCTCGACGGTCCGTCCGCCGGGCGCCGCACCCGGCACCCGCGAGGTCGCCCGCGACAACCTCGCCGCGTTCGACGCGAACACCGGCGACCTGCTGCCGCTCTCGCACCGCTTCACCTCGCCGCGGCACACGTTCAGCGACTCGAAGCCGGACGTCAGCTGCGACGTCGACTGGGACTCGCAGCTCTACAGCTGCGACACGATCTACCGGATCAAGGCCTCACCCGACGGCTCGTCGATCTACGTGGCCGGCGACTTCACGCACGTGGACGGCCAGTCCCGGACGAAGATCGCCGCGTTCCCGGTCTCCCGGGCGAACTCCCCGCTCGACGCCCGCTTCGTGCCGGCCGGCATCAACGGGCGGGTGCGCGCGCTGGCGGTCGGCCGGTCGGCGGTCTTCGCCGGTGGTGTGTTCACCCAGGCCGGTGGCGCGAGCCGCACCCGCCTGGCCGCACTCAACCGCACGAACGGCGCCGTGACCTCGTTCAACGCGAGCGCGGACGCCGAGGTCATCGCGCTCAGCCTGTCGTCGGACCAGACCCGGCTCGTCGTCGGCGGCAACTTCAACACGCTCAATGGCGTCGCACAGCATGCGTTGGGCGCCGTGAACCCGAGCACGGGCAGAAGCACCGCCTGGGCCTGGCGGGGCGTGCCCCGCACGTCGTACATCACCGACATGGTGGCGGACGGCAACGCGGTCTACATGACGGCCAACGGCGAGGGCACGTGGGACGGTCGGGCCGCTGTCGACCCGAGCACCGGCGTGCTGAAGTGGTTCGACAGCTGCCTCGGGGCGAGCTGGGCGGTCGCGCTCCACGGTGACCTGCTCTACAGCGGCTCGCACGCGCACAACTGCAACGACACCGACGGCGGCTTCCCCGAGCAGGCGACCGACCTGCCCGAACCGCGCTACTACCGGCTGCTCGCGCAGACCACGCGCGGATCGAGCACGACGATCCAGTACTGGTTCCCGTCGACGAACGGTGGCGACCCGAACATCCCGGCGACGCGTTCGGTGTCGAAGCTGGGGCCACGGGCGCTGGCCAGCGACGGTCGGTCGATCTGGGTCGGCGGTCAGTTCACGACCGTCAACAACAAGCCCCAGCAGGGGCTGACGCGGTTCACGCTGACGGCGAAGTCGATCGCCCCGTCGACGCCCGCCGCGCCGACCGTGCAGAACAGCGGCGGGAACCAGGTCACCGTCACCTGGCGCGGCGTCGAGGACCTCGACGACCCGATGGTGACCTATCAGGTCTACCGCGGCTCGACGCTGGTGTACCGGGGGCAGGCGTCGGCGAAGCCCTGGGAGACGAAGAAGACCTACTCGTTCACCGACCGGGGGCTCGCTGCGGGTACATCGGTGCGGTACACGGTCCGCGCGGTAGACGGGCGCGGCACCGCGGGGGCGTTCTCCCCGGCGGCGACCGCGACGGTCGGCCGGAGTGCCGAGGAGCCGGACCCGTGGTCCGACGGGTGGGAGAACGACCGTGAGCCCTGGTCCGATTGGGGCCCCTGGGGCGGCTGGTAGCCGTTCGCCGTGAAGCGGTCCCGTTCGGGCGGGCTGGAGCTCGACCGAACGGGACCGCTTCGTGTCAGCGGCTCGCGGCGATCGCGGCGAGGATGGGTTCTGACAGCTCGGGGCGGCAGATCAGCAGGTCGGGCTGGTACGGGTTCGGGTTGTTGTAGCTCAGCGGGCTGCCGTCTACGCGGGACGTGTGCAATCCCGCGGCCCGGGCCACCACCACCGGGGCTGCCGAGTCCCACTCGTACTGGCCACCGTCGTGCAGGTAGGCCTCGGCCTGGCCACGCACGACCGCCATCGCCTTGGCACCCGCGGACCCCATCGGCACGAGCTCCGCGCCGACCTTCTCCGCCACGGCCTCGGCGTACGCCGGCGGGCGGCTGCGGCTCACCAGGATGCGTGGCTGCGGTGCCGCCGGGCGCGGCCGGGGCGACAGTTCGCTGGTGAGCGTCGGGCCGAGGCCGGGCAGCGCCACCGCACCAGCGGCGAGCTCACCGTCCTCCCAGAGCGCCACGTGGATCGCCCAGTCGTCCCGGTCGACCTCGGAGTACTCGCGAGTGCCGTCGAGCGGGTCGACGATCCAGACCCGCCGCGCCTCCAGCCGCGCGTGGTCGTCGGCGCCCTCCTCGGAGAGCACCGCGTCCCCTGGGCGCAGCTTCGCCAGGGCGGCGGTGAGAAAATCGTGGGAACGCTTGTCGCCCTCGGCCTTGAGCCGGCTCGCCGGGAGGGGCTTGCGCGTGCGCAGACGGAGCAGGATCACACCGGCGTGGGTGGCCAGCAGGCGCGCTAACTCGACGTCGGAATCGCAGGTCATGCGGGCGGCTATGGTCTCGGTATCCACTTCCGAAGTCACGAGCTACCCCCTGAACCCGGTGCTGGTGATTTCGAGGCTAGTGGGTGTGGAGTCCGCTGAACACAGGCCTCTCGTCACAGCCGGACCCACGACGTCTGCAGCGGTTTGGCTTGCGGCGCCCGCAACGGTCGCAGTACCAGACTGAAAAGCCCGACGGGGACGTCGAACTCGGCGCGACCGTCGTCGTCGGTCGTGATCGTGAACGTGCTGCCGGCGCACCGGACCTCGGCCGACGCCCGCTGGGCCGGAAGCACCTCGAGGCTGATCCGGCGCCCGTTGCCCCGGTCGGTGACGCGCAGGTCGGCACCGCCGCTGCGGTGACCGAAACGCATCGTGCGCACGGTCGGGTCCGCGGCCGCCCGCCGGTCGTGGTCCAGGATCGAGTCGAACATCAGGTCCGCGACGAGTGTTTCGACCGGGCGCGCGTCGAACGCACGGCGTGCGGCGTCGCGCACCGATTCTGGCACCACGTTCACGGGCCCTCCTTCGTCCACCCGGACATCCCACGGGCGGGCGTCCTCCTCGGCGGAGTGGGCCCTGCGCAACGGTTCCGGTGACACTGCTACCTCCTAGGAAGAGCCGGCAGTCGCCGGATTGATACCCGTGCCTTCGACGATTCCCCGTAGCTTCTCCAGACAACGACCACGGGTGGGGCCGATACTGCCGATCGGGATGTCCAGCGCCGCGGAGATCTCCTCGTAGCTGGGCGCCGGATCGAGCAGGAGCATCTGCAGCAGCTCCCGGCAGCGCGGCGTGAGGCGTCCGAACGCGCTGCGCATCTCGGCGTCGCGTTCGGCGGCGAGCAGCGCGGCGTCGGCCTCGGGCGTGGCCAGCCGGAGCCGGTCGGTCCCCGGATCGAGTTCCTCGCCGGAGAGCACTGTGCGCTTCGAGCGGCCCAGCAGCCGGAGGCATTCGCGGCGGGCCGTCGTCGCCAGCCAGGCGCCGACGCGGCTCGGGTCGCTCAGCCGGTCGATGTTCTCGACCAGTCGCAGCCACGTGGTCTGGCTGACGTCACCGGCGTCGCCGGGGCTCAGCCGGTGGTTGCGGGCGACGGCCCAGATCAGGCCACCGTAGGCGTCGACGAGGAGGTCCCAGGCGCTGCGGTCACCACCGGCGGCGGCCCCGACCAGCATCGCGGCTTCATCGGGACTCAGATTCGCCCGCCGGATCCCGGCCGGGCGGTGCCCCGGAACGGTGTCGGCCACCCCGACGTCATCGAGGTCGGTGAGCTCAGCCTCGACCTCCGGTGCGCTGGCCGTGGCCGACCTCGGGGCCGCGGCAATCGCATCGGCGTCGGCGCTGATCAGGTCGGTGAGGCCTGCCACCTCGTCGACTTCGAGCTCTGGCCGCGGTTCGGCCTCGGGCCCCACCGGCGCGAGGCGCACCACGCGGGCGCTGTCGGTCATCGGGCGGAGCCACCGGCGTCGGCGGCCTGGAAGCCGGGCGCCATCCGCACGACACCACCGTCGGCGAACGCGGACTCCCGGCCACGGCGCCGCTCGTCACGCATCCAGGCGTCGACCTCCGAGCGGGCGGTGTGCAGGATCCACTCGTCGACTTGGGTAGTGGCTTGTTCCACCGGGTGCAGCGTCGGATCCTTCGCGCGCGCCAGCGCCTGTACGGTCGACCAGCGTTCGGCCATGCGGAGCCAGGTGAGCTGCGAGACGACCGCCGACTCGGTGACGTCGAGGCCCGCCGTGGTCGCGATGCCCCAGATGGCATCCATGTGCTGATCGACCAACGCGTCCCACAGCTGATCGACCGCCCGCGAATCACCCGACATACCGGACAATATACGCCGGAAGGGTGTTACCTCGCGTGGAAGGTGTTCTGCACTGTTGCCAGGTCGGCGCCGAACAACGCCTCGACCGCGTCGGCCGCGGTGTCGACCATCAGCGGCAGGGCCTTGCGCTCTCCTGCGCTGAAGTCACGCAGGACGAAGTCGGCCGGGTCCTGCCGACCGGGCGGGCGCCCGATGCCGACCCGCACGCGGAGGTAGTCCTTCGTACCCAGCGAGTTCGAGATCGACCGCAGTCCGTTGTGCCCGTTGTCGCCGCCGCCGAGCTTGAGCCGCACGCTGTCGAACGGGATGTCCAGCTCGTCGTGGACGACGATCGTTTGCTCCGGGGGTACCCGGTAGTAGCTGCGCAGGCCGGCGACCGGGCCGCCGGACTCGTTCATGTACGAGTGCGGCTTGGCGAGCACCACGCGGTGGCCGGCGAGCCTGCCCTCGACGATGTCGGCCCGGGACTTGTGCTTGGTGAACCGGCCGCCGATGCGCTCCGCGAGCAGGTCGACGACCATCTGGCCTACGTTGTGCCGGTTGCCGGCGTACTTGGGGCCGGGGTTGCCCAGCCCGACGACGAGCCAGGGGTCGTCGGCCATCGTTTCTCCCTCACGAGTCCGGCCGGAGCCCTGTGACGGGTCTCCGGCCGGATTTCGGGTCTCTTACGTGACTCAGGCGTCGGCGGTCTGCTTCTCGTCGCGCACGATGCCGGCCTCGGCCTCGGCGGCCTCCACCTCGGCGTCGGCCTGCGCGGCGCTCTGCTGAGCCACGACACCGACGACAGCGGCCTCGGGGTCGGTGATCAGCGTGACGCCCTTGGGCAGAGCGACGTCCTTGGCGAGCAGCTGCTTGCCGATCTCCAGGCCGTCGATGCTGACCTCGACGCCGTCGGGGATGTTGGTGGCCTCGGCCTCGACGGTGAGCGAGGAGAGGTCCTGGTTGACCCGGCCGCCACGCTCCACCTCGCCGGTGAGGACGACGGCGAGCTCGACGGTGACCTTCTCGCCCTTGCGGACGAGCAGGAGGTCGACGTGGTCGATGGTCTGCTTGATCGGGTCACGCTGGACGGCCTTGGCGAGCGCGAGCTCTTTGCCCCCCTCGACCTCGATCGTCAGCAGGGTGTTGGCGCCATGCTTGATGGCGTTGGTGAACTCACGGGCGGGCAACGCGATGTGACGAGGCGCCTGCCCGTGGCCGTACAGCACGGCGGGGATCTTTCCGGCCCGGCGCGTGCGACGTGCGCCGCCCTTGCCGAACTCGGTGCGCGGCTCGGCGGCGATTCGGACCTCGGACACGACTTAACTCCTCGAACGCAAGCGTGAATTTCGGTGGGCTTGTTGGGCGAGGGGCCGTGTCGTGGGCACCGCAGACGACGCATCCACAATCAGCGCGTCGATCACGGAGCCTGCGACACAGCCCCCTCGCCGGGCAACCCGACTATCCTATCTTGCCCGGGCCGTACAAGACGAACCCGGGGTCAGCTGGCTCCGCCACTGCGCTTCTAGCTGGCTCCACCAAAGAGGCTGGTGACCGAGCCGTCGTCGAACACCTCGCGAATCGCGCGGGCGATCAGCGGGGCGATCGAGAGCACGGTCAGCTTGTCCAGTTCCTTCTCCGGACCGATCGGCAGCGTGTTGGTGAGGATCACCTCGCTGATCGGGCCGTTCTTCAACCGCTCGGTGGCCGGGTCGGAGAGCACGCCGTGGGTGGCCGCGACCACCACGTCGGCGGCGCCTTCTTCCTTGAGCGCGTCAGCGGCTTTCGCGATCGTGCCACCGGTGTCGATCATGTCGTCGACCAGGATGCAGGTGCGGCCCTTGACCTCACCCACGACCCGGTTCATCACGACCTGGTTCGGCACCAGCGGGTCCCGTGTCTTGTGGATGAACGCCAGCGGCGTCCCGCCCAGCACGTCGGTCCACCGCTCGGCGACCCGCACCCGCCCGGAGTCCGGGGCCACCACGGTCAGCTCCCGGTCCGCATACTTCTCCTTGACGTAACTCGCCAGGAGATCCAGCGCGAACAGGTGGTCCACGGGCCCGTCGAAAAAGCCCTGGATCTGGGCGGTGTGCAGGTCGACGGTGAGGATCCGGTCGGCGCCCGCCGTCTTCAGCAGGTCGGCGACCAGGCGAGCCGAGATCGGCTCCCGCCCCTGGTGCTTCTTGTCCTGCCGCGCGTAGGGGTAGCACGGAAGCACCACCGTGACGCGCTTCGCCGAACCGCGCTTGGCCGCGTCCAGCATGAGCAGCAACTCCATGAGGTGCTGGTTCACCGGAGCGCACACGCTCTGGATGATGAAGGCGTCCGACCCGCGGACGGACTCCTCGAACCGCACGAAGAGCTCGCCGGACGCGAACTCCAGCGCCCGCGTGGGCGTCACCTCGGTTTCGAGATCGACAGCGATCTCCGCGGCGAGCTCCGGAGCGGCTCGACCGGTCAGGAGCACCAAGCTCTTCCGGCTCTTGGCGTGAATAGCCATCGGTTCTGCGTCGCTTTCAGTGCGGCGGGGCGAGGGGATCGCAGGGGGTCACTGCGCGGATTGTGCAGGACGAATCGACTATTCGACCGTACCTTCCTCGGACGCGACGCGCCGAGCAGCCGCCGCCGCGTCGGCAGCCGCCGTACCGGGACGACGACGCTCGACCCAGCCGTCGATGTTGCGCTGGCGGGCCCTCGCCACCGCCATGGCGCCCGGGGGAACGTCTTCGGTGATCACCGAGCCGGCCGCGGTGTACGCGCCGTCACCGACGTTCACGGGCGCGATGAACATCGTGTCCGATCCGGTGCGGGCGTGGTCACCGATCGTGGTGTGGTGCTTGTTCACACCGTCGTAGTTGACGAAGACGCTTGCCGCTCCAATGTTGGAGTGCTCACCGATCGTGGCATCGCCCACATAAGTGAGATGCGGCACTTTCGAGCCCTCGCCGATCGTCGCGTTCTTCGTCTCGACGTACGTGCCGACCTTCGCCTTGCGGCCGAGTACCGACCCGGGGCGCAGGTAGGCGAACGGACCGACGGTCGCCTCGGGGCCGATCTCGGCCTGGTTGGAGTGCGTCCGGACGACGGTGGCGCCGGCGCCCACCTTGGTGTCGATCAGCGTCGAGTCGGGGCCGACCTCGGCGCGGTCCTCGATCACGGTGGCGCCGCGCAGCTGCACGTTCGGGTGCACGACGACGTCCCGGCCGAGGACGACGTCCACGTCGAACCAGACGCTCGCCGGGTCGATCACGGTGGCGCCGGCCCGCATCGCAGCAGTGACCAGCCGGTCACGCAGCAGCGCGCGCAGCGCGGAGAGCTCGACGCGGTCGTTGCAGCCGAGCGTCTCGCGGTAGTCGGGAGCGACCATCGCGGCGACGGGGTGCCCGTCCTCGACGAGCAGGCCGAGCACGTCGGTGAGGTACTCCTGGCCCTGGTCGTTGTCGGTGGTGAGCCGGTCGAGCATGGAGCGCAGGTGCTTGGCGTCGAACGCGAACATGCCGGAGTTGATCTCGGCGATCGTCCGTTCCTCCGCCGTGGCGTCGCGGTGCTCGACGATGCGCTGGACACGACCGTCGGCGTTGCGGACGATGCGGCCCAGGCCCGTGGGGTCGGGCACCGAGGCGGTGAGCACGGTGGCCGCGTTCCCGGCCTCGACGTGCGTCGAGACCAGAGCCTGCAGCGTCTCCGCGGTGAGCAGCGGGGTGTCGCCGTTGAGTACCACGACCGGCCCGTCGAGGTCGGGCAGCTCGGCGAGCGCGCAGCGCACCGCATGCCCCGTGCCGTTCTGCTGGTCCTGCACGGCGGTGACGACACGTGCGTCGACGCCGGTGACGTGGGCGGCCACCCGCTCGCGCTGGTAGCCGATGACGACCGCCAGGTGGGCGGGCTCGAGCCGGCCCGCGGCCGCGAGCACGTGCCCTACCAAGCTGCGTCCGCACAGCTCGTGGAGCACCTTCGGGGTGTCGGACTTCATCCGGGTGCCTTCGCCGGCGGCGAGGACCACGACGGCAGCCGGTCGGGCCGGGCTCGTCACAAGGGTCTCCTGGGGATTAGGCGGCAGTGATCACTCCGCCCGCATGCTAGCTGTACCTCGAAGAACTCATGTAAGAGCCAAAAGGGGCTCGGCCGCCAGGATTCGAACCCGGACAAGCGACACCAAAAGACGCTGTGCTGCCTATTACACCACGGCCGAATGCCTCTTGATTCTTCCACAGTCGCGTTCCGTGCGGCTCGCGATATCGCTCGCGCGGAAAGCTTGCCAAACCTACGGGGGCGTAGGTTACGCTTCCGTAGGCGTCGGTTACTTCGACGCTGTCCCTACCACTGGAGGAGACCTTGACTCCGACGTCCGCAACGGCCGCCGAGGCGACCGTTACCCAGGAGGCCCCCGAAGCCCCCAAGCGTTCGGGTCAGCGTCCGCTGATCTTCGGTCGCAAGGGCAACATCGAGATCGCGTTCCTGTGGTTCTTCGTCGTGGTGCCGTTCGTCGCGGTGCTCGCGGCGGTGCCGTGGGCGTGGGGCTGGGGCCTGACGTGGGTCGACGTCGCGATCTTCGCGGTGTTCTACGTCATCACCGGTTTCGGCGTGACGGTCGGCTTCCACCGTTACCTCACGCACGGCGCGTTCAAGGCCAAGCGCTGGATGCGGATCGCGCTGACGGTCGCCGGCACGATGTCGGTCGAGGGTGCGCCGATCCGCTGGGTCGCCGACCACCGGCGGCACCACCAGTACTCCGACCAGGAGGGTGACCCGCACTCGCCGTGGCGTTTCGGTGAGTCGACGAAGGGCCTGTTCAAGGGTCTGGTCTGGGCGCACGTCGGCTGGCTGTTCGAGCGCGACAACTCCAACGCCCGCCGGTTCGCTCCGGACCTGATCCGGGACCCCGACGTCCGACGCATCCAGAAGAACTTCGTGCCGATCATGCTGTTTTCGCTGCTCGGCCCCGCCGTCATCGGCGGTCTTGTCACCTGGTCGTGGTGGGGCGCGCTGACCGCGTACTTCTGGGCCGGTCTGGTGCGTATCGCGCTGGTGCACCACGTCACCTGGGCCGTGAACTCGGTCTGCCACGTCGTGGGTGAGCAGCCGTACCGCTCCAACGACAAGGCGCACAACTTCTGGCCGCTCGCGATCCTGAGCTTCGGCGAGTCGTGGCACAACTCGCACCACGCCGACCCGACGTGCGCTCGGCACGGCGTCGACAAGGGCCAGATCGACACGTCGGCCCGCCTGATCTGGCTGTTCGAGAAGGCCGGCTGGGTCTGGGACGTCCGCTGGCCCAAGCGCGCCCGCTTCGACGCCAAACGCACCGAACCCGTGGCCGAAGCCGCCTGATTCGCTCGTCGCAGCCCCCGCACCTCGGTGCGGGGGCTGTTGCTCTGGGGGCGGTCCGTACTAGTCGTTCGTCCGGGCTGACAGGATGTGTCATGTGACCGATCAGGAACGGCGGCCGTCGGGCCGCGGGGCCCGGGTCCGGATGACCGGCAAGGAGCGACGCGAGCAGCTGTTGACGATCGCCCGCAAGCTCTTCGCCGACCGCGGTTTCGAAGCGACGTCGATCGAGGAGATCGCCACCCGCGCCCACGTCAGCAAGCCGGTGGTCTACGAACACTTCGGCGGCAAGGAGGGCCTCTACGCGGTCGTCGTCGACCGCGAGATGCGGCACCTGCTCGAGACGATCACCAACGCGCTGAGCAGCACGCACCCCCGCATCCTGCTGGAGCAGGTGGCCCTCGCGCTGCTCACCTACATCGAGGACGAGACCGACGGCTTCCGCATCCTGGTCCGGGACTCCCCCGTGGCCACGTCAGCGGGCACGTTCTCCAGTCTGATCAGCGACATCGCCAGCCAGGCCGAGCACATCCTGGACGAGGAGTTCAAGCGGCGCGGCTACGAGAGCAAGCTCGCCGGCATCTACTCGCAGGCGCTGGTCGGCATGGTGGCGCTCACCGGCCAGTGGTGGCTCGAGGCGCGGAAGCCGAACAAGGAAGTCGTGGCCGCCCATCTGGTGAACCTCGCCTGGAACGGCCTGTCGAACCTGGAAGCGAAGCCCCGCCTGCGGGTTGCCGAGGACTGAACGCGCCAACGGCCGGCCTCTTCCGAGGCCGGCCGTTGGCGGTGGCGTTACTTGGCGGCGCCGAGCGCTTCCTCGGCCACCCTGCCCGCCGACTCTGGACGGCTGACCGGCTGCGAGCCCGAGACGCCGCTGTAGAGCGCCGCGGTGAACCAGAGCGTGCCGAGCAGGTACATCACGCAGACGTTGGTGACCGAGAACGCGAGGAAGTTGTCGCCGTTCCGGATCAGGACCAGGCCGACGGTTCCGACGACCCACACCGCGGGGCCGAGCACCGAGTTGACCTTCGCGTCGATGTTGCGGCCGGCCAGCGCGGCGAGCACCGCGATCGCGCCGACGACGATCCAGAACACACCGGCGGCCGGGTTGGCGGCCATCAGGCCCCAGACCTTCTCACCCTCGTTGTCGGTGAAGCCGTTGCCCGACGTCGTGGCCAGCGCCGTGGCGCCGAACGCGATGGACGCCGCACCGGTGACGATCGTCAGACCCCGGTACAGGCCACGTAGCGGATGGTCGACCGGTAGGTGGGACATTCGAGGGCCTCCCTGCTCAGGGCCGGACACGTTCGTCGGCCAGATTCTGCCCGATCTCATCGGCTGACCGTCGACCAGGTGTCGTCGATCCGGTGAATCCGTGCGGTGGATCACACGGATTCGGAGAGTTCCAACCACGTTTCTTCGGCGGCTTCCCGCTCAGCCTGCAAGCTTCGGAGCTCCGCGTCCAGTTCCGCCACCTTGGCGAAGTCGGTCGCGTTCTCGGCGAGGCGGTCGTGGAGCTTCTTCTCGCGCTCTTCGATCTTGGAGATCTGCCGCTCGAGCCGGCTCAATTCCTTCTTCGCCGCGCGCTGGTCGGCCGCGTTCGTCGTCGACTCGGTGGTTGTGGTTGTTGTCGTTGCGGGGCTCGCGCTGGGGCGACCGGAGCCGGAGCCAGCGGCCGCGCGGCGTTCGAGGTACTCGTCGATACCGCCGGTGAGCATCCGCAGCGCGCCGTCGCCGAGCAGCGCCCAGACCTGGTCGGTGACGCGTTCGACCAGGTAGCGGTCGTGGCTGACCACGACGAGCGTGCCCGGCCACGAGTCGAGCAGGTCCTCCAGCGCCTGGAGCGTGTCGATGTCGAGGTCGTTTGTCGGCTCGTCGAGCAGCAGGACGTTCGGTCCGGCCATCAGCAGGCGCAGCAGCTGCAGCCGCCGCCGCTCACCACCGGACAGGTCACCAACCGGCGTCCACTGCCGGGCGGACGAGAACCCGAACATCTCCGCCAGCTGCGAGGCCGTGAGGTCGCGGTCCCCCACTGTCAACCGCTGGGCGACCTCCTCGACGGCCTGGAGCACCCGGAGCGTCGGCGGCAGCTCGGTGACCTCCTGGGAGAGGTAGGCCGCCTTGACGGTCTTGCCGACCTTCACGTGCCCGCTGTCGGGGTGGTTCTGCTCGGCCAGCAGCCTCAGGAGCGTCGTCTTACCGGCGCCGTTGACGCCGACCAGCGCGAACCGGTCACCCGGACCGATACGCCAGGTGACACGGTTGAGGATCGTTCGGTCGCCGAAGCGGAGCGAGGCATCTTCGACGTCGTAGACCTGCTTGCCGATGCGGGTACCGGCCAGCCTCTTGAGCTGGACCGTGTCGCGCGGCTCCGGAATGTCCGCGATCAGGGCGTTCGCGGCCTCGATACGGAACTTCGGCTTGCTCGTGCGGGCCGGTGCGCCCCTTCGGAGCCACGCGAGCTCCTTGCGCATGAGGTTCTGTCGGCGTTCCTCCGCAGCCTGGGCTTGCCGCGAGCGCTCGGCCCTGGCCAGCACCCACGCGGCGTACCCGCCCTCGTACTGCTCGACGCGGCCCTCGGTGACCTCCCAGGTCCGCGTGCAGACCGCGTCCAGGAACCACCGGTCGTGGGTGACGACCAGCAGGCCGCCGCGCATCGTCTTGAGGTGCTCGGCCAGCCACGCGACGCCCTCGACGTCGAGGTGGTTGGTGGGCTCGTCGAGGACGAGCAGGTCGGTGCTCTGCACGAGGAGCGCCGCCAGCGCCACGCGGCGGCGTTCGCCACCGGACAGTTTCGCGACCGGGGAGTCGAGGCCGATCGAGTTGAGGCCGATGCCGTCCAGGACCGTGCGGATGCGCGAGTCGCCCGCCCACTCGTGTTCGGCGCCGAACGTGTCGCCGATGACGATGTCGCGCACGATCGCGTTGTCGGGGAACGAGACCGACTGGGTCAGATGCCCCAGTCGGAGGTCCCCGCGGAGGGTGACACGCCCGGAGTCCGGTTGCTCCTCCTTCGTGAGGATGCGCAGCAGCGTGGACTTGCCCGCTCCGTTGAGGCCGACGACGCCGATCCGCTCGGCCTCGCCCACCCCGAGCGACACCTGGTCGAGCAGGGTGCGGGTGCCGAGGCTGATGCTGACGTTCTCGAGGTTGACGAGGTTTGCCACTAGTTGGTCACCAGCTGTGCGCCGTCGACCGAGCCGAAGGCTGTAGTGGTTGGGTAGTTCTTCAGGTTTTCCGCCACTCGTCGGGCGTGCTCGGCATCGCGCACGAGGAAGGCGCAGGTGGGGCCCGAGCCGGACACGATGCCCTTGAGAGCACCGGCGGCTTCTCCGGCGTTGATCACTTCGTGCAATTCCGGGCGGAGGTTCAGCGTCGCTTCTTGGAGATCGTTGCAGAGGGCGTCGGCGAGGGCCTGGGGGTCGGGTTCGTCGAGGGCCTTGATGACGGCTGCGGGGTCGGACGCCTCGGTCGTTTTCCGTAGCCGGTCCGATTGGGCGTAAACCGCCGGGGTGGAGAGCCCTTCGTGGGCGGTCACGAACACCCAGTGCCGCTGGTACGGGTGGGTGAGCGGGGTCAGGTGCTCGCCGCGGCCGGTGCCCAGGGCGTCACCGCCGTGCAGGGCGAACGGCACGTCGGAGCCGAGTTGGGCGGCGAGTTCGTGCAGCTTCTCCGGCGGGGTGGCCAGGTGCCACAGGGCGTCGCCGGCGATCAACGCGGCGGCAGCGTCGGCGGACCCACCGGCCATCCCCCCGGCGACCGGAATGCCCTTGCGCAGTCTCACGGTGACGGCCGGCTCGATGTTGGCGTGCTCTGCCAGCAGTTTCAGCGCCCTGACCGCGAGGTTGCGCTCGTCGGTCGGGACGTTTTCGTCAGGGGATTCCAGGATCAGGCGGATGCCGGGCGGGCCGCACTCCAGCGTCAGCTCGTCGTAGAGCGACACGGCGTGGAACACGGTCGCCAGATCGTGGAAGTTGTCGTCGCGCAGCGGCCCGACACCCAGATGCAGATTGATCTTGGCCGGGACCCGTACGCGAACCGCGGAACGGGACGGAACGGTCAGCGGATACTCCTCCATCGAACGAGCGTGCGCACCCAGGCTACCGGTCTCCTCGCCAAGCCCCGTTCCGCGCTTGGCGCCGCGCGTTTTGCCAGGAAGCTGCTCGGTTCAAAGCGTTGCGCTCGACAGCTTCCTGGCAGTCCGGGGGCCTGTGGACGACGCCAGCGGTGTCGCCGGCGAAAGCGCCATCCTCGTGCGGTGCATATCGTCCCGTCCGCGCTGCGGAAGAAGGTGTTCCGGGGCTCGGAGGCGATCGAAGCCGGTCTGACGACCGTGGGATGTCTGCGCGGCAAGGCCTACCACCGGCTCTACCGCAACATCTACGCCGATGCCCAGCGCCCGCTCGACCATCGGCTGCGCTGCGAGGGCGCGCTGTTCCTGCTGCCGGACGGCTGCGTGTTGAGCGGACGCTCCGCCGCATGTGTCCGCGGGCTCCCGCTCGGCGAACCACACGATCCGGTGCTGGTCATCGCGCCGCCCGGCACCCGAGGCGGTGCCCCCGTGAAGGGAATCCGCATCCGACGGGCGGCTCTCCGGCCGGAGGAGATCCGCCCCGGCCGCTTCCTGACCACTGTTCCGCTACGGACGGCCTGGGAGATCGCCCGTGAGCAAGACATGGTCGACTCGGTGGCAGGTATCGACGTGCTGCTTCGACACCGGCACGTCCGAGCCGACGATCTCGCTGCGCTTGCGGAGGCGCATCCCAGGAGCCGGCCCGCCAGGGCGCTCCGACTGGCGGACGGTGGTGCGGAGTCTCCGCAGGAGTCGCGGCTCCGCGTCCGGGTGATCTTGGAGGGGTTTCCCCCGCCGGTAACGCAGTACGAGATGTATCGGGGTGGGCAGTTCGTGGCGCGGTTCGACCTCGCCTGGCCGGAACACAAGGTCGCCCTCGAGTACGACGGCATGTCTCATGCAGAAGGTGGGCGACTTCGGCGCGATCGGCGTCGCATGAACAAGCTCGCGGGCGGGGAGTGGAAGGTGTTCTACGCGACCGCCGCTGACCTGGCCGACGACGAGGCTTTCGCCGACCTTCTCGCCGAGCGTTTTGACAGGAAGACGCTCGGGCGTGGGGCCGGATCTGAGCAGCTTCCCGACAAGACGGGGCCCACCCCCGAAGGAGTGGGCCCCGCCTACTGTCGTGGTGCTAGATCAGCGTCACTTGACGCCGGTCACCGGCCACCAGCCCGCGCCACCGAACTTCACCGACGGCTTGCCGGCGAAGTACCAGGTGGTGTTGGACGGGCGGTACACCGCGCGGTCCGACTTGCCGTCGCCGTCGAAGTCGCCGGCCAGCGGAACGTCACCCTTGGCACCCCAGACCGCCGTACCGACACCCAGCGTGTACCAGGTGGAGTTCGACGGACGGAACACGGCGGGGTCGGTCTTGCCGTCACCGTTCCAGTCGCCACGGACCGGGAGGTCGCCCTTCATGCCGTAGACGACCTTGCCGGCGCCGTAGATGTACCAGGTGCCGTTCGACGGACGGAACACCGCGAACTCGTCCGAGCCGTCGCCGTCGTAGTCACCCGGAACCGGGATGTCGCCGGTCTGGCCCCACTGCTGGGTGTCGCCGTCCTTGACGTACCAGGTGCCGTTCGACGGACGCCACACGGCGATGTCCGTCATGCCGTCACCGTCGAAGTCACCGGACACCGGCATGTCGGTCGACTTGCCGAACCCAACGTCCGGGTTCCCGTCGGTCTTCCAGGTGTTGCCACTGACGACGGCCTTGTCGGCAGCAGCATCGTCGTCGAAGTTGCCGACGATGAGCTTGTCACCCGGCTTACCGAAGTTCTCCGGCTTGCCACCGTTCCAGTAGAACTGGCCGTCCTTGTAGCTGGCGATGTCGGTCTTGCCGTCGCCGTTGTAGTCGCCCCAGACGGAACCGTCGTGACCCGGCTCGGCAACGCCGCCCTTGACGGTCAGCTTCGCCTTCTGCGAGTACTCGACGTTGTTGGCCAAGTCCGAAATCTTGACCTGGACAACGGTGCCGTCGTCGGCCTTCTTCACGTCCTTCCACGTCCACGACGGTGTCGTCGCTCCGGGGACGTTGGTGAACGAGTTGTCCGCGCCGGTCTTGCTCCACTGCCACTGGTAGAGCAGGGCACCGTTGCCGCTGGCCGTGACGGAGAACGTGACGTCGTCGTGCTCGTCAGCGCTCTGGTCGGTCGGCTGCTTCGCGATGTTGATGACCGGCGGGGTCACCAGCAGCGTCGCCGGGTTGCTCGTGACCTTGCCGTTCGGGTTGGTCACCACGGCGTGGTACTGGAAGCCGTTGTATTCCAGCGGCGGGTGCTGAAGGGTCAGCGTCGCGCTGGTCGCGCCGGCGATGGGCTGCCAGGAGCCACCGTTGTTGGCGCTAGCCTCCCACTGGATCGTGGCATCCGGCTCGGCCGCGTAGCCGACCGTGAACGAGACCGGGCTCCCTGCGGAGACCGTCTTGTTCTGCGGCTGGCTGGTGATCTGCGGAGCACCCGCGAAGACCGTGATCTGGTAGGCCGCAGTCGGAGCCGCGGTCACGCCGTACTCGTTGCTGGCAACCACGCGGTACTGGTAGCCGGACTGCGCCAGGCTCGCCCGGAACGTGTAGTACGGACCGGTGGCGTCCGGGATGTTCGTCCAGGTCGGGTTCGGACCGGCACCGGCCCACTGCCACTGCAGGTACGGCGACGGGATGCCGCTCGGCGCTGCGTACAGCGTGACCATCTGGCCCGACGTAAACGTCGGACCGCCGGACAGCGAGGTCGGCGTCGCCGCGTTCGGCGCCGTCGACGGGACGGCCTGGGCGCTGGCCGCGTCCATGCCGTTCGTCGACATCGAACCGAAGTTCAGCTGGGTGGAGGCGGCGGTGACCATCAGCGGCTTGGCGTTCACCGGGATGTTCGGCGACCAGACCGCCGAACCCTGGTTGAACGCGGTGTCCGGCTGACCACCCGCGGTCAGGCGGACGATCTCCGGCATGTTGTTGTTGCAGGTCCGGTCGGCGGCCAGGTACACCAAACCGTTGGTGTCCTGTGTGATCTGCGGGAGACCGCTGACGCAGGACGCTGTGACCGGCGACGACACACCGTTGATACCGAACGTGGTGTTGTCGAGCCCCGAGTTGTCGTTCTTCAGCCGGGCGATGAAGTAGCTCGTGGCAGTCCGGCCGGAGACCAGGTAGGTCGGCGTCGTCGTGCTACCGACTTGCTGGATGTCGCCGATCTGCTCGTACGACCAACCTGCGTTGTCGGCGTACGCCTCGATGTACCCGCCCGACGTGCCCGTGAGTGCGGCGCCCGTGTTCGGGATGTCGATGACCGCAGACTGTGTGTCGTTGGTGGTATTCGCCTCGGGGGGCAGAGTCGCCGCCACCAGGATGTGACTCGCGTTAGTGGTGTCCGTGCTGGAGCGCAGACCGATGCCGCCGATTGAGGTCGCGTTGACACCCGAGAGCGCTACCGGCCAGACACCACCGGCACTGGTGCCGTTGAACGTCGCGTCGAGGATGCCACCGCTGGTGACCCGCATGATCCAGGCACCGGTCGACGAAGCGCCGGTGGCCTGCCCGTTCAGGCCGATCACGATGGCCGATCCCTGCAGCTTGGCGTCGACGATCGAGAACGTCGAACCGCTCGGCAGACCGGTAGCGAGCGTGCCGAGCCCGGCGGTGCCGTACGTCGCCGCCAAGCCAGAGGCGACGACGTAAGCCGCCACGTAGACGTTCAGGTCTTTCTGCGCGACTACGTACAGGTTGGTGCCGTCGGTGAGGAGCTTGCTCACCGTGGAACCGTTTGGAAGAGTCGTCAGCGACAGTTTTCCGCTGCTGCCCCAGGTGTTGTCGGGGCGGCCCGCGGAATCGAATCGGGTCACGTACGCCACCGGCGGCGTCACCCCGGACTTCACCTGCGACAGAACGTAGCGGTTGCCACCGGTGACCTTGGCATCGACGCCGACCGCGTTGCCCAGGCCGGCCATTGCAACGCCCTTGGGCGCACCGTTCAGACCACCGTAGGACGGGTCAAGGACGAACGCGGGCGCCGCAGCGGAAGCGGGCAGCGGACCACCGAGCATCGCCGCGACCGTGCCCACGCCCGCCGCGGCCGCTACGAGCGGCTTCGTGCGACGGGTGGCACGGCGTGCGTGTTCCCCCATGCTGTTTCCCCCAATGTGTGTAACCCCCTCCCGACGGTGATCGGGAGTTCTCACCGCACGCTAGCACTATCCGGACAAATGTGACTTATCGGATTCTCACGCCACGCAAATAGGTCTACAGATCTGGATAGAGCGAGCAGATATCGCGTAAATCAACGCCGTTAACGCTTTCGGCCGCCAAGCCCGACGAAAGTCGAGCCTGGCGGCCGAGTCCACAGTGGTGAACTACAGAAGATTCACCGTGAGCAGCGAAGACGACGACGTCGCCGACTCGCTGCCGTTCGTCGCCACCGCCCGGTAGCGGTACCCGTTACGCAGCGACGTCAGCGCCGACAACGTCAGCGCGTTGGACGTCGCCCCCGACACCCCCGACCCGTTCGTCAGGTTCGTCCACGTCGATCCGACGGTCGGCGCCAGCGACTGCCACTGCACCGACGGCGCCGGCTCCCCCGACGCGTTCACCGACAAAGTCACCGTCCCGTTCAGCGCCGACGTCACCGCCGACACGGGGTTCGTGATCGACAGCGGCGTTCCGGCCACCGTCAACGTCGCCGAGTCGGACACCGCCGGTGTGTCGACCCCGTTCGTCGCCACCACCCGGTACCGGTTGCCGTTCTGGTTCTTGGTCAGCCCGGTGAGGGTCAGGGTGGCCAACCCACCCACCTGTGCCGCCAGAGCGCCCGAACCGGTGGACACGTTCGCCCATCGCGCACCCGAAGTGGGCTCCAACACCTGCCACCGAGCGGTCGGCAGCGGGTCGCCCGAGACGTTCGCGGTGAACGTGGCCGCGCCCAGCAGAGCGGTCTGCGCCGAAGGGTTCGACACATCCGCCACCGTGCCGGAGATCAGCTGCGCCGAGTCCGACACGACCTGCCCGACCGCGTTCTTCACGACCGCCCGGTACCGGGAGCCGTTCAGCGCCGAGGTCACACCGGAAAGCGGCAGTGTGGCCACACCCCCGGAAACAGTGCCCTGACCCACCAGGTCCTCCCACTGCGCCCCGGCAGCCGGACTCCGCCGCTGCCAGGTCACGGTCGGCACCGGGTCACCCGTCACGTTCACGGCGAGCGTCCCCGCGCCGGAGGCGACAGTGACGTCCAACGGATTCGTCACGGTCGGCAGCACGCCGGCCACCAGCTGCGAAGAATCCGAGACCACCGTGTCGACCGCGTTGCGCGCCACAGCCCGGAACCGCGCCCCGCTCAGCGCCGGAGTCAGCGCGGAGACAGGCAGCGTGGAGGTCAAACCACCGACCCCGTTCGACACCGTCGTGCCGACCCCGGTCAGGTCCTCCCACACCGCCCCAGCGGTCGGCAGCTTGCGCTGCCACGTCACCACGGGCGCCGGGTCGCCGGTCACGTTCACCGACAGGTTGACGCCACCGAGCAGCGAAATCTTGTCCAGCGGGTCGGTGATCGTCGGCTTGGAACCGACCACCGTGACCGTAGTCGCCGCCGATTCGGCCGACTCGCCGAAGTTGTTCGACGCCACGACCCGGTACTGCGCACCGGTGTCGGCCGTGGTCAGACCCGTCAGCTTGGCGGTCGCGACCCCGTTGTTCAGGCTCGTGGCGGACGAGATCACGTCGGTCCACAGAACTCCCGAACGCCGCTGCCACTTCACAGTGGGAACCGGATTTCCGGCAATGTTCGACGTCAGCGTCGCGCTTCCGTTCACAGCGCTCTGGTCCGCCGGCGTGGTCACTGTCGGCTTCACCCCGACGTCGACCTTGATCGCATCGGAGATGTCGACGCCGACCGCGTTCGACGCGACCAGCCGGTAGGAGTTCTTCGCGATGTCCGCGGTCAAGTTCGCCAGCGTGAGCGTCGCCGTACGCGCGCCGGACACACCCGCGCCGTTGGTCAGCGAGGTCCACCTCGATCCCAACAGCGCCGGACGAAGCACCTGCCAGCTGTACGAAATCGGCGCCAGGCCGGCCACCGTGCCGCCGGTGAGATGGGCGGTGCCGCCCGCGACCACGCGCGGCTCGACCTGCCCCACGCCGACGATGGTCGGCGGATCCCCCACCGCGACGCCGACCTCGTCGGACGTCGCCGCGCCGCCCCCGAGCGAGCTGGACACCTCGACTTTCAGCCCGATGGCGTTGAGCACCGGGGTGACGGTCTTGAGCTTCAGCGTGCTGGTATCTCCACCGGTGTAGCCGATGTTGAGGATCTCGGCGGACGGCAGGGCCTTGACCCAGATGCCGGTGCCCTTGATCAGCTCGTAGAACCACTGGTAGTTGAGCGTGCCATTGTCCGTGGACGTGGCGTTCACGCTCAACTCGATGTCACTGCCGGTCGGCCCCGCTTCGACGACGGGCTGGGCGGTGATGGTGGGCGTTGCCGCGAACGCCGGCGCCGGTACGCCGACCAGCGCCACCACGGTGGCGACTCCGGCGACGAACGCGAGCGGTCTGAGACGGCCGTGTACGTACATGCTTCCCCCCAAAAGCTGTCGAGCACTGCCGGGGAGATTATCACTGTATGCTTTTCTAAATCCCATTCGCCCTATTAGCCGGAGGACCCCGCCCGAGACTCCGCCCGGAAGCTCGCCACCCGCGCAAACGTGCCCACGTCGAGCGTCTCCCCCCGCGCCGTCGGATCGACACCGGCCGCGCGCAGCGCCTCCTCGGCGAGAACCGCACTCCCCGCCCATCCCGCCAGCGCAGCCCGCAGCGTCTTGCGCCGCTGCGCGAACGCCGCGTCGATCACCGCGAAAGTGTCCTTCCGTGAACCAGCGGGCGGATCCCGCCGCACCAGTTTCACGAGCCCCGAATCCACATTGGGAACCGGCCAGAACACCGATCGCGGCACCGACCCCGCCCTGGATACCGCGCAGTACCAGGCGGCCTTGGCGCTCGGGACCCCGTACGTGCGCGACCCGGGCGGCGCCGCCAGTCGATCCGCGACCTCCGCCTGCACCATCACCAGGGCGGTCCGCAGCGTCGGCACCGTCTCCAGCAGGTGCAACACGACCGGCACCGCCACGTTGTACGGCAAATTCGCCACGAGCGCGGTCGGCCCGCCACCGAGCGCCGCCACGCCGCCCGCAGCCGGGTCGCGCACCGCCGCCGGCAACGCGGCAGCGAGCGTCGCCGCATCCACCCTCATCGCGTCGGCCTGCACCACGGAAAGCCGGGACGCCCGCGCGGACAACTGAGAAGCCACCGTAGAAGGCAAAGCAGAAGCGAGTACCGGATCGATCTCCACCGCCACCACCGACCCGGCGGACCCGAGCAGCCCCAACGTCAGCGACCCCAGCCCCGGGCCCACCTCCAACACGACATCGTCCGGACCGACTTCAGCGGTCCGGACGATGCGTCGAATCGTGTTCGGGTCGTGCAGGAAGTTCTGCCCCAACGTCTTCGTGGGACGAACCCCTAGGCGCGCAGCCAGCGCACGGATCTCGGCCGGGCCGAGCAGCCCGTCGTCACTAGACACACGGGTAACTCTAGGAGAAGAGCCGCGACCCGCAGACCGGCCACTGCCCCGCACCCGCAGCCTTGTACAGCATCTGCGCGCGCATCGTCTGCTCCGACGCCGAGGCCTGCGACGGCAGCCCGGAGCCGCCCATCCGCTGCCACGTGCCCACGCTGAACTGGTACAGCCCGTGATAGGTGCCGTTCGGGGACACCGCACCCGGCCGCCCTCCGGACTCGCACTTCGCCAGCGCGGCCCAGTTCAGCCCGGTACCGCCCGGTACGTACGAGGACACGACCTTCTTCGTCCCTTTCGCCACCACTGTCGTCTTCGCGGCGGTGACCACGGTCTTCGACAACACCTGCTTCGTGGTGACCTTGCCGTCGGTGTAGGTGTACCGAACGACCTGCTGCGCCCGCCCGGAGCGCCCCTGCGAGAGCACCCGCGTCGTGCCGACCGTCAGGCTCGAGTCCTTACGCGTCTGCACCGGCGCCTTGATCGTGAGGTTCTCGGTCGCCGTCTTCGTCGCGATCCGCTGCACGGTGACGTGCTGCTCAGCCACCAACTGCGTCACCGCCGTCGGCGTCACCCGGTCGTCCGCGTCGACCTCCACACCCTGCTCTGCGAGCAGTTCTTGAACGGTCCCCGCGTAGGTGGTTGCGGTGGTCGTCCGACCGTCCGCCTTCACCGACACCTGCTTCTTCGTATCGACGTCGAGCCTCGCGCCATCGAGGGGAAGGCGCGAATGGCGAGATGCCGACAGCTTGACGTCCCGGCGCCCCATACTCAGTTCGTTGAGGGCGTCGTCCACGGTCGGTGCGGTGACCCACACTTCCCGGGTGGTGCCGTCGACGGTGACGCGCAACTTCCGCGCCCGGTCGACCTCGATCGTGTCGCCCTTGCGGACCTCGGCGTCGACGGCCGGAATGACTTCGTCCCGCTCACCGACCTTCACGTCGGCGGAGGCGAGCACTCCGCGGACGTCGTCCGCGTGGGTGTGCACCGTCCGCTCTTCTCCGTCAACACGGAGGGTGACTGCGCGATCGGTGGCTACCCAGGCACCTCCTCCGGCCAGTAACGCCGCGACAGAGGCGATCTTGATTCCTGTAGCTACTTTTTTCGCGCGTGGCGAGCCGTACTGCACCCGACTCCAGACCTCTCAGGACCCGGGCAGGACGGTCGTGCGATCGTGCGGTCCATCCCGGCTGTTTGGGGCGCTCGGCCTACGCCGGGCGACCCGATGGGCCAACATACGTGGCGTTTCACCACGCTGCTACCCGGTGGACACCTCGCATTCACGACATCCAGGACTCCTCACGTCCGATTTGTAGCTCGCTGCCGCAACGTTTCCGTGGTCTTCCTCACGCCGATTTCACATCCGGATCAGGCCACAGCGATCAGATGCACTCGATCGTCGAGTGCGCACCATCGCTTGTCTCCGGTCAGCACGCGGTCGGCCTGGAGCACTTCCGCGGTCGCCAACACCAGCGCATCCGGCAACCGCAAGGCCGAATGCCGAGCACGGCGAGTAGCCGCCGCGACCGCAATTTTCTCGTCGATCGGCTCTGGAGGACCGAATGTCGCGATGGTCAGCTCACGCCCGTGCCGGAGTTCGCGGACGTTTCGCCGCGCCGGGCGGACGAGCACCTCGGCCAGCACACTCATCAGCACGATGAACTCGTGACCGGCATCCCTTCCGCCCCGCGTTGCGCTCACGGCAGGTAGATGCAGCGCGTCGGTCGAGTTGAGCGCGGCGGGAACCACGCTGGCGTCGAAGAGTAAACGGAGCATCAGCGGCCGTCTTCGATCCACGGGCCGCGCAGCTTTTCCAGATCGGTCTCCGCTGACAAACCCGGGTACGAGCCGATGAATTGCTCCAACGCGGCGCGCCGACGCTTACGGGACACCGGGATGCCATAGCGGTTGGTGCGAGCACGCCAGTGCCATCGCCACCAGTTGCGAAGTTTCATGAGCGAAGGGTGACGCTTGTTCTACTGGGTGGGCAAACGGCTATCCACAGGCGACCAAGGGTGGGTTCAGCCGGGCAAAGCCCTCCTGGCGGTGGTAGGGGAAGTACGGGTAGGGCGCCGTCCGAGAGCTGGCCGCATCGAGGCGTCCCACCTGCTCGGGCGTCAAGACCCACCCCACCGCGCCGAGGTTGTCGCGGAGCTGCTCCTCGGTGCGCGCCCCGATGATCACCGACGACACCGTCGGGCGGCCCAGCAGCCAGTTGAGGGCGATCTGGGGCACGCTCCGGCCGGTCTCGGCCGCGACCTCGTCCAGCACGTCGACGACGCGGTAGACGTCCTCGTCGGCGACCGGCGGGCCGAACGACGCGGTGTCGTGCAACCGACTCCCGGACGGCACCGGTGCGCCCCGCCGGATCCGCCCCGTCAGCCGGCCCCACCCGAGCGGGCTCCACACCGTCGCGCCGACTCCCTGATCGGCGGCCAACGGCATCAGTTCCCACTCGTAGTCGCGACCCACCAGCGAGTAATAGACCTGGTGGACGACGTACCGCGGCCAGCCGTGCCGGTCGGCGACCGCGAGCGACTTCATCAGCTCCCAACCGGCGAAGTTGGACACTCCGACGTAGCGGATCTTGCCCGCACGGACCAGTTCGTCGAGCGTCGCGAGCACCTCCTCGATCGGGGTGCGCGCGTCGAAAGCGTGCAGGTGGAAAACGTCGATGACGTCCGTGCCGAGGCGTCGGAGTGCGGCCTCACAGGCTTCGATCAGCCGTCGACGTGAGGTGCCGGCCTCGTTCGGTCCGCCGCCGGTCGGCAGGCCGGTTTTCGTCGAGAGGAGTACCGCGTCGCGGCGGCCCTTGATCGCCGCGCCGAGCACCTCCTCCGAGGCGCCGTCGGAGTAGACGTCGGCGGTGTCGAACATCGTGACGCCCGCGTCGAGGCAGATGTCGACCAGGCGTCGGGCCTCCTGGACGTCGGTGCTGCCCCACGCGCCGAACAGTGGGCCGCGGCCGCCGAACGTTCCGGCGCCGAAGCTCAGCGCGGGGACGTCGAGTCCGGACGCACCGAGTCGTCGATAGTCCATGACCAACCCCTAAATGGCACTAGAGTTCCGTTAGCGGTTAGGAAGTTACCACGCTAATGGGACTGGGGTGCCGTTAATGGCTGAGAGGCCGGGAGGACGCACGGCTCGGGTGCGTGCCGACGTGCTGCGCGCGGCGGAGGACGCGCTGATCGAGAAGGGGTTCGCCGGGCTCGACCTGGCGGACGTCGCGCGGCGCGCGGTCGTCGGGAAGACCACCGTGTACCGGCGGTGGAAGACGGTGCCGGCGTTGGTCGCCGACCTGTTGGCGGACATGGCCGAGCAGTCGCTGCCGCGCACGGACACCGGCTCACTCGCCGACGACCTGCGGGCGAACGCCCGGCTCGTCCAGCGCACGCTGACCGACCCGCGCCAGGGGCCGCTGTTCCGGGCGTTTCTTGCGGCCGCCCTCACCGATTCCGAGACGGCAGCGGCCCTGAACCGCTTCTACGCGGTCCGCGTCGCCGAGTGGGCCCCCTGCGTCGCCGACGCCATCACCCGCGGCGACCTACCCGCCGACACCGCCCCCGATGAGGTGATCCGCGCCGTCTCAGCCCCCCTCTACTACCGCCTCCTCACCGGCGATCCCCCCACCTTGGAAACCGCCGACACCGCCGCCGCAGCCGCCATAGCCGCCGCCCGCGCCGGCGCCTACGCCGTCGCCCCTAAAATCCCGCAGCGTTGACGCGCAGCGCGCAGCGCGCGGGGCGCAGCGCGCGGGGCGCAGCGCGCGGGGCGCAGCGCGCGGGGCGCAGCGCGCGGGGCGCAGCGCGCGGGGCGCAGCGCGCGGGGCGCGGGGCGCGGGGCGCGGGGCGCAGCGCGCGGGGCGCGGGGCGCAGCGCGCGGGGCGCGGG
>NZ_JBICTY010000001.1:455613-900010 GCF_043197895.1 Cryptosporangium sp. NPDC048952 | reverse complement strand
GGGCGCACAGGGCGCGGGGCGCACAGGGCGCGGGGCGCACAGGGCGCGGGGCGCACAGGGCGCGGGGCGCACAGGGCGCGGGGCGCACAGGGCGCGGGGCGCACAGGGCGCGCGCGCCCTGGCTGGCGGGGGTTAGGCGGGTGGGCCGAAGACTTTGGTGCCGGTGGACCAGATGGCGGCGGCCAGTTCGTCGACGTCGTCGCCGCGCACCTCGGCCAGCGCCCGCACGATCAGCGGAATCAGGTACGGCGCATTGGGCCGACCCCGGTACGGCATCGGCGTCAGGAACGGCCCGTCGGTCTCGACGAGCAGCAGCTCCCGCGGCGCCACCGCCGCAGCATCCCGCAGGTTCTGCGCGTTCTTGAACGTGATGTTGCCGGCAAAGCTCATCACGTACCCGGCGTCCGCGCACCGCCGCGCCATCTCGGCGTCCCCGGAGTAGCAGTGGAACACCACCCGCGACGGCGCACCCTCCGACGAAAGCACCCGAAACACGTCGTGGTGCGCGTCCCGATCGTGGATCACCAGCGCCTTGTCGTACTGCTTGGCCAACTGGATGTGCGCACGGAACGACTTCTCCTGCGCCGCCACCCCTTCGGGACCGGTGCGGTAGAAGTCCAGCCCGGTCTCACCGATCCCCCGCACCTCCGGCCGAGCGGCCAGCTTCTCGATCTCCGCGAGTGCAGCATCGAGATCAGCCGCCCCGACCGGCGACGGCGCGTCGTTCGGATGCAGTGCGACGGTGGCCGCCACCGACGGATGCGCAGCGGCAAGATCCGCCGCCCACACCGACGACGGCACATCGCACCCCACCTGCACGACCCGGGCGACCCCGACCGCCGCGGCCCGGGCAAGGGCCGCGGCGGGGTCACCACCCTGGATGTCCAGATGGGTGTGGCTGTCGAGCACCGGCACCGCGAGCGGCTCCGGCGAGGGAGGAGCTTCCCCGGAGCGGCCGCTCACTCGCCCCCCAGCCGCGCCAGCTCCTCGTCCACGATCGACTCGTCGAGCTTCTTGAACACCGGCTTCGGCGGCGCCAACGGACGCCCGACCTCAATCGGCCGCGACGCCCACCGCGCGGACGCCGCCGCGTAGTCACCCTGGATGACGGGGTAGTCCGGACCGCCCTCTTCGGACACCTGCCGAACCTCCGGCGACCCCGACCACACGCCGGTATCCCCGAGCAGCTCGTGCACCTTCTGCGCCGAGTGCGGCAGGAACGGCGTCAACAAAGCCTTGCAGTCGTCGACGACCTGCAGCGCGGTGTGCAGAACCGTGTCGCGCCGCTCGTGCGTCGACGGGTCCTTCAGAGCCCACGGCGCCTGATCGGATAGGTACTTGTTCGCCTCGCCGACGACACGCATCGCCTCGCCGATCGCCGCCTTGAACCGCGACCGCTCGAGCAGCGCACCGACCGACGCGAACGCGGCCTTCGACGTGTCGAGCAGCGCCGCGTCGGCCTCGGTGAGCGTGCCGGGTGTGGGCACCGCACCGACGTTCTTCGCCGCGAGGTTGATCGACCGGTTCACCAGGTTGCCCCAGCCGGCGACCAGCTCGTCGTTGTTGCGCCGGCGGAACTCCGTCCACGTGAAGTCGGTGTCCTGGTTCTCCGGGCCGGCCGCCGCGATGAAGTACCGCAGCGCATCGGCGTCGTAGCGCTCCAGGAAGTCGTTCACGTAGATGACGACCCGGCGGGAGGACGAGAACTTCTTGCCCTCCATCGTCAGGAACTCGCTGGAGACGACCTCGGTGGGCAGTTCGAGCTTGCCGAACTCCCCCGGCGAACCACCGTGCGCTCCGAGCCCGTTGTACCCGAGCAGCTCGGCGGGCCAGATCTGCGAGTGGAACGTGATGTTGTCCTTGCCCATGAAGTAGAACGAGGACGCCTCGGGGTTGCACCACCATGCCTTCCACGCGTCGGGCTCGCCCGACCGCCGTGCCCACTCCACCGACGCCGACAGGTACCCGATGACCGCGTCGAACCAGACATAGAGCCGCTTGTTCGGGTTCTCCTCCCACCCGGGCAGCGGCACCGGGACACCCCAGTCGATGTCGCGGGTCATCGCGCGCGGCTTGAGGTCGTCGAGCAGGTTCAGCGAGAACTTCAGGACGTTCGGCCGCCAGTCGGTGCGCGTCTGCAGCCAGGAGCCGAGCGCCTCGGCCAGCGCCGGCAGGTCGAGGAAAAAGTGCTCGGTCTCGATGAACTGCGGCACCTCCCCGTTGATCCGCGAGCGAGGCTCGATCAGGTCGGTGGGGTCGAGCTGGTTGCCGCAGTTGTCGCACTGGTCGCCGCGGGCGCCCGCATAACCGCAGATCGGGCAGGTGCCCTCGATGTACCGGTCGGGCAGCGTGCGCCCGGTGGACGGGCTGATCGCGCCCTTCGTCGTCTTCTCGATCATGTAGCCGTTGCGGTACAGGGTCTTGAAGAGCTCCTGCGCCACCGCGTAGTGGTTCCGCGTGGTGGTGCGGGTGAAGAGGTCGTACGAGAGCCCGAGGCCCTGCAGGTCGTCGACGATCACGCGGTTGTACCGGTCGGCGAGCTCGCGGGCGGTGACGCCCTCCTGCTCGGCCTGTACCAGGATCGGCGTCCCGTGCTCGTCGGTGCCCGAGACCATCAGAACCTTGTTGCCCGCCATGCGCTGGTACCGGCTGAAGACGTCGGACGGGACGCCGAATCCGGAGACGTGGCCGATGTGCCGCGGACCATTGGCATAGGGCCACGCGACCGCGGTGAGGATGTGACGGGTCATGCCCTAAGCCTAGGGCGTCGGTAGGACAGCTTTTCCCGCACGGGCCGCCACGCCGAATACCGGAGCTATCCGGCATTACGGGCGCGGATCGGGTTCCAATTGTTCCGTGAGTATCAGCAACGAGGCGCTGTCGACCGAGGTGCCGACGCTCGCCACACCCGCGAACGAAACCACACCCGGCCCACCGCAGGGCTCGGACCGCTACGTCGACGAGGGCCTGGCACTGGTGTTGCGGAACCGCCTCGACGCGGAACGGCCCGCCGCCCCGGAGCCCCGGCCCGTCGTCTCCGGCGAAAGCTTCCCCGCACCGAACGCCCCGGACCCGCGCCCACCTGCCGCGGGACTCGCGGCGGCGTTGGCGCTCGGGCTGGTCGCCGCGTTCTTCGGATGGGTCAGCGCGGCGCCGTTCTGGCTCGCGCAGGGTGTCGGGGTCAAGACGACCGTCACCGTGGTGCGCTGTGACACCAGCTGCGAGGGCCGGGTCGGCACCGACGTCGTGCGGCTGGCCGACGTCGACCCGTCCGACCGGAAGCCGGGGACGACCGTCGAGGCGCGGATGCTGGACGGCGACGACGTCGCCTATGCCGGCTCGGTCGCCGGGCTGAACCTGCGCTGGGCGCTCGGATTCGTCCTGGTGCTGCTGTGCGGCTTCGGGGTCGGCGCGGCGACCGGTGTTCCGCGCCTGCGTCGCGAGGGGAAGCAGCGCGTCACGACGCTCTGGGCCGTCTCTCTCGGCGGCCCCGCCCTCCTCGCCCTGCTCCCCGTCGTCGCCGCCCTGTTCTGAAGCTCCGCTCCAAGGCCACCCGGGAACACTCACCAGCGGCGACCACCACGCGAGCGCGATCTGCAGGATCGCGGCGGCGATCAGGAGACCGGCCACCACCCGGTTCTCCGGACGGCGCGCCGTGGTCACGGCGGTATAGGCGAGCAGCATGTGCGCCAAACCGGACGAGTACCCGACCCCGAGCCAGGCCGCGAACACCGGCGCGAACTACGCCACCAGCGACGTCGGCCGCCGTCAGCGCCCAGTCGAGCTGCCACGGGTCAGCAGCCCAGTGCATATCACTCTTAGTTACGCTTAGCAGCTACCACCGCGTCGTAGACGACGTTCTTCGAAACGCCGACCGCGTTGGCGACGAACCGCATCGCGTCCGTGTGCCCCAGCCCGCCCGCCTCCGCGAGCGAGACCCGACGCGCGAGTTCCGCCGGCTCCGGCACGTCGTCGGCCCTTGGGGGCGGCGCTCCCCCGACCACGACCGTGATCTCACCGAGCAGCCCACCCGCGGCCCATTCCGCCAACGCGCCCAGCGTTCCGCGGCGCACCTCTTCGTGCGTCTTCGTGAGCTCCCGGCACACCGCTGCCGGGCGGTCGGCGCCGAATGCCGCGGCCGCGTCCTCGAGCGACTTACCGATGCGCTTCGGCGACTCGAAGAACACCAGCGTGCGGGGCTCCTGCGCGAGCGCCGCGTACGTGCTGCGCCGCTTTCCCGGCTCCCTCGGCGGGAACCCCTCGAAGCAGAACCGGGCGCTCGGCAGCCCCGACAACGCGAGCGCCGTGGTGACCGCCGAAGGCCCGGGCAGCACGCTCACCGGGACGTCGGCCGCGATGGCGGCGGCGACCAGCCGGTAGCCGGGGTCCGAGACGCTCGGCATGCCACCGTCGGTGACCAGCAGCACGGTGGCCCCGGCGGCCGCCCGGTCACGGAGGCCGTCGGTGTGCCGCACCTCGGTGACGTCGTCGTAGCGGACGATCTGGCCGACCGGCGCCACCCCGAGGTCGGACGCGAGTCGCCGCGCTCGGCGGGTGTCCTCGGCCGCGATGACGTCCGCGGTGGCCAGCGCGTCCCGCAGCCGTTCGGTGGCGTCGCCGACATTTCCGAGCGGCACCCCGGCCAGCACGATCCGTCCCTGATCACTCACCCGCCCAGTGTGACGGGCTCCTCCCAGTCGATGTGATAGCGGTGCATCCACTCGGTGTTCATCATCCGCGACGCCATCCGCAGGAACACCGGCATCATCGCGTCACGCATCACCCGCCCGACCGGCCCGGCCACCTTCATCGAACTCGTCCGCGCCCCGACTTTCACGATCCGCTCCACCCGCGGCCGACGGATGTCCACGTACGCCGCGAGCGCCGACGACACGTCCGGCACGTCACGCAGGCACTTGGCGAGCACGACGGCGTCCTCGATCGCCATCGACGCCCCCTGCCCGGACGACGGCGACGTGGCGTGCGCCGCGTCCCCGGCCAGCACCACCCGGCCGCGGTACCAGTGCGGCACGGCCGGCAGGTCGTACGTGGCCCATCCGGTCATCGGGTTCGTGCTCGCCTCGATCAGCGCGACGGCCGGCGTGTGGTCGTCGGCGTAGAGCTCGAGCAGACGTCGACGCCACGCGTCACCAGCGTTCATGTCGGCGAGCTCCGACGCCGACGGCGGAGTTGGGTACGGCGGGTTGGCGAACCACCAGACCTCGCCGTTCGGTGCGGGGACGTACCCGAAGAACGCACGCTTGCCGAACACCATCGTGAACGTCCCCGGCTCGGAATCGACGTGCACCCCGCGGGCGTAGCCGCCGGTGTTGAGCACCGGGACGTACCGCGGTGCCGGGGCCGCGGGGTCGATCGCCGTGCGCGTGGGCGAGTGGAGCCCGTCGGCGCCGACGAGTAAGTCCCCACTCGCGTCGGTGCCGTCGGCGAACCGCACCCGCACGCCGTTGGCGGCTTGATCGACGTCGACCAGAGCTTTTCCGTAGTGGATCGGGATGCCGCGCCGCACCACCTCGTCGCGCAGCGCGCGGTACAGGTCCGCACGGCGGATCGTCCGGCTCGCGTCACCGTTCGACATCGAGCCGAGCAGGCGTCCGGTGCCGCTCTGCATCACCATCTGCGGCGTGCGGAACGCGGCCTCCTCGACCGGGTCGGCGGCGCCGAGCACCGTGAGCGCGTCGATGCCGTTCCCGGCGAACGTGAGGAAGAGCCCGACCTCGTCGGCGACGTCCGGATGCCGCTCGTATACCTCCGCCTCGATGCCCGCGCAGTGCAGCGCGATCGCCGTCGCGGACCCCGCGACGCCGCCGCCGATGACCAACACCTTCATGACCGCCTCCGTTTATTTCGTTCGGCCGAACTAAGTAAAAGTTAGTATGACGGTCATGTCAACGGAGCGAGAGGCTCTCGTGCGGGAGCTGGACAACGGTGGGCGTGCGCTGGCCACTGCCGCCGTGCTCTTCCACACGGCGGTGGCGGCGCTGTCCGGGCTGAGCGCCTCCGACCAGCGCGCTCTCGACCTGATCGAGCGCTTCGGCCCGCTGACCGCCGGCGAGTTGGCGGAACGGTCAGGGTTGGCGCCGGCGTCGGTGACCGGCTTGCTGGCCCGGCTCGAGCGCAAAGGGCTGGCGCGACGCGTGCCGAATCCGAACGATCGGCGCAGCGTGCTGGTGGAGCTGGTCTACGAGCAGATGGCGGTGATGGGGCCGCATTTCCTCGATTTGGGCAGGCAGCTGCACCAGTTGTACGAGACGTTCAGCGTCGAGGAGATGCAGGCGATCGCGCGCTTCCTTCGCGAAGCGTCGCAGATCCAACAGGACGCCGCGACGCGGATCCCATCGCCCGATCAGTAGGTTGCGTGGGAGCTCCCGAACGACGACCGTGATCGCGAGGCCATCGTGGTCACGCAAAGCAATGCGCCTCGCCCCTCAAACCGGATCGCCAAGCGACCACAAATACTCGAAATCAGCGACTCGCTTGCGGATCTGTCCGATGTCGAGCGCCAGTTTCGTGTTGAGGATGGACGGCAGCGCGAACGCGCGCTGACTCGCCGAAGCCACCGTCTCGTAGCTGACGCCACCGTCGAAAAGAATGAAGTCGCTCAGGCCGGTGAGCGACTGGGTGATCTTGCCGTGCTCCAACACCCGGACGTCGATTCCGGCCTC
The DNA here is from genome assembly GCF_043197895.1 of Cryptosporangium sp. NPDC048952. Taxonomy (NCBI): domain Bacteria; kingdom Bacillati; phylum Actinomycetota; class Actinomycetes; order Cryptosporangiales; family Cryptosporangiaceae; genus Cryptosporangium; species Cryptosporangium sp. NPDC048952. The sequence goes on along the minus strand of NZ_JBICTY010000001.1, from coordinate 893,327 downwards.
GACCTGCATCGCGCAGATATCGCAGAAATCGGAATCCGTGTGGAGGTCCGGCTTATCGAATATGAAGATCCGGCGCACGACGACGCCACGGTCGTGCACGGCGTCGCTCTATGCCTTGAGGCAGCGGCGACCGAGCGGTGTCCGCCAGGAGCCGTCGCTGAAGCTGTCGCCACCCGCGTCGACGGTGGCGAAGCTGGTGGCGTCGATGTGTGACCGCGTGCAGTCGGTCAGCCCGATCAGCCAGTCGCGGTCCTCACCCTCGCGAGGGAGACAAGAATTCGGCGGGCGATCCGGACATTGGACGCGCCCGAGCTCTCAACTGCGTCCCGACTCATGCTCTATCCGGCTGCGCGACGGCGCCGAGGAGGCCGATCGCCAGCTGGTCGCGGACCCGGGCGACGAGGCTCTCCCACTGCCGACTCAGGCCAGCCGCTTCGTCGAGCCCGCACCACAGCTCTTTGCCCTCGGCGTCGAGACGCGCAGCCGGCATCCAGTGGTGCAGCAGGTGGACGATCACCGGCCGGAGCTTCTGCACGGCCGCAGTCCCGTCGTCGGATTCCAGCCTGCTGCGCTCGATCGCCTCCATCAGCGCGGTGAGCAGCCAGTCGTGCAGCGCGAGATCAGCACAGAAGTCAGCGGCCGCGCGTGGGCTCAGGTTTCCGCCCGACAGCCGCAGCAACCGGAGGTCGTCAGATTCCAGCGAGAAGCTCAGCCGCAGCGGCTGCGCGGTCCCCGTGTACACCCACCTCAGGCGGGCGCGCCCGGTTCGACGTACCGCCGCGGCGCCGGACAGCTGTGGAGACATCTGCACGGTGTCGAGCAGCCGGTCACTGATCGCCCCGAGATTCGGGCCGACTTTGTCGGCGGTTGCCCATCCGTCCGCTATCTGCGCCCAGACAGGTTCGTTTCCCATGGTCTCCACCTGTCCGGGCCTGGAAAGGTAGTAGGACCACGGCATCCGCCGATTGTTCTTTCCATGCGAGATCGACGTCATCGTTACTGCTTGAGCGATTTGACCACCGGTGATCGACGCGAACGAGACGGCGGTGCCCACACCGCGCTGCCGCGTGGCGCCGCCGACTCGGCAATCCAGCCCGTCGTAGAGGTCGGATGAGACCGCATAGGACGTCGGTCGGGTCGATGTCCGGATGTCGTCGCCCAGCCGGAACGACAAAATGCGCTTGGCCGACGCATTCGATACCGAAGCCGAATTCCGCAGAAGCTCTGTGTGCACTTCGCCGAACATCAACACTTCCGCCCCCGGTCCGAGATCAGGCCGGCTCACGGATCACCGGCGATACTCCCATCCAGGAAGTAGTTGATACGCCGCACGATTTCGGGCGGAAGAACGAATCCCTCACGCTGACTACGCTCTGCTATCTCGTTGATCACCGCATCGTCCACACTCACCTGCTCGAGAATCACGCGCACCGCGTGTTCGACGGAGAGGAAGCGGCCGGACAACACGGAGAACGTCTGGTACGCGCTGAACGCTGCAGGTTCCGGCGTCAGTTGAATGACCGCGGGGAGTTCGTCCCATTCCCGAATCAGGCTCAGGTCGACCGGCTGCGGCTGAGCCACAGGAGAACCGTGGAACCGCAGCATTCCCAACCGCAGCAGCTGCCAGACCGCAGCCAGGAATGGGGACGACCACGTACGGTGGCCGTCCTTTTCGCTCCACAGCTCGACGTCGACGAAAATCGAATGCCGACGCGCAGAGCTCTCCTCCGGCGGACCCCACCGCGGCACCCGCCCCATGGCCTCGCCACCGACCGGCGAACGGCGGCCGTTGCTCAGCCAACCGGTCTGGGTGACCGGTGGCCGGGAGCCGTCCGCACCCGCCGACGGTTCGGGAACCAGCCGACGCTCCACCAACGACGCCAGATCGATGCCGTCGGCGAACGCGCAGCCCGCCTCGCGGGCCAGGTAGTCGATCTGGAGCCCGGCGGACGCGGCCGCCTCCTGCAGGGCCGGGATGACGATTGCCGGTGACTGGAACTCGGTGAAGTAGTCGTCGATGAGATAGCAGGTGCTCATCCGCACCGGCTTGCCGCTCGCCGGCGCGTAGAGGAGCTTCGCGGCTTCCACCTGCGGTGCGACCCGCGCGAAGTGCCGGGCCAGCCCTGGACCTTCCAGGTCGGAGTTCTCGCGGTAGAGGTGACCCAGCTCGATCGACAGGTGCGACAGCGGTACCGATCGCACTTTCTGTCGCGCGGTCGCCTCCCCGTACGAGGCCTCGACCGTACTCATAGGCCCTCCCAGCTCTCCTTGTCCGCGAGCCGGTCGGCGAGTTCTTCGAACGCGTCGATCGTCGCCCGGTTCGCGACCTGCCTGGCGAACACGTCGTCGTCGAGAATCAGCTGCTCCCGCCACTGGAGCACCGGATCGAGCGGAATGCTGCCCAGCGTGTTGGTGCGGCCGAGCTTGTGCCGACCGGCCAGTTCCGCCAGCTCCCGGTTGCAGTAGCGCAGCCAGGCGACCTGAGCCGGACGCAGCCCGGCCAGATGCTGCGAGTCCGGGTCGACGACGGCCGTGCGCACGAAGCGGATGACGTCGCCGAGCCGGCCGTCGGCATCACCCGCCCCGTTCGCCAGCAGGCCGTGCTCGCCGAACACCAGCCCCGCCGCGGCGATGATGTGCTGCCTGGTCCAGCGGTGGAACACCAGCCAGCGGCTCTCGGCCGTGGCGAGCTCGGGCATCAGCAGCGCACGCAGCACCAGCTCGGTGGCGTACGACCGACCCGCGCTCAGGTCGACCAGGCAGAAGTCGAACTGCTCGTTCAGTTTGCGGAAGAGCCGCGCGCACCGTTCGGTGTCGTCGGGCTGGCGGGAGAACTCGCCGCCGCCGCTGTCCCCCGGCAGAAGGACGAGCCGACCGGCGCCCCGTGGCCGCTCCCGGAGCTCGTCCCGGTCGGTCGCCGTCCACACGTCCCGCCGGGTCGGATCGGTGATTGCCCCTCCGAGGTACGAATGGGTGCCGCCGGACGTCGTCCCGCGGGCGACCTCGTTGATCGTGAACATCACGCCCGCGGTCGGCGAGCCGAAATCGAAGTCGACGTAGCAGACGTCCGCGCCTCGTAGCGCCTGTCGGTATGCGAGGTTGCTCAGCGTCACCGAGCGGCCCGTGCCGCCCTTGTCAGACGTCGCGAAGACGATCACGGCATCTCACTCCATCGCGCTCTGCTGGGCTGCGGCCAACTCGTCCAGCCGCCGCAGCACTTCCGAGGCGAGCGCGTCCGCCGTGCCGGGCTTCTCGGTGAGCACCCGCTGCGCCCGCCGCAAGCGGGCACGCAGCTCCTGCATGCTTCCGCGCATCGACGGGCCCGCGTCCAGCGAGCCGGCGAAGATCTCCCGATCGAACAGCTGCTCGGCCTCGGCGATCTTGTCCCTGGCGGTCTCGAACAGCCGTTGGCTCCGGGTGGGCGGCGCCAACACCAGGTCGGCGAGGAGCACGAGGCATTCCATGACGCGCTCGGTGTGGTACCAGGACGGCGAGGTGAACTCGGCTCCGGTCCCGAAGGACGCCGCCGGCTGGTCCCAAAGCGCGCCCGCACCGCCGTCGTCGAGCCGCCGGCTGTTCAAGTGGTCCCATACCTGGTCGGCGAGGTTGGTGAGCTGACTGCGCAACTCCGGGCTGCGCGCCTGGAGGGCCAGCGTCACCACCCGCTTGAGGAGCATGACCGAGAAGTCCGAGACCACCCAGGTAAGGCGGGGGTTCGTCTCGCCCTCGCTACCGCCGAGCAGCAGCGGCACACCGGGCGTGTGCAGCTGCAGCGCGGCGTCGTTCGCCAGGGCCCGCCGGGTGACGCGGCCCCGGCTGCTCAATTCCTCCAGCACCGACAGCACGCGACGCAGATCGCTGTCGGGAGCGTTGCGCTTCGAGAGGTCATGGGTGACCAGCGACGTCACCAGGAGGCTGAAGTAGTCGGACTCCTCGCCGTCACTGGTGCGCCACGGCAGTTCCTCCAGCGGCCAGCGGTCACCGAGGGGTCCGCCGTCGGAACTGGCCTCCGAACTGGCGACCGTCGCCCAGTAGGACCGCGTGAGGTCGTACCGAAGCTGGAGCGCGGCCGCCAGCCGCTGCTGCTCTTCGTTGAGGATGCGCAGGACGCGGGTGCGTTCGGACGTCAGGTCGACGATTCCGGCGAGGGCGATCGTCGTGAAGTAGAGCAGCGGTCGCCGCTCGGCCAGACCGCTCCCCTGGGCGCCGACCGGCTCGGTGGTGTCGATCGTGGGCGCGTCGAGCACGGTGCCCCAGGTCCAGCCGCACTCGAACAGCAGGTTCGGGTTGTCGAGCTCGATGAGGCCGGACCCGATCGACAGGTCGCGCAGCCCGGCACGCACTTCCTGCAGGCGTTCCTGCAGCTCGGAGACCACCCGGTCGTCGGACTGCCCGCGCCGCCTCACCGTGGTGACCAGAGTCCGCCAGGGCGGCGTTCCCTGGCCGAACGCGTTGACCGTGAAGCTGCGGAGCAGACCGATCATCGCCGCGCTCAGCCGGATGCTGGCGAGCTTCTCCAGTTCGTCGACCTGCGATCGCAGATCTGCGCGGGTCACTCGGGTACGGAAGACACGGAGGAAACCCAGGGTGGCCAGAGTGAGGGTGACCGACATCGAGTACGAGTCGACGACGTGCAGCTTGCCTTGCTCGTCGGTGACCTTCTCGTCCGGATCCTCGGCGCGGAAATAGGAACCCCCGGAGAAATCGGGAGCACCCTCCTCGTCGGTGTAGGTGCGCATGTACTGGATCAGGACGCGGATGAGCTTCCGCGGAATCTCGATGCTGTCGCCCATGGTGCGGAGCGCAGCGAGGACATCGGGGTGGGTGTCGTCGGGCCGATCGAGTTGGAATCCGTCGACGAGCGACGCCGGATACATCAGGCAGAGCAATTGTTCGGCATCGGAGACCGAATTGCGCCCGTCCCGGCCGCCCCATTCCCAATCATCACCCAAGCGCGCCACCGCCCGCCAGATGTCCAGCATTTGCTGCCTGGGCTGCATTCTCACCGAGACATCGCCGCCTTCCTCGCCATATCGTCTGCACGCTACTGCAAGAGATGTGGACATAGGGCGTGCCAACAACCAGCACAGCGATCATAATCAGTGACCGAGTGGACATCGGCCGACTTTAGTGCATCACTCCGACACTGAAAGCCATGGAGGCGGGACGGTCGAACTTTCCATGCGGCTGAGCGTAGGCGACAACCGCTCCTGCGCGCTGCCCGTCGCCGTGAGGTGCGTGCGCACCCTGGCGAGGCGTGCATTGAGCGGCTATCAGCCTCACAGAAGGAAGATCTCTTCACACCCACCACATCCGTAAAACACCCAGACCGTCCCAATCGCAATCTCCGAGCCGCTATGGTCCGAACATCCGGGCAGCACGGGAGGACCTGTGATCTACGGCGACGACGGGTTCGGGGAAGCCGACCACTTCATTCGCGGCTATCGAATCGAAGATGCACCTGCGGTACACAAAATCGAGCAAGAGTGCTTCGACGGTGATCGATATCCACTGTTTCTCATCATCCAATTGGGCGAGATCTTTACGAATAGCTTTCTCATCGCTGGTCGTGGTACCGCGGTCGTCGGATATGCGATAGCCGTGCCCGACGGCAACCGGGTCGCATGCGGTTGGATCTTGTCGATCGCAGTACTTCCCGAGCACCGCCGGATCGGCATCGGAAATCAGCTCCTCGCAGTCGCCGAGGAACACTTACGGAGTCGCGGATGCACGGAGGCACGCACCACCGTGCGACCGGGAAATATTCCATCACAATGCCTTTTCCGGCGTCGCGGATACCTCCAGTCATCGAGCATGTCCGACTACTTCGGCCCGGGCGAACATCGTTTGCTACTTGCGGCTCGGCTGAAATAGCATTCCAGGCTCCGGGAGAGTTCATGCGACGCAACTCTGATTTTCCGTGGCAGGATTTTGATCCCGACTCTTATTTCGAGCACAATTATCGGATCCTTCGCGTCGAAGACCGTCATATTCTCGCGACTCTGCGTGAATTCTTCGCCAATGCGAACGTCGACCGCCGGCATGGTGTCGACATCGGACCCGGATCTAATCTCTACCCCGCCCTCGCGATGCTGCCCTTTTGTGATTCAGTAGAACTCATTGAACCGTCCAGCTCGGCACGGCAGTGGTTGAAACAAGAGCTCGGAACTCCCGCTTCCCGATGGGGCGACTGCTGGTCGGTGTTGCGCGAGAATTCCGCCTACCAGCGGTATGATCCACCTTGGGCTCGGATGGCCGGGTCAGTCCAGGTCACCGAAGGAACGGTATTCGAACTCCCGGAGCAAAAGTGGGACATCGGGACGATGTTCTTCGTCGCTGAGTCCGTAACGCCCCTGCACTACGAGTTCTACGTCGCCGTCAACCGGTTCCTCCGTTCCTTACAACCGGGCGCACCCTTCTCGATCGGGTTCATGGAGAACTCGGTTGGCTACCGCGTCGGTCATCGCGATTACCCTGCCTGCCCCGTTGGCCACGACGAGGTGTCTGCTTACCTCTCGAACTTGGCAGACTGCAATACCATTCGCATAGATATCCATGGCGAACCGCTCCGCGCGGGTTACTCGGGGATGCTGTTGACTCTGGGACGCACGAGAACTGACGCAGCTCCTCCTTCCACATGGGAGGACGTCCATTCCACCAGCATTGACCCCGCACAGCCGTTCGGTGTCACCGAAGGAAGATTTCGGACAAGTGCTCGCGTTGATACTACTCCGATTGCTCTGACCGGAGTCGTCGAACCACCTCCGCCGCTACGCGCGGACCTCTCGGTGGAACTAGCACATTTCAGCGAGATCGATTTTCGGGGAGGTGTGGCGGCGATGGCCATCAAGCTCCGGCATTCACCGGCTCGTATCAAGATGAGTTCAGAAAGCCTGTCCCTGCAGGATTGTTCGACCGGCGCACCGGTGATCAGCACGTGCCTACTCATCGACGACTATTTCTTGAATGTCGGTTCACCCTCAACGGTGATTCCCATGCTGCTCCGAGCAGCAGACGAGAGCGGCGTCGAGATCGACTACATCGCGCGCGAATCCGGCTGCGCGCGAAGCGGTTCGGTTCCGATCGCGAGGCTGCTGGAGGAACTCTTGGCGGCTTCGGCCGCGGAAGCCGAGAAGCTACGCGATCCGAAAGCGCGCCGTAGTTCAACGAAACGTCACGGCCGAACCCGCACTCGTCGCCGCACAGACTGGACCTTCAGTTGGTCGTGTCCCTTTTTGGCGGCGATCTGGCAGCTTCTCAGACTCGGCGCTCTAGGCGACCTCGGTGCAGGCGTCGGCCAACCGATCGATTGGTGCGGGAGACCGCTGCCGCGGTACTGGTGGGAGCTTCCACCGGTGGTCCGGCTTCGCACGGATGCTGCCCCTTTCATAGCGGATCGGACTCTCTCGCTGCTCAGCACGGCATATGCAGGGGTCGAAGAAGAGGCGCAGGTTCTACTCGAACGATTGGCGCTGACACTGCCGGCCCTCCGGAGAGACCCAGAGAAGTCGAACTGGCCGCTCGACCGCATCTCCTACGCGATATCCACCGATTTCTGAGCCACTTATTGGGGGGAAGACGATGAGCGACCGTCTGCAAAGATCATTAATGACCCAGCAACCCAGTACCCCTGAGCATGACCGGGACCAGATTCATCTCACGGCCCGGATTCTGATCTCCGGGCTCACCGGCGGGCTCAGCTTCCTTCTCACGAATTTGACCAAGCAGCCCATCATCTGGTCGCTCACGCTCTCCGTCTTCCTGGCTGGCGTCACACTGGTGGTGCAATTTCTACTCGACATCGAGCGTCGAATCGACCGAGCAAGCCGTCGCGAGAAGGAGCGCATGCAAATTCTCGGCGAGCAGTTCGAGGAAGCGATCGCGAACGCCAACGAGGCGACGACGCTCTTCCAGGCGATACGGAACTCGGCTATGAAGGATGCAGCGCCCATGTTCGGGGTCCTGCTCTCTCGAGCGGCCGAACTGGATGGGTCCAAGGACTCAATGGCCGGCAAACTGGCTAGGACGGAGCTCGACCACCTCGGCACTCTCCTGCGGGAGCTCGCCCAGAGTCGGGTCAGCTACGACGGTGAGGACAGTGACTGGCTCCTCGCGTTGACCGAGAACGCCGCGACATCGATCGACGCGACGAGCACACCTAGCGCGGATGGCGGGCTGGTGGGATTCGACGCTGGTTTCTGGGACAGCTGGCTGGGCGTCCGATACCTGCGGGAGCTCAGGCAGGCCATCCAGCGAGAGGTCAAGGTGCGGCGCATCTTCATCCTCGACGACGCTCGGCTGCAGGAGGATCAGACATTTCACCGCATCTGTAAGAGTCAATCTGACCAATTGATCCAGGTGCGATTTCTGATTCCGGAGACGGTTCCCGGCGGGAACGTCTCGTCGGTGCGGGACTTCATCCTCTTCGACGACGAGTTGAGCTATGAAGTCAGTGTTGGTCATCGAATCCGCACGGACATGAAGTCCAACATCACGAACACGGTACTGCGCACCGACGCCGCCCAGTTGCACGGACTACGTCGTGAGTTCGAGGAGCTGTGGGAGTCGGCCAGGCCATACAGCGCCTAGCAAGCCGAAAAAGGCTGGCTCTCGATGAGAGCCAGCCTTCGGCCTGGTGGAGATGAGGGGATTCGAACCCCTGACCCCCTCGATGCGAACGAGGTTTGACCGTTCTAATCGGCTCTGGTCAGAAGCCGCCTCAGCGACTATTATGCAGGTCAGAGGCTATACATTCATGTTGATGCATATCATTCTCTGACCGTCAGTGACTCCCAGTCCACGGTCAAACGACGGTCAAGAGGAAGGCGGTATGGGGTACTCGCGAAAGCGGTTCAGCGGCAAGGGCAAGCCTCGCTACACGGCGTACTTCGTGGACATCAAGGGCAAGGAACGATCGGCCGGCACGTTCGGTAGTGAGAAGGAAGCCGACAAGGCGTGGCAGAAGGCCGAAGTTGAGATTGCGGCGGGCAAGGTCGGCGATCGTCGGCGCGGGCGCCAGACGCTGCGCCGCTACGTCGAGAAGGAGTGGTTCCCCAACCACGCCATCGAGGCTTCCGTCCGCCAGAACTACACCTACTGGCTCAACCGCTACATCCTGCCGGAGCTGGGGACGATGCGGATGGTCGAGATCCTCCCCGTGCACGTCCGGCAGTGGGTGTTGAAGCTGGAAAGCGACAAGGTCCCGGCACCGACGATCCGGGCCTGCAAGGTGGTCGTGGACGCGATCTTCACCACCGCGCTCAATGACCAGGTCACCTACCTGCACCCCGGCCGAGGGGTGAAGACGCCCCCGGTAGCCACGAAGCCCCGCAAGATCATCACGCCCGAGCAGTTCGACGCGTTCTACAACGCCATTGACGACCACCGCATGCGACTGCTGGCTGAGACGGACATTGAGACCGGGCTGCGCTGGGGCGAGCTCACCGAAGCTCGGGTTAAGGATCTCGACCTCGACCGACCCGAAGGCGTGCTGACCGTCGCCCGCGTAGTCGTGGAACTGGTCCCCGAGTTCCACCCGGAGGGGAAGCGGTTCCTGGTCAAGGAGTACCCCAAAGACCAGGAGCACCGCGAAGTCCGGCTGGCGCGGCATCTGACCGACAAGTTGCGCCATCACATCGCGGTGAACAAGCTCGGCGACAACGACCTGCTGTTCTGGTACGAGGTCCCCACCGAAGCGCGCCGCCGGATCCCGGATGTCCTGCCCGACCCGGACACCCTCGGCCGGACCGAACCCAACGAGAAGGGCCGCACCTATAAACACGGCACCCCCTCCGGCTACGGGGCCGGGCGATGCCGGTGCCGGCACTGCAAAGACGCCGTCGCCGCCTATCGGGCAGCTCGCCGAGCGGCCGGCAAAGACGCGCCGCGCGTGCCGAAGAAGGTAGATACAGACTCCGACGGGCACATCAGCCGCTACTGGTTCCGCCGCAGCGTGTGGCAGACAGCGCTCAAAGCCTCCAAGCTGCGCGTGCGGATCACCCCGCACGGCCTGCGGCATGCCCACGCTTCCTGGTTGGTCGCCGGCGGCGCAGACCTGGTCGTGGTCAAGGAACGGCTCGGGCACGGCAGCCTCACCACGACCGAGCGGTACCTCCACACCTTTCCGGACGCGCAAGACGCCGCGATCGGCGCCCTGGACAAGATCCGAGGACGGCGCTCGGCCTGAGCGCACCGCCGCATCCGCTGACACCGAGGGAGCCCGGACCGATATCGGTCCGGGCTCCCTGGTCGTGCGTACTGATCCGGAACCTGCCGTGCGCGTCACGTCTCTTCGAGATAGGTCAGCAGCGGCAGTACCGGCACTACGTAGCGGCGGCCGATCCGCCGCACCCGCACCGGGAACTCGGACTGTTTGGCTAACTGGTAGGCCTTGCTGCGGCCGATCCCGATGATCTCCGCGGCCGTCTCCAAGTCGGTGGTCATGCCGAGGCCCAGGATGTCTTCGCGCGTCCAGGCTTTCCGGCTACTGGCTCCGACGGTCATCGGCCACCGCCTCCCGCCCACGATCGACGGAGCACCTGACGCCCGTTATGACCCGAAATCATCGTGTTTTGGGAGCCGATGACCAGTCGTTGCTTCGGCCAATCTGTCGTTTCGACACTTAAACTGGAGCTGTTTTGGCTGTTCATAGCCTCAAGGGTGACCCAACCATTCGACGAACGTCAATAGGATCGGGTAGTTTGTTGTTATGACAAGCCGACGTGGGCAGATCAGCCGGACCGGGCCGGACGAGCCCGTACCTGCCAGCACCGTGGTGGCCCTCCAGGTACGAGCAATTCGTCAGCGCCGCGGGATGACTGCACAGCAGTTAGTGGACCGCTGCACCGCTCAGGGGTTCGTCGGGATGACGGCCAACATGCTGGCCAACATCGAGACTGGCCGCCGGGACGTCTCTGTCGACGAGCTCCTCGCGTTCGCTCTCGCGCTGGACGTGCCGCCGGCCAGTCTGCTGACACCCGCCCACGACCGGCCGCTCACCGTCGCGGTTACCGACCAGGTCACCGTCACTGACCGAGACGCGCTGTCGGACTGGATCTGCGGGCACCAGCCGCTTCCCCCCACCGACGAGCGCCTCTACATCAGCCACACCGCCGAGCAAATGCCCTTCGGCCGCACCAGGGTCACCGGCGGCATGACGACCCAAGAGTTCCAAGCTAAGGCCGGACGACTCCTGAGTCAGTTCACTGCCGAGCTCGACGACACAGTGGCCAAGGTCAGAGGACGGTTCGCCGAGGCTCTCGACGGAATCGTCGCTCAAGCCGACCAAGGCGCGAGCAGTACCGAACTTCTGCGCTCCGTCGAGGCCGTCCAGCGAAGGCTGGAGTCCTCGACCGACCGCACCGACCCTCGCTAGTCCCCCCCGCCGGACCTGGCGCCACTGTCCTCCGGCCGGCGGTGCTGCCGGGCTTGGCCGGAGGATCTCGTCGCGGCGAACGCCATCGCGCTCATCACCCAGAACACCATCAGTGCCACCGGCCCCAGGTAGGCGGCGGCAGTCGGTTCGCCGTAGCCGACCAGAAGCAGTACCGCCCGCGGATAGCTGACCGCGACGGCCGGCACGATAGCGACCGCCGCGCCGCTCCAACGGGCCAGCGACCATCCCGGCCCCGGCGGCCACTTCACCAGACTTGCCACCATCACAGCCGCCGCCGCCACGATCGGCCAGCATCCCGTCGCGGCGGCAGTCGCCCATTCCGGTCCGGACGCGCCGCGCCACCCACCTGGCGACCACTTCGCAGCGACGTTGGCGGCGGACATCCCCGTCGTCGCCGCGAGCAATGCACCGACCACTCGGCCGGAACCACGACGCCCTGCGCAAAGCCCCGGCCGGGACCACACCGAGCCGCCGGCCCCGTGTGCCGGTTCCCCGGTCGCGCCTGCCGATTTAATTGCCGCAACCGGCACGGTTTTCCCCCCGTCGCGACCAGCATGCATCTCAAAGGCCGATGCGCTCCGACTCTCGGCGATCCGGGCGCGCCCCCATCGCTCCGACCGGTTGAAGGCCGCACCCAGCGAGCGCCCGGTCAACGGCGCGCCCCGCGCGACGCTGCGCACGTACGCCGACCGGGCGGCAGCCTGCCGCCGGGCCGTCTCCGGTGAGACCGGCCGGCCCCTCAACCGAGGCCACTTTCGCCCTGCGCTGCCCCGTCCGTCGCGTCGGGCCGGTCGGACGCGAGCGCCTCGCGCACGTCCGCGCGGCTCCACCCGGTCAGCGCGGCGATCCGCGCCTGGGCCACTCCCAGCACCGCCAGTTCACGCACCGCACCAGCCGCACGCGCACGGCACGCGCGCGCCGCGCGTCCCCGCTCCGCGTTCGCCGCCTCGGTGAACCCGACGCATGTGGCCACCGCGGCCTCGATGTCCCGCTCCCGCAGAAGAAGCCTCACCGCTCGTCGATCTCTAGCCCCCCGCCCACGCACTAACGCCCATTGCCGGTGCTGTCCCATACCCCAAATCTATTCACTCGGGCGTCACCCGAAAAGGCCTCACAAAAGAATGACATCAATCAACAGTAGGAGCCATGACCCACCATTAGAGATCATCTAAATATCCTGAACATCAGCAGGAAGCACCATCTGAACAGCCCAGACGCAAGACTCGATGACAAACCAAGATTGAGCAGGACACCTCTTGCACTCTTTGGGGCACCCCGAGGATAATTGAAGGAATAGCCCACAGGGCTGCGCCGGGTCGTTTCTAATAAATGCGACATTGCGGCTGGGAATCGTCTCGGGAAGGGAGGTTAATCGTCGTTGGTCATGACCATGCACAAGCTCACTGCCGGGGACGGTTACACCTACCTGACCCGCCACATCGCCGGTGGTGACGTCGACCGGACCCGCGGGCAGGACCCGGCCGCGTACTACACGGCCGAGGGCAACCCGGCCGGCCGGTGGATCGGCCGGGGCGCGCCGCTGCTCGGCGTGGCCGGACAACCGGTCACCGAGGCGCAGATGCGCGCCCTGTTCGGGCACGGGATGCACCCGGACGCCGACCGCATCGTCGCGGCTTATCGGGCCGCGCACGTCCGGGCGGGGATGTCCGAGGCGCAGGTCCAGCGCGTGGTCGAGAATGCTGCGAAGGCTGCGACGCTGGGCCGCCCGTTTCCGGTCTTCACGCCTCTGGACCCGTTCGACGACCGTGTCAACGACCGGTTAGCCGCGCTCTCGGCCGAGACCGGTCGCGCTCCCACCACGGCAGAGGTCGCGGGTGTCCGGCGGGAGGAAGCGCGGCGCCAACGTGCCGCGGTCGCCGGATACGACTTGGCGTTCGCCCCGGTGAAATCCGCCGCGCTGCTCTGGGCGCTCGACGAACGCCCGTGGGTCCGCGACGCGGTTGAGGACGCGCACGCGCAGGCCCGTAACTCGGCGCTGGAGCTGCTGGAGGAACACGCCGCGTTCACCCGGGCCGGGGCCGGTGGCGTCGCGCAGATCGACACCCACGGTCTGGTCGCGGCGGCGTTCGATCACCGCGACTCCCGCGACGGTGACCCGAACCTGCACACCCACGTCGCCATCGCGAACAAAGTCCAGGGCGTGGACGGGGTGTGGCGGTCGCTCGACGCCCGTGCCCTCTACCGGATGACGGTGGCGGTGTCCGAGCACTACAACACCGTGTTCCAAGCCGCCCTCACCCGGCGGCTCGGCGTCACCTGGACAGAGCGCAGGACCCCGGGCGGTAAGGAACCGGTGTATGAGGTCGCCGGGGTGCCGGCCGCGTTCGTCGCGCACTTCTCCCGCCGCCGCGCGGCCATTGAGGGCCGGTACGCGCAGCTGGTCGGCGAGTACCGGGCCGTCCACGGCCGCGACCCGGCGCCGGCGGTCGCGCACAAACTGGCCCGCCAAGCCAACCTCGACACCCGGCAGGGCAAGAAGGCACCCCGGTCCCTGGGCGGCATGCGGGCGGCCTGGCGGCAGGAGCTCGCCGAGGCATTCGGTACTGACGCGGTCAGGCGGCTGGCCGCCGCCGTCCCCGGACCGCCGCAGGTGACCGGGGTCTCCGCGCCGGCCGCGCCTGCCACGGTGCGGGCTGTGACTGCGCCGCACGCTGGTCAGCGGATGGACGCCGTCGTGGAGGAGCTGGCGGCCCGGGTGGTCGTGGCAGTCGGTGAGCAGCGTTCGACGTGGACGGTGTGGAACCTGCGCGCGGAAACCGAACGCCTCCTCCGCGCGAAGGACTGGGCTGTCGACCCCGGCCAGGTCCGCGCCTTAGCCGAGAAGATCGTCGAGCGCGCCATCTCTCCCGGGCACAGCATCTTGGTCGAGGCACCGGCGGTCACCGACGAACCCGCCGCGCTGCGCCGCGCGGACAGGGCGTCGGTGTTCACCGAGCATGCCGCGCACCGCTACACCAGCGCCGCCGTCCTGAACGCGGAAGCGCGTCTCGTGGCCGCCGCGCACACCGTCACCGACGGCGGGATCGCCCCGAGCGTGGTCGTGGCCGCGCTCGAGAACTACGAGGCCCGCGCCCCGCACCCCCTCGACGCCGGGCAGCGGGCACTGGTGACCGCCTTCGCCACCGACCCGAGGCAACTCGTGGTCGGGATCGGCGCCGCCGGGACCGGGAAGACGACCGCGACCCGCGCCTACCTCCACGTCCTCCAGGCTGCTGGGCGACGGCTGATCCCGCTCGCCACCTCCGCCGCCTCCGCCGCGGTCCTCGCGGGGGAGCTGGGGGTTCCGGCGGAGAACGTGCACAAGTTCCTCCACGAGCATGCGCGTGGCCCGCATGCCGCCGCGCTCGCCGCCGGGAAACCGGTTCCCGCTTCCCACGCCGTGTTCGCCGTCGCGCCGGGGGACGTGGTTCTCGTGGATGAGGCCGGGATGGCCGGCACCCCCAACTTCGACCGGATCGTCGCGCTGGCCGCCGCGCACGGCGCCACGGTCCGGAGCCTCGGGGACTACCGGCAACTGGCCGCCGTGGAATCCGGTGGGGCGCTGCGGCTGATCGCCGCCGACGCCGGGGCCGTCGAACTGTCCGTCCTGCACCGCTTCACCGACCCCGCCGAAGCACACGCGACCCTCGGGATGCGCCTCGGTGACAGCACGGCCCTGGACTTCTACCAGCAACGCGACCGCATCAGCGGCGGGTCACGAGACGCGATGACCGACGCCGCGTACACCGCCTGGCACACCGACATGACCGCCGGACGCGTGAGTCTGATGGTCGCCGCGACCAACACCGACGTCACCGCCCTGTCCGCGCGGGCACGCGCGGACAGGGTCGCCGCCGGCCTGGTCGAACCCGGCGGCGTCCGGTTAGCCGACGGCAACCGGGCCGGGGCCGGGGACTGGATCGTGACCCGTCACAACCAGCGGCGCCTGTCCTGCCATGGTGGGCGGGACTTCGTGCGCAACGGTGACGCGTGGACCGTCACCCGCCGCCACCGGGACGGGTCATTGACCGTCCGGCACCACGACCACGGCGGCACCGTGCGGCTGCCCGCCGGGTACGTCGCCGAGCAGGTGCAGCTGCTGTATGCCACGACCGCGCACCGCGCGCAGGGCTCCACGGTGGACACCGCCCACGTCCTCGCCGACGAGTCCATGGCCCGCGAACACCTCTACGTGGCCGCGACCCGCGCCCGGCACGCCACCCGCCTCTACGTGACCACGCACGAGGTACTGGCGCTCGACGAGGACGACCGCCTCGACCGGGCCGCCCACGACCCCGACGCCTACGCCGCCCGCGAGATCCTCGACCGCATCCTCGCCCGCGAAGCCGCCGAACTATCGGCGACCGAAACGATCCGCGTGAATCAGGAACAGGCCGCGTCCCTGGCCACCCTGATGCCGCGCTTCGCCTACGCCGTCCGGCAGGCCGCCGACACCCGCTACCGGGACCTGCTCGGGGTCATGCTTGACTCCCGGAGCGCGGAGGCGCTGGTCAGCGACCCCTCGTGGGAAAGCCTCGCTGCCGCGTTGCATGACGCGGAGGGCCACGGCTGGCAACCCGAACAAGCCCTCGCCGCGGCCCTCCGCCACGGCCCCCTCGACCAGGCCGAGGAACCCGCCCGGGTCCTGGCCCGGCGGATCACCGACATCACCGCCGACGGCGCACCTGGCCCGTGGCTCACCTGCCCCACCAGCGGGCAAGCCGAGCGCTACGCCGACCTCATCAGTCAGCTCACCGGCCAGCGCCCCGACCCCAGTGACGCCCTGGATACGCCGCCCGCGCTGCGCACCGAGACCACCGCGCCCTTCGTGCCACGCGATGTCCTTGCCGCCGTGCTCGGCAGTGAACCCGCCGAACAGATCACCGGAGAACCCGCGTGGCCCGCGCTCCGGTCGGCGCTGAACCGGGCGTACCGCGCCGGCCACGACACGACCGAACTCCTCCGCGTCGCCCACACCCGGCACACCGCGAACGGGCCGGGCGTGCGGCTGGCGCAAGTCCTCGCCGAAGACCTCCACCACCACACCAACACCACCCCCGCCGCCGTGCCCGCGGACGGGTGGTCGACGCTGGCCTGGGCTCTCGCCGCTCACGAAGACACTGGGGGTGACCCCCCCGAGCTGCTCCCCGTACCCGCCGGTCGGGGCCAGCCGATGGACGACGTGCTCCGGCACATCAACGCCCACACCCGCACGAACGCGGCTCCTCCGAGAGGTTCCGCGACGGGTGCGCCGCCCTGGACCCCGGCGATCCCCGCCGGTTCGACGGGGGCGAGCTACCTTCACGATCGCCGTGAGCAGATCAGCGCCCGCGTCGCGCGGCTCACCGACGACGCCACCCGCGACCGGCCGGTCTGGGCCCGTGCTCTGGACGCGCCGCCTGCCGCAGCCGACCAGCGCGCCACCTGGCGCCATGCCCTCGCTGTGGTCGCGGCCTATCGCGACCAGCACCAGATCAGCGACGACGATCCCGCTCACCCACTCGGCCCCTACATCTCACCCGGACAACCCGGGAGCACCAAGTACTGGCACGCCGCGAACGCCTTGGTCACCGCCCGCCGCGCCGCCGCGACCGGACTCAGTCTCCGCCCACGCCCGGCCGACGCACAGGTCGCCGACGCCGCACACCGCGTCGCCGTCGACACCTACCTGGCACTACCCCAGACTGACCGGGATGCCGTCGCCACGGCCATGGTCGGCCGGCTCGGAGACTTCTGGCACGGTCACCCCGACGACCTCGACACCGGCGTCACCCAACCCGCCTACGCCCAGCAGCTGCGCCGCGCCCTCACCGACGCCGGACACCTCGACCACACCACACCGCACCGCCCCACCACCACGACTCCGGCTGACCAGGCACCCGAGGGCACTCGCCGTTCACCGCGGCCCCAGCGCAGCCCCCGCGCTGACCGGCGGACGACCGCACAGCCGCCGTCACCGCGCCCCACCCGCCGACCCGACCCGGTCCTCGAACCACCCCGTCATCAGCAGCCCAACGGCGTTCAACCTCGACCACGGCTCTAGAGACGCGATGTTGGGTAGATGACCCCATTCGGCCAGCGCTAAGAGCAACGGACGGGCTATACACAGGGTGCCCGGGAACGCGAAGGGCGGCCGACCCCAGGTGAGGTGGGGCCGGCCGCCCTCGTTGTACTCGCGACTTACCGGCCGAACTCTCCCGCTTTGCAGGCGTCGGCGAACGTCCGCCAGGATCCGCTCGGAACGGCGAGCGTGCCACCGTCGCGGTCCTTCGTGTCGCGCACCCGGACGACTTCGACGCCGAGGGCGACCTCCACGCAGTTGTCCTGCGTCGAGTAGCTCGACTTGCGGAACGGGTCGGCCTCGCTGTGGTCGGTGGACATGAGTAGGGCCTCTCTATCGGGGGGCGGCGCTCTGAAGCCGGCGAATTCGCTTCGCTGACTCCTCTTCGTCCTCGGCGCGAGCGGCCAACCGCTCCCACGCCCCGAGGTAGGGCGCGGTCGCCTCGGAAGTCTCCAGGTACGTCGAGTGTCTCGACGTTTCGAGGTGGACGATGTCCCCACCCACGCGGGCACTCTCCAGCAGGAGGAACGGTCCGTTGCCGTCCGTGGGGTACGGCCCTGCGGCGAACGGAATCACCCGTAGCGAGATATGCCGCTGTTCGGTGAGGTCCAGTAGGTGCGCGAGCTGGCCTCGCATCACGGCCGGATCAGCGGGCGGCCGATGAAGGAGGGCCTCGTCCAGGATCGCGGAGTATTTCACGGGTGCGGGCGTGCGGTCGGGGTCGAGGATCGCCTGGCGGGTCATCCGGAGCTGCACCCGCTCCTCCAGGTCGCCTGCGATTCCCGCGAGCGCGAGGTGCGCGCGGGCGTACGCCTCGGTCTGGAGAAGGCCCGGGATGACGGTCAGCTCATACGTCCGAATCCGCTCGGACACGCTTTCCACGGCCATGAGGAGATCGAACGCTCGGGAGCGGACCCATTCAGGACGTGAGGTCACGTTGTGGCGCCGAGCGTCGGTCGCGAGTTGGAGGAGGTCGAGGGTCGCGGGATCCTTGTGCCCGTATCCAAGCGCGGCCATCAGGGCATACACCTGCGGCGAGCCCCACTCCTTGATCGTGCCTGCCACCCACCGCTTCCAGGTCGCGATGGACACCCCGGCGGCCTTCGCTAGGGCGTTCGGCCCTCTTCCGTCACGCTGGACGAGCTGGCGGATCGTGGCCCCAACGAGGAATCGGGCCAGCACCGGATCGGCGATCTCGGTCGCGTCCGTGTTCGTCTCTTCAGTCACTCTCTTCGCCCTCCAGGGCTCACGATCCGTCGTCCATCATGACCGGTCAGCATGGGGTGCGAAAGTGAGCGAGCCAGGCTCACGATGGGCTTGCACTCATCATGCGATACGCCACATGCTGTCGGTACAGCGCCGGTCACGCAACGTTCTAACCGGTCGCTCAGCGAGTCCCCGCCGCCAGCGGCCTGCAACGGTGGCGGCGGGTGCAGCCAAGGACACGGCGACCCCCCAACGACACATCGCTGTGCCCTCCCTCGACGGATGGGAGCGCAACCGTGAACCCCTCGCTCTACGGCACCGCGGCTCCGTCCCCACGCTCCTACCGGTCACCCGGCGATCCGGTGGGAGACCAAGGCGCGGAGGCGGCGGCTCTTCCCGGGCGCGCTGTCTCCGCGCCCGCGAGCAACGAGGTCAACCCCTGGTACCAGCGCCCCAACGGCCCCTATTACGCCGGGGACGTCGAGACGGCCCGGCGCCTGGACCGTGAACACGTCATGCGTGCGGGCAATCCCCTCGCCTGCGGCGGTCCGCACCCGGCGAGCGTCCCGTATCCGTGCCCGTGCGCCCAATGGGCGACCCGGGTGCGGCTAGCCGCGCGTCGCGGTCAGCTCACCGAAGGACCCGTTCTCCACGCAGTGAGTGCCCGGTGAGCACCTCGCTGCTCGACGCCACCCACGGCATCGCTGTCGTCGTGTCGGAGGTGGAGTACGCGGAGGCCGCATGCGCAGCGACCAACGCCCACGTCCCCGACGACGGCGACGCGATCGCGGTCTGTGTTCGGTGCGGTCTGCCGTGGCCTTGTCCGGAGTACCTGTGCCACCGCGACGCCCTCAACTGCCTGTACGACCCCGCCGGCAAGTAATCCCCTGCGCCCGAACACCACCGGAGTGCCCTCGATGCCCCATGCCCGAATACCCCGCCGGTCGCGCGGGAGCGCCAGTACCCCGGTGAGCGCGGCCCGGGTCTATGACTACCTGCTCGGTGGTTCGACGAATTTCCGTCCGGATCGGGAAGCCGCCGCCGCGCTCCAGCGCGCGCTGCCCAGTGCGCAGCGCGATGTGTGGGCCAACCGGTCGTTCCTCGGCCGCGCCGTGGCCTATCTCCTCGACCAGGGCGTGACGCAGTTCCTGGACCTGGGCTCAGGACTGCCGACGGTCGGCAACGTCCACGAGGTCGCGCACGCCCGCGATCCGGGCGCGCGGGTGGTGTATGTCGACTGTGACCCGGTCGCGGTCGAACACGCCCGCGATCTGCTGGAGGACATCGACGGCGTCGCGGTCCTGGAATCCGACCTGCGCGACGTCGGCGAGGTGCTGAATAGCAGCGAGGTCCGGGACCTGCTGGACTTCTCCCGGCCGATCGGTTTGCTGGCGGTCGCGGTGCTGCATTTCGTCGCCCGTTGCGACGACCCGGTCAGCATCCTGGGTGGCTACGCCGAAGCGCTGGTTCCCGGCAGCCATCTGGTGATCTCCCACGCGACCGGTCACACCCTCGACCGTGATCAGGTCGCCACCGCGGCGGCCGTCTATGCGGACACCGATACCCCGCTCACGTTGCGCACCCCGATGCAGGTCGCCGAGTTGTTCACCGGCTTCACCCTGCTGCCGCCCGCCGACGGCGCACCCGCGGAGGTGGTTCCGGTGTCGCAGTGGCGTCCGGACCCGCTGGAGCCGGAGATCCAGACCCGGACCGTCTATGGCGGCGTCGGTCTCCTGCCCGCCCCGGACGGCGCGGCGGACGTGGCGTCTTCCGTGCGCGGTGCCGCCCCGCGAGCAATGCCACCCCTCACCGCGACAACATCGGCGACGGGAGTCCGGCTGTGACCGACATCATCGACTTCGCCGCACTGTTCGCGGGCTGCCGGGAGGCGTTCTGGCTGGAAGGCAACCCGGTCTACGACGATCCGGCCGAGCAGAAGGCGCTGGCCCACCATCAGGCGACCGGGAAGATTGTGCCGCCGGACCATGACTGGCCGCGCATCGACGCGGACGCGACCGCCGCCGGCACGCGGCTCCGCCGGTTACGGCTCGTGTCGGAACCACTGACCGGCTACGAGGCCTGGGAACCGGGCGTGTTCGCCTCCGGCTGGGCAGGCGACGAACAGATCCGGGTGCTGCCCCGGTTCCCGGCGGCCCTACCAGCGTGACGTCTGGGTCCTCGGCCGGACTCGCGCGTTGTGGCTGACCTACGACAACACCGGGACACGCATACGCGCCCAAGAGCCCCCCCCCCCCCGACGCCGAGTGCGCCTTCTGGATCCGCCGTTTCGACGAAACGTCCACCACGCCCGCGGATCACCTCACCCTCGCCGCACGTGCCGAGGCGCCCACCGCCGTTGTCCCCAAGAGCAATACGCGCAGGTCCGGTGCGTCCGTGCGGCCACCGGCCGTCGACATGCGCCCAGCATTCCGCTCCGGCTAAACCGCTCTTCCGCTACTTCCCGTTCTGCACTGCGCGGACGCCCCACTCGGGGCGGCCCGCTGATCCGCCCTGCCCACCGGCAGGCCGCATTGCTTCCGATCCGCCGATTCCGTGTCCTGTCCATCTCGTTCCGGGAGTCCTTTCATGTCCCCGCACGCCGGCCGCTTACCGGCCCATCCTGCACACCACGATCCCCGCCGACCGCCTCCGGCGGCGCCTGATGCGGCCTCGCGCAGGTCACCTGCCGGGCAGTTCGTACCGGAGGCACCGGTCCCGGGGGTGTGCGGTCGACCGGCCCGGGAAGTACTGGACCTGGTGCGCGCATCGCTGGACGCCGTGAAGGACCGGGAAGTGCTCTTCGCCGAATGCTTCTACCGGCGTCTGTTCGAACGTACCCCGCGGCTGCGACCCTTGTTTCCCGATGATCTGAGCGTTCAGCGGGAACGGCTGACCGGCGCGCTGATGACCGCGATGGGCACCGCCACCTCCGCCGATCCGCAGGCACTGGCGGGATTCGAGGACACGCTGGCGCGGATGGGCGCCCGCCACGCCACCCGCTACGGGGTCCGCGCCGAGTATTACCCGCTGGTCGGCGACGCACTGGTGCAGGCCGCCCGGGACGTGGCCGGGCCGGTGTGGTCGACCCGCACGTCCTCGGCGTGGGTCGCGGTCTACGAGTGGCTGGCAGGGCACATGATCCGCGGCGCCGCCGAAGCCGGTGACACCAGGCCGATCCCGCCGTCCCTGCACCGGGCCGTAGCCGCAGCGACCACCACCAGGCCACCACGCCCGCTCTACGGCGCGGCCCCTCACGGTGGAGCGGGCCTACACGACGTCACCCGCCCGCTGCCACCGCTGCCGCTGCCGCCCGACGATCCGGGCGCCGCGCTGCCTCGCGACCGTGTCCGGCACGGGGGCTTCCCACCGCCGGATCACGCGCCGGTCGCGCCCTGGACCGACTCGCAGCTCCCGCTAGCCCCGCTGACGCTCCTGGTCTCTGTCGGAGGGCGGCGGTGACCGCAGACGTCCGCACCGGGTGCCCGATCCCGGCCCGCACCCGCCAGGGGTCATGGTGGCAGCAGCTGCTCCCCGAAAGCTGGCGCCCGCTGACACAGCTGATCGACGTCCTCACCGCCTGCTACACCGACGACACGACACCCCGCGACGGGCTGGCGTTACGCGCCCGGGTACGGACCGCGACCGCCGAAGCCAGCACGAACCCGGCCCGGCGGTGGACACCCACCCTGGACGAACTCCGGTGGGCTGCTCACCGGGCCTGGCGCGACGAACCCCGCTGTATCGGCCGCTGGCGCTGGAATGCCCTCACGGTCCGGGACCGCAGGCAGCTGACCGACCCGGACGACCTGGCCATCGACCTCGTCGCACACCTGCGCGAGGCCACGCGAGACGGGCAGATCAAACCCGTCGTCACCGTCCTGCACCCCGACGTGGAAATCCGCAACGAGCAGTTGATCGGTTACGCCGGCTACCGCCTGCCCGGCGGCGGCATCCTCGGCGACCCACGCCACACCGAAGTCACCAGCCGCGCGCTAGACGCCGGTTGGTCGGGCGGACACCGCCCCACGCTGGCCGACTGGGAACGCCGCACCCAGTTCGATGTCCTGCCACTGCTGTTCACCGCCCCCGGATCCGCACCCGGGCAACCTCCCGTGCTGCGTGAGCTACCGGCCAGCGCCGTACGACAGGTCGAGCTGCACCACCCCGACCATCCCGGCCTCGCCACCCTCGGGCTGCGCTGGTACACCGTCCCCGCCCTCACCAGCCACGACCTCGTGCTCACTGACACCGTCGCCTACCCGGTGGTGATCTCCGGGCACTACCTGTCCACCGAGATCGCGTGCCGGGACCTGGCCGACACCGACCGGTACGACCTGCTCCCAGCCGTCGCGGAACTCCTCGCCCTGGACACGAGCAGCCCGCGCAGCGACTGGCACGCCCACGCCCAACTCGTCCTCCACCAAGCCGTCCTGCACAGCTTCGACGCCGCCGGGGTACGAATCTCCGACCCGATCACCGAAGCCGGCCACTACCAGCGCTGGGTCCAGCGTGAACACGAGGCCGGGCGCGTGGTGCGGGAGGACTGGTCCTGGATCGTGCCCCCACACGCCCCCGCCAGCACGGCGGTCTTCCACCGCTACCTACCGCTGCCCGTCGTCCCCACGCTGCCTGCCTACCGAGCCCGGACCGATCCATGACCGACTTCGCGCGCCAGCCACGCATGCCGTTGCTGCCCGACGTCATCCGGATCGCGACCCCGGAAGAGGCTGACGCGATCGCCAGACTGATCGCCGCCGCGCACACGCCCCTGCCGCTCTACCAGTGGCTCGCACCCCGGCTAGCCACCCGCGGTCAGATCCTCACCGGCTACCACCACACCCACCTGACTCACACGATGCGCCACGGCACCGTCTACGCCTACGGCACCGGACACCTCCGCGCCGTCGCCGGATGGCTGCGCCCCGACGCACCCGACCTGCCACCAGACCACGACGACCAGCTCCACCGGGTCACCGGCCCGTGGGCCAACCAGTTCCGGAACCTCGACCACATCCTCGCCCGGCGGCACACCACGGCCCGCCGACTCTCCGGCGGTAGTCACCGGCTGGTCTTCCTCGCCGTCCATCCCCGCCACCAGTGGCACGGCCTCGGCAGCGCGCTGCTTGCGCACTACCACTCCAAACTCGACGCCCGGGGCGAGTCGGTGGCCGTGGACGTGCCCGACCGGATGCTCCAGGACTACTTCGAGCGCCACGGCTACCAGCCCGCCGGCAAGGCCTACCGGGTCACCGACGCGCCCCACCACCTGTGGCCGATGCACCGCCCGCCACGGGCAAAGGCGCAGCCACCGGCCGCCCCGGCGGCCAGTTCCGGCAACCACTGGGCCATGCCCGCCGTGTCCACGCCCGCCGCCCCGTCCCTGTCCGCTGATCAGCCGAGGACCTTACGATGAGCAATGGCACCCCCACCGGCAAACACACCGGCACGGCCGCGATCGACACCTCAATCGCGCACCCCGCGCGGCGCTACGAGTACTGGCTCGGTGGGAAGAACAACTTCGCCGCCGACCGGGAATCCGGCGACGCCATCGCGCAGGTGTTCCCGACGATCCGCACCGCCGCCCTGGAAAACCGGGCGTTCGCACAGCGCGCCGTGCGCTGGCTGGTCACCGAGGTCGGGATCCGCCAATTCATCGATCTCGGGTGCGGGATCCCGATCAGTCCCAACACCCACGAAGTCGCTCAGGCCATCGCCCCGGAGTCCCGGGTCGTCTACGTGGACAACGACTCGATCGTCGGCGTCCACGCCCGCGCGCTGCTCACCCGCCACCCCCGGGGACGCACGACGTTCCTCCGCGCCGACCTGCGCGACCCCCACGACATCATGCACAACCCCCAGCTGATCGCAGGCTTGGACTTCGACCGGCCCATCGCGGTGCTCATGAACGCGATCCTGCACTTCATCCCCGCCACCCCCAACGCCCTCGACGGCGACCCCGACCGCACCGCCGCGGAACTGATCAGGAGCTACCTCAACCCCCTGCCACCCGGCAGCCACCTCGTCCTCACCCACGCCACCGGCGACCACATGACACCCACCGACGCCCGCAAAATCACCCAGGCACTCACCCGCGGCGGCGCCGACTTCCAGTTGCGCACCCGCGAACAACTCGCCGGCCTGCTCCAAGGCCAGCGACTCCTGCAACCCGGGGTGGTCTCCGTCACCGACTGGCGCCCCGACGACCACCCCCAGCCCTGGTCGAGCACCGAGGACGTATCGATGTGGGCCGCCATCGCCTCCAACTCCGCCGACACCTAACCCCCGACCCGGCGAAAGGACCCAGTCCCCGATGCTCCGATCATTACCCGTGCTCGTGCGGCACCTCGACGCGGCCGTCGGCGACCTGCACTGGATCGACTGGGCCTTCGCCCTGCTCATCGGCGGGTGGTTCGGCTACGGCCAATACCAGTACGGCGGGCTACTGCCCGCCGTCCTGGTCGCCGCGGTCACCGGCGCCCTGTGGATCTGCGGGCAGGCCACGATCAGCATCGTCATCCGCGGCATCATCGACCGCGCCGGCCGCTAACCTCATCCGCGCTGTTCGGTGACGTTCGCCGAGCCGCCGCCCTATCGCCGGAAGCGTTGACAGGAGCACGCTGATTCACAGCTCCGGCAGGGAGATTGCCCGCCGGGCGAATCCGGTGGCCCTTCCCGTTCGTTCTCGCGGGCGACTTGCGAGCCCGCGCGTTCCGGTTGTGGATAGCCTGGCCCACCCGCACTGCCCGTATGCGGCCATTGAGTGCGCGGGCGGGTGGGGCCCTCGTTGGGACAGCCGATGTGTGAGGCTGGTCAGGTGACGGTGTGGCTGCTGGTGGGGTTGACGGGGTCGGGCAAGACGACGTTCGCGAGCAGGTTGGTGGCCCGTGGGGTCGTCCGATTGAGCGTGGACGAGGAGGTCTTCGCCCAGCACGGCCGGTATGGGATTGATTACCACGAATCGGAGTGGCCCAAGAAGGAGGCACCGGTCGTGGAAGAGATCTACCGGCGTCTGGTCGGGTTGGTAGAGGCGGACCGGGACGTGGTGCTGGACGCGGCCTTGTGGCGGCGCACTGAGCGGGACAAGGTCAAAGAACTGGTCGAGGCAGCGGGCGGCACGTGGCGGTTGATTTACTTCGATGTGAGCCGGGATGAGCTGCTGCGGCGGCTGGCAGAACGTAACCGGCGGGAGGATGCGAACGCGCTCCTGGTGACGCCGGAGGCGTTGGACGACTTCATCGCCCGGTTCGAGGTTCCGTCCGGCGAGGGCGAAGAACTTCTCAGCGAAACGCTGTAATCGTTACGGCAGATGGCCGGCGTCGGTGCGGGAGAGCACGAGATCGCTGGGGTCCTTCAGGCCGTTGTAGGGCGGGTGAAGCCGGACGGGCGGGTTGGGTTTCCGGAGTGCGCCGGGGTAGCTGCGGGCCTGATAGTCGTTGGCCAACAGGTAGGCGTGGAAACCGCTGGCGAGCAGGGGTTCTAGGACGTCGTTGACGCAGTGGCCCTGTTTGCGCAGGAGTCGCGGGCTGATTTCGATGGCTAGTTCGGCGGCCGGGTGGAGCCGGTGAAGGTCCGGGGCCAGGCCGGTGATGGTCGCGGCTTCGGCGCCCTCGACGTCGATTTTGATGATGCGGGCGGTCGTTAACTCCTGGTCCGTGAGCAGGTTTGGGAGCGTCTGGGCGTCGGTCTCAAACCAGGAGTGCGGCGGGGCGCTGGGGGCGACCATGGTGGTGTTGCCGAGATTGGCCGGGTCGGGCAGGTACAAGGTGACGTGGCCAGGCCGGTCGGAGACCGCCGCCTGGACGGCGCGGACATTGCCGACGTCGTTGGCTACGAGGGCCTGAGTCAGCGCCTCGTGGAAGTGCGGGGCTGCTTCGATTGCGACGATCTGACCGGTGGGGCCAGTGAGGTGGGCGGCCAGCAGGGTGAAGTAGCCGATGTGGGCACCGACGTCGATGACGGTGTCACCGGGCCGTATCCGGGTCGAGATCCAGTGGGTGAGGTTGGGCTCCCAGCTGCCGAACAGGTAGAGGTACCGCTGGATGAGGTCGGTCGTCGTGACGGGGATGGCTGACCCGAACCGGGTGCGAGCGGTGGCCGTCACCGCGCGACTTTGGAGGCGGCGGTCCACGGCGCCGGCCAGCAGTGATTGACCGGGCAGGTATGGACGGCGGTGCAGGTACCACACGCCGCACGCGAGCCAGGGCCGGTGGGAGGAGTCGCTGCGGCGGCCGATCACGGTTGGGTCGCCGGGGACGGTGTGGGTGGCCGGAACTGCGTTGTGATCTGGGCAGCGAGATCAGGCCACCAAGGCGGGATCTCGGTCAGGGAGACCGGCCGCCAGTCCAGGGCGGGGTCGGTGGTGTCGATCCGGCCGTCGTGGGTATCGAGGTGGGCCAGGAGTCGGGCGGCCTCGGTGCGGATGGCGGGGGTTTCCTCTTTCCAGGCGCCGCTGGCGTGGTGGCGGACCCGGCCCTGAAGATCAGCGATGACCGGGGACCTCCATTTGAAGTGGTGCACGGCGACCAGCGGGCTGTTGCGGTAGCGGTGTCCAGGGCTGCGATGGCTGCCGAGCGCGAGCGGGGCGCTGGAGTGCGCCAGGACGATCTTGCGGGGGTCCGCGCGCAGGAGGCGATGGGTGAGGAACCCACCCAGGGGGTAGGTGGCGTCCAGCCCGTCGGCAGGGTTCCAGCCGGTGAGCTGTCCGTCGGCGGTGACGCGGTCTAGCAGGAGTCCGCCGACGACGAGGCGCTGGTCGGTTTCGGCGGCGGCGATCTGCTCGGGCATTGTGAGCGGGTGGACTTGGAACTCGTCGCTGTCGGCGAGGAGGTGCCAGCCCGGCCCGTGCTCGGCGGTCGCGGCGGCGCGTAGCTGGTCGCGCAGTTGGCTGTGCAGGGTTTCGTGCCACGGGCCGCGGCTGATGATCGCTGGCGGTCCGATGAGATCGCGGCAGGCGGTCAGTAGTTCATCAATCGTGCCGGGGTCGGCGTGGTCGGTGAAGTGAAACGCAAGGCGGAAGTCGGTGACGCCCAGCGCTCGGTAGTGGGCGTGGAACGCGACCAACAGCTCCACCTCGACGGGACCGAGCACGCTAATCAGGGAGGGCATGACCATGTCGTCGTCTCCTGTGTCAGGGGGCGAGTGAGTCGTGGATTTCGGCGAACCGGACGGCAGCGTGGGCCGGGGTGGACAGGCCGAGCCGCGCGGCGTCGCCGGGTTGGGGGCGGGGTAGCGGCGCGTCGGCCACCGAACGCAGGGCTCCGGCCAAGTCGCCGCTGTCGCCGGTTCCGAAGATCCGCACCCACGGTTCGGCGCGCAGACGGCTGGTCAGCGCCGGGTCGTGGTCGGAGATAAGGACCGGAACTCCATAGCGGACGGCGTCCATGAGCAGCCCCGACTCCTTGGTGGCGGTGGCACCGCGGACACGGCTGACTATGGTGACGTCGGCTGCGGCGTAGAGGCGCCGCAACTCGTCGCTCTCGACGTCGCGGGCATGCACGGTGACCGTCAGATGGGTCATGTGGTCCCAGTGCGCTAGCAGCGTCGGGTCGACGGGCGTGCCGGCGACGATGACCTGCCAGGGACGGTCCGTCTTCCTGAAGGCGTCGATCACCGTGGCGGGATCCTTATGCGGCCACCAGCCTCCGATGAGCACGGCGACTGGCGTCTCGCCCGGCAGCGCGGCGCGGGCCGCCCGCCGTTCGTTGTCGGACATATAGTCGGTGGGGGCGGTGAGCGCGAACGGCATCACCATGCTGGTCATGCCAGGGAACGCAGTAATGAACGCGTCGCGGACGCCAGGGGTGGGGCACAGCAGCGCTACCCGGTCGCGGTGCCGGCGGACGGTCGCGCCGAGTGCGCGCAGTAGGAAGTCCTCGGTGGTGTAGAGCTCGTGCACAATCCGCACGTGTGCCGCGTTACCCCACGCGGCGGCCAGGCTGTGCAGGGTCTCGCTGGCGGTAAGCACGATCTGGGGCGCTGCGGGCGCCAGCATACGACCGGTCCGCAGGGACGCGGCCTCCACCAGACAGCGGCTCACCATGGTTATCTGGTGCGGAAACCGCCGCAGGCGGACCGGCCACCGGGGGTTGCGGCGGGTCGCCGCCAGCAGGATTCGCGCGCACCGGTCGACGGCGCGGCCGGCCGCTAGCAGCGCCCAGCCGCTGGTGCACCGCGCTGGCGGGTGCGTAGTGACCGTGGCGCCTGCGGCGAACAGGGCGGTCCGATTGCCGGGGCTGATTCCGTTCAGGACGACGGCGACGACCGGGACGCCCGAGCCAGCCAAAGCGGGCAGAGCGTGACGCCAGTGTCCGCCGGCCCGATGCGCGTGGGGTTCGATTAGCACCAGGCCCGCGGGCCGGTCCTCGCCGTGACCGGGAGTGATCACCGGACCTGCCCCGTGGATTCGGCGAACCGGGCACGCAGCCATGCCGGGTCGTTGAGCTGGGCCCAGGCGATCGGGTCGTCGGCCGATGCGGCGGCGAAGGTGAGGCCTTCCCTCGCGCCGAAGGCGGCTTCGTCGGCGTGCGGGCCGGTGCCGCCGCTGGTCCAAGCGGTGATCCGCCGCTGCTGTGAGGTCGTTGAGGTCGCGCCGTATTCGCAGCCTCGGGCGAGCATCGCGCACTCCCGGAAGCCGGCCTTCCACGCGTGGTAGGCGGATTGGTCGATGCGGGTGGTCCCAGCGGGAGTCCCGACGAATTCGATCTCTCCGGGGAGAGCAGCGAGCACGTCGACGGCCTCACCGAGGTCGCGCAGCGCGGCGGAGCGGATCAATTTCAGGCCGCCGTAGCCGTAGGTCAGGCCGTTCACGGGGTTGTGGGCCTGCCACACCCGCATCGCGGTTCCCGGCGCCAGCGGCTCCACTGAATCGGGGTCGAATCCAGGGTCGATGTCAAAGTCGCCGTCAGCCAGGAAGAACTGCTCGGTGTCAGCCAGCTCGGCGCACAGCTGGTACGCGCGCCGCATCGGCCGCACCCCATGCAGTCGCTTGACCGGACCGAGCGACTGGCAGAGCCGAGCGAACAAGTCATCGGCCCGGGGCTCGTCCAGCGACAGGAACACGCCGTCGAACCGGCCAGCGATGCCGGGGCGGGTCATGCGAACGCCGCCAGATACCGGGCGGCGACCAGTTCCGGGGCCAGTGCGCGCGTGGTCTCGGCGGCGCGGGCGGACGCAGCCGTCCAGGCGGCCGGGTCGGCCAGCAGCCCCTCGGCGATTTTGACGGCCTCGTGGGGCTCGTCGAACGCCAGTCCTTCCTCGACAGCTCCGGCGAGCCAGCCCAGCCGGGGAGCGAGGACCGGCACACCCATCGCCTGGCAGTCGATGAGCGACATCGACCAGGTGCAGCCGGCACGGAACGGAGCCAGGGCCAGATCCGCGCCCGCCAGCAGCTCGCGGTAGAACGCCCGGTCGCCACCGTCGGAGACGACCTGGACACCCGGCATCTCCGCGAGGGCCGCCCGGTGCCGTTCCGGGCTGGCATCCAGCGACCGCCGGCCGCCGGCCCGGTCGCCGAACAGGTCCATCACCGTGAGCCGCACGGCGGGGTTGGCGGTCAGCTGGCTGGCCAGTTCCAGGAACCGGCCGGTGCCGTAGTGCTCGTACAGGCGGTGGTTGTACAGGATCTGGACCGTGCGGCCTGCGGTGAGCGGCGGCGGGGTACGTGGCCCGTCGGCCACCAGGCGGGGGTCGCGGGGCGGCGGCACGACCCGGATCCGCTCGGCCAGATCGTCCACGCCGAGGACGGCCATCCCGGCCGCTACCCAGGTCGCGGCGGTCGGTGAGTGAACCATGATCCGGTCGCAGGCCGCGAGCCCGGTGAAGAACTGCATCCGCACCGCCAGGCCGAGACCGCCGTCGACGAACGCGGCGTCCGGCTGGAGTCCTTGCTCATCGACGTGGAACGGCAGGTAATGGCAGTATCCGACCACCCGGGCGCGGCTGCTGGCCTCCAGAACGGCGGCACGGATCGCCCCGGCGTGCTCGACCTGGTTGGCGACCACCACGCTGGGCTCGACGTGCTCGATGAGCGCAGCCAGCGCCGCGACATCGGCGGTGAAGCGAACCCGGTACTTGCTCGAGACGACAGGCATCGGCACGTGCTCGACCCGCGGATCGCTCACAGGGACAGGGCAACCGATGGTCACCCGTGTGCCCAGGTCGACCAGGGCGGGGGCCAGGATGTCGGCGAACAGCCAGCCCGAGTCGGCCGACAGCCGGTCGGGGTTGGAGACATTTAACAGGTAGAGCACGGTGTCGCCCACGGGCACTCCTCTGGATAGCGGGGTGCGCGGACAACTCGGCCTATCCAAAGAACAAGGACATGATCGGCCCCACGGGCACGGGTACGACGACGCCCGTCTTGTCAGCAGAGCTGGCGCCGGCCAGACCTTCAGCCCAGGCGTCCAGCTGCCTGCGGGGTAGGCGCGTCCTTGTGGGTGGCTTGTCATCCGCTCGTATCCACGGACGGTAAGCGACCGGATACTGCCGAATATGAATCGGCGGAATACTGCTCTATCCGTCCAGGTGGAAGCGGTCAGACATCCGGCGCAGCTTCTCCCGGGTTACCGATCGCTCCGCGTACACGATCTTGCGCAGGGTTGCCCGGCCGATCGGGTGATTGCGCACCAGTTGCGGGGCGACCTTCTCTGCCGTCTCCAGTTCCTTGAGCGCCTTATCGCGTTTGCCGTCCCACAACCATGCCCGCGCGAGGTCCATGTGGTGGTACCCGCGCCGGGAGCCTGGCAGAGCCGCGATCGTGGTCGGGTCGGCGCGTTCATTGAGGACGAGGGCTTTGCCGTGATCACCCATCTCCAACTGAACGGATACCGCGTGGATCTGGACGTTCCCGCTAGAGAAGGTCAGGGAGTGACGGTCGAAGAGTGGCGCACCGCTAGCGTCCACCCGGTCTGCTGCCGTCTTGGCGTGCCTGATTCTGTCCTCGGCTTCGAGCACGCGGCCGGCACGGGCAGCCGCCACTGCGGCCCGGAGGTGAATCGCCCCCCACGCGCGAACCGCCAGTGGGTCACTGGCTCTGACCTGTTCCTCGATCGCCCGCAGCGCCTTATCAGACAGTGCGAGCGAGTCGTCCCAGTCGGCCGTCGCCCACATGTCCCACACACGCATCCAGTCCGCCACCGCTTCCATCACCGGGTCACCGGACAGACGCGCCGACCACGAGGCCCGCTCGCAGGCCATGGCGATCAGCTCCGCGTGACCCAGCATGTGAGCGGCGGTGTGCGCGAACTTGCACTCGACCGCGTAGACGCCGTACGCCTCTTCGCGTTCACGCCCGGCGGACACCTCCGCCAGGGCTCGGGACTCCCGCAGCATGTCCGGCAGCGCCGTCATGATCGCCACGTTGGCCGCCGCGTCCCGTAGCCGGTGCAGGCGCTCGGTATCACGCCACAGCTCGGCTGCCGAACGAGGCGGACCGTCGAAAACCGGCGTCAGATCGTAGCGGCGAAGCTCCCGCAGGATGGACGCGGCGGAGACCTGCCACTGGTTCTCGGACGCCTTGCCAGCGATGTACGGCCGTTCCATCAGATCGTTCGGATGGCAATGCAGAGCTGCCGCGAGCTGGTTGATGAGGCCGGTGCGGTCGAGTTCGATGCGCCCCTGCTCGACCTTCGAGACCCACCCCTGAGTCCGGCCGATCACCGCCGCCAAATCAGCCTGGGTCATCCCCAGCCGAAGGCGCGCACGTCGGATCCGCTTGCCGATCGACTCCCGATCCTCGAGCATTTGCCGCCCTCCCGCGCACACGACGACACCGGCCTGCAGGCATGTGCTGCTACGACGACGGTACCGACGCAGAGCTGGCCCCAGCAGCACTGAGGCAAACTCCCTGGAGTCGACCAGCGTTCCAGTAGGTCATGGGTTGGCCACGTGGAGTGTCGATACGCTGTCGCACTGGCCGATCTCGGGAGACACGACGTGGACGCAGATCGTCGGCGCTTGCTGCGGGCCGCCGCATACTCCGTGCCCGCACTCGTGGTACCCGGCTCCTCCTGGTGGGAGAAACTTTCCGTTCAGGGCAGCTCCCGCGGCAGTTCCACCGGCCGGGCGGTCGGACGCAGCGACGTGGACGCGGTCCGCGACATGGTTTCCCTGTTCTCCCGGATCGACCAGCGGCGCGGCGGCGGACACGGACGCACAGCGGTGGCCCAATACTTGACCACCGACGTCGCCGGTGCACTCAGCGGCCGGTTCCCGAACCATCAGGTGCGGCGCGACATGTTCTCCGCCGCCAGCGAGCTGGCCTACCTATGCGGCTGGATGGCCTTCGACGACGCCGAGCACGCCATCGGCCAGCACTACTTCGCCGCCGCGGTGAAACTCGCGGCCGAAGCCGACGATCCCGCCCTGGCCGGGCACACCCTGCGCGCCATGGCACACCAAGCGCTGGAGCTGGGACACAGCCAGAAGGCCGTCGAACTCGCCGCCGCATCCATGGACGGCGACCGTTACACCCTGGCCAGCCCGCGTGAACGGGCGCTGTTCGGGGTCGTCTACGGCCGAACCCTCGTCGCGACCGGGCAACCCCAGGCCGCCGCCCGCACACTCCTGCGCGCCGAGGACGACCTGGCCGCCGCGACCGCCGGAGACGAAGAACCCAACCGGGTGTTCTTCTTCGGCGAAGCCAGCCTCGCCCACGAAACCGCCTGCGCGCTGCGCGACAGCGGCGACCTACCCGGCGCCGTCCGCGAATTCCGCCGCAGCGTCCGCACCCGCAAAGCCGCCAGCTTCACCCGGACCCACGCGGTGACCCTCGGCTACCTCGGCACCGTCCAAGCCCGCCAAGGCGCCATCGACGAGGCCTGCGCGACCTGGTCAACCGCGCTCGACGCGATGGACGGCGTCCAGTCCGGACGTACCCGCCAAGCGGTCGCCACCATGCGATCGGTGCTCTCCCCGCTCCGCGCCCGCGGCATGCGCCGGGTCGCCGACCTCGACGCCCGCGCCGCCGGCTATCTGGCCGCAAGCACCTAACCCGTCCCGCATCCGTGCCGTAGCCGCGGACTCCCAGTTCACCGCCCACACGAGGAGAGACCACCCATGCCCGGCGAGTCGTTTCAGGTAGAGCCCGTCGCTCACGTCATCGGAGGACGCGTCGAGCCCACCGACGACTACTGGGGCGGCACCCGCAGCATCATCCGCATCGACGGCACCCGCTTCACCGCAGACGCCACCGCCGGCCTGGACGAGTTCTCCCACCTGGAGATCGTGTTCCGGTTCCACCTCACCGACCCCACCGACCTCAACCTCGGCGCACGCCGCCCCCGCGACAACCCCAACTGGCCAGAGGTCGGGATCTTCGGCCACCGCAACATGCGCCGCATCAACTGGCTCGGCGTCTCCCGCTGCCGCCTGATCAAGGTCGACGGCCTCGACCTGCACGTCGAAGACCTCGACGCAGTCGACGGCACACCCGTACTCGACATCAAACCGTGGTTCACCGAATTCGGCCCCCGCGGCGAAATCCACCAAGCAGCCTGGACCAGCGAAATGCTCGGCAGCTACTTCGCGCCGTCTCCGGAGGACTAGCCATCGTTCCTGGACGCGACCACCGAACGGGGCACGACCGGGACGCGGCGCTGCTAGCCGAGCCTCGTTGATCGTCTACCTCCTAGAACAGGCACAGAATCAGGAAACATGGTTCACCTGTCCGTCCGGTCCAAGGGCGTCGCTCGAAGCCTTTGAAAGCGTGTCGAAGGGGTCAAAAGTTGACCTTCCTCGATCATGAGACGCATGAGTACTGAGCAGATGGTGGAGTACATCGACGGCCTCTGGCTCGATGATCCACTCACCCCGGCCAGAGCCGGCCAGGCCACCCGCACCTCCCAGCTAGTCGCGTTCCTCCGGGCGCGCTTCGACGAAATCGAGGAGATCGCCCAGGTCGCCGGTGGTTACGGCAAACATGAGATCTGGACCGTATGCGCGACCGGGGAGTCTCCCGAGGACGACGATCCCGGCGCGTGGGCCTGGGTCGAGACAAATCCCAACCACCCGAACGCGCCCGAGGACGGGATGGACCCCTGCCCTCACATGGCCCGGCACAACCCCGCCAACGTCCTGCGCGACCTCGACGCCAAACGCCGAATCATGGACCGCGCCGTGGAAGCCATCACCTTCAGCACGCTCTGCGGCAACGGCAAAGACCTGCTCGCCGGCTCCGCGTTGGCCCACACCCATACGCTCCGTGCGCTCGCACTGCCCTTCGACGACCACAAGGACTACGACGTGGTCTGGCGCCCCTAGACCCATCGCGTCCCCCTATCTGGTAGCGGGCCGGGCCGCTACCAGACGACGACGTCGCGGCTGACCTCCGATGCGGTAACGCGGAACGGGCCTCTGGCTCGCCCGGCAATCCGAAACCGGGCTGATGGGTCCAGTCAGCAGCCAAAGCTCCCGCACCTCATTGGGGACCTCCGTCGCCAACTGGCAGCAGCTACGACCTTTCCACGTTCCCGTCACTCCGGATCGAGCTTCGGCGCGCCGAGAAAGTCGTTCGGTCCGTAAGGGTCCGCGACAATACGGTGCCCTTCGGACACCCTTCAGACCCATGACACGAACGGCTCACCGGATGCTTGCGTCGCTGTCCCGAACAAAGGCTCCCTTGCAGCCAGTTCGCCATGTCGCCGCCTCCCGTCTGAAGTCGAGGACTCGCCACCCGCTCGACGACAACGACAACCCGTCGGTGTCATTCTGAAACCATCTCTAAGACCGCCTGGCCAATTGCGGCGATGGTCACCGAAGTCCCGTCACGGTAGGCGACGGCAGAGGGACTCACATAGTTTCCGGATGGGCGCCTCCACCGGGTGACTCTCGGAGCCTGACTGTGCCGCCTACCAGGTCGGGTGGTCGTCGAGGAGCGCGGCGAAGGTCAATCGGCGCCAGCGGTGCGGTGGGCCAGGCATCTCACGGCCAACCACTGGATTCAGGCTGATGACCGCAGCGTCTTGAGGTGCTCACGCATCTGTTGTCGGACGGTACTGCGCCTTTGCTCATCTTTGAGGAGGTCTTGTCTCCGGACTCCGTCGACCTCGCTACGGAGCCAGGCCATGCATTCTGCTGCGGCTTCCGCTGCTTTCACGTCGTGATCCTCACGCTCCATGCACCAGTCCTCGACGAGATCGACTTCGTCGTAGACGCCGACGTTGGCTTTCTGGAACTCGAAGGTGGGCACGACGACGCGGCTGAAGTGGTGGACGCGCCGCTGGAGGAGGAGATTGATGCCGACGGTACTCAGACAAGCAATCCGATGTGCGACCGTGATCTGGGTGGGGCTGACGTGGTAGCTACTGTCGAAGAGGACGTGGAAGTCCTGCGCCTCTGACCCTTCTGGTAGGAGGCTTGGCAGGAACATCTTGCTGTAGTTGCCCCGCCAACTGCCGGGGGCGCCGCTTACGACCTCTGCCACCGTCAGCCGGGGCGCCAGGGTGATCCCGTCCGTGCGCAGCGAGCATGGGTGATCGAGGATCATGACCATTCGCTTGACGCATGTTCCGTCGGGCTCGGTGATCTCGGTGTCGGCGAAGACGTCGCCGGTGATGATCGGACGTACCGGGGAGACATCGTCGCCGAGCGCTCGGTACAAGTCGCGCGGGCGACTGGGCTTCTCCATCTGGTTGGTCACGCGTCACACGCCCCTGGGGCGGATAGACATCTCCCCGTCGGTTTCGAGGTAGACCTCGAAGTCCGAGCGGAAGTCCTCGCGCCACTGCGGATCGTAGGCTGTGAGGATCTGCTCGCTGTCGACCTGGCCGCTAGCGTGGTCGAAGACGAGGTCGATCTTGCCCGCGCTGTAGAGGTCGATCGGCGTGACCGGCGCAGTTGAAGTGATGGGCATCTCGAACCAGGAAGCGATCTCCTGGATGTGGTACCGATCGGCGATTTCGTCACACAGGGCCAGCAGAGCAGCTATCCTGCGGCGGTTCTCGCCGGTGACGCCGCCGGCCCGACGCCACTTCTGCACGGCCGGCACGCTGACGCGGAGCATCCGAGCAATGTCGCGCCAGGCGAAGCCGAGGTCGCCGAGCGATTCGAGCAAGTTCGCGGGGGCGTCCTTGCCTCGAAGCGCGGTGCGTTTCTCCCAAGCGACGAACAGCGCGCGGTGGTGAAGCGCGGTGATGTCTTCCTGTATGAAGCGGATGTCCTCCTGTATGAACCTGACCTGCGTGCGAAGCGAGCCGGCGGATTCGGCGAGATCGACCATCTGAGAGGCAGCAGTGGAGACCGGCTCGGGCTGTTCAATCAGCTGGGCCGTGGGGGCAGTGGGCGAGTATGAGGCAGGCCGCGTGTCACTGGGCACGGTCCAGCACCTCCAGCCGGTACCGATCGGTAATCAGGTCTTGGAACAGGTCGTAGGCACAGAGCGCCGCTTCGTTAAAGCGAGGTTCAACAAGCTCCCAATCCAGAGGCGGAGTGTTGTCCTCCGGAGTCCAATAGCTGTCCAGATCCATGAGGTAGAACGGGCCTGGTGGCGGAGTGCTCGCACGGCGTAGATCGCCGGAAGGATCGACTGCATGGCCCTCGAAGTTGCCGTGACGCACCACCGTGCCCGTCAGCGGTGTGCCGAAACTCGCCATGCCCTGCCAGGTCTGCACGCCGCCGTGGTTGCCGCCGAGACCGGTCATCCCGGCGAGCGCTGGCGCGATCCACTGGGCCCAGTCGGCTGGGCTGTCGACCGGAGCGCGCACCTCATTGATATAGCGGATACCCAGGCGTTCGACACCATCCACGGGAGCAACCTTTTGGCGTGCCTGCACAGCCTCCCGCAGGATCTCCCGTAGCACGCTACGCCGCTGGTAGGAAGTGGTCTCGATCGCGATCGCCTCGGCCCGGAACGTGATTGCCGCCGTGCGGTCGCGGTTCATATACCGCGGAATTATCGTCTGGGTCTGCTCCGGGCTCTCCGAAGCCGGGGGCATGGTCACGGCCCAGATCACCTGACGGGCAGGCTTGAAGATCGGGAAGCTGTTGTTCAAGAGCGTTTTTAGAGCGGCTTGGTCGGCGTCGTGCAGAGGCACCGAAGTTGGATGGCGAAGCTCGACGACCGTCAGGGCCAACGGTGGGTTGGTGTAGATCTCGCGGGTCCCCATACCAGCAAGCTAACGTGCAAAAACTAAAACAACAACCAAGACGACAACCACGCTTGTCTCGCTCTAAGGATCGACGTCGTCACCCACAGCTCCCACGATAGCGACCACTGGATCAACCCCAAGCCTCCGGGACAACCAGGTCGACCTGCCGTCCTCGCCGATCGGGCCCGGCCGCCCAGGACCACCAGGGGGCCGGAACATCCATGTGCCTGGCAAGCACCCGCATGCCAAATCGCTCGTCCCGGCGACTTGCCCGGCCGTCCGGGACGGTACGGGACGACCAGGTGCGTGCCCGCAACCTGGCTGCGACCGGTCTAGGTGCGCTGGGTTAGGTGCAGGCCCAGGGCGGCTTCGACCTGTGCGATCGTCGTCGCCGGATCGGTCGCCAGAATCGTGGTGACCCCGAGTTCCTGCGCGGGTGGCAGGTTGCGGGCCGTGTCGTCCACGAACACGCACGCCTCGCCGGGGAGTCCCATCAGGTCGAGCATGATGTCGTAGATCTCCGGATCAGGCTTGCGCATCCGGTAGCGCTCCGAGATCAGCACCGCGTCGTACGTCGTCGTCAGGTCATAGCCGGCGTAGACGTCATGCGGCCCCGAACCGAGGCTGTTGGAGAAGATGCCGAGCCGGATGCCGGCCGCGCGGGCGGCCTGAGCCGCCGCGATCATGGCCGGTTCCGGATGAAGATCTTCCAGAACCCGGCCGAGCAGGTTGGTGCCGTCGATGCCGAGCAACGCGGCGGTCTGTGCGTTCCATTCGGTCTGGGTGATCGCTCCGCGTTCCAGGTCCGCGTAGAGCGCGGACCCGACCGGGTCTTTCGCGATCACTGAGAGGAAGGTTCCCTCCGGCAGCCCCGCACGGCGGTCGAAGCCGAATGCGCAGGCCGGGACACTGGTCGTCAGCACCCCGCCGAAGTCGAGGATCAAGCCCGTGCGGCGGCTCACGCGCGACTCCCCGCCGCCGGCAACGCCGTGCGGGCGTCCAGTACGTGTTCGCCCAGGCTCCGCGTTCCGGTTGTGCGGTGCCTTCGCAGCCGGCGGTGCAGCTCTGTGACCCGGCGCAGCGTCTCACGGTGCTGCACTCTCGCGACCAGGTCCAGCGCGACGTGCCCGTCCGCGCACGCCCCATCCACGTTTCCCGCGCCCGCGTGCGCTTCGGCGCGCGAGACGAACGCCGTACAGCGATGCCGCAGCATGTCCGGTGACAATCGATCGATGGCCAGGTCCAGCGACGGCAGCGCCTCCTCGAACCGGCCTAGCCGGACCAGGTCACTGCCCTCGTAAGCATCCGCCTTCGCCAGATCGAACCAGGCGATCCCGCCCCACGGCTCGTCCTCGGCCGTGCCCGACAGCAGGGTGCGGGCCTCCTCCAGCGAAGCGCGGAAGCCGTACTCCTCACCGGTGAAGCAGTACATCTCCGACGCGACAGCATTCGTCCACGCCTGCATGCGCACCGAGCCGCCACGGCCGGCCATATCCACGGCCGCCAAGGCGTAATCCAGACCGCTGTCCGGGTCACCGGCGTAGGAGGCGCGGAATGCCCTTCCGGCCAGGATGAGCGCGCACAACTCGACGTTGCCGATCTCCTTGGCGATCTCGTAACCCAGGTCATGCAGGTGTCGGCCTGCTCGTGATCACCCAGATCCAGCGACAGCAACACCGCCGCCAGCGATGCCATCTCCGCCATGTGCGCCAACAAGGACGTGCGCAGCGCCGCCGGCGGCGACTTCGGACGCAGCGAGGTCACCAGTTCCAGCTGGTGGTGAGCGACCGGAAGCAGCGTCGAGGCCGGAAACGACCGGTAGGACCGCCGATAGGACGCACCGATGGACCGCAGTTCCTCCACCGCCCTGCGGTCCATGACGCTCCCGCGCTGCTGCACCTGAGCGCGGGTGTCCGGAGACAGACCAACGACCGCCGCGGTCAAGCCGGCGAGCGAACCGAGAGTGAAAGTACGTCGCAGCAGGATGTCAGTGTCGTCCCGATCCGCCCCTGACACGTCCGCAGAAGCCCGACCCGTCGAGGACGACCGACGATGCGCCGCGGAAGGCAGCGTCCCCGCATCTTCGGTGTAGCGAAGATCAAAAACCAAGAGATGATCGACGCTCACCCCCAGCAGCGCGGCGATCCGCTCGGTCATGCTCACGCTATCGAGCGCGATCACCCCCCGCTCGACCTGCGAGACCCACCACTCCGAGCGGCCGATCCGTTCTGCCAGATCCTTCTGATGCCAGCCCTTACGACGGCGTCCCTTCTCGATCCGGGCGCCCACCGCCTCGTCGATCCACCCCACAGGCCACATCCCTGCTTCAGTGATCGATCAATTACGGAAGCAACCGTACCGGCGGGCGGGCGGAACCGACAGCCGGAATCCGCAACATCGCTGCGGCCTACTCAAGCCTCAAATCCCGATCACTCAGCTCGGTCCCCGCCAGGTCGTTCGCCGCCTCCCCGGTCTCGCAGGGGGCCTACACGTCGGTCACTCATCGCCGTTGACGCTCGATCGCCCGCTCTCGGGCGCCACGTCGCCAAACCGGCACCAGCATGAGGCGGACAAGTTCCAGCGCCACCCGCCGTCGGCTGGGGATGCGGCTGAACAGCGCCGTGAGACACGCCGTTGTGAGGAGGGCTCCCCGGAGGGCACAGAGCGTCAGGCCGATCACTAGCGCATAGCGGGGGTCCACTCGGACGCAACTCCTCTGATGCTCCGTCTCGGCTCACCTCGCCTTGCGGATGGATCGCAGCGTTTCCCCGGTGCTCGTGACGAACCAAAAATCGAAGCCACTGCGATTCGGTGCGACACCGGGCTTAATGCCAGCGACCGCCGCCTTAGCCGCGCCGCTGGGAGTGTTGAACCGCTCTCCCGCCAGGGCGCCGGAGGTCACCGTCAGGGAGTTGCTCATGGGGTCGTAAGTGCCTTCGATCCGCTGACCCTGATAGATCGCGTACACCGGCACGCCCTGCGGCTCGGCGGGGGCGGCCTTCGGAGTCATCCCGGCAGCTCCCAGGCGGAAGTACTCCAGGAGAAACCCAACCGTCTCCGCGAGCGACTCATCCCTGGCGTGTGCGATGAGGGTCAGATCCCGCAAGTACTGAGGTGGCAGTTCCAACTTAGACATGGATATACCCTACGATCGTAGATACCAGTAGACAAGATATGAGGAAAAATCGCAGACACGACACCAAACGGGTCGTGCCAGGGGATCGGCCAGAACTTCCCGGTGCAGACTTCTCGAACAGGTACTACGCCGGAGCTGGGTGAGTATCCGGGGTCGCCGTGACCCCGGGCTTTGTGGCCGCCCAACCACCATCTGCAGCCCGCATTGGCTGCGGCAGAGCCGCCTACAGCGACGCTCCTGGCCGTTCCGTTTACAGGGGAACCCACCTGCCCGCTAGCACGCCCCGTTCTGCATCCGCGTGACGATGCAGTCGCCTAACGTAATTGGATGGACAGTGCGGAGGAACCTGACGCTCCTGAGATCAGCGACGCGTCCGAACTCTGGGTCTATGCGGTGAACTGTTACCTCGACGACAACGCGGACGAGTCCGGCCTCACCGAGGAGCAGCGACACCAACTCCTCGCCCACCGAACCCAGCAGGAACGGATCTACACACCATTCGTCCTCCGGCACATGGGCGCTGATCCCGCTCGCCTCGAAGCCGCAATCGCCGCATGCCGCATCCGCGCTGAACCCAACGGCCAGGGCGTCGCCCCGGACAATGGGTACCCCGAGGCTGTCCGCCTCGGCATGGTGGCCCTGGACGTCCTCCGCGCCTCCGGCGCCGGACGCAGCCGTGCACGTGACCGCCTGCTCCATAAACTCGACGCAGAGCTCACTTTGATCAGGCCACCATCCTGGTCCACCCGGCTGGCGACCGCGCTGGATAACACGCGCTGGTTACGCCGCCCCCGCCGACTCACACCGGGCTGGCATCGTCGGCGTCGCGCCCTCACCAGAAACCTTCGGCTCGACCGATCCCCTCCGGACCGGCCCGCGCATCTCTCGACCGTCACCGCCCTCACCGGGACCACGGCAGTCGGCCGCATCCGCTACGCCGTCTGCCCCGACTGCCACCGCGGACTGGTGTACAAAGTCGACGCCTACCCGCCCCACGGTGGCCTCGGACTCGGCACGATGCTGGTCGACGCCGCTGTCACCGACGGACCGCCCGCCGACGGCTATACCTGGCACACCACTACACAATTCGGCGGGGCGGTCGGATTCTGGCGCGCAATGCGTCGACGCCACCGCACACCCTTCACCGCGCCAACCAGCGCCGCGTGTCCTCACATGGACGTCAATCGGTCACGAAGCTGACGGCCAGCCCGCTGACCGCTGACGCATCTGGCCCGAGCGCCCGACCGCGCCCCTTGCTTATGCTCGCCGCACGGCGCACGCTCCGACGCGCAGGCAGGCGCCCGCCGATCGGCGCTGTGCTGCACAACGGCCCGGCGGAGCCGGCCATGGTGCTGACCTGCGGCCTGGGAGACTTGACCAAAGCGCGACTAGCCGGCCTGGGCACGCTGTTGCTCCGCCAAGAGAGCGCGGCCGAATGTCGTTCGGCACGTCAGCGATCCGTGTCAACTCGCTCACATCCGTGCCGCCCGCTGCCGTTCATGACGTCCCTATCCACGGTCAAACGACGGTCAAGACAGCAAGGAGGCCAGCTTCTCAACTTCAGAAACTGGCCTCTGACCTGCCAAGACTTGGTGGAGATGAGGGGATTCGAACCCCTGACCCCCTCGATGCGAACGAGGTGCGCTACCGGGCTGCGCTACATCCCCAAGCCCGTAGGTACCTTACCAGGACGCTCGGCAGGCTTTTGCATCCGGCCCGGGGCATCACCCCGGAGCCGGATCTCAGCCGTTGACGACCTTCGGCAGCGCGGCACCGGCAGCACGCGCCTGACGCCGCGCAGCGGTCGTCGCACCGGCCGCATCGCGGGTGCGGGCAGCCGGGCGCGACACCGGCCGCACCGCCCACGAACCGTCAGCGGCGAGGTACACCTCGCGCCCGGCGGCGGCCAGCACCCGCACGACGTCACGGGCCGGGCGCTCGCGCTCGGTGCGCGACAGGGACAGCCAGCCGGCGGCCTGACGGACCGCCTCCGGGCCCAGCCACGCCTCGCGGTCGGCGCCCGCGGGCACCTGACGCAGCGCGCGCCGGACGAACGCCTCGGCACGGTGCTGACGGGCCCGGGCGATGAGCACCCGGGCCTGCCGCTCCTGCGCCTCGCGCTGCTGACGCCGCGCGGCCAGAGCCCGCAGGCGACCCAGCAGCCCGACCGCGACCGCGGCCGACGTCACGGCTCCGATCCAGAACGCCCAACCGAAGAACAGCCCGGCGACGGCCTGGCCGGCGACGAGCGTCGCCAGGACCAGCACCAGCCGACGCCGACGGGTACGCTGCACCTCCGCTGCCCGACGCACGGCCGCGGCGGGTACCACGGTCGGAGCCGTCCGCGGCGCCGGCACGACACTCACCGGCCGACCCACAGGCGCACTGACCGGAACCGCGCTCACCGGAACAGCGCTGTTGCCGTTCGCCGGCCGACGAACCCGTACCCGCGCACGGGGAGCGCCACTCTCCGAGAGAGCCTCACGCACCAGTGAAGCGCGGACAGCGGTCAGGTCACGACCATCGGCGGAGACGCCCTGAGCCGTCTTCACCGCGGCGGGAACCACGAGCGACGTCGGCGGGCGCACCGGGCCGCCGGACGGCACCGTGCGCCGCCGACGCTCACGGGGAAGTACCCGCATCGACGAAGCACGCAGCTCCGCCTGACCCCGCAGCGCGGTGTCGTAGCGGTGGGCCAGAGCCGGCATCAGGATCAGCACCCCAGCGGCAACGACCAACGCAAGCAGCACAGACGACGGCATAGACCCTCCCTCCCCCGGTTCCGGGTGAATTACACGTTCGTAGTTCGAGGCTACGAGGGGTAGTCCAGGACATTGCGGAACTCAATGGGCGTGTCTGCTTCCAGACCTTCTCGCCGCCCACTCACCGAACCGCTCAAAAGAGGAGGGCACTATCGAATTTCCAGCCACCCGATCGGGACA
This sequence comes from Cryptosporangium sp. NPDC048952, assembly GCF_043197895.1. Classification (NCBI taxonomy): domain Bacteria; kingdom Bacillati; phylum Actinomycetota; class Actinomycetes; order Cryptosporangiales; family Cryptosporangiaceae; genus Cryptosporangium; species Cryptosporangium sp. NPDC048952. The sequence continues at coordinate 849,505 of NZ_JBICTY010000001.1, read as the reverse complement.
ATTGTCCCGCTGGCCCGGGCAGTCTCAGCGCGCCGCAGGATCCGTCGACGAACCCGTCCGCACCGTCCGCCACCGCGCCAGCAATCCGGCCGGCGCCACGTCTTCGACGGTCAGCGCGTACCCGACGTGGTCGCGCCAGCCACCGTCGATGTGCAGGTAGCGTGGGTGGAAGCCTTCCTGACGGAAGCCCAATTTCTCGACGACACGCCGACTCGACGTGTTTTCCGGCCGGATGTTGACCTCGATGCGGTGCAGCGCCGCGTGTGCGAACGAGAAGTCCACCGCCATCGCCAACGCCGTCGGGATCACTCCCCGACCGGCCACCCGGTTGTCGACCCAGTAACCGGCGTACGCCGAACAGAACGCGCCACGCACGATGTTCCCGAGCGTCAACTGTCCGACGAACTCGTCCTCGTACGTGACGACGAACGGCATGATCTGCCCGAGCCGGACTCCACGCCGAAGGGAGCGGTACAGCTCGTAGTAATCACTGGTGCGGTGCCGATCGGCCCACGGACGCATCGAGGTGGGCTCCCAGCGGGCCAGCCATTCCTCGTTCGCCAATCTCACCTCGGACCAGGCGCGGGCATCACGGATCCGGTGGGGGCGGAGGCCGACCGGGCCCTCCGCCAGGGTGGCCGGCCAGCCGGGCAGTGCGGTCATCGGCGTCCTCGCGGCGGTAACTGGTGCCGGAAGCTTAGACACCTCCGGTGCCAACGCGCACGGGCGGTCAACGGATCCGTTCAGTCGAAATTCACTCCGGGACGCCTTCCAGCAGGAACGCCGGCAGGTCCACTCCGGTTGCGACGTCGGACGCCGCCTCCGGCACGGCCAGCAACGCGTTGGCCGAGGCGTAGCCGGTGAGAAATGCCTCACCCCCGGTGAGCGGCGACGCCAGGTACCCGCCGTCCTCCGACCGGGCGACCCGCGCCGGGCGGAATTCCCGGACCCCCGGCACCGATCGGATCGGCGAGGTGAGTTCGGCCAACACGGTCGGCCGGTACACCGACGACGCTCCGGCCAGCCGACGCAACATCGGACGCAACACGAGCTCGAACCCGAGCAGCGCTCCCGCGGGGTCACCCGGCAGGCACAGCACCGGCATCCGGGACGGCCCCACCCGCCCGTAGCCGACGACGAGCGACGGCTCCAGCGGCAACGCCTCGAAGTGGACGACGTCGTCGAGCCCGAACAGCCGGCGCAGGACGTCGGTGTGGCCCGCGCCGGTGCCTCCGGTGGTGACGAGCAAATCCGCGCGGTGCGCGTGGTCCTCCACGAGGCGGCGCAGGGCCTCGTCCTCGTCGGGCACGATGCCGACGCGGTGCGCGTGGGCACCGGCCTCGCGGGCGGCCGCCGCCACCCCGAGCGAGTCCACGTCCACGACCCGACCAGGCGTCGAACCCAAGAACCCCGGCCGCGACGAATCCACCAACTCGTCCCCCGTCGCCGCTACCAGCACGCGGGGCGGCGGTGACACCAGTACCGACTCGACCCCGGCCGAGGCCAGTAGCGCGATCGTCGCCGCGGTGACCCGCGAGCCCGCCGGCGCCAGCACAGCTCCGGCCGCGACCGTGCTCCCGCGCCGCCGGATGCCGTCGCCCGGCTGCGGAATGCGCCCGATCCGGACGTTGGCCAGGCCACCGTCGGTGACCTCACCGGCCACGACGGCGTCGGCACCGACCGGCAGCGGTGTTCCGACCGTGACCGTGTAACTGGCACCGGCCGACACGGTGGCCGGCTCCCAGGACGCTGCGGTGAGGTCCCCGATGACCGCCAGTCTGACGTCAGCAAGATGCAGTGACGGATCACCGGACCACTGGGCGTCACCCAGGGTGTCGTGTGCCCGGACGGCGTAGCCGTCCACCGCGGCGACGTCGAACGCCGGGACGGGGCCCGGCGCCACGACGTCTTCGGCCAGCAGGACGCCGAGCGACTCCAGCAGCGCCATCGGCAACGGACGGAGCTGCTCGAGATCGGCCAGCGCCGTGTCCACGAAGCGCTGGGTCCCCATTCCCAGCAGATCCGTGGTCATCCCCCCCGAGATGATCACGCCAGCGACGTTTTCACGTAGTCGGTGAGCCACTCGCGGAACTCCGACCCGAGCTCGTCGTGGTCGACGCCGAGCAGGACGGTGGCCTTCAGGTAGTCGATCTTCGCGCCGGTGTCGTAGCGGCGGCCCTTGAACACGACGCCGTGCACCGGGGTGCCCGCCTTCAGCAGGTCGGCCATCGCGTCGGTGAGCTGGATCTCGCCGCCGGCGCCGGGCTTCGTGTCGCGGATCGCATCGAAAATCTCGGCGGGCAGCACGTAGCGACCGATGATCGCGAGGTTGCTCGGAGCGTCCTCCGGGTCGGGCTTCTCGACCATGTCGGTGACGCGCACGATGTTGCCGAGGTGCCCCTCACCGGTGCGCCCGGTCTCCTCCACCGCCACGATGCCGTAGCGCTTGATGTGCTCCCGCGGCACCTCGAGCAACGCGAGCACGATGCCGCCGTGCTCCTCCTGGACGTCGAGCATCGCCGGGAGGATCGGGTCGCGCGCGTCGATCAGGTCGTCACCGAGCATCACCGCGAACGGCTCGTTGCCGACGTGCGAGGCGGCGCAGAGCACGGCGTGGCCGAGACCCTTCGGCTCACCCTGGCGGCAGGTGTTGATCGAGGCGATCTCCGACGACCGGCGGACCGCGTTCAGCTCCGCCGTCTTGCCCTTCTCCTCGAGCGACTTCTCCAGGTCGGGGCGCCGGTCGAAGTGGTCGACCATCGCGCTCTTGCCGCGACCGGTGACGAGCAGGACGTCGTCGAGGCCTGCGGCGGCCGACTCTTCGACGATGTACTCCAACGCCGGTTTGTCGACGACCGGCAGCAGCTCCTTCGGGACGGCCTTGGTGGCCGGCAGGAAGCGGGTTCCCAGGCCGGCGGCCGGAATGACGGCCTTGCGCGTGGTGCGGGGCTTTGCGGCGGAAGTCTCGACCATGTCGGGAGACTAGCCAACAAACTCGGACGCGTCTTCGTCGGCCACAGGTGTCGACCCGGGTTAACCACAGGAGCTCCATTCCGTAACCAGTCGGGGCATTCGCCATGGCGGAGGGCGGTGCAGCAGCGCGTTTTCCAGCGCGACGGCCACCTGGCCCGCGAACGATCGGACGGTCAGCAGGTCACCGTCGTCGAAGTCGTCCCCGCCGAGCCGGTCGTAGAGCGCGAGGACGCCCAGCAGGCGTCCGTCGGGGATCGCGGGCGGGTGCGGCGGCCCGACGATCGGCACCGCGATGAACGTCCGGCAGTTCTCCCTGCCGTGGCGGGCCTCGCCGGTCGTCGCGACGCCACCGAGCAGCCCCTCCCCGATCACGATCCGGACGTCGTGCGGCCGGCCGAGCGCTCGTCGTCCGACCAGCGTCGATCCGTCGGTTAGCAGCACGATGCCGCTCTCCGCCGCGGTCGTCGCGACGACGCTCTCCAGTACGACTTCCAGGATCCGATCGACGTCGTTGGTGCTCGACATCGTGTCGCCGAGCAGCGCGAGCGTGCCGCGGAGCTGGTCGCGTCCGGCGGTCAGCGCAGCGACGTAGGCCTGCATGCTCCGCGTCATCCGGTTGAACGTGGCGGCGAGCTGCCCGACCTCGTCGAGCACGCGGACGGGCGCGCGGGCCGCCAGATCGCCCTCGGCGACGAGCTGCGCTGCGGCCGCCACTTCCGCCAAGGGCTTGGTGAGCGCCTTGGCCAGGAGGTTCGCTGCGACGAGCGCAGCTCCGGCCGCGGTGAGCACGACTACGGAGAGTGCGCCGTAGAGCGCGCTCGTGTCCGGCGCGGGGGTGCGCAGGACCGTGCGCACGGGTCGGCCGGCCACCGGTTCGAGCACCCGCATCCGGAGGGTCGCCGACCGTACGTCGGTTTCCGTCTTCCTGCTGCTGTCGACGCCCGGCAGGGCGCCGAGCACGGTGGTGACCTCGACGCCAGGGATCGAGACCAGCGCGTCCAGGTCGTCGGCGGTGACCGTGAACGCGGCGCGCGCCCGACCGGCCGGTGAGCCGTCGGCACGGTGGAGCGCGACCTCCGCGGCGATCACGGACCGACCCACGTTCGTCGGCGGCGTCCCGCGCGTGCAGTCGCCCCACTGCGCGACCGGCACGGACAGGTCACCGGCGACGCCGAGCGCGGTGCCGACGGTGTTCTCGACCCGCGCCGTCTCGGCCAGGCCTCGCGTCGCGACGAGGCCCGCCGCGGCGGCCGGCCGCTCGCCGCGGGCGATCCCGGCCGCGAGGGCCTCCGCCGCCGACCGGGCACGCTGGCAGACCGTGTTCACCGCCGTGCTGACGACGGTCGCAGCCGCCCCCAGGCGCTCGGTGGCGCGTTCCTCGGCCAACCGCGTGGCCGTGACCCCGACCGCCACCGCGCCGAGCAGCAACGGCCCCAGCACCACCGAGAGCAGGACCGCGGCGAGTCGCCTGCGTAGGGTCATCGGTACCTCCCGAACTCAGGAGAAGGAGCAGGAATGAGCGCGCCGGACGCCCGAGGGTCGGGACCCGCCCCCGAGCGGCAGGTGTCGGCCCGCGCGGCGAAGGCGGAGCTGCGTGCGCACCGCAAGGCAGCTCGTGCACAGCGCCTCGCCGGCCTCCCTCCGGCCCGGATCGCGACCGAAAGCCGCCGTCTGGTGGCCCATCTCCTCGCGGGTCTCAACGAGCGCGGGGTGTGGTCGGTCGCGGCATACGCACCGATCGGCTCCGAACCGGGGGTCATTCCGGGGCCCCCGCTGCTGTCGGGCGCACCCCGGGTGGGCCTCCCCGACGCGCTCCGGGAAGCCGGGATCGGCGTGCTGCTGCCGCTGATGCGTCCGGACCGCGACCTCGACTGGGCCGGGTACGAGAACCGCGAATCACTCGTGCGCGGTCCCCACGACCTCTGGGAGCCCGATCCGGGCGCGGCCCTGGGCGTCGACGCGGTGCGCTCGGTGGATCTCGTCGTGGTGCCGGCGTTGGTGGTCGGCCGGGACGGGTCGCGGCTCGGGCGCGGCGCCGGCTGCTACGACCGCGCGCTGGCCCGGGTGTCGTCGGAAACACCGCTGGTAGCGCTGGTCTACGACGACGAGGTGCTCGACTCGGTGCCCACCGAGGAGCACGACCGACGCATCACGGATGTGATCACGCCGACTGGCGGCTGGGTGCGATTGAGCCCCGAATAACCCACTGTGAGCAGATCGACAATCCTGACCCGCTGGCGCGAAAGCGCGGAATACCGCACACTTAGCACTCGTTCGATCTGAGTGCCAACAAGGTTCCATCTCCAGGAGGCGGCCGTGCCGACCTACCAATACAAGTGCACGGCCTGCGGCCACCGACTCGACGCGGTTCAGTCGTTCTCCGACGCTCCGCTGAGCGTGTGCCCGGAGTGCCAGGGCGAGCTGCGGAAGCTGTTCTCGTCCGTGGGTGTGGTGTTCAAGGGTTCGGGCTTCTACCGCACCGACTCGCGGTCGGGGTCGACCAGCTCGGAGCCGGCGAAGAGCAGCTCTTCTGCTGACTCGTCTTCTTCGTCCTCGTCTACTTCGTCTACTTCGACGAAGTCGGACAGCTCGTCGTCATCTTCGGGCGGCAGCTCGAGCAGCTCGGGCACCTCGTCGTCGAAGGCCTCGGTCTAGACGCTTTCGCGGTTCGTCAGCCGGTCCTTACCAGGTGAGGGCCGGCTGATCGTTTTTTCCACCGGGTCGCCGGTCGTCCGCAGGTCGGCGTTCGGGCCCGGGCCGCTCCGTGCCGCGCGCCTAGCGTCGCCGCGGGAGGTGTGATGCGGCGCGCGGAACGGTTGGAGGCGCCCCGGGTCTGGCTGCCGCGTGGCAGCCGGCGCGGGTGGGTGCGTGCGGTGTGCGTAGCCACGCTGGTGGCGGCCGCCGTCGCGGTCCTGCTCCTCCCCGATGTCGACGCCGATCAAGGCACCGTCCGAGCCACACCGACCGTTTCGGCCGCGGCCGGGGACAGGCGCGCGGTTGCGGCGTGCCGTTCGCGCGAATTCGTACCACCGCACGGGGCCGTGGGCTTCCCGCTGCGGCTCCCGGATCCGGCCGTGCTCGCGGTGATCCGCGCCGGGCAGCACGTCGACGTGCTCGTACGCCCCGACGGCGACACTGGCACGGCTGACGTCGTCGCGGCCGACCTTGCCGTGCTGTGCGGCGTCGGCGCCGCCGGCGAGCCCGACGGAGTGCTCTATCTCGCGGTCTCCCCCGCCCAGGCCGCGGCGCTGGCGGCGATCGGTCCCGGCGCCCGGCTCTCCGTTACAGTGCGGTCGCCTTGACTGCCGGATGCTTCGATCCGCCTTCGGCGAGGCATAGAGCAACAGCCCCCTGAAGGACGAGAGCAAGAGGACACAGCGCGATGCTCAAGGGATTCCGCGACTTCATCCGCCGCGGCAACGTCGTCGATCTGGCCGTCGGTGTGGTGATCGGCGCCGCGTTCACCGGTCTGGTGACCCAGTTCGGAAATTCGTTCCTCAAGCCATTGATCCAGGTGATTACCGGCGGCGAGAAAGTCGGCGGTTACTTCGAGATCAACGGCGCGAGGTTCGACTACGGAGCGTTCATCACCGCACTGATCGTCTTCGCCCTGACCGCCGCCGCGCTGTACTTCATCGTCGTCGCGCCGATGAACCGGCTCAACGAGCTGCGCCGCCGCGGCCAGGAGCCCGAGCCCGAGGCCCCCAGCGAGGAGGTCGTCCTCCTCACCGAGATCAGGGATGCCCTTCGCGAAGGCAGCAGCCGCCGCTTTTGATCAACAACGGCGGTGGAGCCCGCTGGGGGCGACGCCCTCAGCGGGCCGCTCACTCCCAGTGCGGTGGGCGGTTTTCGAGGAGCTCGAGGTCGCGGAGTTTGTGCGCCGCACCCTCGCGCCAGTCGGTGCTGTCGGTGTCATCGGCGGTCTGATCGGGAAGTACGACGATGTCGGTGTCGTCGATCATCGGGACCTCACGCTCGTCGTCCCACGCCATGCTCGTCGTCTCCTTCTGCTGCAACGACCCAACTCAGCTACGACCAACCCTACGCGGCCCGCGACACCGCCGGATCCCGCTCAGGGCGTCAGCTTCTGGACATACCGAGCCCCTTGCCGGATGCCCTCCCGGTCCCATCTCATCGGTGTTGTCCCACCGTTCCGCCAGAGTTCCACCTGGTCGGTGTAGTGGTCGGAGAACGCATGACCCGACTCCCCGGTGAGGTTCACCCAGCGTGACTCGTCGAGGTCCGCGAGGTTCACGACCATCCGCATCGACGGCACCCACGACACCTCGTAGCCCTCGGCCGGTGTCCACCCGGTGGCGTCGACGATGCTGCTCCCGCCGGCCACCGGATACGGCCCGCGGTTGAACAGCGCCTCGATGAACCCGATGCCGGACGTGCCCAGCGACTGGTTACGGATCGTCAGGGTGTGCAGGTCGCCCCACCGCCAGTCGGAGGGGTCGTTCCCGAGTCGCTCGGTCAGTTCGTCCGAGGCGTCGACCAGAGCCTTCCGGAGGATGTCGTCGCGCTTCTCGACCACGGGAGTGCCGCGGTCGTCCCACCACGGCGAGTCCGGCTCCTTCACCAGTTTGCTGACCACCAGGAAGTAGCGGCCACCGCCGTCCGGCGTGATGTCGCCCGGCAGTTCGTCGAACGTGCGGAGCAGCAGGTGCCGCCAGACCGCGTTGAAGTACGCCGCACCGGCGGAGCTCTGTGTCTGGTGGAGGTCCCACCGGCTCAACAACTCGCGGACGCGCGGCGGCGCGCCGTCCACCTGGGTGAGCACCGGTACCAATGCGGACGCGACCGCACTCCAGTTGTCCATCTGGATCGCGTTCATGTCGGCGGCGTCGACCTTGCCCGCCGCGAACTTCGCGCGCAGCAGCGCGTCGATGCGGGCGCTGCGGTAGCCGGTGTCCCAGTCGTAACCGAGTACCGGACCCGCGCCCTCGCGGACCGGCGCCTGGTTCGCGGTCACGATGTAGCCGGCCGGTGGGTTGTACGTGTACGGCAGCTGATCGAACGGCACCGTGCCGACCCAGTCGTAGCTCGGGTTCCAGCCCGGCGCCGGGAACAGCCCGTCGCCGCTGCCGCGGACCGGGATCGTTCCCGGTGCCTGGTAGCCGATGTTGCCGTCGACGTCGGCGTAGACCATGTTCTGCGCCGGCACGGCGAACAGCTTCGCCGCGGCGCGGAACTGGGTGAAATCGGCGACGCGGTTCAGTGCGAACAATGCGTCCGCGGTACGGCTCGGCGTGAGCGCCGTCCAGCTCAGGGCCACCGCATAGGCGGGGTTGGCCGTCTGCGGCTCCTGGGTGGGAACACCCTGGGCGTCGACGCCGGGTTTGGCCCCGACCGCGCGCAGGTCGGCATCCTGATCGGACAGCAGCGGGCCGTGGACCGTGGACCGGACGGTGATCGTGACGTCGTCGCTCCCGGCGACCTTGATCCGTTCGGTGCGGGTCACCAGCGGCACCTGCTCGCCGTCGCGCTCGTAGGTGTCCCCGCTGACGCGCTCCAGGAACAGGTCGGTGACGTCGGGCCCGAGGTTCGTGAAGCCCCAGGCGACGCGGGCGTTGTGCCCGATCACCACACCCGGGACGCCCGAGAAGCTGAACCCCGACACGTCGAACGGGCACGCGGCGCTGACCGTGCTGCAGTGCAGGCCGACCTGGTACCACACCGACGGCATGGCCGGGCCCAGGTGCGGGTCGTTGGCCAACAGGGGCTTGCCGGTGGCCGTCTTGCTGCCGCCGACGACCCACGAGTTCGACCCGATGCCGTCGCCGGTTCCGAGCAGTGCGGGGAGGCTCCCCAGGCCGGTGCCGAGCGCGTCGAGCTGACCGCTCAGGCCGCTGAGAGCGGCCCGGACCGCGGCCTCGTCACCGGTCTCCGGTGAGCCGCCGCCACCCCCGGCGGTGCGGCGCGCCGGCGGGGTGCTGCCCGTGTCCTGCGGCACGACGGCCTTCGGTTGGAACGTCCCGTCGACGACCGCGCCGGACGTCACGATCGGCGGGTTCTGCTCGTACGGGTACTCGGGGTAGAGCTCGTTGATCTGCTCCCAGTCGAGGCCCGACGCGAGCAGCTGGGCCCGCTCGAGCTCGTCGCCCATGTTGCTGCGCAGGTCCCAGGCCATCGCCTTGAGCCAGGCCAGGCTGTCGACCGGCGTCCAACGCTCGATCTCGTAGCCGGAGTTCTGCAGCCCCAGCACCGCGTACTCCAGGCTCGCCGAGCGACCGGAGTGTTCGTCGATCCAGGCGTTGACGCCCTCGGCGTAGGCCGAGAGCCAGCGGCGACTGTCGGCGGACAGCAGCGGCAGCTCCTGTTCGGCGACCCGCCGCCAGCCCATCGTGCGGATGTACTTGTCGGTGGAGACCTGGGACGGGCCGAAGAGCTCGGCGAGACGCCCGGACGTGACGTGCCGCCGGAAGTCCATCTCCCAGAACCGGTCGACGGCGTGCAGGTATCCCTCGGCGCGGAACAGGTCGTCGGCGTTCTGCGCGTAGACCTGCGGGATGCCCTGGGCGTCGCGGTACACGTCGACGGTGGAATCGAGGCCGGGCACCTTCACGGTGCCGGTGTAGTCGGGCAGCGACGCGCGGATCGTGAAGTACAGCGTGCCCGCCACAACACAAGCCAGGACGACCAGGACGACGAGGAAAGACAGGCCGATCCGGCGCAGAACCTTAGCCACGTTCACAGACGGCGACCTTAAGCCCTGGGAGGGCCGGAGTCCCTGAAAGTGAACACGACTGATCCGATACCCAGCGAGCCTGTGGACAACCGTGGAGGGTTCGCCCGGCGCGGTTAGCCTGGATGTACTGGATCCTTCGCGCCGACAGCGTCGCCGGCGCGCGCCCCGGTCACCGCCGGGGCGCTCGCGGGAAGGGGTTGGCTCATGTTGGACGCCGATCGACTGGCCAGAGCTCGTCGCACGCGACTGGCTCGTAGCACCCGACTGAATGGCCAGCGTGTCTGGCCCGAATCCTTCGCCGACCGTCTCACCAGTCCGCTCCCCGGTCCGCGGGAGCAGTTCCAGCTCCTGCGGCGCGGCCGTCCCCGGGTCGACCGCACCGACGCCGCCCGCATCCCGATCGACCGGTCCGGGTTCGTCCGGGCCACCGGGCAGGACCAGGCCGTCGTCACCTGGGTCGGGCACGCCAGTTACGTCGTGCAGATCGGTGGCCTCACCGTGCTCACCGACCCGATCTGGTCCGACGCCATGCCGGGCGTCAGCCGCCGGGTGACGCCGCCCGGAGTGGCCTGGTCCGAGCTGCCGCCGATCGACGCGGTGGTGATCAGCCACAACCACTACGACCACCTCGACGCACCGACGATCCGCCGTCTCCCGCGGGACACACCGGTCTTCGTCCCGGCCGCGCTCGGCGAGTGGTTCACCCGGCGCGGGTTCACCGCTGTCACCGAGTTCGACTGGTGGGAGTCCACGGTGCTGGCCGGGGTCACGTTCGACTTCGTGCCCGCCCACCACTGGAGCCGGCGGTCGCTCACCGACACGTGCAAGACGCTCTGGGGCGGGTGGGTGCTCACCGACGACGCCGGTCGGCGCATCTACTTCGCCGGTGACACCGGCTACGGCCACTGGTTCGCCGAGATCGGCACGCGGTACCCGGGCATCGATCTGGCGCTGCTGCCGATCGGCGCCTACTACCCGCGCTGGTTCATGCAGCCGGTGCACATGGACCCCGATGAGGCCGTGCGCGCGTGCACGGACCTGGGCGCGACGCGGATGGCGACGATGCACTGGGGCACGTTCGTGCTCACCGGGGAGCCGCTGACCGAGCCGCGCGAGAAGGCTCAGCAGGCCTGGGCGGCCGCCGACCGCCCGCGCGAACACCTCTGGGACCTCGCGATCGGCGAGTCACGCGAGCTTCCTCGCTGATCCCCGCCGCAAGCGGTCCCCGTCGGGCGCGTCACAGCGTCCCGAAACGGGACCGCTACCGCCGGGCCGGCGCGAGCGGTCCCGTTGGGTCGACCCAGGGCGCGCCTGAACGGGACCGCTACCGCTAGCTCGGGTCGCTCCCGGCGGCCGGGTTGGTGTCGCCGGCCAGTTGCACGTACCCCTCGAGGTGGATCCGGAGCATCCGGCGCCCCTGCAGGAGCACCTCCTCGTCCCCCTCCGGCGAACGGCTGAACGCGAACTTGATCAGCGCGTCGGCCACCTTCGTCGTCGTGAGCAGCGCGAGCCGCAACGCCGGGGTGTCCACCACCCCGAACCGGGCGTGCAACAGGCTCGCGATCCGGCTGGCGACGACCGAGTCGTTGTCCTGCGTCGGGTCGAGCAGGTGCGTGTCGACGATGTCCCCGAACCGCACCGCGCGGAACCCGGGGTGGTGGCGACACAGGTCCACGTAGATGTCGAACGCCACGTCGACGGTGTCCCACCAGTGCGCGAACTGGTCGTCGACGAGCGCCTCGTCCAACCGCTCCGCGAACACCGCGAGGTTCCGCGCCGAGAGCGCCTTCACGGCCGCCCGCTTGTCGGCGAAGAACTGGTAGAAGGACCCCGGCGAGACCCGGGCCCGGCGCGCGATGAGGCTCGTCGTCGTCGCCTCGTACCCGCGCTCGGCCACCAGGTCGCCGGCGGCGTCGAGAATCCGCTCGACGCGCTGGCGGCTGCGCTGCTGGCTGGGCAACCGACGCAGCGGCTCCGACGCCGAATGTTCGGCGAGCCAGACCTCGGCCACGGACTGACCCGCATCACGTCCCGGACCGCCACCGGGCCCACGTCTTGTCCCGGGCCGAGCCCCGGCGCGGGCTCCGAGTGGCCTTGACGGCTTTCCGGGGATCTGCGACGTCTGTCGGACTGTGGTCACACACTGAGTATCTACTGAGAAGTCGCTTCGGAGGTGCACAGCCGGACTTAGGCTGTCCCTCGGCCCGATCCGGACCTGCGAACGAGCACTGGAGGCGCCGGATGGCACGGCCCGGCAACCCACCTGGCGAATTGCCTGGTCAGGAGGCCAATCCGGATTCGCACGATGCCCCAACCGTGCCATTGGACGCCGCACAGCCCCTCGCGGACCCGACATCTGCTCCGATACCGCAGCGACGCGGAGACCCGGCGCGCCACGAATTCGGCACGCCGGAGCAGGCCGAAACCGGAGTCCACGTCACACCTCGGGCCCGTCCCGGTCACGCTCCGTATACCCCCGGCCAGGACGCCGTAACCGAGCCGGCCCCCCGCTCCACCACTCCCGACGCGATCTTCGCGCGGTTGGAAGCCGCCACCGCCCACCTCGAACCACCGTTCGCGGTCCTCGACCGCACGGCGTTCCGGGCGAACGCCGTAGCACTCACCCGCCGCGCCGCCGGCACCCCGATCCGGGTGGCGAGCAAGTCGCTGCGCTGTCGCACCGCGCTGATCGAGACGCTCTCTCTGGACGGCTTCGCCGGAGTGCTGGCCTACGCACTACCCGAGGCACTCTGGCTGGCCGAGGGCGACGGTGCAACCGCGTTCACCGACGTGGTCGTGGCGTACCCGACCGCGAACCGGGCGGCGCTCGCCGAGCTCACCCGGTCCGCGCGGCTGGCCGAACGGGTCACGCTGATGGTCGACTCGATCGACCAGCTCGACCTCATCGACCAGATCGCACCTCCGGGCCGACGGCCGGAGATCCAGGTCTGCCTCGACCTCGACGCCTCGCTGAAGCTCGGTCGCTTCCACCTCGGTGTACGGCGGTCTCCGGTGCATACAGCGGCCGACGCGGCCGTGCTCTCGCGTCGCGTGGCGCTTCGCAAGGGCTTTCGCATCACCGGCTTGATGTCGTACGAGGCGCAGATCGCGGGGGTGGGCGACAACCCCGGCCGGTTCTTCCGCGCGCTCGCGGTGCGCTGGATGCAACGCCGCTCCTGGGCCGAGTTGCTCGAACGCCGCGCGAAGATCGTCGTCGCGGTGCGGAGCACGCTCGAGCAGGTCGGCGAGCCCCCACTGCGGTTCGTCAACGCCGGCGGCACCGGGAGCATCGAGAAGAGCGCGGCGGACCCGGCGGTGACCGAGGTCGCCGCCGGATCCGGGCTCTACGGCCCGGCACTGTTCGACACCTACCGCACGTTCACGCCCCGACCGGCGGCGATGTTCGCGACCCAGGTGGTGCGCCGGCCGGCCCGCGGCTGGGTGACCGTCGCCGGCGGCGGCTGGGTGGCCTCGGGCGCGCCCGGTTCCGACCGCGCGCCCACCCCGGTCTACCCCCCGGGTCTGACGCTGTCGCCGACCGAGGGCGCCGGCGAGGTGCAGACCCCACTCACCGGAGAAGCCACCGCGTACCTGAAGCTCGGCGACCGGGTCTGGTTCCGCCACGCCAAGGCCGGCGAACTCTGCGAACACGTCGACGTGCTGCACGTCGTCGACGGTGACCGGGTGGTGGACGTCGTTCCCACCTACCGGGGTGAAGGCAAGGCATTCTGACAGTCCCGACGAGCTCACGGAGTTGCCGATGACAGTGTTGTCGCCCGCGACCAACTGGGCGGGCAACGAGCACTGGGCCCCGGCCGAGGTCGCCACTCCCGCGAGTGTCGACGACCTGGCCGCGACCATCCGCGAGGCCCGCGAGCGTGGCCTGCGGATCAAGCCGATCGGCGCGGCCCACTCGTTCACCCCGATCGCCGCGACCGACGGCGTCCAGGTCAGCCTCGACGCGCTGGGAGGCGTCGTCCGCGGCGACGCGGAAACCGGTCTGGTGACGCTGCGCGGCGGAACGCGCCTGCGGGACATCCCACGGCTCCTGGCGCCGTACGGGCTCGCGATGACCAACCTCGGCGACATCGACTCCCAGTCGATCGCCGGCGCGATCTCCACCGGCACGCACGGCACCGGTGGCCGCTTCGGCGGGCTGTCGACGCAGGTCCGCGGGTTGACGCTGGTGCTGGCCGACGGGTCGATCGTCGACTGCGACGCGTCCACCGATCCGGCGTTGTTCGAGGCCGCCCGGCTCGGTCTCGGAGCGATCGGCGTCATCGCCGCCGTGACGCTGCAGTGCGAGCCCGCGTTCCTGCTGCACGCGGTGGAGAAGCCGGTGCCGTTGGACGAGATGCTCGCCACCGTGCACGAGCGCGTCGACGAGCACGACCACGTCGAGTTCTTCTGGTTCCCGCACACGACCGGCACGCTCTACAAACAGAACAACCGCCTTCCGGGCGACGCCCTGCGCAAGCCGCTGTCACGTGGGCGCGCGTGGTGGGACGACGAGTTCCTCTCGAACACGGTCTTCGCCTGGGCGTGCGAGCTCGGCCGGGCGGCTCCGCGGGCGATCCGGCCGATCGCGGCGGTGTCGGCGCGGGCGCTCGGGGCGCGCGAGTACGTCGACCGGTCGGCCGCGGTCTTCGCCACGCAGCGGCGGGTGCGGTTCCGGGAGTCGGAGTGGTCGATCCCCCGGGCGGCGCTCGGGGAGGCGCTCACCGAGATCCGGCGGCTGATCGAACGGCGTGGGTGGCGCATCTCGTTTCCCGTCGAGGTGCGGATGTCGGCCGCCGACGACCTGTGGCTCTCCACCGCCCACGGACGGGACTCCGCCTACGTCGCGGTGCACCAGTACCACCGCACGCCGCACGAGGACTACTTCCGGGCGGTCCAGGACGTCATGCTCGCCCTGGAGGGGCGTCCCCACTGGGGAAAACTGCACTACTTGGACGTCACCGAGCTGAGCGGCCGCTACCCCAGGTTCCAGGACTTCCTAGCGGTACGCGACCGAGCAGACCCCGACCGAGCCTTCGACAACACCCATCTGCGGCAGGTGCTGGGTGCCTAAGCAATTTTGTCGGGGGGTAGTGGTTACATCGATGTAAGTAGCCACGCACCCTCGGAGGTGGAGATGCGAACCGCCAAAAGATTGCACCAGTCGGCCGAGCCTTGCCCTCACTGCCGGGGTGGCCTGATCGGGGCCGACCAGTGGGACGAGTGGTTCGCCCGGCGGGACGACGCCGAGTCGGCCTGGGCCTCGGAGCACGGGTCACTCGACGAGTTCGATCTCGCCGAGCTGCTCGACTCGGCACCGGACGGCGACGTCGAGGTCGAATGCACGAGCTGCGCCGGCACCGGCTTCGGGGCTCGACAGGTCCCCCGCCAGCGTAGCCACGCCGCGTGACGCTCGCGCTACCCCGACACATCCACCGAGTGGTCGTTTTTCGCTTCCTTGACCTCGTGTTTTCTTGGCGACCCATGGTGACCGGTTAAGCTGTCGCACGCTCCGACTAACCTGACGCTCGTCCGACCCGGACCAGTCGCACCGCAGCGCCGGACCAGCCGTGATGCCCGGCAGCCGCATCGAACCCCCGCGAGAGGCCATGAACGCCGACCCGACGACCACTCTCCCCGAGGCCGCCCCGCACGCCCGTCACGCCAGCATCAGCGGTGGTGACCCCGCCGACCCGCAGGCGTCGCTCAACGAGCTCGACCACGGGCCGAACACGCTCGACGCCACGATCGTGCTGCCCTGCTACAACGAGGGCCCACACGTTCTGCTGGAGCTCGAGCGCATCACCAAGGCGATGGACGCGAGCGGCTTCCGCTACGAGTTGCTCGTCATCGACGACAAGTCGACCGACAACACGCTGCAGGTGCTCCAGGAGGCGCTGCCCCGGTTCCCGCGCATGCGGTTGATGCCGTTCCAGCGCAACGGCGGTTCGGGTACCGCTCGCCGGATCGGTAGCGCCGAGGCCTACGGACGCATCGTCGTCTGGACCGACTCGGACATGACGTACCCGAACGAGCGCATCCCCGAGTTCATCCAGTACCTGATCGACCACCCGGAGACCGACCAGGTCGTCGGCGCCCGCACCACCGAGCAGGGCACGCACAAGGTCCTCCGGGTGCCGGCCAAGTGGGTCATCCGGAAGGTCGCCGAGACGCTGGCCGGCACGAAGATCCCCGACCTCAACTCGGGTCTGCGTGCCTTCCGCCGCGACGTCTCGCTGCCCTACCTGCGGCTGCTGCCCCCCGGCTTCAGCTGCGTGACGACGATCACGCTCTCGTTCCTGAGCAATCAGCACACCGTCGACTACCTGCCGATCGACTACGCGAAGCGCGCCGGCACGTCGAAGTTCCACTTCGTCCGGGACGCGTACCGCTACATCCTGCAGGTGCTGCGGATGGTGATGTACTTCAACCCGATCAAGGTCCTGATGCCGCTGGCGCTGGTCCTGCTCGGTGTCGGCGTCACCAAGGCGATCGTCGACGTCATCATCTACTTCTTCCGCATCACGACGAACTCGCTGCTGCTGATCGTCACGGGCCTGTTGATCGCGTCGGTGGCGCTGCTCGCAGACCTGATCGTGCGCTCGAGGGCGGATTGACCCGGCCGGAGCCGGACGCCCCGCTCGAGTCGGGCCCCCAGTCGGAGCCCGACAGCGCCGGAGCATCCGCTCCGGCGCCGCGCCGCGGACGTGCGGCACTGTTCAACGCCGTCAAGATCGTGCTCTTGCTGGCGATGCTCGCGTTCGCGGGTTACTACCTGGTCGACAACTGGCCGGAGGTCTCCCGAGCCCTCCGGCAGCTTTCGACGGCGCTGGCGGTCGCGTCGATCGTGCCGGCGGTGCTGGCGATGGTGTGCGGGATGTTCGTCTGGCGGTCGCTCCTAGCTGATTTGGGATCCCGCCTGCCGGTGCTGGTGGCGGCGCGGATCTTCTTCGTCAGCCAGCTGGGTAAATACCTGCCGGGCTCGGTGTGGTCGATCGCGACGCAGATCGAGCTCGGTTACCAACACAAGGTGCCGCGCCGGGTCAGCCTGTCGGTCGGCATCCTGGGGCTCGCGCTGGTCGTCGCTGTCGGTTTCCCGATCTCGGCGGTGCTGCTCCCGCTCGGTGCGCCCGACGTCCTGGGTCGGTACTGGTGGGGCATGCTCGCGGTGCCATTCGTACTCGCGGCGCTGCACCCGGCGATCCTCGGCCCGCTGGCCGACTTCGCGTTCAAGGTTCTCCGCCGGCCGCCGCTGCCCAAGCGTCCGACCGGCAAGGGCATCACGATCGCGGCGGCGTGGCAGGCAGGCGTCTGGTTCTTCTTCGGCGTGCACGCCTGGCTGCTGCTGGTCGGCTTCGGTGCGCCGCCGCTTCGGGCGTTGGCGGTCGCTATCGGCGGCTACTCGCTGGCGTACTCGCTGGGCATGCTCGCGATCCCCGTGCCGGCCGGCGCGGGTGTCCGCGACATCGCCCTGGTGGCCGCGTTCTCCGCGGTCGTGACGGTGGAGCAGGCGGCCCTGGTCGCCCTGGTGTCGCGGGTGATCCTCGCCGCGGTGGACGTAGGTCTGGCCGGCGGCCAGTATCTGGTCACCGCCCGGCGCGTCGCGCCCCCAACAGACGATCTCCCCGAACCGGCCAACACACCCGCGTGACCCACGAGAAGGGCGCCGTCCTGACGGACGGCGCCCTTCTCATGTGGGCGCGACGCTCGAGCGGTCCCAATGCGCCTAGTGATGGCACGCCTGAACGGGACCGCTTCAAGGGCGCTCCCAAGCGGGCCCGCGAGGGCAAGCCCACACCCGCCGGAACGGGACCGCTCGGCGCGGGCGACGGCGGCCCGGCCCGGCGCGGGCGGCCCGGCTCGGCGCGGGCGGCGGCGGCCCGGCGAGCGACGGGCTAAGCCGGGCGGCGACCCACTGCCACCAGGGCGGTGCCGCGGGTCGGGGCCAAGCGCTGCACGAAGATGAACGGCGCGGTACCGAGCTTCACGACGTTGCCGGCCAGCGAGCCCTTCGGCTGCAGCTGACGGCCGGAGCTGGCGGTGCGCTCCTCGATGCTCTCCTCGGCGCCCTCCGACACCGACTTACCCTGGCGACGGGTCGCGATCCGGTTCCGGGCGCCCTCCAGGATGTACCCGAGCGGCCAGCCGTACAGACGCACCTTGACGTCGACGAACCCGGCTTCGGTGAGCAACTCGGTCATCTGCTCGGCCGAGTACCGACGGAAGTGCCCGACCGCCTCGTCCCAGGCCCCCATCCGCTCCGGCCCGGCCGGCGTCGACAGCAGGATGTTGCCACCCGGCTTCACCAGCGGCGCCCACCCGGCGAGCGCAACCCGGTCGTCGTCGATGTGCTCGAGCACCTCGAACGCGCAGACCAGGTCGTAGGTCTCCCCCGCCGGCAACTGGGTGTGGTCACCGTTGATGACCTCGCCGCCGACCGGCGTGATCCGGGAGCTGGCGAGCGCGTACGACACCGGGTCCGGCTCCGCGGCGATGTAGCGCGGCGTCATCGTGGCCAGCCGGGCACCGAAGCCGCCGCCCCCGCACCCGAGCTCGAGAATCGTGGCCGGCTTGAGCCGCTCGACCGTCGGGCGAACCACCGACCAGCGCAGGTTGGCGCCGGGAGCCAGCGGCGGTGCGGTCGCGTCGGCCACGCTCTGAGCACTCATGGAGTTACTGTCCTTGTCTCGGAGATCATCGGGCGGGCGCCGGCTGCCGCACCCGGTCGAGCAGGCCGGCGACGACGCCGACCGCGGTGAAGTGTTCGAGCGCCCGCTCGTGCGCCTGCTTGCGGTAGCGGTCGAGCAGATCCCGGTCGTCGGCGAGCGTCCGCAGCGCGGCGGCCAGCGCCGGAGCGTCGCCCGGCGGAACGAACACCGCGGTGTCGCCGAGCATCGCCCGCTGCGGCGCGGTGTCCGACGTCAGCACCGCGCAGCCCGCGGCCGCGCCCTGGTACACCTTCGTCGGGACGACGTTCTGCGCCTTCGCGGTGGTTCCGAAGATGCCCAGGCTGACGTCGTGCCGGGCGACGAACGCGGGAAGCTCACCACCCTGCACCCAGTCGACCCAGGTGACGTTCGGGTTGGACGCGGCCCGCCGCCGACAGTCGTCGTGGTCCTGGCCCTTGCCCACCATCGTCACCGCGATGCGCGGGTCGTCGGCGAGTTCGGCCAGCGCGTCGCCGATGTAGGCGGTGCCGTGCAGCGGCGTGAACAGGCCGACGAAGACGACGCTGAGCTGCTCTCCCGAGGAAGGAGCGGCGCCGTACTGCTCGAACCACGGCTTCGTCGCACCGACCGGCGTGACGATCCCCCGCGGCTGCACGTCGGCAGGCAGAGCGTCGAGATGTTCGGGCGTGTCCACCAGCACGACGTCGGCGCTACCGAGGGCCTTGCGATCGATCCAGCGGAGCAGTTTCTGCTTGAACCCGCCGGAACCGGCCAGGCCGCGGTCGGTAGCGGTACCCGAGGCGGACACGAGGTGATCGAGGACGATCGGCGTCTTCCGGAACAGGAACCGGGCAAGCCGGACGTCGAAGTGGCCCAGGTAACCGACGAGCACCGCGTCGACGTCGCCGGACCGGCGGGCGCGACGCGCGCCGCTGATCAGGCGGGACCAACAGCGGCCGAGCTGCCACGCCAGGATCGGCAGCCGCCAGGGTTGGCGCAGCATCTGCACCCGACCGGCGGTGTCGAGCGGCAGTGGGTCGTTGACTTCGACGACTTCTTCCCCGGACTCGCGCAGCCCGTCGAGGAGCACGGCTACCCGGGGGTGCCGTTGCACGTCGTAAGTGCCGAAAGCCAGCCAGCGCACCGCGCCAGGCTACCGGGCCGGGCCTCCGAACCCCGAATCCCGTGCCTCCGCGGGTCCTCAGAGGAAGCCAAACCAGTGCCCTCGGGCAGATTCGAACTGCCGACACCCGCTTTAGGAGAGCGGTGCTCTATCCCCTGAGCTACGAGGGCGTGGCCGGCGCCGCCGCCGACCGCGTAGATCCGCCCACAGCCTATCGGTAAGGCGACCCTCGGCGTTCCGAGTATCCGGTCAATCGCGGCTGGTTGCGCCCCGGGTCAGGAACGCCAGCGCCAGCACGGACACCACCGCCGACACGACCATCACAATTGCCATCGGCACCGCCGTGCCCTCACCACCCAGTCCCACCAGCGGCGACACCACCGCGGCCAGCGCGAACTGACCCGCACCGATCACCGCCGACCCCGTTCCGGCAGCGGACGGCGTCTGCGCGATCGCCAGCGACGTCGCGTTCCCCATCACGAACCCCAGCGAGAAGATCGTCAGCCACAGCAGCACCAGCACCGACCAGAGCGCCAGCGTTCCCGTCACCGCCAACACGAAGAGCAGGAACGACCACGTGGCCAGCGATCCGAGGCCGAGCACCAGCAGCCGACGCGGTCCGAAACGCCCCACCAGCCGCGCGTTCAGCAGGCTTGCCACCGTCACGCCGGCCGCGTTCGCCGCGAACGCCACCGAGAACCAGCCCGACGACAGCCCGAACACCGTCTGCAGCACGAACGGCGACGCCGAGATGTACCCGAACAGCGTCCCGAACGAGAAGACGAACGCCAGCGTGTAGCCCAGGAACTGCCGGTTGCTCAGTACGGTCCGCGCCCCGCGGAACGTCGCCGCGAGCCCGCCGCCCTGGCGCGCGGAAGCCGGCAGCGACTCGCGCAGCACGAAGAACGACCCGGCCAGCATCACCAGCGCCAGCACGGTCAGCACGACGAACACACCGCGCCACCCGACCGGCCCCAGCAGCGCCCCACCGAGCAGCGGCGCCACCACGGGCGCGATGCCGCCGATCGTCATCAGCACCGAGAAGATCCGCGCCGCCGCCGCTCCGCGCACGGTGTCGGCCACGATCGCGCGTCCGAGCACCACGCCGGCTGCGCCGGCAAACCCCTGCAGGAACCGGAACGCGATCAGTGCACCCACGTTCGGCGCTACCGCGCACAATGCCGACGCGATGACGCACACCGCGGCACCGATGAGCAGTGGGCGGCGTCGACCCCAGCGGTCGGAGAGCGGGCCGATCACCAACTGGCCGATCGCGAGCCCGGCCATGAACGTCGTCAGCGTGAGCTGGACGCTCGCGGCGTCGGTGCCCAGCTCGTCGGCCATCGTCGGGAAGCCCGGCAGGTACATGTCGGTCGCGAGCGGCGCGATCGCCGACAGCAGCGCCAGCACCAACACCGCGAGCACCGGCAGCGAACGGGTCGCCGTTCTACCGGGACGGGTCTCCGTCCGAGAGGGCGGGGTGGAAAGTGAGGGCATCAGCGCAGCGCTCGTTTCGCAAAGCTTATGAGTTCATACATAAGCTAGTATCGACTCGTGTCCGGGGAGTCGATAGAGCCCGCGGCTGTGGCGCTCCTCTCAGGCGAACTCGCGGCTTTGCTGCACGACGTGTCGCGCCAGCTCAGAGCAGCCGCGCACGCCGAGGTGAACCTCGTCCCGCTGCCCGACTCCGAGCGCGACGTGCTCCGCTTCGTCGGCCGGCACCCGGGCGTCAGCGTGAGCACGGTGGCCCGCGAACTGCACATGAAGAGCAGTAACGTGAGCGCTGCGGTCCGGAGCCTCGTCGCCCGCGAGCTGATGACCCGCGACGCCGATCCCAGCGACCGTCGGATCGCCCGGCTGACCCTCACCGAGCAGGCGTACGACAACCTCGAACGCCTTCAGCGCGCCTGGAACACCCACCTCGACGCAGCGCTTAGCCGCGTCGAGCCGGGGTACAGGAGACAACTAGAGAGTTCGGTGCCCGCTTTGCGAGCGTTGGTACAGGTGTTGCGCGACCCCTAGGAGATCGGGTGGACGAATCTCTGCTCACTGACGCGGTCCGACCCGACGCCAAGCGCGCCCGGCGCAAGCTCGCCTTCCGCCGGACCGTGACCGTGATCCTGAGCATCGTGGTGCTGCTCGGTGCGCTCGGGTTCCTGGGGGTCCACTCCCGCACGGTCCGCGCGACCGCGAACGGTTACACGCTCACCGTCGAGTACGCCCAGGTGGCGCGGGCAGGCCTCGATGCTCCGTGGCGCGTCACCGTCCACAACCCCAACGGCTTCTCCGACGACGTCGAGCTCGCCGTCACCGCGGACTACTTCGAGATCTTCGAGACGCAGGGCTTCGTGCCCGAGCCGTCCAGCGAGACCGCGGACGGGGCGACTCGCTACCTGACGTTCGATCGCCCAGCCGGCACCGACTTCCGGCTGAGCTACGACGCCTACGTCCAGCCGTCCGCGCAGCGCGGAGCCGACGGGCGGGTGCAACTCGTGATCGGCGGCAAGCCGCAGACCCACGTCGACTTCCGTACCTGGCTCCTGCCGTGAAGGAACGCTGATGGAGATCGTCTACCGCGCATTGGTGATGTTCTTCTTCCTCTGGCTGATCACTCGTGCGGTCGGCCGGACGACGCTCGGCGAGCTGAGCACGTTCGAACTCCTGCTGTACGTGACGATGGGCGACCTGATCCAGCAGGCCGTCACGCAGCAGGACTACTCGGTGACGTCCGGGATCCTCGCGATCAGCGTGTTCGCACTGCTCACGATCACGCTGGGGTGGGTCCAGCGGCGCTTCCGGCGTAGCCGCCCGATCGTTCACGGCGTGCCCTACGTCGTCATCGAGAACGGGGAGCCGGTGCTGGAGACGATGCGGATGGAACGCCTGAGCATCGACGACCTGATCGGCGCCGCCCGGCAGGAGGGCTACGAGCGGTTCGCGGACATCAAGATGGCCGTGCTGGAGACCAACGGCCGGATCTCGTTCTTCGGCCGCGACGGGAGCGGTAAGAACGGTGCCGACGACCCGCCCGCGGTTGGCTGAACCCGCGCCTCCCTTGTGTGATGCTTCGCGGCAAAAGTGTGCTGTTGCACATGGTCCTTGCCGCCATCCCGCAGTATGGTTGGTTAGAGCAACTATTGAGGAGGCGACGATGGCGTCGCAGGAGGCCTGCGCTCAGCTGCTCGACCAGCTGCCCGCGATCGGCGAGATCAAGCGTCAGTTCCACCGGGTCGTACCGGCGGTCGGGAACAACGTCGGCGCGGCCGGAGCGATCCCCATGCTCGGAATCCTCGCCGCCGAGGGCGAGCAGCGCGCGAGCGACCTGGCCGAACGACTGCGGGTGGACCTGTCGGTGATCAGCCGCCAGGTGGCTGCGCTGATCGAGGCGGGGCTCGTCGCCCGCGCGACCGACCCGACCGACCGCCGTGTGCACCGGCTCGCGATCACCGACGCCGGTCTGGCGACGCTGCGCGCTCACCGCACGCAGATGGTCGAGTTGATCTCGCGAGGGCTCGACGACTGGTCCGACGACGATGTCGTCCGCTTCGCGGCGGGCCTGCGCCGTTTCGCCGATTCGGTCGCCGACGCCGTGACCCCGCCGCGCCTGACCGCCGCGCCGCCGATCGCGGTGTGACCCACCCGGCGTGTGCCGAGACGCCCCAAGGGGGTAACAGCACAGCATGCCCCTCGACGACTGGTTCCTCACCGCGGACGAGCGCGGCAACCCCTCGACGCGGCTCGATTCCCGGCACCCCGACGGCATCGCCTGGACGACCGGCAACGAGGTTCGTCCGCTCGTCCACGGATCCACGTACTTCGCCGACCTGCTGACGGCGATCGACGCAGCCCAGAAGGGCGACATCCTCTTCTTCACCGACTGGCGCGGCGACCCGGACGAAATCCTGGCCGAGCCCGACCGCACGGTCCGCTCCGTGCTCTCGGAGGCCGCCGAGAGGGGCGTCGTCGTCAAGGGCCTCGTCTGGCGCTCGCACCTCGACAAACTGCAGTTCAGCGCCGAAGAGAATCGCCACCTCGGCGTTGAGATCGAGGAAGCCGGCGGCGAGGTGCTGCTCGACATGCGCGTGCGCACCGGCGGCTCCCACCACCAGAAGTTCGTCGTCATCCGGCACCCCGGCGACCCGGAACAGGACATCGCCTACGTCGGCGGCATCGACCTCGGCCACAGCCGGCGCGACGACGCCGACCACCAGGGCGACCCTCAGGCCCAGCCGATGCCCGACGTCTACGGGGAGCGGCCGCCCTGGCACGACGTCCAGGTCGCGATGCGTGGCCCGGCCGTCGGAGACGTCGACACCGTCTTCCGAGAGCGCTGGGAAGACCCCAGCCCGCTCTCCAACAACCTGATGCGCGTCGCGCGTGACCGCCTCAGCCACCGGGACATCACGCCCGACCCGCTGCCCGAGCAGCCGCCGGACCCCGAGCCGCGCGGCACACAGGCCGTGCAGATCCTGCGCACCTACCCGCACCGACGGCGCAACAGCTACCCGTTCGCGCCCGGCGGTGAGCGCAGCATCGCCCGCGCCTACCTCAAAGCGCTCAAGCGGGCCCGCAAACTGATCTACCTCGAGGACCAGTACCTGTGGTCCGAGGACGTCGCCGCGTGCTTCGCCGAAGCGCTGAACAACAACCCTGATCTGCACCTGATCGCCGTCGTTCCGTCCTTTCCCGACCAGACCGGGCTTTCCACGACCGGCGAGAACCTCGGCCGCAACCGTGCGCTCGAGAAGTTCCGCGCCGTCGCGCCCGACCGCGTCGCCGTCTATGGGCCGGAGAACCGCGACGGCACGCCGGTCTACGTCCACGCGAAGGTCTGCGTGATCGACGACATCTGGGCGGTCGTGGGCTCCGACAACCTCAACCGCCGCTCCTGGACCTACGACTCCGAACTCACCTGCGCGGTGATCGACGAGGAACGTGACCAGCGCGAGCCGCAAGACCCCGCGGGGCTGGGCGACGGCGCACGGGTGTACGCCCGCGACCTGCGGCTCCTGCTCGCGGCCGAGCACCTGGAACTGCAAAAGCACCAGGTCGACGCTTTGAGCGACCCGGTGGCGGCGTTCCGCGCGTTCAAGGAGTCGGCCGAAGCTCTGGACGAGTGGCACAAGAACGGAAAGTCGGGTTCGCGCCCGCAGGGACGATTGCGTCCCTACACCCCGGCGAAACTCAAGCCCCTGTCCGGCTTCTGGGCCGACCCCCTGTACAAGTACCTCCTCGACCCGGACGGCCGCCCCCGCAAACTCCGCCGCAACGACGACTTCTGACCCGCCCGCTCGAAGCCAGCGGCAGCGTCGCCCCTGACGAGTTCTCGGGCGCTACGAACCGTGTCAGTTTTCTATTGACCGGTCTTTAGTTTATTTGTACGGTCATTTGCATGACCAAGTCCATCCACCAGGTGATCCGTGCGCAGCTCGAGGCCCGGATCATGTCCGGAGACCTCGAGCCAGGAGCAAAGGTCCCCACGGAGGCCGAGCTCCAGGCCGAGCACCGCGTCAGTCGGTCCGTGGCCCAGCGGGTGCTCAACGACCTGGCTCGCGATGGGTTGGTCGTACGCCGCAAGCGCCTGGGCACACACGTCGCAGACGGCGCCCGCCAGATCAACCTGATGCGATCGGTGGATCCGCGGCTGGACAGCGCGGGGCTACCCGGACAGATGTCGGTCGTATCAGCCGGCGTCCTCCCCGCCGAGCAGGCACGCGTGAAGTTGCCGGGCGTACCGGCGAGTGAGGCCGTGACCCAGCTCGTGCGGGTCCGGCGAGACCTGGACGGGAGCCCCATCGTCGTCGAAGTGGCCGCGATCCCGTTCCGGCTCGTACCGCGCCTGCTCGACGAGAATCTCGAGACCGTGTCCGTACGCGCCTACTTCGCCGACACCGACGTGCCGATCGCGAAGTCGCGAATGTACTTCGAGCCGGTCCTGCTCGACGACGAATACGCCGGATTGCTGGAAATCGAGCCAGGTCAAGCCGCTCTGCTCCGGCGCCGACTGATGTGGCAACCGAACGGCCAGCTCGCCGAATCCACCGCCTACTACCTCAGGCCCGGCGCGCTGGAGTTCTACATCGAATACACCGACCACAACGACTGACGCGGTTCCATTCACCCCGAGGAGGCAACAGTGAAGCGTGCCGCGAGTTGGGCCGTGGCCTGCGTGATTGCCATTGGCACGCTCAGCGCCTGTGCCAATCCGACAACAGGCTCGCAGCAACAGGCCGGAGCTGCCGACATCGTTGGCTCCGTCAAGAAGGACGAGGCCATCGCCGCACTGGTGCCAGAGCGGATCAAAAATCAGGGCCACTTCACCGTCTCCATCAACCCCGACGTCACACCCATCAAGTTCGTCGACGACGAAGGCAAGATCGCCGGCCTGAACCCCGACCTGCTCAGGGCCGCTGGAAAGATCATGGGAGTGGAGGTCCGATTCCAGCAGGGCACCTTCGACGCCATGGTTCCCGGGCTGGAGTCCAAGCGTTACGACGCCATCGCCTCGATCGCGGACTTCGTCGAGCGGCAGACCAAGATCGACTTCATCGACTACCTGCAGAACGGCACCGCCGTCATCGCCGCCAAAGGCTTCGAGCAGGACAGCGTCACCCGCGAGAAGATGTGTGGCTTGAGTGTCGGCTACGCCCGTGGAACCTCGCAGCAAGGAAGCCTGGAGACGATTTCACGAGACTGCGTCGCACGTCGGCTGCCCGAGCTGAAGATCAACGGCTACCAGGATTCGGCGGCCGGAATCCTTTCGGTCAAGAGCGGAGAGGCCGACGCCTTCTGGGGCGATCTCCCACAGATGGCCTACAACACGCAGACCAGCCCTGAGCTCTTCAAAATCATCTTCCAGGAAAAGGGCAGCGTGGTGGGGATCGGCATCCGTAAAGACGACCCCCAACTACGCGACGCCCTGCGCGGCGCGCTGTTGAAGCTGGTCGATGACGGCGTCTACGAGGCCCTCCTGAAGCAGTGGAAGTTAGTGGGTTTCGGCATCCCCGAGATGCCCGTCAACAGCAAGAACAGCTTGGCGAAGCGCTGACCGATGACGACGACGACCCGACCGGACCCCGCCACTCTCGCGTCCCTGCCCATCAGGCCTCGTCCCCGGATCGCGCACTGGGTCAGCATGGCTTTCGCGATCTACGTCGCGCTGGTGGCCTTCCGCTTCTTCGTTTTCAACGACAACTGGCAATGGGACGTCGTCGCCTCGTACCTGTTCAGCCAGGTGGTGATCGACGACCTGCTCCACACGATCTACCTGACGGTGCTCACGACCGTCCTCGGACTGGTCCTGGGGGTTTTGACGACGATCTGCCGCATGTCGTCACTGGCCGTACTGCGGACCTTCGCCCTCTTGTACATCTGGGCGATGCGGGCGATGCCGCCCCTCGTCATGCTGCTCGTCGTCTTCTTCTTCGGCGCCCTCGTCCCTACGATCGACATCGGCATTCCCTTCGGGCCCAGCTTCGCTCACATCCCTGCGAACGACCTGATCAGTCGCTTCAGTGCGGCGATCATCGGGCTCGCGATCTATCTCGGCGCGTACTCGGCCGAGATTCTGCGCACCGGAGTCCTGGCACTGCACGCCGGCCAGTTCGAGGCGTGCAAATCTCTCGGGCTACCGCCCGTTCTGGCCTATCAGAAGATCCTCGGTCCTCAGCTGATCCGAGTGATCACACCGTCTCTTGCCAATGAGGTCATCACGATCTTCAAAAGCACCTCGCTGGTGTCGGTCATCGGGTACGCCGAGTTGCTGACGACGGTCCAGACGATCTACGCCCGCAATTTCCAAACCATCCCGCTGCTGACAGTCGCAGTCTTCTGGTACCTGGTTCTCACCAGCATCGCAATGTTCGGCCAGGCCCGACTCGAAAAGCGATACGCGCGCGGGTTCACACGTCGCACCATCGCCCACGCGAAGGGATCCCAGTGACACCGCCGCTGCTGCAACTGATCGAGGTAAGCAAGCACTTCGGGTCGTTGAAGGCGGTCGACCGGGTCAGCCTGGACATCGACACCGGATCGGTCACGTGCATCGTCGGGCCTTCGGGATCCGGCAAGAGCACCTTGCTCCGGACGGTCAACATGCTCGAGGACATCGACTCCGGCGCGATCCTGTTCAAAGGCGAAATGATCGGCCACGAACTCCGCGGCGGTCACCGGGTCCCCGTCTCCAAGGGCACTGCCAGACGCCAGACGCTCCACTTCGGAATGGTGTTCCAGCACTTCAACCTCTTTCCGCACTACACCGCGCTGGAGAACGTGACCATCGCGCCGGTGCTCACACGCAGAGCCACCAAGGCCGAGGCCCGCGAAACCGCGCTGCGAATGTTGGAACAGGTCGGCCTGTCGGAACGCAAAGACCACTACCCGAGCGAGCTCTCCGGCGGGCAACAGCAGCGCGTAGCCATCGCCCGCGCACTGGCGATGGAACCGGAGATCCTCTTGTTCGACGAGCCGACGTCTGCCCTGGACCCCGAATTGGTCAACGAGGTGCTGGCCGTCATGCGGGGCCTGGCCGAGCACGGATCCACGATGCTCATCGTCACCCACGAGATGCGCTTCGCTGAGGAGGTTGCCGACGAGCTCGTCATGATGGATGCGGGGAGAGTCGTCGAGCGCGGGCGCCCCACTGACGTCCTGCACAGCCCCACAGCGTCGCGAGCCAAGAAGTTCTTCGCCAGCGTCGGAACGCTCTCGTCGTGAAAGGTTCTCGCACCGTGCGGCACGAAGTCATCATCGTCGGAGCCGGCGTCCTCGGCTGTGCTCTCGCGGACGAGCTCACCCGGCGAGGGGCCGCGGTCACCCTCGTCGACGCGGCCGAAGCCGGATCAGGGACCAGCGCGGCAACCTTCGCCTGGATCAACTCGAACAACAAGACACCCGAGTCCTACCGACGGCTCAACGTTCTGGGCATCGAGGCGCACGAGCGTGCTGCCCGCACGCGCGGCGGTCAGCGCTGGTTCCACCAGTCAGGCACTGTCCAGCTCGCCCACACCCCCGAGCAGATGGACGCCCTGAGGCAGAAGGTGGGGCGGTTCGTCGACGACGATTACGCCGCTGAACTGCTCACCCCAGCCGAAGTGCTCGAACTCGAACCGTCCCTGTCGGCCCACGGCCTCGTCGGAGGCGCCCGCTACGCCCGGGAGGGCTGGATCGACGTCCCGACCATGTGCCTGACTCTGCTGCAGCGGGCCGTCGCCGCAGGAGCTGTTTTCCTTCCTCACCACCGCGTCGACGACGTGCGAGCCGGACAGGTCGTCACCAGTCGACGTGACCTCCGCGCCGACACCGTCATTCTCGCCGCGGGCAACGGCTCCCGAGCGATTCTGGGCCGCGACGGAATCGACTTCCCGATAGTGGATCCGACCACGAACGTCGGCTCCATCGGTACTCCACGCGCGAGCGTTGGAATCATCAGCACCACCGCACCCGTCGACGCGGGCATCACGCACATGGTCCGGGCCGACGGAATCGCTCTTCGGCCGGCCCGGAACGGCGGCATCACCTATGCCGACCACCCCACCGGTGGGGAATGGGAGGTCGACGACCCGCGTATCTGGACGGTACCCGCGCTGCTGCTCGATCGGGTCCGGCAACTGTTCCCCGCTCTGAAGGACACCCCGACGCAGACCGTGAGCCTGGGCACTCGCGTGCTTCCCGTGGACGGGCTCACGATCGCCGACTGGGTCGACCCGGAACGCCGAACCTATGCCGTCGCGACCCACAGCGGCGTCACGCTCGCGGCTCATCTCGCCGAGGTCGTCGCACAGGAAGTACTCACCGGTCGACGGGACGAATCCCTCAGCGACTTCGGGCTGTCCCGATTCGCGAAGGCGTAGCGCTTCCAAGCGGTCAGAAATCGAGAAGCGTCCGAGCCATCGGCCTGGACGGGCTCGTCGAGGTCCGTTCCTCGGACTCCCCGACGAGTGGATTCCGAGGGTTCACGGTGTCACTCGTGCTGATCGGCGTCGAGAACGTCGGTGCGACGAAGCGGTGTCGATCGCGTCGAGGGCAGCGGTTCTCACCGCCTCGCGATCGTCGCCGAGGCGGGTTCGTTCACCGACCCGAACGGGTTCGCCTGGGAGACCGCGTAGCTCCGCACCACCGTGAATTGTTCGACGGTGAGGAACGACGGGTTGGAGCCCTGGGGCTGGCGGAAGACCTCGAGGTCGGCGAGGCGAGGGTCGGCGCGGAGTTCGGATCGTGGCACCCGCTCGGACGGCGGTGCGATCGTCAGGTCGAGCGGAACGTGCCAGGATTCGTCTTCGCCGAGGAACGGCTCGGCGGTCAGGTGGCCGATGCCCCAGACTCCCGCCCGCGATCCGCTGGCCCAGAAGACGACCGGCTGGCCCGCCCGCATGAGGCGGGTGCGGTAGCCCGGGCGGACGCACCACTGGTCGACGTGCGGATCGACGGCGAAACGGCCGGTGAGATCGACGCGGTCCGCGTTGCCCTTGAGCATCCACGCACCGAGGTTTTCCAGAGTTACCGCAGCCACCGTATTAGTGTCCCGGACGTGAGTGAGTACCTCGCGCTGGTCGCGTGCGGCGCCCCGCTGGCAGCCCGCGTGCACGAAGTTGCCGAAGCGGCGCAAGACAGCGGATGGCGCGTGCGGGTGGTCGCCACGGCAAGCGCACTGAACTGGGTAGACGCCGGAGAGGTGCAGCGGGTCACGGGGCACGCTCCGCTGGTCGAGCAGCGGCGGCCCGGGGAGCCGAAGCGGTTTCCTACGCCCGGGCATGTCGTCGTGTGTCCGGCGACGTTCAACTCGGTCAACAAGTTGGCCAGCGGGATCATGGACAACTATGCGGCTGGGCTGGTGTGTGAGGCGTTGGCTAGTGGCACGCCGATCACTGTTGTTCCGATGGTCAGTGACGCGTTGTGGGGGCATCCGGCGTTCGAGCCTCATCTCGCCGTGTTGAGGGGTGCGGGCGTCACTTTCGTCGATCCGCAGACCGGTCGCCGCGACGATCCCCGCCCTACGGATGCCGGCACCGGCGAAGCCATCGCCGCCGCGTTCGACCCGGCCTGGGCAGTCCCGACGCGTCCAGCCTGACCGCCTCCAGCGCGACCGCGTCCAGCGCGACCGGGGCTAGCGCGGCCGGGGCTGGGACGGGTAGCGCAGGGCGTAGCGGCTCGGGGGTTCGCCGAGGATTGCTGTGAAGTCTCGGCTGAGGTGGGCCTGGTCGGCGTAGCCGAGTTCGAAGGCCAGGGACGCCCAGTCGATGGGCGTGCCTGCTTCCAGGCGGGACGTGATCTCGGCGAGTCGGTAGCGCCGGATGCACCATTTCGGGCCGAGGCCGACGTGTTCGGCGAAGAGGCGTTGGAGGTAGCGCACGCCCACGTCGAGCCGGGTCGCGAGCGCCTCGACCCGCATGAGCTCCGGCTCCGCCGCGATCAGTTCGACGGCGTCCCGAGCGGCGGCGGCCGCGTCATCCATCACCGGTAGCGCACCGCGCAGAAGCCCCTCCACTGCAACAGCATCCGCACCGGCCGATACGGCCAACGCCTCAGCATCGGCCGCCGCAGAGGCGACGGTGAGAGCTAGGTCGTGGGTGAAGATGGACGCCGCTGGTACGGACTGGTCGGTCAACCTCGAGACCGGGACGGTCAGGAAAGGGCGGAAGGCGCCGGGACGGAAGGCCACGCCGAACACCCGGCCCGTGCCCGAGAGCGAACGGTGGGAGAAACGGCGGGCAGGCCCGCGCACCACGCCCGGCGACGACCCCACGAACGACAGGTGCACGTTCACGTGCGGGGGCAGCAACTGCCGAAACGGCTCCTGCCCTCGCAGATCCCACTCCACCGCCCAATAGTGGGCAACGAACGGCACCAGATCAGCCGACGGCGACCCGTACCAGTGGGTCTGGAACTCAGCCCACCGACCTCGCTGGCCCCGCGTGTCCACGTCGACAGCGTCGCATTTTTTCAAGACACCATTCGTAGCGTGGGAAGCATGCACACCCTGATCGCCGAAACCGCCGGCCCCACGCGCGACGTCATCCGGAACCTCCGCGACGACCAGCTCAGCGCGCCCACGCCGTGCAGCGAGTACGACGTCCGGGCGCTGGTGAACCATCTGCTTCAGTGGGGGCCGCCGCTCGTCGGTGCCGCGCGCAAGCAGGAGGTGGCCCCGGTTGAGCCGGACGCGGACTGGCGGAAGGCGCTGGACGCCCACTTCGACGAGCTCGTCGAGGTGTGGAGCGCGCCCGAGGCCTGGCAGGGGACGACCCGCATGGGCGCCCCGGTGGAGATGCCCGCGCCGATGATCGGCGGGATGGTGCTCGGTGAGGTCGTTCTCCACGGCTGGGACCTGGCCCGAGCCACCGGTCAGTCGCCGACCTGGTCCGACACCACAGTGATCCCCATCCTCGAGGGCGTCCGAGCCACCGCCGAGATGGGCCGCGAAATGGGCGTCTACGGCCCTGAGGTGCCCGTCCCCACCGACGCCCCACCCCTGGACCGCCTCCTCGGCCTCACCGGCCGAAACCCCACGTGGTCACCCGCCTGACCGCACCCGCGGCTGGCGGCCGCGACCAGCCGGCGCGAAACACTCAACCGTGGCTGTTCGCCGCCGCCATGATCATGATCATCCGGCGGCGGCGCTGCCGCGCCAGCAACGCGAACGCCGCCGTCATCGCAACCAGGTCCCGGTGCGCCCACTCCCCCGTCACCTCGACCGACGTCGACTTCCGCAGAAAGCCTTCTTCGCGGACGTCGATCCGCGCGCCGTTCCGAACGACGCTCACCGACCGCCGAGTGACCTCCCAGCCCGCCGGCCCGTCCGGCAGCACGGCCCCGGACGGACCCAGCTGCACCGCTCCAGCGGAGACGGCCAGGCGCCGAAAACTCGACACCGAGACCGGCCACGTGCGACCAGCCAGCGAGATAGACCCGTGCCGCGGCGACCGACCCAACTGAACCGTCGAGTCCCCGAGTGTGTACGTCCGTCGATGCTTCGTCAGAACAGCCATGCCCCGAGTGTCAGCCGACACCAGAACCCAGTCATCGCCCCGAAGGCGAATCCCATTACGACGAAAGTCGCAGGCACTCCGGGCACACGCCCCAGAACACCACTTCAGCCTCGTCCACGGCGAACCCGTGCGAGTCCGTCGGCACCAGACAGGACGCCGACCCGACCACGCAGTCCACGTCGACGATCGCCCCGCAGGTGCGGCACACGAGGTGGTGATGGTTGTCACCGACTCGCGCCTCGTAGACCGCAGCGGAACCAGCCGGTTCGATCCGCCTCGTCAGCCCCACCGCGGTGAGCGCGTCCAACACGTCGTAGACACCCTGCGTCGAGATCGTGACACCGTGCTCCCGCACCCACCGGGCGACGGCGTCGGCGGTCACGTGCGGCTGAATGCGCAGCGCATCCAGCACGGACGCCCGCTGCGCGGTGACCCGCAGCCCGGCGTCGCGCAGCTGAGCGCGGGTGTTGTCATCGGCCACCCATCCAGGGTAACTGGAACGAATCAAGTTCTGGCCATCTGATATCCAGACGACATGGCCGCGAAGATCGTCGTCACCCAGCCGGTACACGCAGAACAGCTCCAGCGCCTCCGCGACGCGGGGCACGAGGTGGTCGCGCTCGACTCCCCCCACGGGCTCAGCCCGGAGGAACTGATCGAGCACACGAAAGACGCTGATGCGCTCCTCAGCCAGCTCACCGACAAGCTCACCGCAGACGTCTTCGCGAACACCACCCTCACAATCGTCGCGACGATAGCCACCGGCTACGACAACATCGACGTCGCCGCGGCCCAGAAGGCCAAGACGACCGTCACGCGCACCCCCGACGTCCTCACCGACGCCACCGCCGACCTCGCGATGACGCTGATGCTGTCGGTCGCCCGGCAGATTCCGGAGTCCGACGCCAGCACCCGCGAGCACGGGACCGGCCCGTTCCAGCTGCTCCGCGAGCCGATGGGCATCGACATCTCCGGCGCGACGCTCGGCATCGTCGGCCTGGGCCGGATCGGCGAGGCGCTCGCCCACCGCGCGCACTTCGGCTTCGGCATGAAGATCCTGTACACGGCGAGGTCGCAGCACCCGGCCGCGGAGGACCGGTTCGGCGCGGTGCGCCTGCCCCTCGGGCAACTGCTTGCTCAGTCCGACGTCGTGAGCCTGCACGCCCCGCTCAACGACGAGACCCGGCACCTGATCAACCGGGACACCCTGAAGCTCATGAAGCCCAACGCGATCCTGATCAACACCGGGCGCGGTCCGCTCGTCAACGAGAAGGACCTGGCCGAAGCGCTGCTCGACAACACGATCGCCGGCGCGGGACTCGACGTGTTCGAGAACGAGCCCGACGTCCACCCCGACCTCCTGGCGGCGGGCACCAAGACCGTGCTCACACCCCACATCGGCAGCGCCACCGCGAAGACCCGGCTGGCCATGGCGTCGCTGGCCGTGGACAACATCCTTGCCGTCCTCGCGGGTGAGCCGCCGTTGACACCCGTAGGGTGAACAAATGGCAAAGCGCAAGCCTGATGTCGATGAAGAGGCCAAACCGGCGCGAGTCGGGAAGAAGGCCTACGAGGCCGAACTGCTCCGGCTGCAGACCGAGCTGGTGACGATGCAGGCCTGGCTACGTGAGTCCGGCAACCGGCTGCTCGTGATCTTCGAAGGACGCGACGCCGCCGGCAAGGGCGGCACGATCAGCCGCGTCAGCCAGTACCTCAACCCCCGCTACGCGCGCACGGTGGCACTCCCGGCGCCGACCGACCGCGAGCACGGCCAGTGGTACTTCCAGCGCTACATCCAGCACCTGCCCACGCAGGGCGAAGCCGTGCTGTTCGACCGCTCCTGGTACAACCGCGCGGGCGTCGAGCGCGTGATGAACTTCTGCACGGAGGACGAGTACCGCCGCTTCCTGCACCAGTGCCCGCTCTTCGAGCGGATGCTCGTCGAGGACGGCATCCTGCTGCGCAAGTACTGGTTCTCGGTGAGCGACGCCGAGCAGCAGCGCCGCTTCGAAGCCCGGCTGGACGACCCCCTGCGCCGCTGGAAGCTCTCGCCGATGGACGTGGAGTCGATCGCGCGCTGGGAGGACTATTCCCGCGCCAAGGACGAGATGTTCGTGCACACCGACGTCCCGGAAGCGCCCTGGTACGTCGTCGAGAGCGACGACAAGCGCTCGGCGCGGCTGAACATGATCGCGCACCTGCTGTCGACGGTGCCGTACCAGCACGTCAGCGAGCCGAAGATCAAGCTACCCAAGCGGCCGAAGTCATCGGGTTATCAGCGCCCGCCGCGGGACTCGCAGCGGTTCGTGCCGGACCATGCGTCGACGCTCGTGAGTTAAACCAGGCCCAACGGGTAGATCGGCGTTATGCCCGATTCTGCCCGCGAGACCTTCCCCCTGAGAGTCAACGGTGTCACGCACCACCTCACCGTCGACCCCCGCACGACCCTTCTCGACGCGCTCCGCGAGCACCTGAGCCTGACCGGTGCCAAGAAGGGATGCGATCACGGCCAGTGCGGTGCCTGCACGGTGCTGCTCGACGGTCGTCGCGTCAACAGCTGTCTGATTCTGGCGATCTCGCAGCAGAACGCGCAGATCACGACGATCGAGGGCCTCGGCACGCCTGAGGATCTGCACCCCGTGCAGCGGGAGATGCTCGAGCACGACGGTTTCCAGTGCGGTTACTGCACGCCGGGACAGGTCTGCAGCGCCGTCGGCATGCTCGCCGAAGTGAACGACGGCTGGCCCAGCGCGGTCACCGAAGACACTCCGGAGCTCAGTCGCGAAGAAGTCCGCGAACGTATGAGCGGAAACCTCTGTCGCTGCGGCGCCTACCCGAACATCGTCGACGCGATCCTGGAGGCGGCCCGGTGAAGACGTTCGCCTACCGTTCGACGACCGGGATCGACGAGGCGATCGCCGCGAACGGCACGTACCTCGCGGGCGGCACGAACCTCGTCGACCTGATGAAGCTCGGCGTCGCCGCCCCGGACACGCTCGTCGACATCAACCAACTGCCGCTGCACGACGTCGTCCGGCGGCCCGACGGGGGTCTGCGGATCGGCGCGGGGGTGCGCAACAGCGAGCTCGCCGCGCATCCGGTCGTGCGACGCCACTACCCCGTGCTGAGCCAGGCGCTGCTCGCGGGCGCGTCGGGGCAGCTCCGCAACATGGCCACGACCGGCGGGAACCTGCTGCAGCGCACCCGCTGCCGGTACTTCATGGACGCCACGAAGCCCTGCAACAAACGCGAACCCGGCAGCGGCTGTCCCGCCCGCGATGGTGACCACCGCAACCTCGCGATCCTCGGCGCCTCCGAGCACTGCGTCGCCACGCATCCGTCGGACATGGCGGTCGCGCTCGTGGCTCTCGACGCCGTCGCGCGCGTCGCCGGGCCGGGCGGTGAGCGCACGATTCCCATCGAGGAGCTCCACCGTCTCCCCGGTGACCAGCCGGAACGCGACGCGGTTCTGGAGCCGGGGGAGCTGATCACCGCGGTGGATCTGCCGCCGCTCGGGCTGCCCAGCACGTACCGCAAGGCTCGTGACCGTGCCTCCTATGCGTTCGCTGTCGGTTCCGTCGCTGCAGCCCTGCAGGTGAACGACAACGGCACTGTCGACGATCTGAGGCTCGCGTTCGGAGCCGTGGCGCACAAACCCTGGCGCGCCCGTGCCGCCGAACGAGCGTTGCGCGGCCGCCCCGCGACACGGGCGGAGTTCGAGCGCGCCGCTGACGCGGAGTTGGCTGCAGCGCAGCCGCTGCGCGACAACGGCTTCAAGGTGCCCCTGATCCGCAACCTCGTGGCCGCGGTCTTGACCGAACTCACGGAGCGAGCACCGGGAGCCAGCGGCCGCAACGCGGCCGCTGATCGCGACCGCGCGGACCGCAACGACTCCACGGGAGGCGTCCGATGACGCTCAGTCCTACCCGACCCAGCGCGATCGGGACGCCGGTGGCGCGGGTCGAGGGGCCGCTCAAGGTCACCGGTACGGCGCGGTACGCGGTCGAGTACCCGGTGGAGAACGTCGTGTACGCGTGGGTCGTGCGGTCGCCGGTGGCCCGCGGCACGCTCACGAACGTCGAGACGCCCGAGGGCGCCGATGTGCTGACCACGCTCTGGCACGCCAATGCGCCGAAGCTGGGCGAGGCCGACGACCCGGAGCTGCGGGTACTCCAGTCGCCGACGATCAGCTACCGGGGTCAGGTCGTGGCGCTGGTCGTCGCAAAAACGCTGGAAGCCGCACGGGGCGCTGCGCTGAGCGTCGAACTGAGCATCGAGGAGCAGGAGCACGACGTGCTCCTCACGCCCGACCACCCGGGTCTCTACACACCGGAGAAGGTCAACCCGGCGTTCCCGTCGGACACGTCGGCGGGCGACGTCGAAGCGGCGCTGGCGGACGCGGCCGCAACCGTCGACGTCACCTACGAGACGCCGGCGCTGCACAACAACCCGATGGAGCCGCACGCCACGACCGCGCTCTGGGTCGGCGACGACCTGGTGCTGTACGACTCGAACCAGGGGCCGTCGGCGATCGGTTCGCAGGTGGCGAAGATCTTCGAGCTCGACGCCAGTCAGGTGCACGTGGTCGCCGAGCACGTCGGCGGTGGGTTCGGGTCGAAGGGCAGCGCCCGTCCGAACGCCATCCTGGCCGCGATGGCCGCGCGCGTGGTGGGCTACCCGGTGCGGCTGGCGCTGCCGCGGCAAGCGCTGTTCACGATGGTCGGGCACCGCACGCCGACGATCCAGCGGGTGCGGCTCGGGGCGTCGTCGGACGGTGTGCTGACCGCGATCGCGCACGACGTCGTCGAGCACACGTCGCAGCTGTTCGAGTTCGCCGAGCAGACCGCGGTGGTGACGCGGCACATGTACGCGGCGCCGCATCGGCAGACGTCGCACAAGCTGGCGCGGCTGGACGTGCCGACGCCGCGGTGGATGCGCGCGCCGGGCGAGGCGCCCGGGATGGTGGCGCTGGAGTGTGCGATCGACGAGCTGGCGGCGTCGCTGGGGATGGATCCGATCGAGCTGCGGGTGCGCAACGAGCCGACGGTGGAGCCGGAGGACGGGACGCCGTTCAGCAGCCGGCACTACGTGGAGTGCCTGCGGGTCGGGGCCTCGCGGTTCGGCTGGGAGACGCGGCCGCTCCAGCCCCGGCAGCGGCGGGAAGGTCGTTGGTGGGTGGGCACCGGTGTCGCCGGGGCCACGTACCCGTCGATGGTGATGCCGTCGACGGCGACCGTGCGGATCGATCCGACGCGGAAAGTCGAGGTGACTGTCGCGGCGGTGGACATCGGGACCGGGTCGCGCACGGTGCTGCACCAGATCGCGGCGGATTCGCTGGGCGTGCCGCTGGAGAACGTGACGGTGCGGATCGGGGACAGTTCGTTGCCGAAGGCGTCGATCGCCGGTGGGTCGTCCGGGTCCGCGTCGTGGGGGTGGGCGGTCGACGGGGCGTGTCGCGCGTTGCGTGAGCAGCTCGCGACGATGACCGGACCGGTGCCCGCGGAAGGGCTCTCGGCCTCGTTCGACACGACGCCGGACGTGAAGACCCGCGAGAACGCCGGGAAGCACGCGTTCGGGGCGCACTTCGCCGAGGTGCGGGTGGACGCGGACACCGGCGAGGTGCGGGTTTCGCGGTTGTTCGGTCAGTACGCGGTGGGACGGGTGCTGAACCCGAGCACCGCACGCAGCCAGTTCATCGGTGGGATGACGATGGGCATGGGGATGGCCCTGCACGAGGAGAGCGTGCTGGACGTGGCGACCGGCGACTGGGTCAACCACGACCTGGCCGAGTACCACGTGCCGGCCCACGCCGACGTCGAGGAGATCGACGCGGCGTGGCTCGACGAGGAGGACCTGTCGGTGAATCCGCTCGGCGCGAAGGGTATCGGCGAGATCGGGATCGTCGGGTCGCCGGCTGCGATCGTGAACGCGATCTGGCACGCGACGGGGGTGCGGGTGCGGGATCTGCCGGTGCGCTTGGACAAGCTCCTGACGGCTCCCGCGTTCTGAGTGGTGCCGACCAAAATTTGTAGATTCGGGGCCGCCGAATCTACAAATTTTGGTCGGCCGGGGGTTCGGCCGGGTAAGTCTCCGCAAAGTCGGCGCTGCGGCCCACTGCGGCCCATTTCGCAGCCTCGTCGAGTTGGCGTTCGGAGTAGGCGCGGGCCATGTCGACGGCGTTCACCCCTAGCGGCAGGTGCGTGGGTGGGTGCTCGCGCGCTGCCGCACTGACGATGATCTCGGCGGCGCGGTCGGGGTCGCCCGCCGCGCCGGCGTCGTTGGCGCGGACCCGGCGCTGCATCTCGCCGATCGTGGCGTCGTACTCGGCCGGGACGTCGTGGATGGTCATCGACGACCCGGCCCAGTCGGTGGCGAACCCGCTGGGCTCGACGACCATCACGCGGACGCCGAACGGGGCGGTCTCGACGGCGAGCACCCGGCTGAACCCGTCGACGGCGAACTTCGCGGCCTGGTAGGACGCGATGCCCGGCGAGCCGCCGACGCGTCCGCCGATCGACGAGAACTGCACGATCGTGCCGCCGCCCTGGGCGCGGAGCTGCGGGATCACCGCCCGCGAGACGTGGTAGACGCCCCAGAAGTTGGTCTCGAACTGCGTGCGGAAGTCGGCTTCGTCGCCGGTTTCGATCGGGGCGATGTTGGCGTAGCCGGCGTTGTTGACGATGACGTCGAGGCGACCGAAGCGTTCGACGCCCGCGGCAAGGGCGGCGCGGACGGCGGCCGGGTCGGTGACGTCGAGGGCGACGGGGAGGACGTCGGGGCCGAAGTCCGAGACGGTCTCGGGGTTGCGTGCGGTGGCGACGACCTGGTGGCCGGCGTTCAGAGCAGCGCGGACGAGGGAGCGGCCGAAGCCGCGGGACGAGCCAGTGATGAACCAAACGGACATGGCTCTAGTAAAACGCAGTTTCGTTAATACCGCAACGGTGTTGCGTAACATAGTATTGAGGCATGCAGCGGGCACGGTCGGTCGAGGCGAAGCAGCAGCGGGAGCAGGACATCCTGGCCGCCGCCCGAGATCTGGCCACCGCACGGGGGATTCGGCAGGTCACGCTCACCGACATCGCCGACGCGGTCGGCATGCACAAGTCGGCACTGTTGCGCTACTTCGAGACGCGCGAGCAGATCTTCCTGCTCCTCACCGCCGAGGGCTGGCGCGACTGGGGCCCGTCCCTCTGCGCCCGCCTAGCGGACTTGGCGCCCCAGCCCGTCGCACACCGCGCCGCGGAGGCGGCGGACGACGCCCGCGCGGCGATGGCGGAGCGCATGGCGGAGGTCATCGCGGACTCGCTCGTCGGTAGGCCGATGTTTTGTGATTTGTTGGCGCAGGCACCGTTGAACCTCGAGCGCAACGTGTCGCTCGAGTCGGTGCGAGAGTTCAAGCTGGTGACGTTGGAGCAGGTCGACGCGATCGTCGCGGAGTTCCGGCGCCTGCGGCCGGGGCTCACCGAGGAGCAGGGCGTCGACCTGATCGCGACGGCCACGTCGATGGCCGGCGCGCTCTGGCAGATGGCGACGCCGGGCCCCGAGACCGAGGCGCTCTACCGCAGCGACCCGAAACTCGGCCACGCCATCGTGGAGGTGGGCCCACGCCTGACCCGCGTACTCACCGCGGTCCTCCGCGGATTCGAACCCTGACTACGACATCGCCACCGTGGCGTACACCTGGGTCGGCTGCAAAGCCCCGCCCTCGTCCTCGACGCTCACCGCGAGCGCGTCGGCCGGGCCCAGATCCTCGACCACGCGCGACCCGGCGCGCGTCCCCTGCGACAGCACCTCCAGCGGCCGGGCGTCGCCCGCAACCACCCGCCAGAGCTGGTACGTCTTGCCGCCCGGCACGTCGCCGAGCCCGTCGAACGTCAGCACGGCCGCACCCCTCGATGCCGAGTACACGGCGGTGAAGCGCCCGGACGGAGCGTCGGGCGAGACCCGCAGGATCGCGTCGGGCGCGGCGAGCACGGCCCGCGTCCGGGCGTTCTCCTCCTGGGCGGCCACCACCCGATCCCGCTCGTCGCCGACCCGCGCCTCCTGCACCCACCAGGTCGTCCCGACGGAACCGGCCAGCACCGCAACCGCGGCCGCCACCGCAGCCAACCGGCGTACTCGCGGCGCTCGCACGGGCGTGACGCGCAAGGGCGTTTGCCGCGTGGCTCGCGCCGCGGCAAGTACCCGCCCACGCAGTTCCGCCGGCGGCACCGCCGCCGAAGCCCCTCCGAGCCGAGCCGCGACCTCCGCGAACTCCGCCACCTCGGCCGCGCACGTCGCGCAGTCCCGCAGGTGACGCTCGACGGCGGCACGCTCCACGTCGTCCAGCGCGTCCAAGGCGTACGCGCCGTTCAGCAATTCCGGGTGATCGTTCATCGGCCTACTCCGAGGCAGTCGCGCAACCGGATCAGGCCGTCCCGCATCCGGGTCTTCACGGTCGGCAACGCCAGGTCCAGCGTCACCGCCACTTCTCGATAGGTCTGTCCTCCGTAGTAGGCCAGCGTGATGGCTTCCCGCTGCACGTCGGTCAAATTCCGCAGGCATCGCCGCACCTGCTGCTGCTCCAACCGCCCGGCGACCTCGTCGACCACCACGTCGTACGCCGTCGCTTCCGGCACCGACGCCCGCTTCTCGCGGTCGGTTGCGGCCTGCGCCGCGCGTACCCGGTCCACCGCGCGCCGGTGCGCCAACGTCAGAACCCATCCGGACGCCGTGCCGCGCGCCGCGTCGAACCGGGTGGCGGTCCGCCAGATCTCGACGAACACCTCCTGGGCGACTTCTTCCGCCTGGGACGAATCGCGGACCACCCGCAGGATCACGCCGTAGACACGCGACGACACCTCGTCGTAGAGGCGGGCGAACGCGTCGTCGTCACCCCGGCCGACTCGGATGAGCAGTGCCCCCAGCACATCGACGTCGGGGGTGTCCGCGACGTCGGGCGGCGATGCGGTGGCGCGAGCGCGCCTCCAGCGGTCCATGCCTGCGGGCCTCCTCGTGGTCGGTGGGTCCCGCATCTCATTCGTAACCGCCCGGTCGGCGGATGGGTGCCGCATCGCACATCTTCGTAGACGGCATCAAACCACCGTTACCACAGGCGACGGGGTTGATTCCCGCGCCGGAGAGGTTCAGCCTCAATGCGCGGCGGGGAAGGGGGATTCGCGCCATGGGGAGTGCGGTCGACGTCGAACGCAGTGAATTCGAGTCGCGGGACATGGGTGAGGTCCACGACCTGATCAGCCATCGGTACGTGGAACATCAGCCCCGGATATCCGGTGGCGCGCGGACGTTCTGGTTCGCGTCCCGGTCCGTGTGGGCGGCAGGGATGACGTTCGACCGGGCGACGTACCGGGCGAACATCGTGATCAACGCCGACCCGTTCGAGACCACGTTGGTCCTGCGGGTCCGCGAAGGACTGTTCGACATCACCGCCGGGCGCTCGCGCCTGGTCGCGGGTCCCGGGGAGTGCGTGCTCTACCCGCGCAACATCCCGCTGGACTTCGTCATGGACGAGGTGGCGTACGAGGTGCTCCAGCTGCCCGGTGACCTGACGACGCGGGCGGCGGCCCGGCTCGGCATCGACCCGGCGGACTTCCGCTTCGAGAGCATGACGCCGATCTCCGAGGCGATGAACCAGCACTGGCGTGCGACGACCTCCTACATCGCTGGCGTTTTCGACGGGCCCGACCCGCTCGAGATCCACCCGCTGCTGCTCTCCGCCGTGCAGGAGGCTGCCGTCACGGCGGTCCTCGCCACGTTCCCGAACACGACGATGACCATGGACTACGTGCCGGGGTCGGGCTGGGCGGCGCCGGTGGTCGTGCGGCGCGCTGCCGAGTTCATCGAGGCGCACGCGGCCGAAGCGATCACGCTGGAGGACATCGCGGCGGCCGCCGGGATCGGCACGCGGGCCCTGCACACCGCGTTCGCCAGGCACCTGGAGACCACGCCACTGGGTTACCTCTACCGGGTCCGCCTGGCCCGGGCACACGAGGAACTGCTCGACGCACCGGCCGAGGGCGGCGTCACGGTGGCGGGGGTCGCGTCCCGCTGGGGGTTCGCCGACCGCGGGCGGTTCGCCGCCGCGTACCACGCCATGTTCGGCGAGTTGCCCAGCCGCACCCTCAGGCACGGATGAAAGATCCCTGGATGAACGCGTCCTACCTGTTCGTCGCGCCGCGAGCGATGCTTGAGCCTGTCGGCAGGTGACGAAGGGAGGCACGATGGCGGACCGGGAGCAGTTGGCAGAGTTTCTTCGCTCGCGGCGGGAGGCCCTGCAGCCGGAAGACGTCGGGCTTCCCCGCGGCCCCCGCCGACGCACGGGCGGGCTCCGTCGCGAGGAGGTCGCCGCGCTCAGCGGCATGTCGACCGACTATTACAGCCGGATCGAGCAGCAGCGCGGCCCGAACCCGTCCGAACAGATGCTGGCGGCGATAGCGCG
Organism: Cryptosporangium sp. NPDC048952; assembly: GCF_043197895.1. Taxonomy (NCBI): domain Bacteria; kingdom Bacillati; phylum Actinomycetota; class Actinomycetes; order Cryptosporangiales; family Cryptosporangiaceae; genus Cryptosporangium; species Cryptosporangium sp. NPDC048952. Next base: position 806,628 of record NZ_JBICTY010000001.1, on the reverse strand, counting down.
AGGTCTGCACCTCACGCTCGACGAACGGGACCACCTGTTCCGGATCGCCGGTCACACGGCACCGCAACGGTCGTTCCGCTCGGATCACATCAACCCGGGAATGATGCGGATCTTCGACCGGCTGGGTGACACGCCGGCCATGGTGACGTCGCGTACCGGCGAGATCCTGCTGCAGACCCCGATGGCCAGGGCTCTGCTCGGTGACCAGACGCGGCACAGCGGGTTGGCGCGCAGCTCGGTCTACCGCTGGTTCACCGACCCCACTGCGCGCCGGATCTACCCGGAGGACGATCACCCGCGCCACGGGCGGGAGTACATCGCGAGACTGCGGGACGCCTACCTGCTCGAAGGCAAGGGGTCGCGGTCCGAGGCACTGGTGAACACCCTGCTCGCGGAGAGCCAGGAGTTCGCCGCGACCTGGACCGAACACGACCTCGGCGACGGTTACCCGACGTTCAAGCGGATCAGCCACCCCGAGCTCGGCGTCCTCGAAGTGCAGTGCCAGACGCTGCTCGACCCGGACCAGTCGCAGACCCTGCTGGTCTTCACCGCAGTTCCCGGCACCGAGAGCCACGAGAAGTTGCAGCTGCTCTCGGTGATCGGCGACCGCGTCGACGTCTGAATCTCCCTAAAAAACCTCAATTGCAACGTTCATTGGAGACATCCATGTCCAAAATCGCCCTGATCACCGGCGCGAACCGCGGTCTCGGCCGCAACACCGCCCTGCGTCTCGCCGAGGACGGCGTCGATCTGATCCTGACGTACCGCTCGAACGCCGACGAGGCGCAGGAGGTCGTCGACGAGGTGACGAAGCTCGGCCGCACGGCCGTGGCGATCCGGCTCGACGTCGGCGTGCTCGACTCCCACGAGGCGTTCGTTTCCGAGGTGCGGGCCGCGCTCGCCGAGCACTGGGGCCGGGACACGTTCGACTACCTGGTCAACAACGCCGGCACCGGTATCCACGCGTCGATCGCCGACACCACTGTCGAGCAGTTCGACTCGCTGCTGGACGTGCACTTCCGCGGCGCGTTCTTCCTCACCCAGCGGCTCCTGCCACTGATCGCCGACGGCGGCCGGATCCTCAACCTGTCCACCGGCCTGGCCCGCTTCACCAGCCCCGGCTACGCCGCGTACGCAGCAATGAAGGGCGCGATCGAGGTCTTCACCCGGTACCTGGCCGCGGAGCTGGGCAGCCGCGGGATCTCCGTGAACACGCTGGCCCCGGGCGTGGTCGCGTCCGACTTCGCCGGCGGCGCCGTGCGGGACAACGCCGGACTCCAGGAGATGCTCGCGCAGACGATCGCGCGGGGCCGGGTCGGCGTGCCGGACGACATCGGCAACGTGGCGGCCTCGCTGCTCAGCGACCGCACCGGCTGGATCACCGGCCAGCGCATCGAAGCGTCCGGAGGCCAGAACCTCTAGGGGGTGTCGCCCAGCGCGATCAACACCTCGCGCAGGGCGTCGAGCGCGGCCCGGGTCGTTTCCGGCGGGACTTCCCGCAGGTAAGCGGCCTGGGCCGCGGCCGCTGCCCGCACCGACTCCTCCGCGGTCTTCACGCCGCGATCGGTCAGGAAGACCCACGAACTGCGGGCGTCGGACGGGTCGGGATCACGCTCGACCAGCCCGCCGGCGGCCAGGCGTCGCAGCAGGTTGCTCATGCCGCCAGACGACAACATGAGCCGCTGGGCGAGGTCGGACGGGCGGAGCCGGTACGGCGCCCCCGAGGCGCGAAGCACCGACAGGATGTCGTTCTCGGCCTTGGTCAGACCGAGTTTGGCGAGCTCGACGTCCACCTGGCGGGCCATCAGCGCCGAGAGCCGACCGGCCCGCTTGGCCAGCGCCCACTCGTCCCCGACCGCGCCGGGCAGTTCGGCACCCCAGATCTCGAACGCCCCATCGGTGCGGTCTTGCTTCACCCCGTCATCGTAGCTCCGCTCTTGCGCCCAAAAAGCTTTCGCAATAGCTTTTAAGAAAGCTTTCTAGGGAGGCATTATGCGCACAGCGATCATCCATGTCCACGTCGTCCCCGGTGACGGCGGTCCGGAGATTCCGGACGCCACGCTGCTGATCGAGGACGGGGAACTCGTCGAAATCGGTGGGGACGTCCAGGCGGACGATGCGGAGGTGCTGGACGCGACCGGCCTGACCGCGGTTCCGGGCATGGTCGACGGCCACCAGCACATGTGGCAGACGGCTCTGCGGGGGTCCGGTGCGGACATGTCGATCGGCGAGTACGCCCGGACCGTGCTTCCCCTGCTGCCCTCGTTCAGCCCGGACGACCTGCACGCGGCCACGCTGCTCGGCGCTGCGGAGTCACTGAACGCCGGCATCACCACGGTCTTCGACTGGCGGCACGCCGCACTCGCGCCCGAACACTCCGACGCCGCCGACGACGCACTCCTGGCGACCGGGATCCGCGCGCTGGTCGGGGCGCCCGCGATCCGCGGAAGCAAGCACCGCGAAGCGCTGGCGATCATGGGTCCGGAGATCGACGACTACGACGTCGCCGTCCGCCAGATCCGACTCGGCCGCGAGTCGGGCGTCCAGATCTCGTTCCACGCGCAGGGGTCCTCCGTCGCCCGCCTGCACGACGACGGGCTCCTCGGCCCCGACCTGAACATCGCCCACCTCAACGCGATGACCGAGCAGGACGCCCGGTGGCTGGCCGCCGCGGGTGTCGGCGTCACGATGGCGCCGACGTGCGAGGCCGGGATCCGGGCCGTCGCCACTCCGTACGGTCGGTTCCTCGCCGCCGGCGGCCGCGCGGGGCTGGCCACCGACACGGTGATCAACGGGGTGCCCGGGCTGTTCGAGCCGCTCCGGGCGCTGCTCTGGTCCGAACGGGTGCGGACCGGCGAGGTCGTCCCGGCCGCGAGCCTGCTGTCGGCGGCCACCGTCGACAGCGCCCGGGCGATCGGGCTGGCCGACCGGATCGGCACGCTGAGCGTCGGCAAGCGCGCCGACGTACTGCTGATCGACGGCCTCGCGCACCTCACCGGCGACCGGGCGAGCGCTGTCGTCACGTCGACGGGGGTCGACAACGTCCGGACCGTGCTCGTCGACGGCCGGGTCGTGAAACGCGACGGCCGCCTGGTCGACCACGACCTGGCGGCCCTTCGCGCGACCACTCAGAGGATGGGCCGGCCGCCGGTCACCGCCACCCGCGCACCGGAGATGTAGCTGCCCTCGTCGGAGGCGAGCAGCACGTAGACCGGTGCCAGTTCGGCCGGCTGACCCGGTCGTCCGAGCGGTGTGTCCTGACCGAACTTCTCGACCTTCTCCGGCGGCATCGTCGCCGGGATCAGCGGCGTCCAGATCGGGCCCGGCGCGACGCTGTTCACCCGGATTCCCTTCTCCCCCAGCATCTGCGCCAGGCTCGCGCAGAAGTTGGCGATCGCCGCTTTCGTCGCGGCGTACGGCGCGAGCGTCGGCGACGGCATGTCCGAGTTCACCGACGAGCTACCGATGATCGACGAACCGGGCTGCATGTGCGGAACGGCGGCCTTGGCCAGGTAGAAGAACGCGGAGATGTTCGTCGCGAACGTGTACTCCCACTCGTCGTCCGGGATCTCGTCCAGCGACTCGTGGGACATCTGGAACGCGGCGTTGTTGACCAGGATGTCGACCTTGCCGAACTCCTCCACGGCCTTGGCCACGATGTCCTTGCAGTGCTGTGACGACGACACGTCCCCCGCGACCAGCACGGCCTTCCGCCCGGCGTCCTCGACGTACCTCGCTGTCTCTTTCGCGTCGTCGTGCTCGTTCAGGTACGAGATGAGAACGTCGGCTCCCTCTCGCGCGTAGGCGATCGCGGCGGCGCGGCCGATGCCGCTGTCGCCGCCGGTGATGATCGCCGCCTTACCGACCAGCCGGCCCGAGCCCCGATAGCTGGTCTCACCACAATCCGGGCGGGGCGTCATCGCCGACTGGGTACCGGGAACGTCCTGTTGCTGCGCGGGCTGAGTCATGCGGCTCGGCTTCCCGACGAATCGACCGATAAACACTCTGTGAAGTCACGTAATAATGAAGTACATTCACTATGTGCCTAATTCAGTAGACGCCCTCGACCTCGTCCTCGAGATCACCGTGCTGCTCGGTGAGGACATGCGGCAGAGCCTCGCCCGCGACAACCTCACCGAGTCGCGCGTCCACCTGCTGTGGGCACTGGGCGCGCTGGGCCCCAGCACCCAGAAAGCGCTGGCAGAGGCCCTGAACGTCAGCGCGCGGAACGTCACCGGGCTCGTCGACGGCCTGGAGCAGACCGGCTTCGTCACCCGCGAACCACACCCCGACGACAGACGCGCGACGCTCGTCACCGTCACCCAGCGGGGCGCGGAAATGGTCGCCACGCTCCAGGCCGGCCAAAAAGAGCTCGCGGAACAGCTTTTCGGGCCGATGCCGCCCAAGGAACTGGATCAGCTCGTCTCCGGCCTCACCGGCGTGGTGGAGCGCCTACGTGCAGCGATCGCTGAAGGAGGACACCCGTGATTCGCCGAGCAGTGCTGTTCGAGCTCCGGATCTACCGCAACATCGTGCGCTGGATCGCGCGCAGGCCCGACGTCAGAAGCGGCGAGCCGTTCGGGTACGCCCAGCTCGTCACACCCGTGCTGTGCCTCTGGATCTTCGGCTCCGCGGTCGAGACCGTGGTCGTGCACTTCATCGTGCCCTGGGAAGGCCCCCGGCTGGTCCTCGACGTCATCGGTGTCTGGGGTCTGCTCTGGATGGTCGGCTTCCTGGCCGGGATGCGCGTCTACCCGCACCTGGTGACGCCCGAAGCCCTTCGGGTCCGCCACGGCGGCAACACCGACCTGAAACTGACCTGGGACACCATCGAGAGCGTCACCCACCGGCGCAAAGACCTCGAGTCGTCGATCAAGACCCTGCGGTTCAGCGACGACGAACTGTTCGTGGCGGTGAACAACGAGGTGAACGTCCGCGTCGTGCTCACCGAGCCGATCGTCGTCCGGGACCGCGAGGTCACCGCGGTGAGCTTCTACGCCGACGATCCGAAGAACCTCGTCGCTCGCGCGAAGGCCCCGGCGGTCCCCTAGGGGACCGCCGGGAAGGAACTCACGTGCCCTGGAGCCAGGCGTCGACCTTGGTCTTGTTGGCCTCGACCCACTTCTTCGCCGCGTCCTCGGCCGACAACTTGTCGACAGCGATGGACTTCGCGACAGCGTTCTGGTCCTCGGCCGACCACTTGAAGTTCTTCACCAGCGTGTACCCCGGGCTGCCGGAGTCCGCGAACTTCTTGCTGACGATCTTGTTCAGGTCGTAGTCGGGGTAGTCACACGCGATCTTCTTCGCGTCGGCGTCGCAGCCCGCCGTGTACTCGGGCAGCTTCACGTTCACGGCCGGCACCTCGTTGAGGAACCACTGCGGCGTGTAGAAGTACATGATCAGCCACTTCTTCTGCTGCTCGGCCTGACGCATCGCGGTGATCAGCGCGGTCTCCGAGCCCGAGTACACGACCTTGAAGTTCAGCTTCAGGTTCTGCACCAGGGCCGCGTCGTTCGTGACGTACGACGGGTCTCCGTCGAGCAACTGACCCTTGCCGCCGGACTCCGACGTCTTGAACTGGGCCGCGTACTTGTTCAGGTTCTTCCAGTCCAGAACGTCCGGGTGTTCCTTGGCCAGCCACGGCGGCACGAACCAGCCGATCTTGCCCGGCACCCCGGTCGAGCCGGCGTCCACCGCCACCTTGTCGTCGGTGATGTACTTCTTCACCAGGTCGTCGTGGCCCCAGTTCTCGATGATCACGTCGACGACGCCGGTCGAGAAGCCCTGCCAGGCGACCTGCTCGAGGATGTTCTTCTTGACGACCTTGCAGCCGAGTTCTTTTTCCGCGACGTACGCGACGACAGCCGCGTTCGCCTCGTAGCCGACCCACGGGTTGATCGCGAGGTTGACGGTGCCGCACTTGCCCTTGCTCCCGGCGTCGCTACCGCCGGACTCCTCGCCGACCTTCGCGCCACCGCAGGCCGTCGCGGCCAGCAGGAGCGCGGCCACCGCAGCAGTGAGTCTGACCTTGGAAAACATGCTGCTCCCTAAGGGGGTTGGGGAACTAACCGGGCACGCGCTCTTGCGCCGCGGCCCGGGTGATGCGGTCGAGCAGAATGCCGAGAAGGACGATCGCGACACCGGCGGCCAGGCCCTTGCCGAACAGGCTGAGCTGCACGAACCCGGCGATGACGTCGTAGCCCAGCGCACCGGCGCCGACCAGCCCACCGACGACGACCATCGCGAGCACGTAGATCAGGCCCTGGTTGACCGCGAGCGTGATGCCGTGCCGGGCCATCGGCACCTGGACCTTCGTGATGATCTGCCAGGAGTTCGAGCCGACGGCGGTGGCCGCTTCCACAGTCGTCGGCGAGACGCCGCGAATGGCGTCGGCGATGATCTTGATGCAGACCGGGGCCGCGTAGACGACGGCGGCGACGATCGCGGTGAAGCGGCTCGGCTCGAACAGCGCGAGGAACGGCACCAGGTACACGAACGCCGGCATGGTCTGGGCGGCGTCGAGCACCGGCCGGATGATCGCGTCGGCACTGTCGCTGCGGCCCATCCAGATGCCCACCGCCAGGCCCAACAGGGTGACGAAAACCGTGGCGACCAGCGTCGCGGCGAGCGTCACCATGGCGTCGGACCAGACACCGGTACCGATGATCAACGCGAGCAGCACGAGCGACAGAACCGCCGTCCGCCACGTGCCGAGGACGTATGCCAGAGCAGTGATCGCGGCGACGACCAGCCACCAGGGCGAACCCGACAGCAGCGACTCGAGCGGGTTGAGCACTGCCGCGGTGAAGCCGTCTTTCACGGCACCAGTCGTTCCGGCTAAGCGAAGCTGGCACCAGTCGCTCACCGACGTCGCGGCCTTCACGATCGGCGACCCGACGTTCGGGCTGTCCGGGAAATCGGCCGCCCAAAGGTAGGTGTAGGACAGATAGACGGCGACGACCGCCGCTACTCCGCCTCCGATGACGCCGTAGCGCCGGGTCTTCGACGGACCTTCCTCCCGCTCCACCCGCACGCTCGCCGCCGTCGTGACCCGGTCCAGAACAATTGCCAGGACGACGATCGACAAGCCGGCGTTGAACGCGGTGCCGACGTCGAGGGTCTGCAGTGCCCGGATGACGACCTGGCCGAGGCCGGGCGCATCGATCAGCGCCGCGATCGTCACCATCGAGAGCGCGGCCATGATCGTCTGGTTGATGCCGACGACGATGCTGGGCTTCGCCATCGGGATGAGCACCTTGCGCAGCAGCTGCGACTTCGTGGAGCCCAGCGACTCCCCCGCCTCGACGCTGTCGGTGGGCACCTCGCGGATGCCGTGCGCGGTCAGCCGGATCACCGGGGGCACCGCGTAGATCAGCGTGGCGATCGTCGCGGCTGCCGGTCCGATCAGGAACAGCAGCGTGAGCGGGGCGAGGTAGACGAACGTCGGCATCGTCTGCATCAGGTCGAGCACCGGCGTCACCAGGCCGTTGAACCGGTTGGACACCCCGGCCCAGATGCCGAGCGGGATGCCGATCAGCAGCGAGAGCAGCACCGCGGTGATCGTCAACGCGAGCGTGTCCATGCTTTCCTGCCACAGCCCCTGCGCGCCGATGAACAGCAGGCCGGCCAGCGTCAGGAGCGAGACGCGCCAGTTGCCGAACGCCCACGCGGCCCACGTCGCCAGCGCCACGACGCCGAGCCAGCCGATGTACGGCAGCGGCCGGTCGCCGACCGGCTGGGAGATCAACTGCTGCAGGAAGACGACGATCTGGTCGATGCCGACCTTGATCTCGTTGAAGAAGTACAGGAACAGCGGGTTGGAGTTCCGGTTCGCACCGACCGATTCGTTCAGGTCGTTGAGCGACTGGTGGAACCCGTTGATGTCGGCCGGGGCCAGCGCGAGGGTCTGCTTCCCGTGGAACACGGCGTAGCCGACCAGCCAGACGGCCAGGATGCCGACGATGCTCCAGCCGCGGTTGGGTTTGGTCAGTACCCCGGCTCGGGGCAGCGCGATGCTCATACCGATGCCCCTTTCACGACTCCGCTACTACGCCGAGAACTTCCGGGTCGCCGACGACGCCGATGAGCTCGCCGTCCTCGACGACCTTCAGCGGGGCGTTCGCCTCCAGCACGGCGCGGACCGCGTCCTTGACGAGCACGTCGGGGCCAAGTTCGGGGCCGTCGAGCGCGTCGCCTTCAGCCGGTGGCCGCATGATCCAGCGCAGCGTCAGGACGTTGGCCTTCGGCACTTCCTGGACGAAGTCGCGCACGTAGTCGTCGGCCGGCTCACCCACCAGTTCCGCTCCGGTGCCGCACTGCACCTGACGGCCGTCGCGCATGATCAGGATCTGATCGCCGAGCTTCAGCGCCTCGGACAGGTCGTGCGTGATGAAGACCATCGTCTTGCCGACCTCGCGGTGCAGCCGGATGACCTCGTTCTGCATGTCGCGGCGGATGAGCGGGTCGAGCGCGGAGAACGGCTCGTCGAACAGCAGGACGCTCGGGTCGCCGGCCAGCGCGCGGGCCAGACCGACGCGCTGCTGCATGCCGCCGGAGAGCTGGCTCGGCAGCGAGTTCTCGAAGCCCTTCAGCCCGACGAGTTCGATGACCTCGTGGGCCCTGGCGAGACGGTCGGCCTTCTTCTCGCCGCGGATCTCCAGCCCGTAGGCCACGTTGTCGACGACCCGGCGGTGGGGCAACAGACCGAAGTGCTGAAACACCATCGAAACAGAATGCCGACGTAACTCGCGCAGCGCCTTGTCGTCAGCCTTGCGAATGTCCTTGCCCTGGATGAGCAGTTCGCCCGCGGTCGGCTCGATCAAGCGGGTGAGGCACCGGACGAGCGTCGACTTGCCGGAGCCCGACAGTCCCATCACGACGAAGACCTGACCTGGCTCGACGTCGAAACTCAGGTCGCAGACGGCCGCCAGGCAGCCGGTCTTCTCCTTGAGCTCGGCACGTGGCAGCGCGGCCAGTTCAGGGTCGCCCGGTACGCGTTCCGCTTTGGGGCCGAATACCTTCCACAGATTCCGGACACTGATGTCGGCTTCGCGGGTCGCGACTGCTGGGGTTGCCGTCACTTCGAAGGCTCCTCACACGGGCGCCAAGTTGCGCATCATGCAATGAAGCGCAGTGAGTGCAACACAGAGTCTTGTGCGCGACCCGGAGTGTCAACCCTCTCTCGCAGAATTAACGCCCGAGGTACTTTCGCGCGACCATCATGACGAACCGGTGGACGCCGTCCTCGTCGGGCGCGAGGGGGCCGGGCACGTACCGGACCGACGCCATGCCGCGCTGCACCGACTCGCAGGCGGCCCAGTCCTGCCGCCCCGTGCGTAGACGATGGTCGTCGAGGCCGGGGATCGGAGCGCCGCCGCTGCGACCGTCCAGGGACATCGTCGTGGCGTTCTCGCGCAGGTCCATCCAGCCGTCCGTTGGCGCTGCCGCCAGACGGCAGGAGCTCGTGCCCCCGGTGCCGACACGCGTTGACGAACGCGCGTAACCGCCCGTCCCGCGCTTTGGTGAGCAGCACACCTTCGGTCGGCGTGACCGACACCGCGCGCCGCGGCACGGCGCTGAGCGTCGACCGCACGTACCGCCGCGTGGCTCGTCGCTGCGTGGGCTCGGAGCGGCCGGGGCGGCTAGTGGCGGGTGGTGGCGCGGCGGCGGGCGCGTTTGGTGGGTGGGGACCAGTCGAACGCCAGGCGGTCGGCGGCGAAGCGCATGCCGATCGCGATCGCCCGGTCGGAGTCGACCTCGGGATCCGACAGCGCGACCTGGATCGACAGGCCGTCGAGCAGTGCCGAGAACGTGATCGCGAAATCGAGCACGTCGACCTCGGCGAACTCCCCCGTCCGCTGACCCTCGCGCACGACCCGCGCGATCGTGTCGCGCCACCGCTGGTCGGACTCCACCCGGTCACGCGCGACCTCGGGGTGCCGGAACGCCTGCGCCCGCAGGTCGAACCACAGCCCCCAGGCCCCGGGGTCCTCACCGGCCCCCTCCCGAACACAGGTCAGCCGCACCAGCGTCTCCAACCGCGCGGCCGCAGTGTCGAGCCCTTCCAAGATCTCGGCGGTACGCCCGGAGAACTGCTCCTCGGAGAACCGGAACGCCGCCGTGAGCAGCCCGTCCTTCGTCCCGAAGTAATAGATGACCAGCGCCGGGCTCGCCCCGGTGCGCTTCGCGACGTCCGCGATGCGGGTGTCGGAGAACCCGCGCTCGCAGATCACCTCGACAGCGGCCCGCAGCATCTGCTCGCGGCGTTGATCGGGTACCGGGTTGGCCATTTGACTCCATCGTCGCTCTTGTCCACTTTCTACCAGCGACTTGGACTGAACGTTCAGTCAACAGGTTCCCGCTGGTCGGAGCCGTGCCATGACAGCTCAGTACGACGCAATCATCGTGGGTGGCGGCCACAACGGTCTCGTCGCCGCGGCCGATCTCGCCCGCGCCGGAGCTCGCACCATCGTCCTCGAAGCGCGCAACTCCACCGGCGGCGCGGCCATCACCGAAACGCCGTGGCCGGAGGCGCCGAACTACCAGGTCACGCGGCTCTCCTACGTGATGAGCCTGATGCCGTCGACGATCGGCCAGCTGGCCAAGCGCGGACTGTCGGGTCTTGTCTAGGTGAGGACTGCTTCTTCGTCGCCGGAGCGGATCAGGTCGAGGATCACCTCGGCCACCTGCTCCGGCGACTGCGCCGGCGGCCTCCCCGGGCGCGCGGTGAGCGCACCGGCTCGGAGCACGTCGTGGAACTCGGTGGCCGTGATCACCGGGTAGACGGTGGAGACGACGATGCCGTCGGCGGCCAGTTCCTTGCGCGCGACCGCCGACAGCATGTTGAGCGCGGACTTGGTCGCGGCGTAGGCGCCGAGGCCGGGGAGCACCATCCGGGACGTGCCCGAACTGACGTTCACGATCGCGCCGCCGCCCTGCTTCCGCATCGTGGGGATCACCGCCTGCATCGCGATCAGCGGTGCGACGACGTTCAGCTCCAACACGGCCCGGAAGTCGTCGGGGTCAACCTGCTCCAACGGCACGTGCAACCCCTGCCCGGCGTTGTTGACCAGCACGTCGACCCGGCCGTACGCGTCCAGCGCCACCTGCACCGCGGTCGGGATCTGGCCCGAGTCGGTGACGTCGGTGGTGATCGCGATCGCGTCCGGCAGCTCGTCGGCGAGCGCTTCGATCCGGTCGGCGCGGCGAGCGGCCAGCACGAGCCGGGCACCGGCCTTCGCCGCGAGCCGCGCGGTCGCCGCACCGATCCCCGCCGACGCCCCCGTGACCAGAACGACCTTCCCCGCGATGTCCATGCGCTCACGTTAGGCCCTGTCCTACGAATCCGTGCTCGGCTGCGGCTCCGCTCAGCCGCCGCCAGTCCGCGTTGTCGAGCTTCCCGGATACAACAGCGGTATCCGGAAAGCCCTCCGCCTTGCCTGACGACGGCTGAGCGGTGCCTCGCTGCGAGCGAGATTCGCCGGACAGGGCCTATGCCATGAGGCACCCTGGGAATCGTGCCTACCGACCCGCGCCTCCGCGAGCTCGCGCTGCTGCGCCGTGTCCGCGACCGGATCGACCGTGAGTACGCCGAGCCGCTGGACGTCGAGGCGCTGGCCAAGGGCGTCCACCTCTCGGCGGGCCACCTGAGCCGGGCCTTCCGGGCCGCGTACGGCGAATCGCCCTACAGCTACCTGATGACGCGGCGCATCGAGCGGGCGATGTCACTGCTGCAGCGCGGGGACATGTCGGTCACCGAGGTGTGCTTCGCGGTCGGCTGTTCGTCGCTCGGCACGTTCAGCACCCGGTTCTCCGAGCTCGTCGGAATGTCCCCGAGCGCGTACCGCCGGCTGAAGGGCGCGCACGCCGAAGGCATCCCGCGCTGCGTCGCGAAACAAGTCGTGCGACCGGTCAGGAATCGAGAAGCTCAGGCCACCCGCGGTCACCTACCGTGATCGACATGGACATCACGATTGCCAACACGTTCCTTCCCGCCGACGACCCCGAGAAGTCGCTCGAGTTCTACCGGGACGCCCTCGGCTTCGAGGTCCGCCTGGACGTCGGTTACGGCGAGATGCGCTGGATCACCGTCGGCCCGCCCAACCAGCCGCAGACGTCGATCGTGCTGCACCCCCCGGCCGCCGACCCGGGCATCACCGAGGACGAGCGCCGCACGATTGCCGAGCTCATGGCCAAGGGCAGCTACGCGAGCATCGTGCTCTCCAGCACCGACCTCGGCGCCACGTTCGAGCAGGTGGCCAAGAGTGGCGCCGAGGTCATCCAGGAGCCCATGGATCAGCCGTACGGCGTCCGGGACTGCGCGTTCCGCGACCCCGCCGGCAACATGGTGCGGATCAACCAGACGGTCTAGGGCCACGCCACCGCCGGCACGCAGTTCGTGAGGCCGTTGTGGGCCATCACGTCGCCGCCGATCGTGCCAGGGCAGCGCCGACCCACGGGCCAGTCGTACCTCGTCCCGGCGGCGCCACGCGGTCCGTTCGTCGGAGATCGTCACACCTCGTCCGTCGCCGGGTGAGCTACCGGTGTTGCATCAGATCCCGCGGTCGCCGCCGATGTTTTTCCGCATACATCGCCGCGTCGGCGGCCCGCAGCAGCGCCTCGGGGTCGTCCGCGCTGCCGACCGTCACCCCGATGCTCGCACCGATGTTCAATCGGAGGTCACCGATCCCGATCGGCTCGCACAGCACCCGTTCGAGCCTGGCGACGAGCTGCCCGGCGTCTTCGTGCGTCGTGCGGGGCATCAGCACCGCGAACTCGTCGCCGCCCAGGCGCGCCGCGGTGTCGGTCGGCCGCACGCACCGGCGGATCCGCTCGGCCACCGCGACCAGCACGGCGTCGCCGATGTGGTGGCCGTAGCGGTCGTTGATCGGTTTGAAGCCGTCGAGGTCGATCGCGAGCAGCGCGACGGAGTCCGAGTCGTGGTCGGTGGTCGCGTCCAGGCGCTCGGTGAACAGCCGCCGGTTCGCCAGCTGCGTCAGCACGTCGTGATCAGCCTGGTAGCGCAGCTGCTGGTTCGCGTGGTCCAGCTGCCCGATCAGACGCGCGTTCTCGCCGAACGCCAACAGCTGGCGGACGACGACCAGCCCGGTGACCAGGCACATCGCGATCAGCATCCCCCAGCAGCGCATGGTCAGCTCTTGGTCGATGGCGAACGCGCCGAACAGCAGCAGCTGCACTACACCGACGACCAGGTACGGCAGCAGGCTGTACGTGCGGCGGCGGGTCCGCGGCCGGGTGTGCTCGGGGTCCGTTCGCAGCCGCAGCAGCTCCAGACGCGGCCCGGCGGCGATCAGCACCGTCGACAGCAGCTGGATGGCGAGCAGGACCCCCGGCTCCAGCGGCCCGGCGTAGATCGGCAGCACCGTGGTCTGGCCGACCAGCACGATCGCGGCCGCGATCATCGTCGACGCGGCCGGAAGCGCGACCGGGCTATGGCCGCTGAGCACCAGCTTCACCGCGAAGAAGCCGACAAGCAGCACCTCGACGCCGATCACCAGGCCGCCGATGAGGCCACCCGACGCCGACGCCGATCGCGGATCGGACAGCAGGAACCAGACCAGCGCTCCGACGCCGGCCAGCACGATCGCAGCGTCGAGGAGGAAACGTTGCCGGGCCGCCCCGGTGCCGAGCAACATCGGATAGCCGACCAGCGCGACGAGGAACGCGGCCTGACCGACGGCCAGGCAGGCCAGTTGCACGGCGCCCGGTTCGGTCGTCTCCAGCCCGACGATTCCCTCGAAGGTGCGGAGCGCGTCCGCGGTCATGAACGCCGCACCGGCGAGCGTCAGCAGTCGCCAGAAGCGGTACGCACGCCGATCGGGTCGCAGGATGCGCGACACCGCCAACGCGCTGACGAAGAACACCAGGTCACCGGGAAACTGGATGGCCCAGTACACAGTCGTGCGGTGGGGCTCGGGAGTGTTGCCGAGGATCAGCCAGACCGAGGCCAGCAGGAACCCGCCAGCCAGCGTGAGCAGCCCACGGTCCGTGCACGCCGCTCTGAAATAGGCCGAACGCTGCACGTCGATCTGATCGGCACACCAGACGGCCAGCTTCGTGTTCTGCTCAACCGGACTAGGTCGACGCCGATGGAACGAAGTGGCCCGCGGACCGCATAGGTTAGAGCCTTCCGGGCATCACGCGACAATGCGTGCTCTGACTTGGCAAGGAACCCAAAAGGTCTCCGTCGAAACGGTCCCCGACCCGATCATCCAGCAGCCGACCGACGCCATCGTCCGGATGACGTCCACCGCGATTTGCGGCTCCGACCTGCACCTTTACGACGTCCTCGGCCCGTACCTCGAGCCCGGCGACATCCTCGGTCACGAGCCGATGGGCATCGTCGAGGAGGTCGGCTCCGAGGTCACCCACATCAAACCCGGCGACCGCGTGGTCGTCCCGTTCAACATCTCCTGCGGTCACTGTTGGATGTGCAGCCGGGGCTACTTCGCCCAGTGCGAGACCACCCAGAACACCGACCAGGGCAAGGGTGCGTCGCTGTTCGGCTACACCAAGCTCTACGGGCAGGTGCCCGGCGGGCAGGCCGAGTACCTGCGGGTACCGCAGGCCCAGTTCGGCCCGATCAAGGTGCCGACCGACCACCCCGACGAGCGGTTCCTCTACCTCTCCGACGTGCTCACCACATCGTGGCAGGCCGTGCGGTACGCCGACACGAAGCCCGGCGACACGATCGCGGTGGTCGGCCTCGGCCCGATCGGCCAGATGTCGGCCCGGGTCGCGAAATACCTCGGCGCCGAGCAGGTGATCGCCGTCGACAACGTCACCGAGCGCCTCGAGATGGCCCGCCGCCACGGCATCACGGTGCTCGACGAGCGTGAGGTCGACGACGTCCCCGCGGCGATCGCGGAGCTCACCAACGGACGCGGCGCGGACGGCGTCATCGAAGCCGTTGGTATGGAGGCGCATGGAACGCCGTTCCAGGAGTTCGCGCAGCGTTCCGCTGGTCTGCTGCCGGACGCGGTGGCGAAGGTCGCGATCGACAAGGTCGGCGTGGACCGGATGGCGGCGCTGCGGACCGCGTTCGCGAGCGTCCGCCGGGCCGGAACGATCTCGATCATCGGTGTGTACGGCGGCCAGGCCGACCCGTTCCCGATGATGGACCTGTTCGACAAGGGCGTGACGCTGCGGATGGGCCAGGCGCACGTCAAGCGCTGGGTCGACGAGATCATGCCGGCGCTGACCGGCGCCGACGACCCGCTCGGCACCGAGGACCTGCGGACGCACTCGATGCCGCTGGAGTCGGCCCCCGAGGCCTACGACCTGTTCAAGGACAAGAAGGACGGCTGCATCAAGGTCGTCCTCAAGCCCGAACTCCAGGCCTGAGCTACGAAGCGGTCCCGTTCCGGCGCGTGATATCGCGCCGGAACGGGACCGCTTCGTCGGTCGAGCCGGCCTAGCTCTCGGCGGAGCCGGGCTCGGCCATCTTGCGGTGCATCTCGGCCTTCAACTTGTCCGGCAGGACCTTCGCTGCCGCCTCCTGCGCCTTCGTCCCGAAGCTCGCCGCCACGACGCGCGACTCACCCTTCATCAGCGCCTCGAACCCCTGCTTCGCGACGTCAGCCGGGTCGTCTTTGCTGTCGCTAGCGCCGACCTTCGTGTCGAGCATGTCGGCGCGCTCGAAGAACTTCGTCTCGGTGGGCCCCGGCATCAGCGACGTGATCGTGACCCCGGTGTCCTTGAGCTCGGCCTGCAGCGCCTCGGCGAACGACTGCACGAACGACTTGGACGCGTTGTAGACGGCCTGGTACGTGCCCGGCATCGTCGACGCGATCGACGACGTGAACAGCACCCTGCCCTCGCCGCGCTCCACCATGGCCGGTAGGACCCGCTTGGCCAGGTGGACCGTGGAGCGGACGTTGACGTCGATGATCTCCATCTCGTCGCGGAGGTCGGTGTCCCGGACGAAGTCGCCCCCGGCACCGCGCCCGGCATTCAGCGCGATCGCGTCCACCGGGCGACCGACGGCCACGATCGCCTGGTGGAGCTGCTCGACGCCGCTCGGCTGGGCGAGGTCGATCTGGACGGCGGTGACGGAATGCCCGGCGTCCCGGCGCAGATCGATCGCGGCCGCGTTCACGTCCTCGTCCTCGGCGGTGATCAGCAGGTCGAAGCCGTGGGCGGCGAATTGCCTGGCCAGCTCGTAACCGATGCCACTGGACGCCCCGGTCACCACGGCGAATTGGTTACTGGTCATCTGCGGTACCTCCTCCGGAATTTCCCTGGCGTTGCCCGGAGGTCGGCGATCTATGCCTCGGCGAGTGCGTGCGTGTGGCCGAAGGCCGAGCGGGACTCGACCGACAGCCGGTGGGTGGTCACGCCCAGCAGGCCCAGGCTCACCGCGGCGAGGACCGCGTACGCGACCGTGCTGCCGAGCGAATCCCACGCGGTGTGCAGAGCAACTGCCACGACGAAGATGCCGACGAAACGCAGCACTGCCGACGCGTGCCAGCGGTGCTCGGCGGCGTACCAGAGAGCGGCGGCGGTCAGGCCGGTCCAGGCCATGTGCGCGGCCGGGCTGAGCACCCCGCGCAGGAACAGGACGTCGTCGACAGCACTGATGCTGCCCTTGGACTGGATCAGCGTGACGAACGCGTAGCCCATCGTCTCCAACGTCGCGAACCCGGCACCGGACGCCACACCGATCAGCAGACCGTCGGCGGGCCGGCGCGGCCTGAGCGCGAAGACCAGGACGAGCGGCGCGATCAGCTTCGCGCTCTCCTCGATCAGCCCGACTGCGACCATCGGCAGCACGCCGAGGTCGTGCAACGCGTCGTACTCCAGGACGCCTGCCGTCACGACACCGATGACGCCGCCGACCAGCGCGGTGAGGGCGAGCGTGCCGCCGCTGACGCCGTAGTCGATCCGCCGCCCGGCGAGGAACGCCACGAACGTCATCGGCACCACCGCGGCGCCGAGCAGGATCAGCGAGGGGATCAGATTCGGATTCCCGGTGTCGAGCGTGGCCCGGCGCACGGCGTAGAACAACGCCAGTCCGATGACCAGAACGGCCACCCACGACCAGCGACGCGCGAACCTCATGACGACCATCCCCTCAAACTTGGTTGTTATCAGCAACCTTCCCCGGAGGGTGGGATTTCACGTCAGAGTGTCGCGCAGTAGACAGGCTTCAGTCGGCGAAATCGTGGGTGAGCCACACCGTGCCGTTGTCGTCCCGGATGACGTCGATGCCGATGCGGGACAAGTCGGGGTTGAGGATGTTCTTGCGGTGACCGTCGTCCGGCGGAACCTCGGCGAGCATGCTGTCGGTCAAACCGACCGCCATCTGCCGCTGGCCGCTGTCGTCGTCGTCGACCGGCCCGCCGGCGCCGACGTTCTCCGCGACCGACGACCACTGCACGCCCTGCGCGCTGATCCGGTCGCCGATGCCGGACTCGCCGTCGCACTGGTGCGAAAGCCCGCACCCGTCCGCCATCTGCAGGTTGTGCGCGTGGGCGGCGGCGACGAGTTGCGTGTCCATCGTCAGCGCGTCGAGGCCCTCGTCGGCGCGGGCCTCGTTGATGCGGGCGAGCACCGCGAGTTCGGGCGAGCCGGTGCTGGCGGCCGGGGCCTTCGTCGTGCGCCGGGCACGAGGGCTCGCGCTGCTGGCCTTCGGGCTCGGTGACGTGCCGGTGGCGGCCTGCGGTGCGCCGCCGGGTAAGCGCGGTCGCTGCGTGGACTCGTTCGCGCTCGGGCTCGCCGACTCCGACGGCTCGTCGTCCACGGCGGGGTAGTCGGTCGCCCGCGGTTCGAGCGTCTCGGCCGTCTGGATCGCCGCGCTCGCGTCGCCGGAAGCGTCGTCACCGGTCAGGCCGACGACCGCGATGCCGCCGGTGGCTATCGCCGCGACGACCGCCGCCCCGCCGACCAGTAAGCGGACGCGTGACGGTGAGCGGCGGCGTCTGTGCACGCCATCAGCCTCACGGGTCACACGCGACCCGTGAACCTCATTCAGTGCAGCTTAAGGCGCGTTTGGGTTCGATCTAATTCTGCTTCACCAGATCTTTGGCGCCCGAGGCGTGAACACTTTGGCGGCCTATGGGCCGCCAAAGTGTGCAGGCCTCAGGCAGGGTCGCGGCGCATCGTGCGGATGCCCACCCACAGGCCGCCGAGGCAGGTGAGGACCGCGGCGAGCAGACCCGCGCCGACGGTTCCGGACAGCACCTCGCCGTTGAAGAGGACGCGCTCGGCGTCGACCAGGTAGGTGAGCGGGTTGACGTGGCTCAGAGCCTTGAGCCAGCCCGGGCCGTTGTCCAGCGGGAGCAGGATCCCGGCGATGAGCAGCAGCGGGAAGAGCAGCGTCTGCTGGACGGTCCAGAAGATCCACTCCTGACCCTCGCTGACCAGCGCCAACGAGTACGACAGCGCGCCGAGCCCGACACAGAACACCGACAGGATCACCAGCCCGACGACGACGCCCACGACGTGCAAGCGGAAGCCGAACGGGATCGTCACCAGGATCAGCACGATGGCCTGCGCGACCATCGGGACGATCTCTTTCAGAGCCCGCCCGATCAGCAGCGACGACCGGCTCAGCGGCGAGACCAGCATCCGCTCGTGCGACCCGGTCTGCATTTCCAACTGCAGGTTCGAGCCGGTGACCGACGTCCCGAACAGGCACGACATCACAACGATGCCCGGCACGAACCACTGCAGCGACCCAACGTCATCGGGGAGGAGTGGCGCGAACAGGGCCAGGAAGAACACCGGCTGCACCATCGTGAAGATCAGCGAGAACGGGCTGCGCAGCACGGGCCGCAGTTCGCGGCTGAAAACAACGGCGGTGTCCCTCATGCTGCTGCCCCTTCCCGGAGGCTCCGGCCGGTCAGTACGAGAAAGACGTCGTCGAGCGTCGGGCGGGTGACCTCGACAGCGGTCACCGGGATCTCGGCCTCGTCGAGGCTCCGCAGTAACTTGGGGACGAGGTGCGTGCCCTCGGGCACGGCGACCGTGACCGTCGTGCCGGCTACGTCGATCCGGCCGTCGAGGACAGCGGCGCGATTGGCCGCCCGGGTGGCGAGGTCCGCGGTGCCGAACGCCAGCGTGATCCGGTCGCCGACGTGCTCGGACTTCAACCGGGTCGGGCTGTCGTCGGCGATCAGCTTTCCGTGGTCGATGACGACGATCCGCTGCGCCAGGTGGTCGGCCTCGTCCAGGTAGTGGGTGGTCAGCACGATCGTCGTGCCGTGCTCGTCGTGCAGCCGCCGGATGTGTTCCTGCAGGTTGACGCGATTCTGCGGATCGAGGCCGGTGGACGGCTCGTCGAGGAAGAGCAGCGGCGGGGTGTGGATCAGCCCCATCGCGATGTCGAGTCGGCGGCGCTGGCCACCGGACAGGGAGGACACGAGCCGGTCGGCGACGGCCTCCAGACCGAGCGAGTCGATCAGCTCGGCGGCCCGGCTGCGCGCCGACGCCCGGTCGAGCCCGTACGCGCGGCCCTGGCTGATCAGTTCGTCGCGGCCGCGCTGGCTGTAGCCGGCACCGTTGCCCTGGCCGATGTAGCCGATGCGCTTCCGCACGTCGCGGGGTTGCTTCCGCACGTCGAACCCGGCGACCTCGGCGGTGCCGGACGTCGGCGCGAGGAGCGTCGTCAGCATGCGCAGTGTTGTTGATTTGCCTGCGCCGTTGGGGCCGAGGAACGCGATGAGCTCGCCTGGCTTCACTTCGAGGTCCAGGCCGCTCACTGCTTCGACCGTCTTCTTCTTGACGGTGAAGTGCCTGGTCAAGGCTGATGTCTTGATCATGTCGTCCACGGTAGAAGTCATTCCGGCCACTTTCTGACCGCAATGTTCGCGATGCTCGACCCATGGCGAACACGAGCGAGCGGACGCTGCGGTTGCTGTCCCTACTGCAGACGCACCGGTACTGGCCGGGCGGCGATCTGGCCGACCGGCTCGGCGTCAGCGAGCGGACGCTGCGCCGGGACGTCGATCGGCTGCGGGAGTTGGGGTACCCGGTCGACGCGTCGCGGGGGGTCGCGGGCGGGTACCAGTTGCGGTCCGGGACCGCGATGCCGCCGTTGCTGCTCGACGACGAGGAGGCGGTGGCGATCGCGGTGGGGTTGCGTACCGCCGCCGGTGGGGCGGTCGAGGGCATCGAGGAGACGTCGGTGCGAGCGTTGACCAAGGTGATCCAGGTGATGCCGCCGCGGCTGCGCCGCCGGGTCGAGGCGCTGCGGACGTACACGGTGCCGGGGGTGTTCTCCGGCGGTCCTACCGTCGACGCCGAAGCGCTGGCCGTGATCGCGAGCGCGTGCCGGGACGACGAGCGGTTGCGGTTCTCGTACACGGCACGGGGGGCTTCGCGGAGTGAGCGGCTGGTGGAGCCGCATCGGTTGGTGTCGCTGGGGCGGCGCTGGTACCTGGTGGCGTGGGACGTCGAGCGGGGGGACTGGCGGACGTTCCGGGTCGATCGGTTGACGGCGCCGCAGCCGACCGGGGCGCGGTTCCGGCAGCGCGACCTTCCCGCCGCGGACGCGGCGGCGTTCGTGAAGCAGCGGCAGGTTGAGCGGCCGCACCGGTACACGATCGAGGTGGTCGTGCACGCGTCCGAGGCCGCTGTCCGCAACGCCTTCGGCCGCGAAGCCGACGTTTCGGCGGTG
This sequence comes from Cryptosporangium sp. NPDC048952, assembly GCF_043197895.1. NCBI lineage: Bacteria > Bacillati > Actinomycetota > Actinomycetes > Cryptosporangiales > Cryptosporangiaceae > Cryptosporangium > Cryptosporangium sp. NPDC048952. Next base: position 785,990 of record NZ_JBICTY010000001.1, on the reverse strand, counting down.
GGCCCCGAGGCCTGTCGGATCGTGATCCGCAGCGACTACCTCGAGTGGCCCATCGCTTCGCTGGGGTGGCTCGGAGCGGACTTCGAGGTGATGGGTCCCCCGGAGTTCGCGGAAGCGCTCCGCGCCACGGGCGCACGCTACGCGCGCGCTGCGAGCGCAGCCAGCACCGCGGACGCAACGGCCTCAGCCGAATGACGCGCCGCGGGCGCGGTGGATGACCCGCTGCGGACGCGCTGCGGGCGCGCTGGATGACCCGCTGCGGTCACGCCGGATGACCCGCTGCGGACGCGCCGCGGGCGCGGTGGATGGCGCTCGGCGCGCGAGCGGCGCGCGGCTACGCCCAGCCCGCGTCATGCGCGAGCAACGCGACCTGGGTGCGGTTGTCTAGTTCCAGCTTCACGAGAACCCTCGTGAGGTGGGACTTGACGGTGGCGACGCTGACGTAGAGCTCGGTCGCTATCTGGGCGTTGGTCTTCCCCGACGCCACCGCCCGCACGATGTCCCGCTCGCGCGGACTCAGTGCGTCCAACGCGGTGCGGGCCCGCTCGAACGCCCCCGCCTCGACCGCGACCCGGTCGATGAGCCTCCGCGTCACCTGCGGCGACAGGATCGGATCCCCGGCCGCCACCCGCAACACCGCCTCCACCAGCTGATCAGGCGGAGTGTCCTTGAGCAGGAACCCACTCGCCCCGGCACGCAGCGCCTGCAACACGTGCTCGTCGGTGTCGAACGTCGTCAGCACGATCACTTCCGGCGGCTCCTGCCGCCGACGCAACCGCCGCGTGGCGGTGACCCCGTCGAGCCGCGGCATCCGGATGTCCATCAACACCACGTCCGGCGAGTGCGCACTCACCGCCTCGGGTACCTCGACCCCGTCCCCGACGGCCCCCACCACAGCGATCGCGCGATCGCCCCCCGCCCCGTCGAGCATCATCGTCAACCCGGCCCGCACCATCGCGTCGTCGTCGACGATGAGGACCCGCACCGGAGGCGTCACGCCGGCCAGGGTATCCGCACCCGCAGACGGAACTCACCGTCCGAACCGATCCCGTGGTCCAGCTCGCCCCGAGCCAACTGCACCCGCTCGGTGAGCCCCAGCAACCCCATCCCCGCACCGGGCAACGGTGCCGCCGCGGTCGTCACCGGCACCGGATTACGCAGCTCGATCCGCAGCCCGTCGCCGGGCTCGCCGTCCAGCGCGACGGTCACCGGCGCCCCCGGCGCGTGCTTTCGCGCGTTCGTCAGTCCTTCCTGGACGATCCGGTACACGGTGCGCCCGGCCGCCGCGGGGAGGTCAGCGCCCACCAGCCCGTTCTCGAGCGCCACGGTCGTACCGGCGTCCCGCGATTCCTCGACCAGCCGATCCAGATCGTCGAGGCTCGGTTGGGGACGGATCTCGTCGGCCGGGTCGTCGTCACGCAACACCGTGATCACCGCGCGCAGCTCCTCCAGGGCCTCACGCACGCCGGACCGGACGACCCCGGCCGCCGCCGACAGCTTCTCCGGCGCCGCGTCCGGCCGGTACTCCAGCGCCCCCGCATAGGTGGCGAGCAGCGTCAGCCGGTGCGCGAGGACGTCGTGCATCTCGCGGGCGATGCGGGTGCGCTCGGCCAGCCGGGCCTCCGCGACCCGCCGGTCCCGGTCGGCCTCGGCGCGGCGAGCCCGTTCCCGGAGGGATTCCAGCAGCTCCCGCCGGACCCGGATCACGACCCCCCAGCCGACCAGCGCGGCCCACGCGACAGTGATCAGCGCCAGCCACCACCCGTATCCCAGGCTCGGCGTCGGACGCCATGCCGCCTGCACCGCCTGCGCAGCGATGCTTCCGACGCCGATCGCCGCCGCGACCCGGAACGGCCGCGACTGGGCCACGAGCATCGTCGCCGCGGACGCGCCCGCCGTCGCCGCCGGCGAGACCAACGTCAGCAGGGCAAGCACGACCGCCGCCGCCACGGGCCACCGGAGCAGCACCGGAACCATCGCGACGCTGATCACGCCGACGACGACGTCGAGCCCGAGCAGTTGCTCGTGGGCGGCGGCCGGGAGGCCGTAGATCGTGACGGCGATGATCGCGGTCAGCGCCACCATGATCGGGACCTCGACCCGGAGCCCGGGGCTGTGCCCGCTGCCCCACGGACGCCGGGTGTCGGCGCAGTCTCCTGTCATGTCGTCAGGCTAGGTCGGGCACCCCGGCGCCGATACCGACCAAGGTCGGAACCGTTCTCGCCTCTGCTCCGAAGCGGGCGGTGCCGCGCTCGGCAGCCGTCCGCTCAGTCGGTCAAAGCCGCCCACTGCGTGAACCCGGAAGTGGAACGGGTGCGGCCGTTCGGCAGCACGGCGAGCGCCTCCAGACCGGGCTGGCCCTCGATCCAGGCCAGCCCGCGGTCGAGGCCCATCGCGAACGCGGCGGTCGCGCAGGCGTCCACCCACGCCAGCCGGGGTCCGATGACCGTGACGCTGGCCAGGCCGTCGGCGGGCGCACCGCGGTGCGGATCGACGATGTGCCGACCGCGCTCGGCGGTGCCGGACGTGGCCACCGCGGCGTCGCTCGTGGAGACCACCGCGACCAGCTGACGCGGACGCAGCGGATGGGCGACCCCCACCCGCCAGGGACGCCCGGCGCCGGCCTCACCGACCAGCTGGACGTCTCCCCCGCCGTTGACGACGTGGCTGGTGGAACCGGCAGCGACGAGCATGTCGCTGGCCCGCTCCACGGCCCAGCCCTTGACGATGCCGGTCGGGTCGAGGAACCCGTGCGGCGCCTCGCTGAAGTACCCGTCGCTGGCCATCGATGCCACCCGGACCAGCCCGAGCACCTCGCGGACCTCGGCCGGGCACTCGTCGACGGTCAGCTCACCGCGGCTCAGCCGGGAGACGACACTGTTCGGCTGGTACGTGGAGAACGTAGCGTCGACCCAGTGCAGCCAGCGGATCACCGCGTCCACGGCGTCGGGGTCGACGCCCACTCCCCTGGCGTCGAGGGAGAAGACGGTTCCCATGCACTCCTCGACCCGCCGGACGGGCGTAGCCCGCAGCGCTGCGGTAAGGGACGGACTCGCGAACGCGGTTGCGGACAGACTCATAGCCCCGCCTGGTCGAGTGCGCTCTGCAGGGATTCCTTGTAGCTCTTCGTCGTGTAGGTCGCGCCGGAGACGGTGTCGACCTCGGCGCTCTGCGCCTCCAGCGTCGCCTTCTGCAGTTTCGGCAGTGCATCGCCGGTGACCTGCTTCGAGCGCGCGTCCTTCGGCTTCAGCGCCTCGATCTCGACCTTGGAGATCTTCTTCCCGGAGACCGTGACCTTGACCTGGAACGACTCGTACTGGTTGGTCGCGAGGTCGCCCGTCGCGGTCTTCGGGGCATCACCAGCCGGCGCGTCACCAGCGGGGGCGTCCGCAGCAGGCGCGTCCGCAGCGGGCGGGGCCTCGACCGCCGGCGGGGCATCGGCGGCCTGCGCCGGCGTATCGGCCGGCGCCAGGTTCGCTTTGAGACCGATCAGGCCGCCGAGGCCGGCGACGGTTCCGAGGAGGGCGTACAGGAACTTACGCACGGAAAGAGCTCCTAGAACTCGAACGACTCGTGGTGGATGCGGCGGCGCGCCACACCGGCGTCGCGCAGCGACTCCCGCGTCGCGGAGGTCAGATTCTCCGGACCACAGAGATAGACGTCGTGGTGCTTGAGGTTCGGCACCAGGTACTCCAGCTGTTCGGCCGAGAGCGGGTCACCGCCGAGCTGCTCACGCGTGCCGACCAGATAGTGCACCCGGGCGCCGCGGTCGAACGCGATCTCCTCGATCTCGGCGCGCAGCACCAGGTCGGACATGTGCCGGGCCCGGTAGATCAGCGTGATGTCGCCGGGCCGACCGGGCAGCGTCTCCAGCAGGGCCCGCAGCGGCGTGATGCCGACGCCCGCGCCGATCAACAGCACCTTCCGACGCCGCCGGACGCCGCCGGTGAACGCGCCGTACGGCCCGCTGGCCATGACCTTCGTACCGGGCTGCAGCTGCGCGAGCGAGGCGCTGTGGTTGCCGGCGTCCTTCACCGTGATCCGCAGCCGCCCACCGGACACCGGCGCCGAGAGCGAGTACGGGTTGGACGCCCACCAGCTCGACGGGGTGAAGAAGCGCCACCGGAAGAACTGGCCCGGCTCGGCCTTGAGCTCGTCGAGGTACCGGCCGCTCAGGTACACCGAGACGACGTCCGGGCCCTCCATGCGCACACCCGCGACCCGCAGCCGGTGGCGGAACGCCGACCGAACCGGCACGACGACGCGGTACCAGAGCAACAGCACACTGATGACGCCGTACAGCGTCGACCAGGCGTACTGCGCGGGCTTGTTGCCGACGAAATCGGCGCCGGTGGAGAACTGGTGCAGGAACGACAGCGCGATCGCCAGGTAGGTGCCCAGGTGGATCAGGTGCCAGGCCTCGTAGCTCATCCGCTTGCGCGCGGCCCGGGCCGACAGGGCGCCGATGACGACGAACATCACCGCGCCGATCGTCGCGTAGAGGACGTCGGGGTAGTCCTTGATCAGCGAGAGCCCCTGGCCGACGACCGACGTCCGGGCGGTGACCGCATATCCCCAGGTGATCAGCAGGCCGTGCGCGACCAGCATGCTGACCGTGTACCGGCCGCCCATCGCGTGCCAGCGGGTCAGCCGGTCGGTGCCGATGCCGCGCTCCAGAGCCGGCACCCGGGCCATCAGCCCGAGCAGGATGATCGCCCCGTAGCCGGCGAGCAGGCCGGTGATGCGGCCCGCGTTGGTCAGGTAGTCACCCAGCCCGACGATCGTGGTGGTGTTCGTCCACCAGAGCGCGAGCACCGCGACGCCACCGAGGCCGATACCCACCAGAACCGGGGTGGGACCGACACGTAATGCCGGAGCCCGACCCGCCGGCGCCCTGACCCCGTGCGCCGGCACGTACTGATTGTTCAGCGTGGCGGTCATGTTGGCCTCCTGTGCCGTCTGTAGAGAAGGCACGCGGCAGGCGTGGAAGAGGTTCAGGTCGGGTAGTTAAGAGTTCCGCAGGACTCGCGCTCCACCAGCCGCACCGGCAGCACGGTGAGCCGCCGTAGCCGGCGGTCCGGTTGGTCGATGCGGTCGAAGAGCCGGGTGGCCGCGAAGCGTCCGAGCGCCTCGGGATCCTGATCGACGACGGTCAGCGCCGGACGCAGCGAGCCGGCCAGCGGGAAGTCGCCGAAACTCACCAGTGCGACGTCTGAGCGGTCCAGCCGCTGCAGCGCGGGCACGATCGCGATCGAGCACTTCGGGTTCGACGAGAAGAGCGCTGTCGGCGGGTCGGACGCCTTCAACAGGGCCACGGCGTCGTCCCCCGCGGCGTTCCCGCCCGCACCGGCGAAGCAGATGAGGGACTCGTCGATCTCGATGCCCGCGTCGGCCAGCGCGGCGCGGTAGCCCTCGAGGCGGCGCCGGGTGGTCGCGATCTGCCGCTCGTCGCCGATGTAGGCGATCCTCCGGTGGCCGTGGCCGATGAGGTGCGCGGTGGCCGCCTGCGCGCCGCCGACGTCGTCCTCGACGACGGTGTCCGCTGTCAGTTTGCGCGGTGGGCGGTCGATGAAGACCAGCGACGTCCGGCCCTTCCACGGTTCCAGGTAGGACTGGTCGGCGCTGACCGGTGTCGAGATGAGCCCGGCGATCTGCCTGCCGAGCAGCGCCTCCACCGCGGCGCGTTCCAGCGAACCGTCGGTGCCGAGGCTGGTCACGAACGTCGCGACGCCCCGCCCTCTGGCGACCTGCTCGACGGTGTGGGTGACCGCGGCGAAGAACGGGTCGGAGATGTCGGGCACCGCGATGCCGATCGCGGGGTCGCGTCCGAATCGGAACGTGCGCGCCAGCAGGTTCGGCGTGTACCGCAGGTCCTCGATGGCTTGCTCGACACGGCGCCGGACGTCGTCGGAGACGTATCTGTCTTTGTTGACCACCCGGGAAACGGTCTTGGCGCTCACACCCGCGCGTTCCGCGACCTGCCGCATGGTGGTCAAGGCGTCACCTCCGGACCCGGATGTTACCGAGTCTGCAACGCGTTCTGACACCGGTGACATCTGATGCGGATTCGTTACTTGTCACCGGTGACAGTGACGCGGGACACGCCTAGTGTGCGTTACCACCGGATGAACGGGGTGATCCGTTTTGACGACTCCGCTCCTCGAAGCACGGGGACTCAACCGCAGTTTCGGACATGTCCGAGCCCTCCGAGATGTCGACTTCGAGGTGTACCCGGGCGAGGTCACCGCGCTGATCGGCGACAACGGGGCCGGTAAATCCACGCTGGTGAAGGCGCTCTCCGGCAACCTGGAACTCGACTCCGGGGAGCTGTTGTTCGAGGGCACGCCGGTGCGGATCGCCACTCCGCAGCAGGCCTCCGCGATGGGCATGGAGGTCGTGTACCAGGACCTGGCGCTGGCGCCGCACTTGAGCCCGGTGCAGAACATGTTCCTGGGGCGGGAGATCCCGCGTAGCGGCCTGCTCGGGAAGTTCGGATTTCTCGACGAGAAGGCGATGCGGACCCGGGCGGCGGCCGGTTTCGCCGAGCTCGGCGGCACGGTACGGGCGTTGAATGCGCCGGTCGGGTCGATGTCCGGCGGTCAGCGCCAGCAGATCGCGATCGTCCGGGCGATCACCTGGGCCGCTCGACTGGTGTTCCTCGACGAGCCGACCGCCGCGCTGGGTGTCGTCCAGACGCGGAACGTGCTGGACACGATCAAGCGGGTCCGGGACAAGGGTGTCGCTGTCGTGTTGATCTCGCACTCGATGCCCGAAGTCCTGGAGGTCGCCGACCGCGTGCAGGTGTTGCGCCTCGGCACGCGGGTGGCGACGTTCGACGCCGCCGGCACCAGCGTCGACCAGCTCGTAGGCGCGATGACCGGCTCCCTGGAGGTAGGCCAATGACCACGGGGACCGAGGTGGCGGCGGAGAGCGGCGACGTCGTCGACGAGCCCAACCCCACTGCGCTGCAGCGACTGGGCGCGCTGCAGTCGGTGTGGATTCTGGGCGTCCTCCTGCTGATCGTCGTGTTCTTCTCGATCACCGCGGGCGACCGCTTCCTCTCCACCAGCAACTTCTCGCTGATCTCGCAGAACGTCGCGGTCTGGGCCGTGATCGCCGTCGGCATGACGTTCGTGATCATCACCTCCGGCATCGACCTCTCGGTCGGCTCCGTACTCGTCTTCTCCTCGGTGATCGCCGCCAAGACGATGGAGGCAGTCGGGGGCGAGGGCTGGGGCGTCGCCGCGCTCGGCATCCTGGCTGCGCTCGTCTCCGGCCTGGCGTGGGGCGTCCTCAACGGCATCCTCGTCGCGAAAGCGAAGGTGCCACCGCTGATCGTGACGCTCGGCTCCCTGTCGGTGGCCCTGGGCCTGGCCCAGGTGATCACCGGTGGAATCGACATCCGCGCCGTCCCGGAGGTGCTGACCGACTACAACACGTACATCAAGATCCTGGGCATCCCGGCCCTCCCCTTCACCGCGCTGATCGTCGTCGTGATCGGCGGGGTGATCCTGCACCGCACCCGGTTCGGTAGGTACACGTACGCGGTCGGCTCCAACGAGCTCGCCGCCCGTCGCGTGGGCGTCCGCGTCGACCGGCACCTGATCAAGGTGTACGGCCTGGCCGGCATGCTCTCCGGGTTCGCGGCCGTCCTCGCGCTGTCCCAGTTCGGGACGACGACCATCGCCGGTCAGTCGCTCACCAACCTCAACGTGATCGCTGCCGTCGTCATCGGCGGCACCTCGATCTTCGGTGGCGAAGGTTCGATCTTCGGCACCGTCGTCGGCCTGTTCATCCCGGCCGTGCTGCAGGCCGGTTTCGTCATCATCGGTGTCCAGCCGTTCTGGCAGGGCGTCGCCGTCGGCACGGTGTTGGTCGGCGCCGTCTACTTCGATCAGAGTCGCCGGAAGGCCGCTGCTCGCGGTGCCGGCGCGAAGCGTCCCTCTCTCCGGTCAAAGCTGATTGGGAAGGCGTCCTCATGAAACGAATGCCCCTCGCTGTTCTCTGTGCCGTCGCCCTCGCGGTGGCCGGTTGCTCGTCGTCCAAGCCCGACGAAGACACCGGTTCGGCCGCCGACAACGGGCCCGCCGCCTCGGAGCAGGCGTCGGTCGACAAGGCCAGCAAGAACTACAACATCCAGTTCGTCCAGGGTGTCCAGGGCGACGAGTTCTACATCACGATGCAGTGCGGCATCGAGGAGGAGGCGAAGAAGCTCGGCGTCACGGTCAAGACGCAGGGTCCGACGAAGTTCGACCCGACGCTGCAGAAGCCGATCGTCGACTCCGTCGTCTCCGCCAAGCCGGACGCGCTGTTGGTCGCGCCGACCGACGTCAAAGCGATGCAGGGTTCGCTGAACCAGGCGAAGGCCGCGGGTGTGAAGGTGGTGCTGGTCGACACCACTGTCGACGACCCGTCGGTGGCGGTATCGGCGATCGCGTCGGACAACGTCGGTGGTGGTAAGGCCGCGTTCGACGCGATCAAGAAGCTCGCGCCGCAGGGTGGCAAGGTGCTGGCGATGGGCGTCGACCCGGGTATTTCGACGACCGACGCGCGGGCCAAGGGCTTCGAGGACGCGGTGAAGGCCGACTCGAAGTACCAGTACCTGGGCGTGCAGTACTCGCACAACGACCCGGCCACCGCGTCGAACCTGATCAGCGCCGCGCTGCAGAAGGACCCGGACATCGTCGGGGTGTTCGCGCTGAACCTGTTCTCCGCGGAGGGCACGGCGACCGGCATCAAGCAGTCCGGGAAGACCGGCAAGGTACAGGTCATCGGCTTCGACGCCGGACCGAACCAGGTGGCGGCGCTGCGGGCCGGTACCGTGCAGGCGCTGATCGCTCAGCAGCCGGCCGAAATCGGCAAGTTCGGCGTCGACGCGGCGGTGGCTTCGCTGGACGGCGGGAACGTGACGGCGAAGGTGCAGACCGGGTTCACGATCCTCACCAAGGACAACATCGACGGCGACGGCGCCAACGCGATCTACAAGTCCAAGTGCTGAGCTAGCCGACGGCGCTCGCCTGACCCGTCGTGGTCAGGCGAGCGCTTCGAGCTCTTTGCGCACGTCGTCCGCGTGGTCGGAGCCCAGCTCCGTGTAGAGCGCCAGGGCCTGGTCCAGGTGCTCGCGGGGGTAGGGCGTGGAATGGGCCAGGCCCAGGTGGGCCCGGGCCTGTTCGGCTCGTTCGCCGATCGTGGTGGCCAGCGCGAGAGCGGCGGCGAACCGGTCGGCGGCTTCGGCCGAGCCGCGGGCGAGTTCCGCCTCCGCGAGACCGTTGAGCGCACACGTCTCCCCGTACCGCTCGCCGATCGTCGCGAAGAGATCCACCGCCTCACGCAGGTACCCGGCGGCCTCCGACGGTCGCCCGAGGTTCAGGTGCACCTCACCGAGGTTCGTCAGCGCGGTGGCCACTCCCCCGTTGTGCTCCAACCCGCGGAACTGCTCCAACGCGTCGACCAGGAGGGCGATCGCCTCCTCGTTCCGGCCGAGGCGCATCAGGATGTCGCCGAGGTTCGTCGCGGTGTTCGCCTGCCCCACCCGGTCGTCGAGCTCCCGGAACAGCGCCAGCGCGACGGTGTGGTGCCCCTCGGCGTCGACGTAACGCCCGGTCTGCTGGCAGATCACCCCGAGGTTGCCGACCGTCCGCGCTTCCCCCACCGCGTCGCCGAGCTCCCGGAATACCGCGAGCGCCCGCTCCAGGTGGTCCATCCCGTCCGCGTACCGGCCCATCTGCCAGTAGACGACACCGAGGTGCGAGAGCGCTGCCGCGACCCCGGCCCGGTCTCCGGCCCGCTCGGCGGCGTCCAGGGCACAGCTGTGGACGGTGAGCGCGTCCGCGGAGTACCCGCCGTTGTCGAGGTAGACGTAGAGCGTCGAGGCCAGTGCCCCGGTGACGTCGGCCCGGTCGTGTGCCGCCGTGTACTGCGCGACCTCGATCAGCACCGCCCGATGCCGGTCGAGCCACACCCGGGCGTCGTCCGCCGCCGGCAACACCGGCAGCGGCGTGTCGATCCGCGGCGGGATCGGGCGCCGGTGCCGCTCCGCCGGATAGAGCACGTCCATCGCCGCGGACGACGCCGCCAGGTAGTAGTCGAACAGCCTGGTCGCGGCCCCGGCGTCGTCGGTCCCCTCGGCTTCCGAGCGGGCGTAGGCACGGAGCAGATCGTGGACGTCGTAGAAGCCGGGTGCCACCGGCCGGATCAGGTGGGCGCGGGCCAGCGCGTCGAGCGCCCCCACCGCGTCGCTGACGTCGACGTTCGCGAGCGCGGCGGCCGCATAGGCGTCGAACTCGGAACCGGGGTGCGCACCCAGCAAGCGGAACATGCGCGCGACGTGGGCCGGAAGGCGCAGATAGGACCAGGAGAACACCGCGCGGACGTCGGCGCGGGGGTCACCGCCGATGTCGAGGAGTTCGAGGCGGGCGCGGTGGTCGGCCAGTTCCGCGACCAGGTCCGCGAGGGGGCTCTGGGGGCGAGCGTTGGCCAGCTCGGCGGCGATCCGCAGTGCGAGGGGCAACCGTCCGCACTGGTCGCTCAGCTCTTTCGCGGCGTCCGGGTCGTCGTCGACGCGGCGGCCGACCAGTGAGCGCAGCAGCGCGGTGGCTTCGGCCGGTTCGAGCAGGTCGAGGAACATGCGGTGAGCGCCGTCGACGGCGACCAGGCCGCTGAGCACGTCCCGGCTCGTGACCAGCGTCGCGCAGGTGGGCGAGCCGGGTAACAGCGGCCGGACCTGCTCGACCGAGGAGGCGTTGTCGAGCACGATCAGGAGGCGACGGCCGGAGAGTTCGGTGCGGTAGCGCGCGGCCCGTTCGTCGAGGCGCAGCGGGACGTCACGCGCGGCGACGCCGAGCGCGGTGAGGAAACCCGCGAGCGCGGCGGAGGCGGCTACCGGCGGTTCGGGGCCGTAACCGCGGAGGTCGACGTACAGCTGGCCGTCGGGGAACTGGTCGCGGACCTCGTGGGACCAGCGCACCGCGAGCGCGGTCTTGCCGACGCCCGCGGTGCCGGACACCGCGGAGACGACGACCGCCCCCGCGGGTTCGGGGCCTGCGAGGCGCTCGGTGAGCTCCGCCAAGGCCGGGCCCCGGCCGGTGAACGCCGGTACGTCGGCCGGAAGCTGAGCGGGCACAGCCCGCGCCGGTCTCGCCGCGCCCTGGGCGGCGTCGGCCTGCACGCCTTCGGGCGGGGCGGCCCCGGTCTGCGCGGCCTCGTCCGGCGCGACCCCGGCGTGGCCGGACCCGGGCTGGGCGGACCCGGGCTGGCCGGGCCCTGGCCGGGCGGACCCGGGCCGGCCTGGCCCTGGCCGGGCGGCGCCGGGCCGTCCGGGTGCGGCCGGTTGGGCGATGGGGTCGTCGGCGTGGAGGGCGGACTCGTAGGCCGCGCGGAGCTCCGGGCCGGGCTCGACGCCGAGCTCGTCGGCGATACGGGCCCGGGCGCGCGCGTACGTGTCGAGCGCCTCGGCGTTGCGGCCCGCCAGGTGCAGCGCGCGCACCAGCTCGACCAGCAGCGGTTCGGCCAACGGCTCCAGCGCGACCAGCTCACGCAGGTCGTCGACGACCGCCGCGGGACGCCCGAGCTCGCTCAACGTGCGTGCCCACAGCGCCACCGCGCTGCGTCTCTGCTGCTCCAGGTTTTCGCGGACGCCGTCCGCCCAGCTACCCGGCACGTCCGCCAGCGGCGCCGACTGCCAGAGGTCGAGGGCGGCACGCAGCAGGGTGGCCCGGCGTTCGGCGGGACAGTCGTCCGCGCGTGCCTCGGCGACCAGACGCCGGAACAGGTGCGCATCGACCCGATCGGGGTCGACGTGCAGCGCGTACCCACCGGAGCGCCGCTCGACGACGACGCTCGATCCGACAAGGGCGCTCCGGATGCGCGCGATGTGGGCGTAGAGGACGTCACGCGCCTTCGCGGGAGGTTCGTCGCCCCAGACCCGATCGACGAGCGTCTCGACCCGAACCGGGCGGCCGACGTCGATGAGCATCGCCGCGAGCACGGTTCGGCGTTTGACCGGCCCCAGGTTCACGACCCGATCCCCGACCGTCATTTCCAGCGGTCCGAGCAGCCGGAACTGGGGCATCAGTCTCCTCCCCCGTCGTTGTGGACTCCCCAGTAAACAGGGACTCGGCTACCGCACAAGATTTACGCAAGGTCGGAGGTGCACTGTCCGTTCGGGCAGGCGAACGCCGGTGTCCGTGCCGGCTCGGGGCAGCACGGCAACCGGCTCGCCATCCCCCTCCGCCCCCTCGCTGCGCCGCCCGAGTCTGCAAATCAGCGGATCGGCCCTAGCCGACCGGCGCCAGGGTCAAATACGCCATACCGAGCACGTTCCGGTAGCCACCGAGCCAACTGGCCCGGTGGCCGTCGGCCTTCTCCCGCCGGATCTCCGCCTCCGGATGGCCGGGGTGGGCCGCGATCCACTCCTCCAGGTCAGCCTGGTACCCCGATTCGAACTGCTCCCACTCGTCCTCGGACGCAGTTTCGGACCACACGGGCCGGAACCCGGCGTCGACCACCATCTCGACGAGCCCGGCCAGGTCCGTGTGGTCGTCCGCGGCGGCACCGGGCCACATCCGCGCCAGCTCGACGTCGGTGGGAGCGCGCTGCCAGAACCCCTCCGCGTACAGCACCCGACCGCCCGGCGCGACCAGGCGACGCAGCTCGCGCAGCGTGCCCGCGAAGTCGCCGGGACGCTCGGTCAGCGCGTGGCCGGAGCCCACGCAGATCACGAGATCCGCCGGCCCACGGGTGGTGCCGACGCCGGATTCCTCGGCGAACTCCACTCTGTCGGCCAGGCCGCGGGCCGTGGCGAGCTTCCGGCCGCGGGCCAGGTCGTCGGTGTTGACGTCGATCCCGACGCCGGTCGCGCGCGGAACGGCGTCGAGAACCTGGAGTAACAGCGCACCCCAGCCGCTACCGATGTCGAGCACCGTCGACGGCCGGTTCCGAGCCAGCCTGTCGACGATTCGCCGAGCGCGTTCCGGGGACAGCGGACTGTGGAATTCCAGGCTGCCGGTCATGAGAAGCCGAAGGCTACAACCGGTTCGAGCGTGCCGTCGCGCAGATTTTCGAGCACGTACCGCTCGTGCGGCACCACTGGATCGGGCAGCGCGTCCAGGGCCGCCCACCGCAGCTCGGCCGCGTACTTCGGCTCTCGCCGCCGCGGTTCGCCGCTCCACGTCCGGCATTCGAAGAAGAAGTCGACGCGTTCGTCGATCGCGGACCTGGTCTTTTTTGTCCGGTGCATCACGCAGAGCGGGGTCAGTGCAGCGGGGTCGATGTGAATGTCGAGCTCCTCGGCGGCCTCCCGGCACGCGCCGTCGAACACCGACTCGCCGTGCTCGACGTGACCGGCCGCGCCGATCGCCCAGTGGCCGTCCGAGTAGCCCGTGTTCTGCCTGAGCTGCAGCAACACCTGTCCGTCGTCGCGGCGGAGCATTACGTAGGCGGCCGGAACGACAGCGAACCGCTTCGAGAAGACGCTCACCCGCTAACGCTTTCACTGATCACGGGACCGAGCTTATTTCTGGGCGCGTCCGTCCGGTCTTGAAACCTAGGCAACCAATAATGCGAAACGGGGGGAATGTACCTAATCGGGGGGAGCTAGGAATGTTCCGAATTACCGCGCTCGTGCTCGTCGCCGCAGCGGTTCTCGCGGGTTGCGAGTCGACTCCTTCTCCCCCGGAGGAGGTCACCGGCGCCGCTCAAGCGCTCGCACCGGGCGAGAGCAGCCCCGAAGCGACGCTCGAAGGGAACGTCTGGCAGCCCGTCGACCTCACCGGCTGCTCGGTGCCGTGGGGCCTCGCGGTGATGGTGGAGGACTCAGGGATCAGCCGACGCGAGTTCACGTTCACCACGCACGGGTCGATCCGCGTGCGGCAGGTGGAGGTGCCGCGCAGCCCGGACCGGGACGACGTCTACACGCTCGCCTACTCCCGGCAGGGTTCGACGCTGCGCGTCCGGGCCGGTCTCGGGGTGGAGTCGTTCACGATCCGCGAGCTCACGACCGCCCGTCTGATGCTCGAGGACGAGAACGGCGACCAGTGCTGGATGCGCAGGGTGGGCTGAGGGAATGCCTCGTAAGACGGTCGGGTTAGCGGGTCTATGACGACTGTGGGATTCATCGGCAGTGGACACATCGGTGGCACCGTGGCCCGGCTCGCGGTAGCGGCCGGATACGACGTCGTCGTGAGCAACTCACGCGGCCCGGAGACGTTGGCGGACCTGGTGGCCGAACTCGGCCCGAAGGCGCGCGCGGCGACGGCGAGCGAGGCGGCCGCGGCGGGTGACCTGGTCGTGGTGTCGGTGCCGTTCGGGAAGTACCAGCAGGTGCCGGTGGAGCCGTTGGCCGGCAAGGCCGTGGTCGACACGAACAACTACTACCCGGACCGGGACGGGAAGTTCCCCGCGCTCGACGACGGTTCGACGACGGGCAGCGAGCTGCTGCAGGGGCACCTGGTCGGGGCGCACGTCGTGAAGGTGTTCAACAACATCTACTGGGAGTCGCTGCGGTCGCTCGCCCGCCCGGCCGGTGCGTCCGACCGGTCGGCGCTCGCGATCGCCGGTGACGACGCCGACGCCAAGGCCGCCGTGACCGCGTTCCTGGACGCGATCGGCTACGACGCCGTGGACGCCGGCCCCCTCGCCGAGGGTCGCCGCTACCAGCCGGGCACCCCCGCCTACGGCGGCATCTACGCGGGCGCGTCCCTGCAGGATGCCGTCACCGGCCCGGCCGACAAGGTCCGCGCGGCGCTCGCCTCGGCCTAACGACTCACGCGCACCGGCTGTTTCGGCTGCTCAGGGTAGTAGAGCTCGTCGAAGAGGACCCACTTTTCGACGGTGATCTCGTACAGCCGGTGCGGGGTCGCCTCGGCGGCTAATGCCTCCGGGGCGATCGCGTCGGCGGCCTCGGGCCAGCGGCCCGCGTACCCGGCGATCTGCTCGTCGATGCCGACGGTCGGCAGTTCCTTGCCCGTGCCGACGAACGTCACACCCCGGACGTCCTGCTCGATGCCCTCGAGCTCGATCGCGAGGATCGCACCGGCGACGCGGGGGTCGGCGCGGAGGTTGGCGCAGTGTTCGCGGTTCGGTCGGGACATGAACCAGATCCGGTCGGGGCCGAACGCGCTCGCGAACCAGAGGTTGCAGACCACGGGCGCGCCGGTGGGGTCCAGTGTTGCCAGTTGGATCACCTTGCCGGAGCTGACGTAGTCCTCCAGAAGCTTGCGGGCGTCCTCCACCGGAACTCCTCACCTCGGGATCCTTCATTGTGACGGCTCGATCGATTCCGCGTGGCCGAGTCAGCACTCTGAGCAATCGCGTACCACGACATAGGGTGGCGAAGTGACTGGTGAAATCGCGGTGACCGGCGCGACCGGGACGATCGGCCGCCAGGTCGCATCCCGCCTAGCCGCCTCCGGCACCCCCCACCGCCTACTCGTCCGCGGGTCCGCCGCTCGCCAAGACGCGGCTGCCGCCGACGCGGCCGAAGCGCAAGGCGCAGCAGCATCCGCTGCCGCCGACACGGCCGGAGCGCAAGGCGCAGCAGCATCCGCTGCCGCCAACACGGCCGAAGCGCAAGGCGCAGCAGCATCCGCTGCCGCCGACACGGCCGGAGCGCAGGGCGCGGCTCGAGACGCTGCTGCGGACGCGGCCGGCCGGGGCGCGGCGCCCGAGGCCGCGCGGGTTTCGATTGGTGCGGGCTACGCCGACGCACCCGCGGTGCGTGCGGCGCTCGAAGGCGTCGGCACGTTGTTCTTGGTTTCTGGACGCGAGTCCGCGGACCGCGTCGCCGAGCACCGTGCCGTGATCGACGCTGCGGCGACCGCCGGCGTCGGACGGATCGTCTACCTGTCGTTCCTCGGCGCCTCGCCCGAGTGCACGTTCACCTTCGGCCGCGACCACTGGCACACCGAGCAGTACATCCGCGGCACGGGCCTCGATTTCACGTTCCTCCGCGACTCGTTCTACACGTCGATGCTGCCCGCCCTCGTCGGCCCCGACGGCATCCTCCGCGGCCCAGCCGGCACCGGCCGCGTCAGCGCGGTCCACCCGACAGACGTGGCCGAGGCCGCCGCCACAGTGCTGCTAGCCGCAGCCGCCAGCGCGCCCTCCGCAGGCGCAGGCGCAAGCCCCACCACAGCCACAAGCCCCACCGCAGGCGCGGGCCCCACCGCAGGCGCAGGCCCCGCCGCAGGCGCGGGGGGTGTGGGGGCGAAGCCCTCACTTTCTGCTCCCTCCGCCGCCACGGCAGCCGGCGGGAGCCCGCACGACGGACGGACCTATGCGCTCACCGGGCCCGTGGCGATCAGTCTCGAAGAAGCCGTGGAGGAGTTGGGGCGGCGGGTCGGGAGGCCGATTCGGTACCAGGCCGAAACACTCGAAGAGGCCTACGCGTCACGCGCGGTCTACGGCGCCCCGGAGTTCGAGGTCGCCGGCTGGGTCACGTCGTACGCGGCGATCGCCGACGGCTCGCTGAGCGCCGTCACCGACGACATACCCCACCTGACCGGCCACCCCGCACGCACGTTCGCCCAGTACCTGGACGAGAACCCCGAGAGCTACGCGCACCTGCGCTGAGTGATACTTCGGCCATGACGGACCCGCAACACCCCGACACCTCCACCGACGCACCGCGACCCGCCGACCACGAACGGTGGATCGGCGTCGCCGACCAGGTCGCCGCGCAGCTCGCGACCGACGCCGTCGCCCGCGACCGCGCCGGTGCGGCGCCGCACGAAGAGGTGGAGTTGCTGCGGAACGCCGGGCTGCTGCCGCTGCTCGTCCCGACCCGCAACGGCGGTCACGGCGGCAGCTGGCTGACCGCGTTCGAGGTGGTCTCGCGGGTCGGACGCGTCGACACGTCGATCGGGCACGTGCTCGGCTACCACTACCTGCACAGCTGGCGTACCCGCCTGGCCCGGCGCGTCGACGTCGTCGAGCGGCTGGCCACCGAGACGGCCCGGAACAACTGGCTCTGGGGCGGTGCGGGCAACCCGCGGGACGCGGGCCTGGAGCTCGAGCCGACGTCCGGCGGCTATCTCGTCCGCGGCAAGAAGTTCTTCGCGACCGGCGCGGAGGTCTCCGACCGGGTCATCGCCTCGGGCACCGACACCGTCACCGGTCAGAAATACGGCTTCGCCCTGCCGACGCACACCGCCGGCGTCGTGCACGGCAAGGACTGGGACTCGCTCGGCCAGCGCGCCTCGGCGTCGGGGTCGATCGCGTTCGACGGGGCGTTCCTGGCCGAGGAGGACATTCTCGGGCCGGGTGAGCAGACCGACCCGGACGCGCCGCCCTACCCGAGCCTGTCCGCGCTCGGGTTCCAGATCCTGCTGGGGTTGTTGGCGGTGTCCACCGCCGAGGGTGCGTTGCGCTTCGGCGCGGAGTACACCCGCACGAAGTCCCGCGCCTGGGCCACGTCCGGGGTGGCCGAGGCGGCGGACGACCCGCTCGTACGGGTCAAGTACGGCGAGTTGGAGTCCCAGGTGCGAGCCGCGCGGGCACTCACCGACCGCGCCGGGACCGCGTGGGTGGCCGCCGCCGCGAAGGGCTGGGATCTCGGCCACGAGCAGCGCGGCGAGGTGTCAGTGGAGCTCTCGGCCGTGAAGGTCGTCACGACCCAGGCCGCGCTCGACGCCACCCAGGGCGTGTTCGAACTCACCGGCGCCCGCGCCACCAAGTCCGGTACCGGCCTGGACCGCTTCTGGCGGGACGTCCGGACGCTCACGCTCCACGACCCGGTCTCCCACAAAGCCATCGAGGTAGGCGACCACCTACTTCGTGGCGCCTACCCCGAGCCCAGCGGCTACAGCTAGCGGGTAGCTGCGATCTCGTCGTACGTGGGGAAGTTCGACGAGATCGTGCTGCCGGTGAAGTTGCCCACCCAGCCGTCCTCGTCGTGGAAGAACCGGACCGACTTGTACTCCGGGTTCGTCCCCATGTCGAACCAGTGCGTGGTGCCACCCGGCACCGACAGCAGGTCCCCTGCCTCGCAGAACACCGCGTGCACCTTGCCACCGACGTGCAGGTAGAAGATGCCCGAGCCGGACGCGAAGAACCGGTCCTCGTCGTCGTCGTGCGTGTGCTCGTTCAGGAACTTCTCCCGCGAGTTACGCACCAGCTCCGGCCACCCCGGGTCGCTGCTCGGCCGCATCTGCACGACGTCGACCAGGATGTAGCCTTCGGTCTTTTTCACCGCATCGATCCGGTCCTGGTAAGCAGCCAGAACCTCCTCGTTGGTGGATTCGTCCGAAAGATGTTGCAGCGGCCACTGCTCGTACCGAACGCCGTGCTCCTTGAGGACCGCCGCGATTTCGGTCGGGTCCTCGGTCCGCAGCACCGGCTCGGCCGGGGAATCGTCGCCCCAAACAGTCAGTAATGTCATGACAACCTCCGCCTTTCCGCGTTCCGCATGCTGGGATTCCTACCCCACCGCTAGGAGTTCTTCCTGGTCAGGATGCATGCTCTAACACGTGCCCATCAAGACCCTTGCCCGGCGCCCGCGCCGGACCACGCTCCTCGCAACCAGCGCGCTCGCTGCGCTGCTCGCCGTCGCTTCCTGCTCGCAGAGCGACTCGACGGAGAGTGACGCTTCGTCCTCGCCGTCCACCGGCCCGACCGCCAGCGCCCCTCTCCCGAGCCCGTTCAACGCCGACCCGGTAACGGTAGCTCTCGTCCGGCAGAGCGGCGCGGGTGACTACTTCGAGGCCTGGGGTCAGGGCGCACAGAAGCAGGCAGCGGCGGCCAACATCAAGCTGACCGTCACCGACGCCCGCAACGACAACGCCAAGCAGGCCTCCGACCTGCAGCAGGCGATCGACTCGAAGCCGGCGGCGATCATCGTCGACCACGGCCAGACCGACACGATCGCTCCGCTGGTGAAGAAGGCCGTCGCCGCCGGCATCCCGACGATCGTCTACGACATCGCGCTGCCCGCGGACGTGACCGGCTACATCAACACCAGCCAGTCCGACGAGAGCCTGGCGCAGGCCGTTCTCGACCAGATGATCAAGGACATCGGGCAGGGCCAGAAGGTCGGCCTGGTCTCGGCTACCGGCTTCGCACCGCTCGACCGCCGCGGCGAGGTCTGGAAGAAGGTCATCGCCGACAACAAGCTCACGCAGGCGTTCTTCACCGGCAAGGTCACCGAGTCGACAGCTACCGACAACATCCCGCTGGTCGACGCCGCGCTCAAACAGCACCCCGACGTGAAGGCGATCTTCGCGCCGTACGACGAGATCACCAAGGGTGTCGTCCAGGCCGTCAAGCAGAACAACCTGCAGGACAAGGTGAAGGTCTACGGCATCGACATCTCGAACGCCGATCTCCAGGTGATGACCGAGAGCGGCAGCCCGTGGGTGGCCACGGCCGCGACCGACCCGGGCCAGATCGGCGCCGCGGTGGTGCGGACGATCTCGCTGAAGCTCGCTGGTCAGTTCAACGAGACCTCGGTGCAGTTCCCGGGTGTGCTGATCACTCAGCAGGTGCTCAAAGACAAAAAGATCACCACGGTAGGCGACGTCGTGAGCGCCGAGCCGAAGCTGAAGCTCGACTCCGTTTCGGTGGCAGACTGGCTCCCGAACGCCGCCTGATTCCGAAAGTCACCCCGCACATGAGCTCGTCAGAAACATCGACGCCCCGTACCGAGACCGCCACGGTTTCGGTACGGGGCGTCGGCAAGTCGTTCGGTCCGAACGTCGTTCTGCGCGGCGTCGACATGGAGATCGTCGGCGGCGAGGTGGTCGCGCTGCTCGGCGCGAACGGCGCCGGGAAGTCGACGCTGATCAAGATCCTGGCCGGGGCGCACCCCGACCACACCGGCGAAATCCTCGTCGACGGCGAGCCGGTGAAACTCGCGTCGCCGACCGAGGCGCGTGCCCGGGGTATCGCCACCGTGCACCAGCGGGTGCGGGAGGGGATCGTGCCGGGGCTCTCGGTCGCGGAGAACCTCGCGTTCGACGAGCTCGCGGGTGGGGCGTCGAATTTTGTCGTCCGGCGCCGGGAGGTGCAGGCCGTTGCCCGGCGGGCGGTCGAGGTGCTCGATCTGGGGTGGTCGGATGCGGTGTTGCGGCGTGACGTCGCGACGCTGGGGATTTCTGACGCCCAGTTGCTGGTCGTCGCGCGGACGTTGTTGCAGCGGCCGCGGCTGTTGATTCTCGACGAGCCGACGTCGGCGCTGTCTTCGGCGGAGGCTGATCGGCTGTTCGGGGTCGTGCGGCAGTTGCGGGCGGACGGGCTCGCGGTGTTACTGGTGAGCCATCGGCTCGGTGAGGTGGACGCGATCGCCGACCGCGCGGTCGTGCTCCGCGACGGGCGGGTCACCGCCGACGTCACCAAGCCCCTTCGCTGGCCCGTGATCCTCCCCGCCATGCTCGGTGCCAGCGCCGAGGGCCTCCGAGCCACCGTCCTGAAGCACGACCGCTCCGCGGTCGAAGGCGCGAGCGTGGAGGGCTCCACCCCCCACACCCCCACCGCGGCGGACGCCGCCACGGACGCGGACGCCGCCGCGGGTGGGGGGCGCGGGGGCCCAGCCCCCGCAGCTGCGGACCCCTCCTCCAGCCCCGCGGTGGTGCGGTTGCGAGGCGTCCGCCTGCTGCCCGAAGCACCGGAGCTGGAGCTTGAGCTGCGGGGTGGGGAAGTCACGGGGATCGTGGGGCTGATCGGGGCTGGGAAGTCGGAGCTGGCGCACGGGCTGTTCGGGTCGGCGCGGTGGACGGAGGGAACCGCTGAGTTCAGCGGCCTGCCGCGCGCACCACGCTCCCCCGGCGAGGCCATCCGCGGCGGCGTCTACCTGGTCCCGGAGGACCGCGCCGACCAGGCCCTCCTCCCCGGCTGGTCGATCCAGCGCACCCTGAGCCTCCCCTTCATCACGAAGGTCTCCAGCCGCCTCGGCGTCCTGGCCACGGGCACCGAAAGAACCCGGGCCCACACAGTCATCGAAAGGCTCGGCATCGTCGCCCGCGGCCCGAGAACCGAGCTCAACGAGCTCTCCGGCGGTAACCAGCAGAAGGTCGTCGTCGGCCGCTGGCTCGTCGAAAACGCCAGGCTCCTACTGCTCGACGAGCCGTTCCGCGGCGTCGACCTCGGCGCCCGCCGCGACATCGGCGACCAGGTACGAAGCGTCGCGGACGCCGGCGGCGCCGTCGTGGTCCTCTCCGCCGACGTCGACGAAGTCCTCGAGATCGCCGACCGCGTTCTCGTCCTGGTCGAGGGCGCGCTGACCCTCGACTCCCCCGTTACACAGGTCAGCCGCGACGACGTCGTGCGCGCGTTTTCCGGAGAGTCGCACCATGGCCGCTGAAAATAGCGGGAGCACCACCAGCAAGATCCGCGAAGCGATCGTGCGCTACGGGTTCGTCGCGGTCACGGTCCTACTCGTGGCCTACTTCCTGATCAGCGAGCCGAACTTCCGGACGAGCTCCAACCTCTGGGGCCTCCTCGTCTACGCCGCCCCCGTCGGCATCGCCGGGCTCGGCGTCACGATCGCGATGACGGTCGGCGGACTCGACCTGAGCGTCGGCAGCACGGCCGGCTTCGCGGTGTCGCTCGCCGCCTGGACGATGGTGATCGGCAACCAGGTCGGCGGCGTCGCCATCGTCGTCGTCCTGATCGCCGGTGGCGTGATCGGCCTGATCAACGCGGCGCTGATCGTCTGGGCCCGCATCCCCGACCTGCTCGCGACGCTCACCACGATGTTCGCGATCATGGGCCTCAAACTGGTGCTCGTCGACGGCAAGTCGATCTCGTCGCGGATGACGCTGGACGACGGCTCGACCGCCCCCGGCAAGTTCACCGAGGGCTTCCTCTACCTGGCCCAGGGCAAGATCGGCCCGGTGCCGTTCCCGGCCATCCTGCTGATCGTCATCTCCGTTCTGGTCTGGTTCTTGCTCGAGCGGACGCGCTGGGGCCGCCTGCTGTACGCGGTCGGCGCGAACCCGGAGGCCTCGCGGCTGGCCGGTGTCCGGGTCGGGCTCTACCGCAGTGCCGCCTACGTCGCGGCCGGCGTGCTGGCCTCGGTGGCCGGTCTGCTGCTCGCGGCCCGGATCGGTCAGGGTGACGTCTCCGCCGGTAACTCGCTGCTGCTCGACGCGGTCGCGGTGGCACTGGTCGGCACGTCGGTGCTCGGCCGGAACGTGCCCAACGCCTGGGGTACCGTGCTCGGCGCCCTGCTGGTGACCGTCATGGTCGTCGGTTTCAGCATGAAGGGGCTTCCGTACTACGTGCAGGACGTCGCGAAGGGCGCGGTGCTGTTGGTCGCGCTGCTGTTCAGCTACACGTTGTCCACCCGCCGGGCGACGCTCCCCGGCCAGCCGACCTAGGTGACCCATGGATCTTCTTGATGTCGAGTCGGTGCCGGACTACATCGCCTCTGTGCCGGACCTGGCGTCACGGCTGGGGAAGATCGAGCAGGTTCGCGAGGTCGGCGACGGCAATTTGAACCTGGTCTTCATCGTGCAGGGCAGCGACGGATCCGTGGTGCTCAAGCAGTCGCTGCCGTACGTGCGCACCGACCCGAACTGGCCGATGACCCGGGAGCGTTCCGCGCGGGAAGCGTTCGTGTTGGCTTCGCACCAGGCCATCGACCCGTCCCACGTTCCAGGTCTGCTTTTTTACGACGAGACGCAGTACGTGCTCGCGATCGAGGACCTTTCGGACCACCGGGTGTGGCGGACCGTGCTGAACGAGCGCACCGAAACGTCCGAGGACGACGTCAGCGCTGCTGCGGCGCTCGGCGAGTACATCGCGAACGTGGGGTTCGGTACGTCGGTGTTCGGGGTGGGGTCGGCGGCCCACAAGAAGGCCGTGGCGCGGGCGATCAACCCCGAGTTGTGCGAGATCACCGAGGATCTGGTGCTCACCGAGCCGTTCGTCGGTCATGAGCACAACGTGGTGCATCCGTTGAACGAGCCGGACGTGGCGGAGTTGGCCGGTGACCCCGAGGTGGTGCACGCGGTCGGTCTCGCCAAGTTCGCGTTCATGACGCGGGCGGAGTCGCTGCTGCATGGTGACCTGCACACCGGATCCGTGTTCGTGCGGTTCGGTGCTGACACGTCGGTGCGGGCGTTCGATTCGGAGTTCGGGTTTTACGGGCCGCTCGGGTTCGATTTGGGCATGTTGTGGGCGAACTACGTGCTCGCGGCGGCGCGGGCGGTTGCTCAGGACCAGACGTCCCGGGCCGTGCAGTTGGTGGGGCTCGGGCGCGTCACGTGGGAGTCGTTCGAGCGGACCTACCGTGATCGGTGGCCGTCACGGCAGGATCCGCGGGTCTACGGCGACACCGTGCTGGAGTCGTTGTTGGCGCAGGTGTGGAGCGATGCGGTGACCTATGCCGGTGCGGAGGTCGCGCGTCGGGTGATCGGGTTCGCGAAGGTCGCCGACATCGAGTCGCTCCCCGAGGACCAGCGCGTCCAGGCCGCCCGCCGAGCCCTGCGAGCCTCCCGCCAACTCCTCACCTTCCACGGCACCACCCCCACCCCCGACGTCCTCTCCGACGTCACGACCGAGCCCCTCGGCCTCGCCTAGCCGCGCGAACGCAAGGCCTGTCAGCCGGTGTAGTTCGGCAGATCCTCGAGCAGCGTCGGACCGGTGGGCTCCCAACCGAGGCGCTCCCGAGTGATCGTGCTGGAAGCGCGGATGTCAGTGCTGTAGACCATCCCGATGAAGCCGTAACGGGCCTGGGCCTCCTCGGGGCTGATCGACTCGGTCGGAACGCCCAGCCCACGACCGATCGCCTCGGCGATCTCGCGAGTGGCTACGCCCTCCTCCGCGATCGCATGCACGACCGAGCCGGCCGCGGACTTCTCCAGCGCGAGCGCAACGGCTTTACCCGCGTCGTCGCGGTGAACGGCGGCCCAGCTGTGGGAACCGTCGCCCACGTACGCCGAGACACCGCGCTCCCGCGCCACCTGGGTGATGTACGCGATGAAGCCGTGGTCGCCCGTACCGTGCACGGTAGGTGCGAAACGCAGGGACACCGAGCGGACTCCGCTGTCGGCCCAGCTCAGCGCGAGCTGCTCACCGCCGCCGCGCGGGGCATCAGGGCCGGAGAACGGGCTCGCGTCGGTCTCGGTGAGCACCTGCCCCGGCTTGATCAGTGCGATGCCCGAGGCGAACAGGAACGGCCGGTCGGTACCCTTCAGCACGTCGCCGAACGCCTCGAGCGCGGCCCGCTCGGTGGCTCCCGCGGCGGCGAAGTCGTCGTGGTTGAACGCGAGGTGGACGACACCCTCGGCGTCCTCGGCGCCCGCCCGCAGGCTGTCGAGATCGTCCAGGTTGCCGCGCCGCACCTCGGCGCCGTAGCCCTTGACCTTCGCCTCGCCCTCGTCCGAGCGGACCAGGCCGACGACCTGGTGGCCGGCGTCGATGAGCTGTGGGATGACGCCGGATGCGATCCAGCCGGACGCTCCAGTCACAAAAACGCGCATTGCTCTCTCCGTTGCTGATGTCAGTGGCTGACATCAGCAACGCTACACCCTGATGTCAGTCACTGCCATCACTAGGATGGGAGACGTGGCACGATGGGAACCCGGAGCCCGGGAACGGCTGATGATGGCGGCGCTCGATGCCTTCACCGAGGAGGGGTTCGAGCAGACGACGGTCGCCGGCCTCGCCGAACGCGCCGGCGTCACCGAGCGGACGTTCTTCCGGCACTTCGCCGATAAGCGCGAGGTGCTGTTCCAGGGCTCGGACGAGATGCAGGGGGTCGTCACCGCAGCGATCGCCGCGGAGCCCGAGCACCTCACACCCGTGGAGGTCATCACCCGCGCGTTCGAGGCAGTCGGGCCGTTCTTCGCCGAGCGCCACGAGTTCGCCCGCCGCCGCGCGGCCGCGATCGCCGCCAACACCAACCTGCTCGAGCGCGAACTGCTCAAGCTCCAAACGCTCAAAGCCGCCACCGCCGACGCTCTCCGCGCCCGCGGCGTGCTCGAATCCGACGCCACGCTCGCCGCGGAGTTCGGCGCGACGATCTTCCACGTCGGATTCGAGCGCTGGATCGACGACCCGACGGGCGTCGGCCTCGACCAGCACGTCCGCCGGACCTCCGACGAGCTGAAGGTCCTGATCACCAGGGAATGACGCCGTCGCCCTCCTTGCCCAGGAGGGCGAGGTCGCCCCAGAGCTTGCCGCTGGGAACCTCCACCTCACCGGTGGCCAGCGCGACGACCACTTCCGCCCCCTGCGAGGGGGTTCGGTAGCCGGCGTGGCCGTTCAGGTCGGTGGCGCAGTAGCCGGGGTTGGCGGCGAAGACGTCGATTTCCGTCAGCTCTTTCGCGTACATCGCCGTGACCATGTTCAGCGCGGTCTTCGACGTCGGATACGGAATCCCGACGAGCTGGTACAGCGGCCCGGAAGGGTCGGTCGTCGACGCGATCGAGCCGACCTCGCTGGAGACGTTCACGATCCGGGCCGCCGACGCCTCGCGCAGCAGCGGCAGGAATGCGTTGGTCACCGAGATCACGCCGAACACGTTGGTCTCGAAGACCTGCCGCACCGCCTCACGGGTGGTGCCGCTGGGCAGACCCCGCGCCTCCGCGTGGTCACCGATCAACCCGGCGTTGTTGATCAGCACGTCCAAGTGCCCGTACTCGGCCTGAACAGCTGCGGCCGCGCGCTGGATCGACGCATCGTCGGTGACGTCGAGTTGCACGAACGTGGCACCGAGCGCGTCGGCGGCCTGCCGCCCGCGGGTGGTGTCCCGGGCAGCGGCCAGGACCGCGAAGCCGCGTTCGACGAGAAGCCGCGCGGTCTCGTAGCCGATCCCCTTGTTGGAGCCCGTGATCAAAGCGATCTGTGTCATGCCGCCCAGCGTCAGGCGGCCGCCGCGCAACCGGGAGAGGCCCGCAAAGGCTGGTATCCGCGGTACCACCCGCAGGCCCGCCCGGTACGGCACGCTGAAGTCATGACCACCCGCGAGGAATCGGCTGCGGCCCGGCGGACCCGATGAACCCGCGCGAGGAGATCGCCGCGTTTCTGCGCACCCGCCGGGCCCGGCTGAAGCCGAGTGACGTCGGGCTGCCGGACGGGATCCGCCGACGCACGCCCGGGCTGCGTCGCCAGGAGGTCGCGCAGGTCGCCGGGATGTCGATCGACTACTACATCCGGCTGGAGCAGGGCCGCGGCCCGAACCCGTCGCGCCAGGTGCTGTCGGCGCTGGCCCGCGCGCTGCTGCTCACCCGCGACGAGCGCGACTACCTGTTCCGGGTGGCCGGCGAGTCGCCGCCGGCGATTCCGGGCCCGCGTCGCGAGCTCACCCCCGCGATCCGGGTGATGCTCGACTCGATGAGAGACGTCCCGGCCTACGTCGTGGACGCGAGTTACACGGTGCTGGCCTGGAACCACCTCGCGACGCACTTCCTCAGCGACCTTTCGCTAGTGCCGGAAGACGACCGGAACATGATCCGCTGGGTGTTCCGCCGCCCCTACGACGACCCGTACTGGGACGACGAGGCAGCGCTCGCCTTCAACCGGGCGATGGTCGCCGATCTGCGGGCCACGCACGCCGAGGATCGCAGCGTCGAGCGCCTGGTGACCGGACTGCTCGGCACGTCGAAGCGGTTCGCCGAACTGTGGGCGGTGCACGACGTCGAGGAACGGCGCCGGGTCGTGAAATCGGTGGAGTCGCCGGAGCTCGGGCCGCTGGAGTTCGAGTGCCAGGTGCTGCACATTCCGGAGACCGGGCAGCGGATGATCGTCTATTGCGCAGAGCCTGGCTCCCCCACCGCCGAGATCTTCGCCCGGCTCGCCGCCACTGCCGGAAACCCGATCTGAACGCTCAGGCTTTTCACTGCTGCTCGCCGCGCTGGTGGGCGCCCTCGTGGTCAGGCGCGGGTCTCGACCGTGAACTGCAGCAGGAACTCGACGATTTCCGTGTGGTGCCGGGCCTGCTGCAGGTCCCGTCCCCAGGCGTACATACCGTGACGGGCGACGACGACGGCGGGCGTCGCGGGGTCGAACACCTTTGCGACGTCGTCGCCGAGCACCTTCATGTCCTGGGAGTTCGGCACCACCGGGATCGTGACGGTCTCGTCGTGCGCCAGCCGGCCGATGCCTTTGAGCATCTCCAGGTCACGTAGCTCGATGCCCTCGGGCCACCAGTGGCCGGCGAGCACGGCTTGGAGCGCGTGCACGTGCACGACGCCCCCCGCGCCCGATAGCTGCGCCACGCGAGCGTGCAACTCCGCCTCGGCCGACGGCACCTGATCGGGGCGCGGTTGCTCGGGTACCGCGCGGCCGAACTCGTCCACGACGACGACGTCGGCGCTGGTCATCTCGCCCTTGTCGAGACCGCTCACCGTGACGGCGAGACGCAGCGGGTTGCGGTTCACGACGATCGACAAGTTGCCGGACGTCCCCCGCATCCACCCCATCTGCGTGAACCGCGCGGCCTCCGCGGCCAGCGCACGCCCGGCCCCTTCCAACACTCCCCGCAGTTCCGTGCGGAAATCCGGCGCGGTCATGCGCCACCCCCGTCAGCACCCGCAGACCCGGCCGCGGATCCGGTGGCGCCCGAGGCGCCGCCTGCCGCGGATCCGTCGGCCGGCGCGCGCACGGCTACCTCGTCGAAGGAGGCGACCACCGGGTGGTCACCGAAGTCGGCGGCGTAGTTCGGCTCGCCCTCGCGGCGCACACCGATCACCTGCCACCCGGCGGCGCGGGCGGCGTCCAGCTCGGCGGGCAGGTCGGTGAGGAACAGCGCGTCCCCGGCGTCGACGCCGATCGCCGACGCGATCGTGTCGTACGACGTCGCCTCGCGCTTGCTGCCGGCCTTGATCGTGTCGAAGTAGTCCTCGATCAGCGGCGTGAGGTCACCGGCGTCGGCGTGCCGGTACCAGGGCACCTGGCTCGCGATCGAACCCGACGAGAACGACACCAGCCGGAGCCCCGCGTCGTGCCAGGCCCGCAGCTTCGGCACGACGTCGTCGAAGAAGTGGGAGCGCAGCTCACCGGCCGCGAACCCGGCCGCCCACAGCTGCCCCTGGATCGTCTTCAGCGGCGTCGCCTTGACGTCGTTGTCCATCCAGCCGTGCAGCACCGCGACGACGGCGTCCAGGTCGGCGTCGTCGGCCAGCCCGCCCTCGGCCCGGGTAGCGGCCACCGCGTCAGCGATCGCCGGATCGTCCGCGTGCTCAGCGATCCACGAGCGCAGGCGCGGCCGGGCGTAGTCGTACAGGTCCCCCTGCACGAAGCCGGCGGCGCTGGTCGTGCCCTCGATGTCGAGCACGACCACGCGTGCGGTGTGGGTCATCGATTCTGCTCCTCGGAAATCGAGTGGTACTCGCCGACCCGGGCCGGCTCGAAAACACCTCGGTCGGTGACGATCCGCCGGACGAACTGCGGCGGTGTGACGTCGAACGCCGGGTAGTACCCGCGCTCGACCAGGGAAGACGCCGTGCGCGCGCCGAGCGTCGACAGCACCTCGGCGCCGTCACGCTCCTCGATCACCACGTCCGACGCCGTCGCGGCGGTGCGATCGGGCGCCAGCACCAGCGCGTAGAACGGGATGTCGAACGCCGACGCCGCGACCGCGTGGGACAGCGTGCCGACCTTGTTGATGACGTGTCCGTCCATCGTCACCCGGTCGGCGGCGGTGACCAGCGCGTCGACCGGCCCCAGCGCCCCCTGACCGGCGAGGACCGACGCCGCCGTCGAGTCGGTGATCAGCGTCAGCGACTGGCCCATCTCGGCCAGCGTGTGCGCGGTGAGCCGGGCGCCCTGCAGATAGGGGCGGGTCTCGGTGACCACCCAGTCGTAGCTGCGGCCGGCCCGCGAGGCCTCCTGCACCAGGCCGATCAGGTACGCGTCCATCCAGCAGTGAGTCATCACCCTGGCGCCGTCGGGGATCAGCTCGGCGGTCAACCGGCCCAGCTCGGCGCTGCCACCCCGGTACGCCGCTTCCAGCCGGGCGGTCTCGGCCTCGACGAGTTCGGCCAGCTCGTCGGCCGATCGGACGGTGCCCACTGCTTCGAGGACTTCGCGCACGGCGTCACGCACGTGGTTGTTGGTGGGCCGCGCGGCGGTGAGCAGCTCACCGTCGTCCGCCAAAGCTTTGAGTGCAGTTTCGAGGGCATCAGCCCGGTGCAGACGCGCGCTCAACCGCAGACCGGCCAGACCGGCGTAGAACGGACCTGAGCTCTGCGTGACCATCTCGCGGATCGCGACGGCGACCTCGCCGGCGGAGCGGGCGAGCACCCACTCCTCCCGGGTCGGGAACACCCGGCGGTCGAGGATGCGGACGCCCTCGTCGGTCAGGCGGACACTGTCGTCGAGGACGGGCCTCACTGCTGTGCCTCCCACGAGGTGCCGACGAGATGCGCGAGCGCGCGGGGATCCGGGCGGCTGCCGCAGATCTCCCGGTCGGCCAGCAGTTTGTGGCCGAGGCCGAGCACGATCGCGGACGCCGGGCCCGGATCGGGCAGCGTCTCCAGGTCCGACGCGTGCGAGTAGCCGGCGACGCGGCGGACCATCTCGACCGCGGCGAAGCCCAGCGTGTCGCGCCACACCTCGCGGAGTTCGCGAACGAGCCAGCCGTCGTCGAGCAGCGGATCGACGCGGTCGGGCCAGCCCTCGCGCCAGGCGGCGCAGAACGCCTCCCAGCAGTCGGCGATGCTCGCCAGGTGCGCGGTGTTCCTGCTCCGCACCGCCGCGATCACCACGTTCGCGACGTAGAGGCCCAGGTCGAGGCCGATCGGGCCGACCATCGCGAACTCCGGGTCGATCACGCGGACGACCGGTTCGCCGTCGCGGACGCCGACCATGACGCTGCCGCTGTGCAGGTCGCCGTGGACGAGGGCCTGGGCATTGCTGTTGAACGCGGCGCGGAGCGTGGCCAGTTCGGTGCGGACGGCGGGGTCTCTCCGCAGTTTCTCGACCGCTCCGGCCAGCGACGGATGGTGGTGGTTGTGCTCGGCCTCGACGAACGGGTCACCCAGCAGGTACTGGAGCGTGACCTCGGCGAGCAGCGGGTTGACCGACTGCGTGATCAGCGCGGCACGGGCGCGCGGGTCGGCGCCGGCGACGCTGGTCGCGAACGTGACCCGTCCGACAAGTTCGCCCACTTCAGCGGACGTCCGGCCGAGCTCCGCGCCCTCGTTGAGCGCCGTGCGCAGCACCGTGAGGTCGGAGAGGTCCTCCATCGTGAACGCGAACCGGGTCTCGTCGACGTCCAGGATCGTCGGGGTCTGCTTCGGTGCGTACTCGGCGAACGTGCGTAGGGCCCTCGCCTCGATCAGCGCCCGCTCGGGGCTCATCGGCGCGGACGGCCCGAGCTTCTGGATCCACGGCGGGGCCTGCTTCACGGCCACGCTAGGGATGTCCGGATCGTCGGGCACCGCGACGAAGACACGGTTCATGTTGCCGTCGCCGACCTCGCGCACGGCGCCGCTCGCGGTCGCCGGAATCAGTCCGCGCTCGATCAGATAAGCCCAGACCTCGGCGGGCTCCAGCAACACTGGTGTCTCCTTCGTTTTCGCTGGTCAGCGTTTCAACCGTATGCAGTCTCCCTCGCGGTCGAAAAACCGCCCAGAGCGCCTCCCGAGTGTGTCCGCTTCGCTACTTATGCCCCCTGTTCCGGGGGCGCGGAATGTAGCGGCCAGTTGGCACTATCGCGGGCATGAACTTCGCCGGGGATGCCGTCACGGATCTTGCCAACACGCTGAGTAGCGATGCGAGTGCTCTGGCGCGGGTTCTGCAGTCCGACGTGCTGGTCGACGCGCCCGCGATCCTGCACGCGCTCGCACTGACCGCATTGCACTTGTCGACGTCGGCGGCGGAGATGGCGCAGGCGGTGGACGCCGTGAACGGGCCGTCGGGCGACGAGCTACGCGCGGTGCGGGCCGCGTTCGCCGAATGCAGCGCGACGCTCCTGAACATCGTCGAGCCGGTTCAGCGTTTCGCCGCTCCGTAGCGTCATCCGCCGGGGCAGCGGTTGTCGCCGCCGCGCCGAACTACTCGTCTTCGAGGTCACCCTCGGTCTCGAGGTAGAGGTTCTGGAGGGCTTCGAGCGTCTCGGCCTCCGGGTGCTCCCAGAGGCCCCGGTTCGCGGCCTCGATCAGGCGCTCGGTGATCGCGTGCAGCGCCCACGGGTTCGACTCGGTGAAGAACTTCTGGTTCTCCTCGTCGAGGGCGTAGGTCGCGGCCAACTTCTCGTACATCCAGTCCGCGACGACGCCCGCCGTGGCGTCGTAGCCGAAGAGGTAGTCGACGGTCGCGGCGAGCTCGAACGCACCCTTGTAGCCGTGGCGGCGCATCGCCTCGATCCAGCGCGGGTTGACCACGCGGGCCCGGAAGACCCTGGCGGTTTCCTCGTGCAGGCTGCGGGTGCGTACCGCGTCCGGGCGGGTGCTGTCGCCGATGTAGGCCTTGGGGGCCTGACCGGTGAGCGCCCGGACCGTCGCGATCATGCCGCCGTGGTACTGGAAGTAGTCGTCGGAGTCGGCGATGTCGTGCTCTGCCGTGTCGACGTTCTTCGCCGCGATGTTGATCCGGCGGTACGCATTTTCCATGTCCGGGCGGGCCGGGATGCCATCCAGGCCGCGTCCGTACGCGAAGCCGCCCCAGACCGCGTAGACCTCGGCGAGGTCCTTGTCGTCGCGCCACGTGCGGGAGTCGATGGCCTGGAGCAGGCCGGCTCCGTAGGCGCCCGGCTTCGAGCCGAAGAGTCGCATGGTGGCGCGGCGTTCGTCGCCGTGCGTCGCGAGGTCTTTCAGTACGTGCTCACGCACGAAGTTGTCGGGCTCGTCCTGCTCGGCCGCCAACTGCACCGCGTCGTCGAGCATCGCGATGACGTGGGGGAACGCGTCGCGGAAGAAGCCGCTGATGCGCATGGTGACGTCAATTCGCGGGCGGCCGAGTTCCTCTTTCGGGATGAGCTCCAGGCCGCTCACCCGGCGGGACTGTTCGTCCCAGACCGGGCGGATGCCGAGCAGCGCGAGGACCTCGGCGATGTCGTCACCGGCGGTGCGCATCGCGGACGTGCCCCAGATCGAGAGGCCGACCGAGCGCGGCCAGTCGCCGGTGTCCTCGCGGTAGCGGGTGAGCAGCGACTCGGCCATCGCGGAGCCGGTTTCCCAGGCGAGGCGGCTCGGTACGGCCTTGGGGTCGACCGAGTAGAAGTTACGGCCGGTCGGCAGCGTGTTGATGAGCCCCCGCAGCGGCGAGCCCGACGGCCCGGCCGGCACGTACCCCCCGTTGAGCGCGTGCAACAGGTGCGCCATCTCATCGGTGGTGCGATCGAGCCGCGGCACCACCTCATTGGCCGCGAATTCCAGCACCTTCGTCACATCGGCTCGTTGCTTCACGTCAACAGATGAAGCGACGGAAGCGGCGGCGGACGGGTTCCAGTCGCGGGTTTCCATTTCGGCGACCAGTTCACGTGCCAGCGCGTCGATTTCGTCGACGTTCGTGCGGGACTCGTCGCCGGCCTCGGAGAGGCCCAGGGCCTCGCGGAGGCCGGGGAGGGCGGCCACCTGACCGGCCCACATCTGGCGGGCACGGAGCATCGCGAGCACCAGGTTGACGCGCGCCTCGCCGGTGGGCGCGTCGCCCAGGACGTGCAGACCGTCCCGGATCTGCACATCCTTGACCTCGCACAACCACCCGTCGACGTGCAGCAGGAAGTCGTCGAACTCGGCGTCGTGGGGCCGGTCGTCCAGACCCAGGTCGTGATCGAGGCGCGCGGCCTGGATCAGCGTCCAGATCTGCGCGCGGATCGCGGGCAACTTCGCAGGATCGAGCGCGGCGATGTTCGCGTGCTCGTCGAGCAGCTGCTCGAGCCGCGCGATGTCGCCGTACGAGTCGGCGCGGGCCATCGGGGGCACGAGGTGGTCGACCAGCGTGGCGTGCGTGCGCCGCTTGGCCTGCGTTCCCTCGCCCGGGTCGTTGACCAGGAACGGGTAGATGAGCGGCAGGTCACCGAGGGCGGCGTCGGAACCGTCGGCGGCCGACATCCCGACGGTCTTGCCCGGCAACCACTCGAGGTTGCCGTGTTTGCCCAGGTGGACGACCGCGTCGGCTCCGAACTGGGACGCGAGCCAGCGATACGCGGCCAGGTAGTGGTGGCTCGGCGGAAGGTCCGGGTCGTGATAGATCGCGACCGGGTTCTCGCCGAACCCCCGCGGCGGCTGGATCATCACGACGACGTTCTCGCCCCGGAGCGCGGCCAGGACGATGTCTCCGTCGTGGACGTAGAGCTCGCCGGGGGGCGGGCCCCAGTGGCGCTCCATTTTCTCGCGGAGAGCTTCGTCGAGGGAATCGAAGTACTTTTTGTATTCGGCCGCCGGAATCCGCACCGGGTTCGCGGCGAGCTGCTCCTCGGTGAGCCAGGCGGTGTCGTGGCCGCCGGCCTTGATCAGCGCGTGGATGAGCGCGTCGCCGTCCTGCGCTTCGACGCCCGGGAGATCGCCGATCTCGTAGCCGGCGTCCTTGAGCGCTTGGAGGAGCTTCACCGCGGACTTCGGGGTGTCGAGGCCCACCGCGTTGCCGACGCGGGCGTGCTTGGTGGGGTAGGCGCTGAGCATGAGCGCGATTTTCTTGTTCTCGGGCGCGATGTGCCGGAGCACGCCGTGCTTGACCGCGATGCCGGCCACGCGCGCGGCCCGTTCCGGGTCGGCGACGTAGACGGTGAGGCCGTCGGCGTCGATCTCCTTGAACGAGAACGGGACCGTGATGATCCGGCCGTCGAACTCCGGGATCGCGACCTGGGTCGCATTGTCCAGTGGGGAGAGCCCGTCGTCGCTGGCGTCCCAGGTGGCGCGGCTGCTGGTGAGGCACAGGCCCTGCAGGATCGGGACGTCGAGGGCGGCGAGTGCGCCCACGTCCCAGGCGTCGTCGTCGCCGCCGGCGCTGACCGTGGCGGGCTTCGTTCCGCCTGCGGCGAGCACGGTGACGACGAGAGCGTCGGCCTTCTTCAGCGTGGCGAGGAGCTCGTCGGGCGCAGTCCGGAGGCTCGCGCAGAAGACGGGGAGCGCTTGCCCGCCGGCGTTCTCGATCGCGTCGCAGAGGGAGTGGACAAACGACGTGTTCCCGGCGATGTGGTGCGCGCGGTAGTACAGCACCGCGACGGTCGGCCGCGGCGCAGCCGGCGCTTCTGCCGCGGCGCCTTCTGCCGCGGCGCCTTCTGCCGCGGCGCCTTCGGTGGCGGCGCCTTCGGTGGCGGCGCCTTCGGTGGCGGGCGCTTCTGCCGCGGCGCCTTCGGCGGCGGGCGCAGCGGCGGCGGCCGCGGCGGCACTGGGCGCGGCGGCGCTGGGCGCTTTGGTGGTGGGCGCGGTGGTGGGCGCTTTGGTGGTGGGTGCTTTGGTGATTGTTCCGGTGGCGCTCGGGGTGCGGTCGAGGGTGCCCCAGGTGGGCATTTCGGTGGCGGGCTCGAACCCGAGGCCGGTGAGGAGAACGGTGTCGCTGAGGAAGTTGTGCAGCTGCGTGAGGTTCTCGGAGCCGCCCTGCGCGAGGTACCCGTGCGCTTCGGCGGCGACCCCCGCCGGCACCGTCGAGAGCTGCATCAGGTCCGCGTCCGGCGCGATCTCCCCACCGAGCACGATCACCGGCAACGACCCGGCCAGGAGCGCGTCGAGCCCCTCCTCCCAGAACCGGCGCCCACCGAGAATCCGGACGACGACCAGGTCGACCCCGTCGGTCAGCCCCGGCAAGTCGTCGACGGAAACACGCGCCGGGTTCGCGAGCCGATAGTCAGCGCCGCTCGCCCGCGCCGAGAGCAGGTCCGTGTCCGACGTCGAGAGCAGCAGAATCACGCAGGGCGTCCTCACTCGGGGTCCGCGCCCCGGGTCGTGGTCAGCGGCGTCTGGAGTCTCCTGGCTCCCGGATCGGCGCTCCCCCGCAGCCTTCCCGCTTCGCAGCAGTGGCTTTCGAGTGCGAGATCGCTCCCCGGTAACAGTGGCGGGACCGCGCCGGATTCACACCGGCTTCCTCCACCTGACACCGCTCATGGCCTTTCAACACTGGTGATCAGGGTCCCAATCGTCAAGTGGGCCCAATGGGGATCACCGGAGCGACACGTAGCATCCGGACTATGCCCACCGCCGTGCCCTTCCGCCAGGCTGCAGACAGCTGCCCAGGCGCGTTGCAGGTGCACGAGGCTGCGGACGGTGGCCTGGCGCGGGTGCGGATCCCCGGTGGTGTGGTGAGCCTCACCCAGTGGAACGTGTTGCGGTCGTTCGCCCCGTTGGAGCTCACGTCGCGGGGGAATCTGCAGATCAGGGGCGTGACGGATTCGTCCGCGCTCGCTGATCGGCTGGCTGACGTCGGACTGCTTCCCTCGGCCACGCACGAACGGGTCCGGAACATCGTCGCGTCGCCCCTCGGCGGTGTTTTCGGGGTTGTTGACGCGCTCGATCGTGCGCTGTGTGGTTCGTTGGAGTTGGCCGAGCTGCCCGGACGGTTCCTGTTCGCGATCGACACCGATCGGGACGTGATTTCGCTGGGTGCCGACGTGACCGTTCTGCTCGGCTCGGACACCGTCCCGGTGCTGTTGGCTGGCGTCGACAGCGGTCTGCGGGTTCGTCCTGACCAGGCCGTTCCGGCCTTGATCGCCGCTGCGCGGTGCTTTCTCGCCGAGCGCGCGGCTCAGGCCTCCAAGGCCTGGCGTCTTTCCGAGCTCGACGACGCGGTGCCGCGCGTCGCGAGCCGAATGCACGAGTCCTTGGCGTGCGCCCGCATCGAACCGTCGGCCCCCGAGTCCCCGAGCCCTCCCGCGTCCACCCCCCTGGGTGTCGTCGCCGTGGCCCCGCACCCGGCGGGCGCGGGAGCGCCGCACGCTGATGGCGCGGGAGCGCCGCACGCTGATGGCGCGGGAGCGCCGCACGCTGATGGCGCGGGAGCGCCGCACGCTGACGACGCGGGAGCGCCGCACGCGGGAGCGCGGGACGTGGGGGTGGCGGTGGGGGTGCCGCTGGGACGGTTGAGTGGGGCGCAGATGGATGTGATTGCCGCGGTGGCTCGGGAGGAGATCATCGTCACTCCGTGGCGGGGTGTGGTGCTGCCGCGAGCGGACCCGATGGCACTGGCCACGTTGGCCGACGCCGGGCTGATCACCGACCCGGCGTCCCCCTGGGCGAGCGCTTCGGCCTGCACGGGTCTCCCGGGATGCGCCAAGTCCCGCGCAGACGTCCGAGCCGACGCCGCAGTCGCCCTCGGCCTCGGCCTCGGCCTCGCGCAGCGTGCGCCCACGGGGCAGCGCCCCGTCTCCACGCGCCCTGCCGCGGCGCACCCCGACACGGCGCACCCCGGCACGGCGCACGGGCGGACCGTGCTGCCCGTGCACTTCGTTGGGTGTGAACGGCGCTGCGGGCACCCGGCTGGCGTCCACGTGGATGTTCTGGCCACCGCAGACGGATACCAGGTCGACGGCGAGCAAGTCACCGTCGACGAACTACCCGCGGCCGTAGCGGCCGCCAGGAGGACCAACCGTTGAGTGGGCAGTACATCCGCGACGGCGCGGAGATCTACCGTCATTCGTTCGCGATCATCCGAGCGGAGGCCGACCTGAGCGGCCTGCCGGAGGACGTCGCCCGGGTGGCGGTCCGCATGATCCACTCCTGCGGCATGGTCGACCTGGTCGACGACCTGGCGTTCTCGCCGGGCGCGGTACCGGGCGCGATCAAGGCGCTCCGGGCGGGCGCCCCGATCCTCTGCGACGCCCAGATGGTGGCCTCGGGCGTGACCCGCCGCCGCCTCCCGGCGTCGAACGAAGTGATCTGCACGCTGAACGACGACCGCGTGCCCGACCTCGCCGCCGAACTCGGCACGACCCGCAGCGCCGCCGCGCTCGAACTCTGGCGCGACCACCTCGAGGGCGCCGTCGTCGCGATCGGCAACGCCCCGACGGCGCTGTTCCACCTGCTCGACATGATCGCCGCGGGCGCGGCACGACCTGCTGCCGTGCTCGGCATCCCGGTGGGTTTCGTCGGCGCCGCGGAGTCGAAGGACGCGCTGGCGGCCAACGACCTCGGACTCGAGTACCTGATCGTGCGCGGACGCCGGGGCGGCAGCGCGATGACGGCCGGGGCGCTCAACGCGCTGGCCAGCGAGGAAGAGTGATGAGCGGTCGGTTGTACGGCGTCGGTCTCGGACCGGGCGACCCGGAGCTGGTCACCGTGAAAGCTGCCCGGCTGATCGCCGATGCCGAGGTGATCGTGTACCACTCGGCCCGGCACGGCCGGAGCATCGCGCGGTCGGTGGCGGCCCCGTACCTGCGCGAAGGCCAGATCGAAGAGCAGCTGATCTATCCGGTCACGACCGAGGCGACGTCGCACCCGGGTGGGTACCAGGGTGCGCTCGACGAGTTTTACGCCTCGTGCGCGGCACGGTTGGCGGCGCACCTCGACGCCGGCCGGGACGTCGTCGTGCTCGCCGAGGGTGACCCGTTCTTCTACGGGTCCTACATGCACCTGCACAAACGTCTCGCTTCCCGGTACGAGACGCACGTCGTCCCGGGTGTGACGTCGGTGAGCGGAGCGTCGGCGGCGCTCGGGCGTCCGTTGGTGGAGCGCGACGAGGTGCTCACGGTGCTGCCGGGCACGTTGCCGGCTTCGACGCTGGCTGCGCGGCTCGCCGGGGACGACCCCGCCGTGATCATGAAGCTCGGCCGCACGTTCGGTGCGGTGCGGGAGGCGCTGGAGAGCGCGGGTCGGCTGGACGAGGCTTGGTACGTCGAGCGGGCGTCGACGTCGTCCGAGCGGACGGCGCCGCTGGCCGACGTCGATCCGGAGACCGTGCCGTACTTCTCGATGGCGGTTCTGCCCAGCCGCCTCTCCCCCGGCTTGTCCGATGTGGCCCCGTCATCTGGAGCCCCGGCTTCGTCGGCCGCGGCCCCGGCCATCAACACCGCGGCCGGCGGCGTCGCGGCCGGCGGCGTCGCGGCCAGCGATCTCGGGGCGGGGCGGGCGGGTGAGGTCGCCGTCGTCGGACTCGGGCCTGCGGGGCGGGAGTGGCAGACGCCGGAGTCGCAGGCTGCGCTCGCGGCCGCCGACGACCTGGTCGGATACGGGCCGTACCTCGACCGCGTGCCGGCGAACCCGCGCCAGCGACGCCACCCGTCGGACAACCGCGTCGAAGCCGAACGGGCCGCGTTCGCCCTGGACCTCGCGGCCCGTGGCGCTCGCGTGGCCGTGGTCTCCTCCGGTGACCCGGGTGTTTTCGCGATGGCCGCGGCCGTGCTCGAGGTCGCGGAGGAACCGCGTTGGAAGCACGTACCGGTGCGGGTGGTCCCGGGTCTGACCGCGGCGCAGGCCGTAGCGAGCCGCGTCGGAGCGCCGCTGGGGCACGACTTCTGCATCCTGTCGCTGTCCGACCGCCTCAAGCCCTGGGACGTCATCGCGTC
The DNA here is from genome assembly GCF_043197895.1 of Cryptosporangium sp. NPDC048952. NCBI lineage: Bacteria > Bacillati > Actinomycetota > Actinomycetes > Cryptosporangiales > Cryptosporangiaceae > Cryptosporangium > Cryptosporangium sp. NPDC048952. The sequence continues at coordinate 747,670 of NZ_JBICTY010000001.1, read as the reverse complement.
CCGGCTGGCCGCGGCGGCGTCCGCGGACTTCGTGATCGCGATCTACAACCCGGCGTCGAAGAGCCGCCGCGAGCAGATCGTGGCCGCGAAGGGGCTACTGCTCGAACACCGTGACGCGGACACCCCCGTCGTCATCGGTCGGGACGTCGGCGGCTCGGAGGAGAGCGTGCGCGTGGTCCGGCTGGCCGACCTCGACCCGTCCGAAATCGACATGCGGACGCTGCTGCTCATCGGCTCGTCCCAGACCCGGGCCGTGGCCCGAGGCGACGGCCAGGTCGTCTACACCCCGAGGCGCTACCCGGCCTGACGTCACGCCGCCAACCCACGCCGGAGCTTCGCGCAGAACGCTTCGAAGCGCGCAGGGTCCTTCAGCTGACGGTTCGTGAGGAAGTAGACGCGCCATCCGGCGTCGACGAGCGCAGTGAGCCGTTCCCGATCGGGTTCGATCTGCTGCGCCTCGCCGTGCCAGAGGCCGTCGTACTCGACGGCGACCTTCTTCTTGGGCCAGGCGAAGTCGAGACGCGCTGGGTAACGTCCGCTCAGCCACACCCTGAACTGTGGCTCGGGGGCCGGGAAGCCGGCCAGCATCAGCCGGACCCGCACGCGGCTCTCCTGCGGGGATTCCGCGCGGACGTCCGACAGCGCGATCGCCCGCGCTGCCTGGCTGTCCGGGAATTTCGCCACCCAGGCGTCCATCACCTCGCGGCGCGGATGCTGTGCGCGGAACAGCGCGTCCAGCCCGGCCACGGCCTCGATCAGGTCGGGTTCAGAGGCGACCTCCCACGCCGTCCGCGTATGGATCGTGACGGGTGGGCTCCCGGGGCGGATGTGCGCGGCCGGTAACCACTCCGTGCTGACCACCGAGCATCCGCGCCGGCGGAGACGCGTCCCCGGCTGCACCAGCACGTGGACGGGATCGTTGGGCTCAGCCAGCGAGAGCCCGTCGAGGCAGGCCGCCGACCGTCCGGTGATCGCAGCACCCTCGGGGAGGATCAGCGCGACTCCCTCTGCGCGGATCCGATGCGAGTCGGGGCAGTCCGCGTCGACGAAGATGCCCTGGGAGAGCCGCCGGAAGGTGGGCCCCCGAAGCTGGCCCGCGGTCAGCAGCCCACGGCGGAGGGCTTCCCGCCCCAGGAAGGGTGCCTGTCCCAACTCTGGTGGGCGGAGGTTGTGGCGAGTCACGCCGAAAGCATGGGGTGCCCGGGCGCGGCTCCGAGCGCAATCCACAGCTGCCAAAACTTGTAGATTGAGGGCGGCCCAATCTACAAATTTTGGCGGAGCCACCCCTCGGCGGCGCCGGGCGAACCAACCGTGGCCACCCCAACGGGTAGCGGAGGCCGGTCCACCATCACCACCGGAAGCCCCAGGGACCGTGCCGCTGCGAGCTTGGGGTACGTGGCGTGGCCGCCGCTGTCCTTGGTCACGATGACGTCGATGCGGTGGGAGCGCAGTAGAGCGACCTCGTCCTCATAGGTGAACGGACCGCGGGCGAGGAGCACCGAGGAGTGCGGTGGCAACACCGCCGACGGTGGGTCCACCACCCTGATCAGGAACCACTGGTCACACTCCGCGAACGCGTCCAGCCCCCGCGCCCCCGTGGTCAGGAACACCCGACGCCACGACAGCACTGGAACGACGTCGGCCACAGTGGGAACGCGCACCCAGTGATCACCGGGAACCGCCTCCCATCCCGGACGCTGCAGCACCACCAACGGCACGCCGGCCACTGAACACGCAGCCGCAGCGTGAGAGCTCATCTGCGACGCGAACGGATGGGTCGCGTCCACCACCGCATCGAACCCGTCGAGGTACGCCGCGAGCCCCGCGACCCCTCCGAACCCCCCGATGCGAACGTCCCCGGGAGGCAAGAGCGGCGAGCGCACCCGTCCCGCGAGTGAACTCACCACGTCGTAGGAGTTCACCAGCAACCCGGCGAGCCGCCGCGCGTCCCCGGTGCCCCCGAGGATCAGGACTCGCGGCACCGCGCCGCCGAGTAGAGGTGCGAGTCGGAGAACTCCGACGCGGTCAGCACCGATCCGACGATGATCACGGCGGTACGCACGATCCCCGCCGCAGCCACCTGGTCACCAATGTCCTCGAGCGTGCCCCGCAGCACGACTTCGTCCTCGCGGCTCGCCCGGGCCACTACCGCGACCGGACAATCGATCCCGTAAGACTCCACCAGCTCGGAAACCACCTCAGAGATGCGCTGCACCGCCAAGTGCAGGACGAGGGTCGCGCGACTCGCGCCCAGCGTCGCCAGGTCCTCCCCCGGCGGCATGGGCGTCGCGCGCGCCGAGGTCCGCGTGAGGATCACGGTCTGCCCGACCCCAGGCACCGTGAGCTCGTGCTTCAACGCTGCCGCCGCCGCCGCGAACGCCGGCACGCCCGGCGTGACGTCGTAGGGGATCCCGAGAGCGTCCAGCCGACGCATCTGCTCGGCCATCGCGCTGAACACCGACGGGTCACCCGAGTGCAGCCGAGCGACGTCCAGGCCCGCGGAAGTAGCCGCCACCAACTCAGCCACGATCTCGTCGAGATTCAGCGAAGCGGTGTCCACCAGTCGGGCCCCAGCGGGGCACCACGAAAGTAATTCAGCAGGTACCAATGACCCGGCGTACAGGCACACCGGCGAATCTTCGATCAGACGCCGACCGCGCAGCGTCATCAGGTCCGCAGCGCCCGGACCAGCACCGATGAAGTGCACGGTCACCGCTTCGTCACCACCCATTGCGTCACCGGCATCATCGGCTTCCACCCGAGGAAACCACCCACTGGCGCGGCCCGGCTGATCGAGATCCGCGTGAGCTCTCCACCGCTCGAGGCCTGCCACCGCGCCAGCACGGCCTCCGACTCGATCGTCACCGCGTTCACCACGAGTCGGCCACCCGGCTTCAGCGCGTTCCAGCACGTCTCGATGACGCCGGGAACGGTCACCGCGCCACCGACGAAGACCGCGTCCGGGGGATCCAAATCTGACAAAGCCTCTGGAACCGAACCGACCTCAACCGTCAAACCCGGCACCCCGAGCGACGCCGCGTTCCCCGAGAGTCGCGCGGCCCGATCCGGCCGGTGCTCGATCGCCACTGCCCGGCACGAACTGTGCGTCCGCAGCCACTCGATCGCGATGCTGCCCGCGCCCGCTCCGACGTCCCACAGCAGCTGGCCGGGCATGGGCGCGAGCCGGGCCAGCGTGATCGCCCGCACTTCGCGCTTGGTCAGCTGGCCGTCGTGGTCGTACGCGTCGTCGGGCAGCCCGGGGACGAGCGGCAGCAGCGCGGCGTCCGGCGACGCGACGCAGTCGATCGCGATCACGTTCAGCGCGGCGGTGATCTCGCCGGCCCACTGGTCGGCTCGCACGGTTCGACGGGACTCGCCCGCGGCCCCGAGATGCTCCAGGACGGTCAGCGTGCTCGCTCCGTAGCCCCGGGAGACCAGCAGCGAGGCGACCGCCCCCGGTGTCGTCCCGTCCGCGCTGAGGGCCAGCACGCGCCGCCCCGGGTGGATCGCCGTGTGCAGCCGCTCGATCGGACGCCCGACGAGGCTCACGATCTCGACCTTCTCCTCCGCCCACCCCAGCCGGGCGCACGCCAGCGAGATCGACGACGGGTGCGAGAACACCCGCACCCGGTCGACGCCGAGCTGACGCACCAGCGTCGAGCCCACGCCGAAGAACATCGGGTCGCCGCTCGCCAGCACCGCGATCCGGCGCTCGGCGTTCGCGGCGAGCAGCGACGGGATCGACGGCAACATCGGCCGTGGCCAGGAGATTCGCTCCGCCGGGACGTCCACCGGGAGCAGTCCGAGCTGACGCTGACTGCCGAACACGACCTCGGCCGCGCGGAGTGCGTCACGTGCGGGGTCCCCGAGACCGGCCCAGCCGTCAGCACCGATACCGACGACTGTGACCATTTCAGAGGGGAGTACGGACGTCACGGCGACAAACCGTAATCCCTCGCGGGAGCAAGGCAACTATCAGCCGTCGGCGCAGTGACGACGATCTCGATCTTCGGGGAACTGCAGGCGACGCCCGAGCGACCAACTCCCGGACGTCCTCCCCTAGTGATTGCGGGTTCGTGCATGTGGGTCCGTCGGGTCGCAGTGATCGGTGCGCTGGTCACGGCGTTGCTCGCGATCGGCGCCGGGCCTGCGGCGGCGCATACCGTCGGCGGTGTCGGTGCGACGAACTTCCGCACGACGCTCGACCGTTATGACGGGGTTTCTGGCGTCGAGCTCCGGGTCGTGGAGAACGGGAGCAAGCTCGAAGCTCGTAACACAACCGATACCGACGTCGTCGTGCGTGGGTACCAGAACGAGCCGTACGCGAAGATCGGCCCGGACGGGGTGTTCGTCAACGAGAACTCCCCGGCCTACTACGTCAACGCCGACCGTTACGGCGTGACCACCGTCCCGGCGAGTGCGGATCCACGCACCCCGCCGAGCTGGCGAAAGCTTTCCAACGAGAACTCCTTCCGCTGGCACGACCACCGCACCCACTGGATGCAGACGTCACTCCCACCCCTCGTGAGCCAGGCCCCCGACGAGTTCCACGAGATCAGCCACTGGACGATCACGCTCGACTACGCCGGAAAGGCGCTCACCGGCACCGGTACGCTCGCGTGGGTGCCCGGCCCGGCACCGTGGGGGTGGTTCGTCGCCGTTGCAGTGCTTCTGGTCGTTCCTGCGCTGCTCTTGAGGTGGGCACTGCCCGTCGTGGTGGGCGCGGTAGTCGTCTCGGATGCCGCGCACAGCATCGGCGTGGCCCTGCTGGAACAGTCGAACCAGGTGGTGTCGCTGCTGCCGCAGGTCGCGGTGTGGGCGATCGGTGGGTTCGCCGTCTGGCTGCTGATCCGCCGGCACGACGGTGGTCCGTGGGCTGCCGCGATCGTCGGTGTCTGCGTCGCGGTTGCGTCCGGCGTCCCCGACCTGCCGGTCTTCTGGCGCTCGTCCGCACCCACGGTTCTGCCCCTGGTGGTGGACCGACTCGCCGTCGCGGTCAGCCTCGGAGCCGGCCTCGGCCTGGTGGGCGCCTTGGCTCTTCACCTCTTCCGTGGACGTTCTACGCAACCGGAAGCACTTGACTCAGACGACGAGGTGGTCGAGCCGGAACCCCTCGTGGTGGGGAGCCGCACGCGGATCAGTCGGCGGCAGGCGGTCGGGTTGGCTGTGGCGGGAGGGGCCGGCGCGGTGGCCGGGGCGGGGCTGCAGGCGGCGGCGAACCCCGACCCACCGGCCGCGATACCGGAGGTCAACACCGTGCCGCTGGGGTCGGTCGGTAGTCAGACCGTGCCGTTCCACGGCGCCCGCCAAGCCGGGATCGCCACCCCGAACCAACGCCAGGCCCACGCCCGGGTCGCGGCGTTCGACCTGGCGCCGGGCGTCGACGCGGCCGCACTGCGCGGACTGCTGCAACGCTGGACCACCGCCGCCGAGGCCCTGACCGCCGGGCGCCCGGCCAGCGAACGCACCGACACGATGACCGCCGACAGCGGCCCGGCCTCCCTCACGATCACGGTCGGGTTCGGCCCGAGCATCTTCGGCAAGGCCGGCCTCCCGGCCACCGCCCGGCCAGCCGCACTGGCGCCACTCCCCGCGTTCCCGGGCGAGACCCTCGACCCTGCCCGCAGCAACGGCGACCTCGGCGTGGTCGTCGCAGCCGACGACGCGGTCGTCGTCTTCTCCGCGCTCCGCACGCTCGAGCAACTCGCCGCCGGTGTGGCGAGACCCCGCTGGCAGTTCGCCGGTTTCACCCGTGGCCGCGGCGTCACGACGAACGAGGGCGCGACCGTCCGCAACCTCATGGGACAACTCGACGGCACCAAAAACCCCAAACCCACCGAATCGACGTTCGGCAAGCAGGTGTTCGCAGCGGACGGCTGGATGACGAACGGCTCGTACCTCGTCGTCCGGCGGATCCGGATGCTGCTCGACGATTGGGAAAAACAGCCGGTCGCCGCGCAGGAGCAGGTCATCGGCCGGAAGAAGGACAGTGGCGCGCCCCTGTCCGGGGGTGTCGAGACCACCGCGGCGAACTTCGGCAAACGGGGTTCGGACGGTCAGCCACTGATTCCGGAGAACGCGCACATGCGACTCGCCACCGCCGCGTTCAACTCCGGCGCGTCGATGCTGCGCCGGGGCTATTCGTTCGCCGATCCGCTGCCGGGCGGGGGCATGGAGGCGGGGTTGATCTTCCTGGCGTGGCAGGCCGATCCCCGCGCCGGGTTCATCCCCGTGCAGCGGAACCTGATCGCCGGGCACGACCGGCTCAGCCAGTTCACCCGCCACGAGACCAGCGCCCTCTTCGCGATGCCGGGAGGCACGGCCAAGGGCGAACACATCGGCCAGCGTCTCCTGAAGGAGCTGGGACTGTGAGCCCCCGCCGCGCCGTGCTGGGGCGGATCGGGAGCATCGCGGGAGCGGCTGGGGTGTTGGTGCTCGCGGGGTGTGCCTCGTGGGGGCCGGAGGGTGGGCCGGGCGGTATCGGGCGGTCGGTTGCGCCGGCAGCGACGGCGACGTCGGCGGCTCCCGCGGTTGCCGCCACTCGGGGGGCGGACGGCGTCCAGCGGATCACGGTGACGATGACCGACGAGCTGAAGTTCGAGCCGGACCGGGTACGTGCCCAGCCGGGCATCATCGAGTTCCGCCTGCAGAACGTCGGCGTGACACCGCACGACATGACCGTCGCCGAGACCACCGCGGGCAACGTCAACGGGGGGCAGACCGTGACGCTGCGAGTGACGGTTGAGAAGCCCGGCGAGTATCCGTTCCCGTGCGTCTACCACGCCGAGAGCGGCATGCGTGGCGTCCTGGAAGTGACCCCGAAAGACAACACTTAGGACAGCCTTCCTCCACGGACGGTCATCGCCTAATCTCGATCAGTGAGGGCCCCTATGCACCAAGCCTAGGAGGACGTCGTGCGTCGACTGTTGATCGTGCTCACCGGAGCACTGACCGTGTTAGCCGTAGCGGCGCCCGCCTCGGCGTTCGCCCATGACCGCGTCACGAACCCGTACCTGCACTCCGTACTGGACGTGCTCACGCTCGCGGTGGTCACCGCACCGCTCTGGACCGCGTACTTCTGGGGTCGCCGGAACCGCGGCGCGCTGCTCGCGCTCATCGCCGGCCTGCAGCTTCCGGTCGCCGTGGTGGCGTTCGTGCCGATCGCCGATCCGGTGATGCACACGATCGCCCTCACCAGCGGCCTGGCCCTCACCCTGGCCTCCGTCGCGGTGGTCCGCCGCTCGGCCCGTGCCCAGGAAGTAACGGCCACCCGTTAGACGAGGAGCATGCCGACGACCCGGTTGTCGGGGTCGAGCATCAACTCGGCCCGGGGACAGCCGGGTCGTGGTGTGTCCCAGCCTTGCCCGGGACGACCCACGGCGTGGAACGCGCAGTGCGGATCGCCGACCCAGCCCCACGCCAGCAGCGTGTCGCGTCCCTCGTACGTGTAGTGGCCGAGCGACTCCACACGCTGCCCGGCAGGCCGACGGTAGAACCGTGCGACCAGACCGGGCACCGCGCGCCCGTCACCACGAACGTCGATGTCCTCGATCGTCCGGTGGGGCGTGAACTCAGCCAGGTCGATGGCCACGTGCTCGAGGCGGAACGACGTCGATCGGGGCATGGTGCTCTCTGCGTCGAACGGTTCGGGCCGTCGCGGCGAGCGACGGCCCGAACCCGAAGTTGGTCAGGACTCGGAAGCGGACGACGCGGTGGAGCGTCGCAGAGCCATCAGGCCGGCGATCAGACCCGCCACGCCGGCGACGAGACCCGCCACGCCGAGGCCGATCGCGAGCCCGTTGCCGGAGTCGTCGCTGGTCGACGACGTCGCGGCGGCCTCGCTCGGCTCGGCGTCACCGTGGCCGTCGCCGTCCGCGGTGCCCTTGACCAGCGTCAGCTCGGGCGCCGGGTTCTCCGGCTCCTCGCTGCCGGTCTGCTCCTCGATCCAGCGGGAGATCTGACCGTCCGAGTACGTCTGCAGCGACTTGAAGAAGATCTTGTCCTTGTCCTCCGGCAACGGGCCGACCGAGAGCTCGAACTCCTGGAATTCGCCCGGCTGGATTCCGGTGGCCTTGCTGGTCGCGGTGAACGTGACCCGGTTGACCGCCTCGGTGACCTGGGTGCCGTGCGCGTCGATCGGCTTCGAGAGCTTCGCCGAGGTGGTCGTGGCCTTCCAGCCGGAGATCGGCTTGACCGACACGGAGGCGAACGGGGCGTCGGCCGGCAGCGCGATTTCGAGTTTCGTCGTGGCCGCGGTGGAGCTCTCGTTGGGCACGCGGAAGGTCAGCGCGGCGTAGCTGCCCTGGGTGGCCTCGTCCGGGTCGACCCGGACGTGCGCGGACGCCGGTCCGGCGAGGCCCAGCACCGCGACGCCGGTGGCGAGCACGGCCGCTGCCGCGCGGGCCAGGAGGCGGCCGGTGGGTCGCCGGTCCGTCGTTACCGTCATTTCAGGTCCTTTCTCGGGGGATTTGCACAGACGAATTCGGTACGCGCCAGGTCGGTGTACGCGTTATGGCGCGGAAGCACCGGAGCGGGACGCTCAGGCGCTGTGATGAAGGGGGTTCAGGCCGCGAGGAGGTGCGGCGGGCCCCGGCGGATCACGCTGTGGCGCCAGCCCGGAGTGGGGCGAACGGTCTCGCGGGCTGCCGCGACGAGCAACGCCGGTCGGGACGTCGGCCTGATCAGCGTCAGGAGAAGGAACCAGAGGCCGCGCAACGGCGCGACGCCCCTCGCCATACCGCTGAGGAGGCGCCAGGCGGCGGCCTCGCCGCCGCGGAGCCAGAGGGCGGTGAGGAGGCCGGCGGTGAGGTGGGCCAGCACCATTCCCGCTGAGAGCGGCACGTTCGCGAAGGCGGCCTCGCCGTGGTGACCGGCGTGGGGCAGCGCCTCGAAGAGGTAGTGCAGCCCGGCCTGTGCCGTGAGGAGCACGGTGGCGATGAGCGGGAACCGGCGTTCCCGCCCGGCGAGGGCGACGGCGACGAGGAGCACGAGGCCTGCACCTGCGGCGATCGCGGGGAGCGACGGGAGCGCTCCCGCGACCCAGGTGTGCATGGCGACGGACAAGCTCAGGCAGACCAGGGTGAACACCCCGGCGCGCGACTCCCGCGCGAGACCCTGGCTCGTCATGGGCCGATCGTCCCACATCAACGCCGAGTAACCGCCGCCTCGCTTGCTTAAGTACCGCCTAAACCTCCTCCGCCGCAGAGCGCGCGGCGGAGGCGGCGGCAGCGCGCGGCGCCGGTTAGGCCGGGGTGAGCCAGGCTGTTGCGTCTGGTGGTAGCAGGCCGTCTTCCAGGGGCACGCTGGAGAGCAGCAGCTCGCCCGGTGGGAGCGGGATCGGCGTCGAAGACAAGTTGGTTGTGCAGGAGCCGCCCTGGGCTCGGGCGAACGAGAGGACACCCGGGGGCGCATCTCGCCACGCCATGCCGCCGCCGAACGCGCGGCGCAGGTGGAGACCACCGCGGTACAGGTTCAACATGGAGTCCGGTGCCCCGTCCTGAGCTTCCACGGTCAACCCCTCCCACCCATCCGGTTGCGGCAACCACGTTGGCGTCGATCCGAAACCGTACGGCGGGGAGGCACCGCTCCACGGGAGCGGAATCCGACACCCGTCCCGACCGGGATCCACCCCACCGGACCGGAAGTGCATCGGGTCGCGGATCGCATCCGCGGGCACCTCGTACTCGGGAAGCCCGAGCTCCTCCCCCTGGTAGACGTACACCGCACCGGGCAGCGCCATCGCGAGCAACGCGGCGGCCCGGGCCCGGCGGGTGCCCAGAGCCACATCCGACCACACCCCGGCGCGCTTGGCCCCGAACGAGAACGACGTGTCCGCACGCCCGTACCGCGTGACCACCCGCGTCACGTCGTGGTTGGACAACACCCAGGTCGCGGGCGCGTCCACCGGCGCATGTGCCGCCAACGTCGTGTCGATGGACGCTCGCAGGCGCGCGGCGTCCCACGGGCACGCGAGAAAGTCGAAGTTGAACGCGGTGTGCAATTCATCAGGACGCAGGTATTTGGCGAACCGCGAAGCATCAGGTAGCCACAATTCTCCGATCAGGATCGCCCCGTACGATTCCGCGATCGCCCGCCACGAACGGTAGATGTCGTGCAGCTCGTCCCGGTCGACGAACGGATGCGGCTCCCCGTCGACCTGATCCGGAAGCAAAGGATCCTTCACCGGCAACACCGCCGAATCGATCCGCACCCCGGCCGCCCCGCGGTCGAACCAGAACCGCAGCACGTCCTCGTGTTCGGCGCGCACCAGCGGATGGGTCCAGTTCACATCGGGCTGCTCGGCGGTGAACAGGTGCAGATACCAGGACCCGTCGGGGAGCTGGGTCCACGGCGAACCACCGAATTCCGACTTCCAATTGTTCGGCCGGTCGCGGAACCAGAACAGCTCCCGGCGCCCGTTCACGAACCACGGATGCAGGTGCGAGACGTGGTTCGGAACGATGTCGACGATCGTCCGCAGCCCGAATTCACGGGCCTCCGCGATCAGCTTTTCGGCCTCGGCCAACGTGCCGTAGACAGGATCGATGTCCCGGTAATCGATGACGTCGTAGCCACCGTCCGCCCCCGACGACGGATACCACGGGTTGAACCAGAGCGCGTCCACTCCCAGCGAAGCCAGGTACGGCAACCGCGCCCGAACGCCAGCGAGATCCCCGACCCCATCGGCGTTACCGTCCGCAAAACTCCGCGGATAGATCTGATAAATCGCGGCACTGCGCCACCACGTCATCCTTTGAGACTCCCCGCACCGATCCCGGCGATGATGTGCCGTTGGAAAACCAGGAACAACGCGACCATCGGCACGCTCGCGATCACCATTCCGGCGATCACGTGGCTCACCGGCGCGTCGTTGGAAAACTGCACCAGAGCGACGCTGATCGGCGACTTGCTCGTGTCGAAGAAGACCAGCAACGGCCAGAGGAAGTCCTGCCAGACCGCCACGACCGCGAAGATCGACACGACGCCGAGCACCGGTCGCGACAGCGGAAGAACGACGTGCCACAGCCGCCGAATCGCGCCCGCACCGTCGATCTCGGCCGCCTCGAGCAACTCGGACGGAATCTGATCGAAGAACCGCTTCAGCAGATACAGGTTGAACGCGTTCGCGACCGCGGGCAGCCAGATCGCCAGCGGGCTGTTCAACAGATTCAGATCGACGATCGTCAAGTACTTCGGCACGAGCAGGGCGGACGCCGGGACCATGATCGTCACCAGGATCCCGCCGAGCACGACCTTCCCGAACACCGGCCGCAGCCTCGAGAGCGCATACGCGGCGAGCGTGCAGAACACGATCTGCAGCGCCCATGCCCCGGCGGCTTGGATGACCGTGTTGCCGAGATGGGTGGTGAGATCGAGCGTGTTCCACGCGTCCCGGTAGTTCCCCGGGTGCCACTGCGACGGCACGAGTGTGGGCGGCGTCCGCACCAGCTCGTCGGGCGACTTCACCGCGCCGACCACCATCCAGTAGACGGGGAACAGGAACGCGAGCACGAAGCCGGCGACGACCCCGCCGAACACCGTCCAATAGAGAACGCGGTGGCGGGCCAGCGCGGAAGCCGAAATCAGCGTCCTCATGTCGACTCCCTCGTCAGCCGCAGATACACCGCCGAGAACGCTCCGAGGAGCACCAGCAACATCGCGCTCAACGCGCACGCACTGCCGTAGTCCAGATAGACGAACGCGTACTTGTAGATCAGGTAGAGAACCGTGATCGTCGCGTCCTCCGGCCCGCCGCCGGTCATGATGTACGGCTCGGTGAAGACCTGCATCGTCGCGACGATCTGTAGCAAGAGCAGCATCAACATCACGAACCGGGTCTGCGGGATCGTCACGTGCCGGATCCGCTGCCAGAGCGAGGCGCCGTCGAGTTCGGCGGCCTCGTAGAGCTCTCCGGGGATGCCCTGCAGCGCGGCCAGATAGATCAGCACTGTGCCGCCGAGGTTCGCCCAGGTGGCGACGAGCACGAGCGATACCAACGCCGTGGAAGTCGAGTTCGTCCAGTTCGACGTCGGTAGATGGAGGAACCGGAGCACCTCGTTGAACAGGCCCGGGCCCGGGTCGTAGAACCATTTCCAGAGCAGTGCGGTGACGACCGGCGGGATCATCACCGGCAGGTACACAGCGATCCGGAAGAACGTCTTCGCGTGCCGCAGTTCGTTGAGCAGCACGGCGAGCGCGAACGGCACGGCGAAGCCGATCACCAGCGCCAGCGCCGTGAACGCGAACGTGTTGCGCCAGGCCGCGCCGAACTCTGGGTCCTCGAACAGGAGCCGGAAATTGTCCAGGCCGACCCAGGTCGCCTCGTCCACCGAATTCGACTGCTGGAACGCGAGCATCAGCGCACGCACCGCCGGATACCAGGAGAACAACCCGAAGCAGATCAGCCCACCGGCGAGAAAGGCGTACGCGGTGAGGTTGTCTTTGATCCGGCGGACCGATCGGGTCCCGCGACCCGTTTCGAGCCGCGGGACCGTCGTCGTCAGTACAGCCATCAGCGCTGGTTCGCCAGCAGGCGGTCGATCTTGTCCGACGCGTCGGCGAGCAACTTGTCGATGTTGGCGTTGCGGTTCGTGAGCACCGACGACATCACGCCGTCCATCACCGAGTAGATCTGCTGTGCCTGCGGCGGTTCGAGTTTCCCGGGCACCTCGGTCGACTGGAACAATTCGTAGTTCTCGACCGGCACGTTCGCGAACTGCGCCTTGAGTTTGTTGTCCGCGTCCGCGGTGGGACCGGTCCAGAGGTTCGGCTGCGGCAACCCGACCGGTGCCTTGTTCCGCGCGGCGCGCTCCCAGTTGTTCGCGCCGGTACCAGGCGTCAGGTTCTGGAACTCGACCCATTTCACGCCGGCTTCGATCTGCTTCGGCGTCGCCTTGCGGTTGAACATGAAGCCGTCGCCGCCGAGGAGCGTGCCCTTGCTGCCGGGCATCGGCGCGATCGCCAGGTCGTCGTACGAGCCGTTGAACTTCTTGACGACCTCGGGGATGTTGTCGGGCGCGGAGAGGTACATGCCGAGTTTGCCGGAGCCCATCATCTGCTGGACGTCGGTGATCTGCAGCAGTTGCTTGGAGCCCATGCTGTTGTCGGTCCAGCGCATGTCTTTGAGGGTCTGGAGCACGGCTTTGCCCTGGGGTGTGTTCACCGTGGCGTTCTTTCCGTCCTCCGACACCATCGTGCCGCCCTGCGAGTACATCTCGGCGGTGAAGTGCCAGCCACCCTGGTTGCTCGCGCTGTAGTCGGCGTAACCGACGGTGCCGTTTCCGAGCCCGGCGATCTTCTTGGCGGCCGTCCGGACTTCTTCCCACGTCGTCGGCGGTTTCGACGCGTCGAGGCCGGCCTTGGTGAACAGCGCCTTGTTGTAGATCAGACCCATCGAATAGTTCGTGCGCGGCAGCCCGTAGGTCTTGCCATCGTTCTCGAAGATGCCGGTGACGGAGCCCTGGATGTCGCCGTAGCCCTTGACCGCGTCGACGTACTTCGAGATGTCAGCGGCCTGCTTGCGCTTGACCACGTTGGCCACGTCGGTGAAGTAGACGTAGAAGACGGTCTCCATCTGACCGCCGGCCAGTTTCGCGTCGAATGTTTTCGGGTCCATGCACGGGAACGCGTCGTGGGCGACGAGGTCGATGTCCGGGTTCTGCTTCTCGAAAATCGCGATGTCTTCTTCGAAGCTGCGCCGGTCGATCGCGGCGGATTTCGGCGGTTCGCAGTTCACCGTGATGCGGGTCTTCCCGCCCGCGCTGGAGTCGTCGTCGGAGCTGGTGCAGGCGGCAGCGGCCAGCACCAGACCGGTCGCTAAGAGCGCGCTGACTGCGCGGTTTCTCATCGTTGAGTGCCCTTCGTCGTGGCAGCGGCGACACCCCACCGCGCTCACCGCGTTGCGGGGTGGTTACGGAGAGCGCGTGCCGCAGACCATAGGGTCGGCCAACTCAACAGCGCAATAACTTGATCAAAACTCGCAAGATCTCGACTTGGTCACGCATTTCCTGAATGGAGTCAGCGGTCAACAGGCCTTAAAAGCCTCAGATCGACGCCACACACGGCACCACTTTTCGCGGCTTGCGTCGGCGCCCAGTCAGACGGCGCAAGACCGTTGCGCCGCTGCCGCGCACCATCGCCCACCCCTGCGTCGCCCGGCCGCCGCCCCGAGGGCGCGGGCGTCGTCCGGGGGGTGCGGGGCGGAGCTACGAGCGCGGGCGCGCCGTCGAGGCGCGGACGACGAGTTCCGGCTCGAACAACAGTTCGTCGGGGGCTACCGAGACGCCCCGGATCTGGTTGGCGAGCAGCTCCACCGCGGCGCGCCCCATCGCCTCGATCGGCTGGCGCACCGTCGTGAGCGGTGGATCCGTGCAGTTCATGAACGCCGAGTCGTCGAACCCCACCACCGACAGATCCCCCGGAACCGACAGCCGACGCCGCCGCGCGGCCCGCACCGCTCCGAGCGCCAGCACGTCGCTCGCACAGATCACCCCGGTGACGCCACGCTCGATCAACTTCGCCGTCGCGGCCTGTCCACCTTCCAACGAGAACATCGCATTCTCGACGTATTCGGGCGGCGTCGGAACGCCGAGCTCTCCCGCGATCGTGCGGAACTCCGCAAGCTTGCGTTGGGACGGCACGTGGTCGACCGGGCCGAGCAAGACCCCGATCCGCTCGTGGCCCAGCGAACGCAAGTGCCCGAGCGCCTGCTCGACCGCAACCCCGTCGTCGCACGACACCCGCGGGAACCGCAGACTCTCGATCCCGGCGTTGACCAGCACCACCGGTAGCCGCCGGGCAGCGAGCCGCTCGTAGTGCGTGTGCTCGGCGTCGGCCTGGGCGAACAGTCCGCTCGCGAACATGACCCCGGAAACGTGCTGCTCGAGCAGCAGGTCGACGTACTCCGCCTCGCTCACCCCACCCGCGGTGCGGGTACACAGCACCGGCGTGAACCCCTTCTGGGCGAGCGCGTCCCCGACCACCTCGGCGAACGCCGGAAAGATCGGATTCTGCAGCTCGGGGAGCACGAGCCCGACCAGCCGCCCGCGTTCCCCGCGCAACTGGGTGGGGCGCTCGTATCCCAGCACGTCGAGAGCGGTGAGCACGGCCTCCCGCGTGGCGTCCGAGACCCCAGGTCGTCCGTTCAGGACGCGGCTCACCGTGGCCTCACTGACGCCGACCTTCTGCGCTACTTCCGCAAGCCGCCTCGTCACGTTTGCAAAATAGCGCAAAAACAAGACAGCGATTCGTGTTCGCTACTGTTCTCCCGTGGCTCAAACCCTCCGCAAGGTGCTCAGCAAACTCCGTCCGAAGCGCGCGACGCGTCGCGAACCGTCGCCCGCGGAGGTGGCCGCGCGGGTCAACGGTGGCATGCCGGCGTCGAGCGGCCGGCACCTCGTCTACGCGCCGAACCTCGACGGCGACGCCGACCCGGGCGAAATCGTCTGGACGTGGGTGCCGTACGAGGACGACCCGAGCCAGGGCAAGGACCGGCCGGTGCTGGTCGTCGGACGCCGGGGCAAGAAGCTCCTCGGCCTGATGCTCTCGTCGAAGAGCGACCGGGACGGTCAGCGGCACTGGTTCGCGCTCGGCGCCGGGGAGTGGGACCGGGAGAACCGGCCCAGCTGGATCCGGCTCGACCGGGTCATCGAGGTCGACGAGGACGGCATCCGTCGCGAGGGCGCGATCCTGCCCCGCGACCGCTTCGACGCCGTCGCCAAAGAACTGCGCACCGAATACAACTGGGCCTAGCCCCGTCGCGTCGCCTGCGGCCGGTCATCGGACGGCGGCGCGGAGCTTGTGCGCCGTCGCGACCGCGTCGTAGTTCGCACCGACCCCGTCGACGAGGATCGCCGCACCGGGGATGTGGTCGGTGCGCAGGTGCAGGATCTCCTGGTACGCCGGCGAGGCGTACCAGGCCCGCGCGCTGTCCACGTCCGGGAACTCGATGATCACGAGCGTCCCGGGCCACTCCCCCTCGATGACCTCCGGCATCGTCCCGTGAACGAGGAATCGCCCACCGAACGGATCCATCGTCGACTGGATCCGCTCGATGTACTCGAACACCTCGGGGTGGTTGGACAGCTCGTACAGGTGCGCTAGCGCGTAAGCAGCCATGCCCACCACGTTCCCCGCTGCCGTGCGCCACGTCGATTACGTCGGAGGTAAGCGGTAGTGGACGCCGGAGGCTAAGCGGATTAGCTTCAGGGCGTGCCCAGAGCTGGTTTGACCCCCGCGATCGTCGTGGCCGAGGCCGCGAACCTGGCCGACGAGGTCGGCCTCGACAAGCTCACGCTCGCGATGGTCGCCCAGCGGCTCGGCGTCGCGCTGCCCAGCTTGTACAAGCACGTCAAGGGCCTGGACGCCCTGCGCCAGCACATCGCCGCCCTCGCCAGCAGCGAACTCGCGGACGACCTCGCCGAGGCGGCGGTCGGCCGCTCCGGCTCCGACGCGCTCCGTGCGATGGCCGACGCCTACCGCGCGTACGCACGCACCCACCCCGGCCGGTACCCGGCCACCACCCGCGCCCCCGATCCGGACGACCCCGATCACGTCCGGGCCGGCGAACGCGCGCTCACCACGATTTACGCGGTCCTTTCCGGTTACCACCTCGGCGGCGACGACGCCGTCGACGCCACGCGCGCACTGCGCAGTTCATTGCACGGATTCGTGTCATTGGAAGCGGACGGTGGTTTCGGTATGCCACAGGACGTCGATCGTTCTTTTCATCGCCTCGTCACGACACTCGATACGGCATTCCATTCCTGGCCCGAAACCGATCCGGCGTGATCCCCACGTGGCTGCAAGCCGGACTGTGGGGCCTGCTCGGCGGCGCAGCACTGGTGATCGGCGCGGCCGTCGCGTGGTGGGTACCGGTGCGGCGCTCGATCGTCGCGGCGATCATGGCTTTCGGAGCCGGCGTCCTGATCTCCGCGCTCGCGTTCGACCTGGTCGCTGAGGCGGCTGACGACGCCGGGGTCGGCCCGACCGCAGTCGGCTTCCTCGTCGGCGCGGTGGTCTACGTCCTGGCCAACGTCGCGCTGGACCGCCGAGGTGGACGTCATCGCAAACGCGCTGGCCAGGAACAGCCCTCTGAGCAGCAACAAGGGGGCAGCGGCCTGGCGATCGCGGTCGGCGCCCTGCTGGACGGCATTCCCGAGTCGGTCGTGCTGGGCGTCAGCCTGCTCGGCGGTGCGCAGGTCAGCACGGCCGTCATCGCCGCGGTGTTCATCTCGAACATCCCCGAAGGCCTGTCGAGCGCGGCCGGTATGAAAGCCGCAGGTCGCCCCGCCCGTTACGTCTTCGGCGTCTGGGGCGGCATCGCGGTCGCGAGTGGCGTCGCCGCGCTGCTCGGTTACGCCACCCTCGGCGGGGCGTCGGCGACGGTGCTCGCCGTCATCACCGCGGTGGCCGCCGGCGCGATGCTGACGATGATCGCCGACACGATGATTCCCGAGGCGTTCGCCCGCACCCAGATCCTGACCGGATTGGTCACCGCACTCGGGTTCCTCGCCGCATTCGCGATCCACCGCGCCTGACCCCCGATTGGTCGGCAAATTGCGGCACAGAAATGCGTGTCTGTCCTAATCGGCCAGAAGATTGGAACTGCTGCCGGAGTTTTGCACGCGGACGCGCGTCCGTGGTGCCATGGTTGTCAACTGGTGGGGCGACCGGACACTGGCGATGCCGGGGGTGTGATTGGTCTTGGCGTCACTTGTGGAGAGACCGAAGGCGCACGCCGAGAAGTGCGCCGATGACCTGACCCTCGACGGGGGCCGGATCACCCCCGAAGCAGCGCCACCCTCCGAAACATTTCGGAAGGTGGCACAGTCCGACCGGAAGTGGATCGTCGCCCTGGTCGGGGGCGCGATCGCCATCGGCGCGGTCAACGTCGCGCCCGCCGACGCACGGCCGATCCTGTGCAGTGTCGTCGAGATCGCCACGCTGGCCGTGTTCGCCCTCGGACTCCGGATCAACCGACCGCCACAGCGCACGATCGTGTGGCTCGTGTTCAGCGCCGTGGCGCTGGTCACCGTCACCAAGCTCGTCAGAAGAGCCGACGCCGCACTCGACCTCGGCGTCTCGCTCCCGGTGGACTGGCTCTACCTGATCGCCTACCTCGGGCTGGCCCTGGCGCTCGGCATCCTCCCGATGCACGGGCGGTACCGGGCGAAGCTCACGAACGTCACCGAAGTCGGCATCCTGGCCTGCACCGTCGTCGTGCTGGCCTGGTCCGGCGTCATCGACCCCGCGCTCGACTCGTCCCGGATCGACCCGATCGTCGCCGTGGCCGCGTCGCTGCTGCCGATGCTCGACCTGCTGATGGTCACCACGACCTCCCGTCGGCTGCTCACGCTCGGCAAACGGTCGCCGGCCGGGATCCTCACCGTGGTCGCCCTGCTGGTGCTGCTGACCGGCGACACGGCCGCGATGGCCACCCGGCTCGACGAAGGTGTCGTCGCGGGGCCGCAACCGTCGATGCTGGGCTGGCTCGTCGCGACGGTGCTGATTGCCGCGGCCGCGATGCATCCGTCCGGCGGGATGGACCCGACTCCGATGACGCGCCCGAGCCGGGGCGTCATTGCACGCGGCTACGTGCTGCTGATCCTGGTCGGCCCCGCGGCCGCCGCGCTGGCGCTGATCCGCCAGTTGAACCACGGATCCGAGATCGACGCCCTGGACGTCGCGGTGCCGCTGGTCGCCACGACTGTCACCGCGATACTGCTGGTCTTCCGGCTCACCGCGTTCGCCCGCGTCGCCGAGCAACGCGCCACCGCACTCGACGCACGCACCGATGCCCTGGAGACCGCGCTGGCCGAGCAGGTCACGCTGCGCAAGGTGCTGAGCCACCAGGCCACCCACGACCCGCTCACCGGCCTGCCGAACCGCACGCTGTTCAACGAGTCCGTCGACGAGGCGCTGGCCGACGGCGAGGCGGGCTCGCTGCTGCTCTTCGACCTCGACGGATTCGCGGACGTCAACGACAGGTACGGCCACGAGGTGGGCGACGACCTGCTGCTCGCGATCACCGAACGGGTGCTGACGATCGTGCGGACGCCGCACACCCTGGCCCGGCTCGGCGGCGACGAGTTCGCCGTGCTGCTGGTCCGCACCCCCGACGCGGACAGCACCCGCCACGCTCAGGACATTCTCGCGGCGCTGCGGCGTCCGTTCCAGGTCGGGCCGTACCAGCTCTACACCGCGGCCAGCCTGGGCCTGCGTCCGCTGGAGCCGGACACCGGCACCGCCCGCCTGCTCAGCGACGCCGACCTGGCGCTGTACGCGGCGAAGGCCGCCGGCCGCGACCAGCTCGTCACGTACGACCCCCAGCTCCGCACCAGGCACCTGGCTCAGGCCCGGATGGTCGACCGTCTCCGCGACGCGCTCGAGCACGACCAGCTCTCGGTCTTCTACCAACCGGTCGTGGAGTTCGCGAGCGACCGCTGGGTCACCGTCGAGGCGCTCGCCCGCTGGGAGACGGCGGAGTGGTCGGTCAGCCCCGACCAGTTCATCCCCGTCGCCGAGGACAGCGGCCTGATCGTCGCGCTCGGCACCTGGGTGCTGCGCCAGGCCTGCCGGGACGCTGCCGCGTGGCATCGGGACCACGGCACCAGGCTCGCGGTCAACGTCTCCGTGCACCAGCTGCGGGAGGCCGACTTCGCCGACGTCGTCCGCGCGGCGCTCGTTGACGGCGGCCTGCCGCCGGGTGCGCTCTCGCTGGAGATCACCGAGAGCGTGCTGGTCGGCGCCGGGACCCAGCGCACCCAGGCGATCGCCCACCTCACCGCACTCCGCGAGGCCGGTGTCGTCGTCGCGATCGACGACTTCGGCACTGGTTTCTCCTCGCTGGCCTACCTGCAGACGCTGCCGATCGACGCGATCAAGATCGACCGGGCGTTCGTCCCCTGCGACGAGGTGTACGACTCGCAGCAGTTCGCGCTCGTCCGCGCGATCGTGCAGCTGGCGCGGGGGCTGCGGCTCGGCACCGTGGTCGAGGGCGTCGAGACGCCCGGCCAGGCTCGGATCCTGCGCCTGCTCGGCTGCGACCTCGGCCAGGGCTACTACTACAGCAAGCCCGTGCCGGCGGCCGACATCAGCGCGTCACTGGGATCCGCCTGAATCGCAGGTAGAGCAGCGCGCCGACCGCGACGAACGCCGCCCAGACCAGATACCTACCGGTCAGCACGGTGAGCGCTCCGACGATGCCCAGCGCAGCAACGGCGACGGGCCGGCCGCGCAACAGCTTCACCGCCGCGGCGACGCCGACCGCGTACACGGTCACGAACAGCCCGGTCGTCACCAGCACGAGCGGCCCCGGCCCGATACCGACGACCAGCGCACCGGCCAGCGCCACGAACACACCGACGACCAGCACACCGAGGCTGCGTCGGGGCACCGCACCCGCGCTGCTTCCCCGCCCGAGCCACGTCGGCAGCGCACCGTCGCGTCCGAGCGCCGACCCGAGCTTGGCCGCCCCGGCGAAGTACGTGTTGATCGTGCCGAACGTCAGCAGCAGCGCAGCGACCGTCGCGAGCATCCGCGCGTCCCCGCCGAGCGCGGTGGCCAGCAGTTCGCCGAGCGGCGCGGCGGACTCCCCGGCAGCCGGCCCGAGCACCCCGATCACGGCAACAGCAACTGCCAGATACAGCACTCCGACGACGACCACCGCGGCCGCCGTGGCACGCGGCAGATCGCGGGCGGGCCGCCGGAACTCCGCCGTGAGGTGGGTGATGGCCTCCCAGCCCACGAAGCTCCAGACCAGCAACGCGGCGGTCGGGCCGATCGCGCCCCAGCCGTGCGGCGCGAACGGGGTGAAGTTCCCGGTGTCCAGGTGCGGTACCGCGAGCACGACCGCGATCAGGATGAACGCGACCAGCAGCGCGGAGAGTCCGAACTGCACCCGCCCGGACACGCGGATCCCGAACGCGTTGGCGGCACCGGCCGCCGCGATCATCAGCACCGCCGTGAGGGCCTTGCCGCCACCGGTCGCGGCCTCCACGTACGCCCCGGCGAACAGCGCCGCAGCCGCGGCACCGGGCGGCACCGCGAAGAAGAAGCACCAGCCGACGACGATCGCGGCCCGATCACCGAAGGCCAACCGGGCGTAGGTCGACACTCCCCCGGCATCGGGGTAGCGGGCGCCGAGCGCCGCGAACGTGGCCGCCAGCGGCGCCGACGCCACGACGAGCAGCACCCACGCGACCAGTGACGCGGGACCGGAGAGATCGGCAGCCAGCGCGGGCAGCGCGATGACGCCGGTGCCGAGCACTGCGCCGACGTACAGTGCCGTGCCGTTGAGGAGGTTCATGGCTCTCACCCTCGGTCGGGACGTTCGTCGCGGACAGGCCGGATCCGAGCGGACTGCGCTAAATTCCTGCCATGGGCCAGGCGCACGTCGTCGCAGTCGCGGTGACCGGCCACCTGCCCGTCTTCGAGCTCGCGGTGGCGTGCGAGGTCTTCGGGCTCGACCGCGACGACATCGTGGACCCCTGGTACGACCTGCGGCTGTGCAGGGCCGAACCGGGACCGTTGCGCACCGCCGCCGGGTTGGGCATCGAGACGCCCTACGACCTGGACGACCTGGTCTCGGCCGACACCGTGCTGATTCCCGGCATCCACCGCACCACCCAGCTGGCACCGCCAGAACCCCTGCTCGACGCCCTGCGTCAGGCGTACGCCGCGGGCAAGCGGATCGTTTCGTTCTGCGGCGGCGGGTACGCGCTCGCAGCGGCCGGGCTGCTCGACGGACGGCGAGCAACCCAGCACTGGATGAACGCGCTGGACTTCGCGCACCGATTCCCGCTCGTGCAGGTGGACCCGACCGTCCTCTTCGTCGACGACGGGCAGATCCTGACCAGCGCCGGCACCGCCGCGGCCATCGATCTCAGCCTGCACATCGTCCGGCTCGACCACGGAGCGGCGGTCGCGGCGGAGGTGGCGCGGCGAATGGTCGTGCCGCCGCCCCGGCAGGGAAGCCAGGCACAGCACCCCACGCCGCTGTCCGCGCGGCTGGGTGACCCACGGCGGCCAGATGATCTCAGTGCGGTGCTGGCGTGGGCGCAGGAGCGGCTCGACCAGCCGATCACCGTCGCCGACCTGGCCCGGCAGGCGCACCTGAGCCCGACGACGTTCGCCCGCCGCTTCCGGACGACGCTCGGCGCGACGCCGTTGCAGTGGCTGGTGGAGCACCGGGTGCGGCGAGCCCAGGAGCTGCTGGAGACCACCGACGAACCGGTCGAGCGGATCGCCCGGCTGGCGGGATTCGGAACGCCAGCGAACCTGCGGCACCACTTCCAGCGGCTGGTCGAGGTGTCGCCGCAGACGTACCGGCACGTATTCCGTTATCGAGCGAGGGTGCACCCGTGAGTTGGACCGAGACCCAGGAGCACCGCTGGAGTGCGGTGGTGCGGTCGGTGGCGGAGATGGTGCCGGACGGAGCCGTCGTCAGCGTCGAGGGCTCCGACGAGTTGGCGAGCCGCCTCGCCGCCCACGGCGTCACGGTCGGGCCGACCGGCGATGTGCTCGTGCGCGCCAAAGGGCCGCGGGCCGTGCGGCCGCCGACCGCCGGGCCGCGCGTCGACGCGGACGTCGTCGTGGACCTGCGGGATCCGGGCTGGCCGGTGATCCGGCACGTCGCGGCGCACCTGTCGAACGTCGACCGCTGGCACCTCACCGAGTCGCGCGCGTTCTTCGCCGCGAAGGCCGCCACGTGGAACAGCAAGTTCGGTAGCGACCTCCCGGCTTACGGCGCCGCGGTGGCCGAGGCGGGGTTCCGGGCCGGTGGCGTCCTGGTCGACGTCGGGTGCGGCACCGGGCGCGCGTTGCCCGCCCTGCGGTCCGCAGCCGGGCCCACCGGCGTCGTGGTGGGGCTCGATCTCACGCCCGAGATGCTGGCCGAGGCCCGGGATTCGAGCGTCAGCGAGCACGCTCCGCTCGTGCTCGGGGATGCGTCCCGCCTCCCGTTCGCAACCGCGTCCGTCGATGGCGCCTTCGCCGCCGGGCTTCTCATGCACCTGCCCGATCCGGACGCCGGGCTGCGCGAACTCGCACGGATCACGCGTCCCGGAGGCCGCCTGGCGTTCTTCCAGCCCACGAGCCGGGCCGCGCTGGCCGCCCGCCACGGCCGCGAACTACGCCCCGACGAGCCCCTCAACGAGAGCCCCCTCCGCGAGTCCACCACCCGCGCGGGCTGGCACCTCGAGCACTACGACGACGCCGAGGAGCGCTTTTTCGCAGTGGCTAGCCGAGTCTGAGGATCTCGGCGTGCTCGCCCGGGGCCCACTCGGGGAGGAGCACGGCCACGGCGTCGGCGTCGGCGGCTGCTCGTAGGCGGGCGGGGCCCGCGTCCGCGACGGGAATCGCGACGCCGTCCCCGAGCCGCACGGGCTGCAGGCGGGTCACCGTCCCCGGACGACGCACGTCCCCTCCCACCGGAAGGCGGAACACCGGCCGTTCCACCCGGCCGAGCAGGCCGTCGAGCAGCGGAAGCAGCAGCGTGAGCACCCCGACCAACCCCGCGAACGGGTTACCGGGCAGACCCACCACCCACCGCCCGCCCGGCAGCGACGCCAGCAACTGCGGATGCCCCGGCCGACACGCGACGCCGTCGACGAGCAACGTCGCACCCGATTCCGCGAGCACGGCGTGCAGGTGATCGGCCCGGCCCACCGACGACGAGCCGGTCACCACGACCACGTCCGGCCCCTCCTGGGTGACCGCCGCGAGCAGCCGGGAGAAGTCGTCGGGTACGGGCATCAGCTCGGGAGTGGACGCCCCGGCCGCCTCGATCAGCGCCACGACCATCGGGCCCAGCGCGTCCCGCACCTGACCGGCGGACGGCAGCCCGGCCTGGACGACCTCGTCGCCGGTGACCACGAGACGCACCACCGGCCGACGTCGCACCGGGAGCGTGTCCGCGCCGCCCTGCGCGAGCAGCCCGAGCAGCGTCGGGGTCAGGTCACGGCCGGCGTCCGCGAGCACGTCGCCGGGCCGCAGGTCCTCCCCCGCGCGTCGGATGTGGATCTTTCGCGGCACGTCGAACGTGACGGCCCACTCCTCGTACGGCACCACGGCCTCGGTCCCGGCGGGCACCGGAGCGCCGGTCGCGATCTCCACCGCGGTACCGGGCACCACGCGCCCGGGATCGGCGGTGCCGGCGAGCACCCGTCCGACGATCCGCCACGGCCCGGCCCCCGCCACCGCGTACCCGTCCATCGCGGCGGTGTCGAATCCGGGCACCATCGTTCGTGAGTGGACGGTCACCGCGAGCACTCTGCCGCTGGACGTCAGCGGAACGTCCTCCGCCGGAAGTGGCTTCGCGCACCGGCGTGCGCGATCGCGCGCCTCGTGCCAGCTCGTCGTGCCGGTGGGCAGGTCCACCACTGTCACGGCCACTCCCCTCCGGTCGGGGTCGTGTCTACAGTATGCGCTCGCGGACCCGCTCGGCGACGGAAACGAGGTACGGCCCTCGGCGCGCGTGCACCCGCGCGTTGGGTGAATCCGGGCCGTGGCGCCGCAACATGTCGGCGACCCGGTCCTCGAACCGCATCCGGACGCCGTCCGGCCCGACGGTCTGGTCCGCGTACGTCAGGGCGTCGGCCAGCGCCGAGTGCTCCTCGACGTACCGCCCGAGCTCACCGAGCAGGCCACGCGCCTCCGCGACGAACACCGCACCGGAGTGATACGCGACCAGACCGCAGACCCGCAGCGTCCAGTTCCGCTGACGCAACCCGTCGGCCCCGTCGAGCGGGTGGAACCCGGTCGACCGGAGCACCGGCGCGTACCCGATGTCGTGCAGCCACGCGCCGGCAATCAGTAACGATCGGTCTTCGACGGGCACGGTGCCGGCGAGCTCCGAAGCCCGCTCGGCGACTCCCGCCGTGTGCCGCCAGCGCTCGGAGTCGACACCGAGCAGTTCTCCGGCGAGTTCCTGAGCGGCGACGACGATGTCGGTCGACATATATGCAGAGTAAATCGGACCTTGAGCGGTTCAGTACGCGGGTCGGGCAGGAATGGTCTGGCTCCGATGGAGCGAGAGGGCCCGGGGATGCATCGGGTGCTCGGCCCAGAGCAGCTGTGTCCACGCGTCGACCAGCGTCTCCGGCGGCGATGTGACGTCCGGGGCGTGGAAGCGCACTCGGTAGTCGCACTGCAGATCCGGACAGCCGATGTAAGCGTTGATCCCCATGGAGAATTGGTACACCTACCGACAAAAATGCAAAATGAGTCCTGAGTTGGGTGTTAATCCTCAGCGACGCAGGTATTGCGTTGCGCCCCAAGGCCGGTGATCGAGCCCTCCAGCACGTCGCCCGGCTTCAGGAAGACGTCCCAGTGGGCGCCGTTGCCGGCCGGCGAGCCGGTCAGCAGCAGGTCACCCGGCCGCAGTTCGGTGATCGTCGACGCATACTCGATCAGCCGAGCGACGTCGAAGATCATGTCCTTGGTCGACTCGTCCTGCCGCACGACACCGTTGTGCTCGAGGCGGATCCGCAGCTGCATCGGGTCACCGACGAACTCCGCAGGGACGAGGAACGGGCCGGTCGGCAGGAACGTCATCGCGTTCTTGGCGACGAACCAGTCGGTGCCGATCGCTTTCAGGTCGGGCCGGTAGAGCCGGTCGCGCGTCGTGATGTCGTTGCCGATCGTGTAGGCCGCGACGTGCGCCATCGCCTCGCCGCGCCGGATGCGTCGCCCCGGCTTGCCGATCACCAACGCGAGTTCGAGCTCCCAGTCGTGCTGCTCACCCTCGCGCGGCAGGACGACGTCGTCGAACGCGCCGCACATCGCTCGTGACGAGCCGAGGAACAGGTACGGCGTGCCGCTCTCGGCGCGGACGTCCATCATCGCGGCGGCCTCGGTGCGGGCCTCGTCCGGCGTCACACCCTGCGCGGAAGCCCGCTCGGCGGCGACCAGGTCGATGACGTTCTGCCGGTAGTTGGCGCCACTCTGCAGAATCTGGCCCGGCTCGAGCGGCGGCAGGACGAGGAGCGTGTCGCCGCCGCGCCAGTCGCCGCGCGGGTCGCTGGCCAGCCGGCGCAGCGACGCGAGCGTGGAATCCCAGTCGACGAGCAGGTCACGGACCGTGCGGCCGAGCGGCGAGACATCACGTACCCGCCCGTCCACGACGAGGCCGGGGAACGGACGACCGCCCACATGGGCGAAGGTGCCGAGTGCGAACTCCCCGGCATGGGTGGGGAACGACACGGTCGCCTCCTGAGCGTCTTCCGACGTCAACACCCCTGAAGCGTAGTAGCCGGTGGTTCGCTCGGCTCGTTCCCGACACCGGGTGTCACCTCTGCGAACATTCGTTCATCAGTCGTTTCCGGGGTGGTCAGCGTCGCACCGGCTGCGGCCACGATCACCAGCGCGATCGCGACGAACGCGCCGACCCCCGCACCCTGGCCCAGCAGCACCGCTCCGGCGAGCGCGGCCACCGCGGGCTCCAACGCCAGCAGGACGCTGAACGTCTTCTTCGGCAGGCGCCCGAGCGCGAACAGCTCCAGCGAGTACGGGATCACCGAGGCGAGCACCGCCATCCCGACCGCCATCAGCAGCACCGGCCCGGAGAACAACAGCGGCCCGGCCGACACCAGCCCGGCCGGGAGCGTCAGCAGCCCGGCGACGACGCTGGCCATCGCGAGGCCGCCCATCCCGACACCGGCACCGGCGACGCGCGCACCGGCCAGGATGTAGGCCGCCCAGAACGCCGCGGCGACCAGCGCCCAGAACACACCCGCGACCGTGAGCGGCTGCTCGAACCCCTCGATGCCGAGCACGACGACGCCGGTCAGCGCCATGCCGACCCAGATCAGGTCCCGGGGCCGGCGCGACAGCACGGTCGCCAACCCCAGCGGACCGAGGAACTCGATGGTCACCGCCGCACCGAGCGGGATCCGGCTGACCGCCTCGTAGAACGCCCCGTTCATCGCGGCCAGCGCACCGCCGAGCAGCGCGACCGAGATCCACTGGGACCGCGTCCACGACCGGACCCGCGGGCGCACGAGCACGACCAGCGCGAGCGCGGCGATCGACAACCGCAGCGCTGTCGCACCGGCCGCACCGACGGTCGGGAACAGACCGCTGGCCACGGCCGCGCCGAGCTGGAGGGAAGTGACGGACCCGAGAACTGCCAAGACAGGAACGAAGCGCACACCTTCAGCCTGCCTGGCCGGCCCACAGGCCCGTCCGCGGTCTCCCAGCAGCCATCGAGCCGCTGATTGTGCAACTGCTCAGAAATGAACGGGAATCCCACAACGGAGGTGAACCCCTCCGCACGAAGATCCGTGATTTCGACACGACGGCCGGCCGAGGGGTGAGCAATGTTCGGGTCGACTTACGGTAACCACGCGTCGAGGCCTGACATCTATTCGGGATCGCGACGCAGATTCACCGGAATCGGGACGATCGCCGCCGGGTTCGTCGCGCTCGTGCTCGTGCTCGGCGCCCTGCTCACCAGCGAGCTCGGCCGCTACGGCACGTCGGACTCGGCGCCGGATTCGCAAGCCACCGACCCGCAGGCACCGGTGCTCACGCCCGGCGCTCCGAACGACGTCCCGAGCGCGGACCCCGCGGCGCCCCTAGCGCCGGCCGCCCCCGGCGGAACGCCCGACGGGGCCCGGCCGTCCGCGTCGTCCACCGCACCCGCGGGGAACGCCACGAACCGGGCCGTGCTGGCCACCGTCAACAAGTCGCTGACCAAGCTCGGCTGCGACGAGGTCGCGTACTCCCCGACCCTGCAGAAGGCGTCCGCGACGCACCTGACCGCGATGGTCACGTCCGGCTACCTCACGCTGGTCGGCCCGAACGGCGACGACCCGGGCAAACGAGCCCGGGCCGCCGGATACGAACGCAACGTCCTGGAAGCGATAGTGCTGGGCGCCGAGACGCCGAACGAGGCGGCGGCGACCGGGTTCTCGAAATCCACGGACGCCACCGTCCGCACGCAGGCGACGGGGTCGCTGAAGTGCGGCTACCGCTCGCTCGGCGCCGACATGCGCCGCGACTCCAGGAACGTCCCCATCACCGTCATCTTCCTCGGGAAATAGGTTACTCAGCCTCGGGAAGTAGCCAACGCCTCGGCTTCCTCGGCCTCGATCTGGGCGTTGAATTCGCCCTTCGACGACTGCCAGCCGTCCTCGTCGCGTCCCTTGCGCCAGTAGCCGGAGATCGAGAGCTGCTCGCGCTCGACCCCACGCTCGACGCGGAGGTGCTTGCGCAACTCCTTCACGAAGTTCGCCTCGCCGTGGACGAACGCCAGCAGCGCGCCCGCGGGGAACTCCAAGGCGCGGACCGCCTCGACGAGGGCTTCGCCGACCGGCCGGTCACCGCGGTGCAGCCAGACGATCCGCGCGTCGGCGTCGGTGGCGATCTTCTGCTCTTCCTCCGGACCGGAGACCTCGATGAACGCGTACACCGGCTTCCCGGCAGGCACCCGCTCCAGCGACGCGGCGATCGCCGGCAGCGCGGCCTCGTCGCCGACCAACAGGTGCCAGTCCGCGTCCTCGGTCGGCACGTACGCGCCGCCCGGGCCCTGGAACCGCAGGACGTCACCGGGCTTCGCGGTGGCGGCCCACGGCCCCGCGACCCCTTCGTCGCCGTGGACGACGAAGTCGATCGCCAGTTCGCCGGATCCGGCGTCCCAGCTGCGAACGGTGTACGTCCGGACCCGCGGCCAGCTCTCCCGCGGCAGCGTCTCCCGGACGACGTCCATGTCGAACGGCTCCGGGTACGCGACGCCGTCGTGCGGGAACATCAGCTTGACGTAGTGGTCGCTGAACTCGCCGGCGGGGAACTCGGCGAGCCCCTCACCGCCGAGCACGACGCGGACCATGTGCGGGGTGAGCTGCTCCGTACGCAGCACGGTCGCGGTTCGGAGCGACCGCTTCCGGCGGGGCTGAGTCATCCGGACCCTCTCTCTACTAGCTACTAAGGCGAGCCTAACCCGGAAAACTAAGAGCCTCGCTTGACTGTCCCAGCTTGAGGGGTAATAGCCTATTTGAGCGGTTATCGGCGCCAAGCGAGGAGTGAGCATGGCTCTCAGCACCATGAGCCCCCCGGCCATCCCGACCCCGGAGGAGCTCTGGGCGCGTGCCGCCGAGGAGCTCGCGAACGCCGGCGTCATCGGCGTGACGATCGTGTGGGCCGACAACAACGGCATCCCGCGGTCCCAGACCGTGCCGATCGACCAGCTGGCGAGCTCCTCCCGCTACGGCGTCGGGCTGACGTCGCTGTTCGCCGTGCTCGACTCCCACGACGGCACCACGTTCGCCCACCAGGACCTGTCGACACCGTCCGGCGAGGTGCGGCTGCTGCCCGTCATCGATCGCCTGGTGCGGCTGAAGGGCCAGCCGGCGTTCGCCTGGGCACCCGGCCGCCAGCTCGGCGCCGACGGCACGCCCACGCCCTACGACCAGCGCTCCGTACTGGAACGGCAGGTGGAACGCGCCCAGGACGCCGGGCTGACGATCCGCGCCGGCTACGAGCTCGAGTTCTACCTCTGCAAGGACGCGGAGCTCACGCCCGCGCACCGCGGTCCGGCCTACAGCCCCACCGCGCTCCTGCGCGTCGACGAGTTCGCCGCCCAGCTGCTCTCCGACCTGAACGCGGACGGTGTCCCCGTCGGGCAGCTGCACGCCGAGCACGGGCCGTCCCGGTTGAAGATCTCCATCACCGCCACCGACCCGGTGAGCGCGGCCGACCGGCAGATGCTCGCCCGCCAGACCATCCACGCGGCCGCGCGGGCCCAGGGGCTACGCGCCAGCTTCGCGCCGGTGGTCGACGTCGCGGGCATCGGCAACGTCTGGCGGCTGCACAGCTCGCCGTGGCGGCGGAACAAGAACCTGCTGATGGACGGCGACGGGCCGCACGGACTCTCCAACGAGGGCGCCGGCTACCTGGCCGGGCTGCTGCGCGACCTGCCGGCGATCGCCGCGATCAGCGCGCCGAGTGTCCCGTCGCTGACCCGGCTGCGGCCGAGCGCGTTCGCCGGCGCGTACGCGTTCTGGGGCATCGGGAACCGCGAAGCGCCGCTGCGGTTCCTGCCGTCGACAGCGATGCTCGGTCCCTCGCACGCCAACATCGAGCTGACGCCGTCCGACGCGTCGGGCAACCCGTACCTGGCGTTGGCCGTCGTGATCGGCGCCGGCCTGGCCGGCGTCGAGGAGAAGTTGACGTTGCCGGACCCGATCCAGGAGGACGTCGGTTCCTGGCCGGAGGAGCGGCGCTCGAAGGAGGGCATCCGGCGGCTGCCGATCAGCACCGACGAGCAGCTCACCGCGCTGCAGGAGAACCCGCGCATCGCCGCGGTGCTGGGGCCCGAGCTGGCCGGTGCGTTCGCGGCGGTCCGGCGGTCGGATCACCTCTGGGCGCAGGACCGGTCGATCGAGGACGTCATCGACGGCCACCGCTGGCTCTACTGATCACCCACCGTGACCAAGAGCGCGCTCTCCATCCGCTTGGCGACACCGAGCAGGTAGGGGGCGCGTTTCTGGTGCGCCCGCGCCTGCGGGGAACCCGGGCCGTGCCGACCGAGCATCTCGGCCATGCGCTGGTCGACGCTGTACGGCCGCCCGTGCGGGCCGACCGTCTGGTCGGCGTAGGTGAGCGCATCCGAGAGCGGCGAGACCTCGACCGGGAAGTCGGCCATCGCCAGCCCGAGCCCGCGCTCATCGGCGACGAAGCGCGCGCCGGAATGATGGGCAACGAGGCTGGTCAGGCGCTTGGGAAGGCCTAACTCATCGAGGTAGCGCGCTCCGTCGAGCGGGTGGAACCCCGTGTCGCGGACCTCGTCGGCGTACCCGATGTCGTGCACCCAGGCCGCAGCCACGAGCAGGCCGCGCTCGTCCGGGGGGACGGTGTGCGCCAACTGCTGGGCGCGGGCAGCCACTCCAGCGGAGTGGAACCAGCGCTCGACCGGCGCCGGGAGCAACGTCCGCGCCAACTCCTCAGCCAGCTCCAGACCGAAGTCGCACGCGATCACCACCATGAATCGAGTGTTACGCAGTGTGTCCAGGCTTGCCTGGGTGCAGTTGTGGTGCTCACACCGTGTTCACCTGATGTTCGCTTTCGCGGACGCGCTACCGGGCGTCGCCCGGGATGAGCTGCTCGCACGCGGTCTGGTAGAGGCTCTCGACCGCACGCGCGCCCCATCCGGAGTGGATCGGCAGCGCCAGCGCGAGCACGATGACCAGCGCCAACAGCGGACGCCCCGCCGGCAGCGGCGGCGCCATCAGTGCGGTGGCGCGCGCGGTGGCGTCGCCCGTGGTGGCTCGGAGAACCGGCTGCGGGGCGCGCCGGACCACCGGGGTCCGCCCCGACCGGACGGCCGACCGGGCCAGCGCGGCCTTCGCGATCGTGCGGGCCGCGACCGTGCGGTCACCGACCTCGCGGGCCGCGTCCTCGTCGGCCCACCGCTCGACCTGCTCGGTGATCGACGCGACGAGCGGCCGCAGCAGCGGGTTGAGCCAGGTGGCAACCCGGACGAGCAGCACGTGGGCGTAGTGGCGACGGCGCAGGTGGGACCGCTCGTGCGCGAGCACGACGTCCTGCTCCCCCGGCGCCAGCACCGCGAGCAGCCCGGTGTGCATCACGACCAGCCCTCGCCGGCCCGGGACGGCGTAAGCCTCCGGGTCGGGGTCGTCGACGATGAGGACACCGTCGATCGGGCGGGCACGGCTCCAGGTGTCCCTGGCGGCCAGCAGGTCGCGGACCGCCGACCAGGCGACCGGGACCACGGCCGCGGCGCCGGCGAGGAGCGGGAGACCGATCAGCAGGACGACCGCGACTCGGCCGGGGGTGTGCAGACCGTAGCCGTCGGGCAGGGGCGCTTCGGCGAGCAGCGGGCGCGCCAGCGCCACCGCGGCGGCCCCCGCTCCGATCGCGGTCGCGGCGGCGACGCCGAGGGCCACCAGCGTGAGGCTCCAGGTGGCGGTCGCCGGGTGGACGCGCCGGACGAGGCTCGGCGCGGCCAGACCGGTCAGGCCCGCCACCGCCCAGGGCAGCACCGCGGCCAGGAGCCAACAGCTCACCCCGAACCAGTTGAGCGTGCCCCAGCTCATTCGTTCTCCGTCTCGGCCAACAGCGCGGCGAGGATTGCTTCGTCCTCCTGGCTCAGGTCGGCGACGAACCGCGCGAGCACACCGCGCCGGTCACCGCCGGAGTCGAGGATCTTGCGCATCCGCCGGGCGGCGGCGCCGACCTGCATCGCCTCCGGCGTCTCGACCGGCCGATACGCGAACGACCGACCGGAGCGCTCCCGCGCTAAGACACCCTTGGCGTGTAGCCGCACCAGCGCGGTCTGCACCGTCGTGTAGGCGAGCTCGACGGAGAGGGCGTCCCGGACCTCCGGGACGGTGAGCGGTGCCGAGGAGCCGGCGAGGACGTCGAGCACGGCACGCTCCAGCGATCCGCTCGACCGCCGCGCCTGGCCCCGCTGCTCGTCCACTGCTGCCTCCTACCGCCGCAAGTCCCTATTCTGCCGCGATGACGCCGTCCCAGGCAGCCTTCGCACCGGAGTCACCGACCCGGTACGTGGCGTAGACCGACCCGATGGCGACGATCACCGCCAGCACGGCCAGGCCGACGGTCAGCACGGTCCTGCTGTTGCCGGAGCGGGCCGCGGGCACGAACCGGTGCACGGCCCAGACCGCCGCCGACACCAGGAAGAGCCCGACCGTCCACGGCAGCAGCTGGTCGGCGAAGTGCGCGTGCCGGGTGACCTGCGGGCTGCCGCCGCCCATCTGCTGGCGGAGCCAGTCCCCCGCGTTCGCGGTGACCGGGACGCTGATCAGCGAGAGCAGCGCTGCGATCGGGAGCACCACGCCGATGCGGTGCCGCGCGCTGGGCCAGAACGCGCTGGCCAGGAGCAGTAACGCCGTGATCGGGATCATCACGACGACGAAATGGACGAGCAGCACGTGGGCCGGCAGCCCGTTGATCTCGGTCGGCATGGGCATCTCCTTTAGCGTTCAACTACCTCCATTATTACTACGCACCTATGTAGTAGCTAGGTGAACCGTGAACCTGCACCCGAGCGCGCACGTATCCGAGGTACCCGTACCGGGTCCCACCGCGGTTGGCCGAAAACTCCCCCCTCCCGGCCTGCCGCGGTGGTCAGTAAGGAGAACCATCGATGCGCCAGCCGAAGTACACGACCGGCCTCCGTGTGTTGCGGTCGCTCGGGCTGACCCGGAGCCCGCTGCGGCGTCGGGTCGATCGGCTGGAGCGCACGCTCAGAATCTTCTCGGCGCTGGCCGTGCTCGCGGTGTCGGTGATCTCGTTCCTGGTCGTGCTCGGCACGTACCACCGCAGCCTCGACGCGGCGATGGTCGAGCGGTCGCAGTTGCAGCAGGTCCCGGTCGTCCTGCTCTCCCGGACGACGGGCGGCCACACCGCTGTCGATTCGGTGTCACCCGCGCCGGCGCCCGGCGTCCCGGCCACCTGGACGCTTCCCGACGGCACGATGCGCACCGGCAACGTCTACGGTGCTCCGCCCGGGGCGGGCGAAGGCGCGTCGGCCGAGGTCTGGATGGACCTGGACTACACCCCGGTCCGGCCACCCGCCGAGCCCGCGGATCTGCGTTTCCGTGCCGGGGCGACGGTGATCGGCTGCGTCAGCATGTTCGGCCTGATGATCTGGGGCCTCTACCAGTGGGGCAGCACTCGCCTGGACGAGCGGCGGGACGCCGACTGGACCCGGGAGTGGCTGCTGTTCGAGCGTCAGTGGCGCGACCGCCTGCACTGACCCACTTCTAGGCCGGGACGAGCCCCGGCACCGCGATGACGACGTCCGCGAGGGCCAACAGGGTGGGCCGGTGCACCACCAGCAGCACGGTCCGCCCGGCCACCAGCCGACGCAACACCGCGAGCGCTTCGTCGCCGTCGGCATCGAGCATGGCCGTCGGCTCGTCGAGCAGCACCACCGCGGAGTCGCGCAGGAACACCCGCGCGAATCCGATCCGCTGGTGCCGGTCGTCCGACCAGGTGTCCTCGTCGACAAGCGCGTCGAGCGCCTCGTCGAGACCGGCCGCACGGGCCGCGGCGGCCACCTCGGCGTCGGTCGCCGACCAGCCCATCCGGATGTTGTCCGCGATCGTGCCGGCCACCAGCGCCGGGCGCTGCGGCACCCAGGCGACCTCCGACCACCAGGCCGACGGGTCCAGATCGTCGAGATCGACGCCGTCGACGGTGACCCGCCCCTGCTCCGGCCGGACCAACCCGAGCGCGACGGTCAGCAGGCTCGACGCGTCGTCGGAGCCGAACAGCGCCGTGACCCGCCCCGGGCGCGCCTCGAACGAGACACCGTCCCGAACGTTTTCCAGACGTAACGTTCTCTCCGACAAGTCCACGGAAAGAGAACGGACACCTGGCCGGGAAGGTTCGAATCCCATCCATGTAATTCACCCCACAGGGATGAACAGTGTCTTCCGGCCCTGTTTAGTACCGCCGACATGCGAAACCCTCGGAGCGTGACCTCCACGATGACCTCGACAGGTCTCGCTGACCACGTCCGCCAACTCGACGACGCGGACCTGGCTCGCGTCGACGCCTGGTGGCGGGCGAACAACTATCTGACCGTCGGACAAATTTACCTGCAGGACAACGCGCTGCTGCGCGAACCGCTCCGGCCTGAGCACATCAAGCCGCGGCTACTCGGGCACTGGGGCACCAGCCCGGGTCTGTCGTTCCTGTACGCCCACCTCTCGCGGCTGATCCGGATCACCGGTCAGCAGGCGCTCTACCTGGCCGGCCCGGGCCACGGCGGCCCCGCGCTGGTCGCGGCCGGCTGGCTCGAGGGCACCTACAGCGAGATCTACCCGCGGGTCGGCCCCGACGGGAACGGCATGCACCGGCTGTTCCGTCAGTTCTCCGCTCCGGGCGGAATCCCGAGCCACGTCTCGGTCACGACGCCTGGATCGATCCATGAGGGCGGCGAGCTCGGCTACGTGCTGGTGCACGCGTTCGGCGCCGTGATGGACAATCCGGATCTGCTCGCGCTGGCCGTCGTCGGGGACGGCGAAGCCGAGACCGGGCCGCTGGAGGGCGCCTGGAAGGGCATCTCGTTCCTCAACCCGCAGCGGGACGGCGCAGTGCTCCCGGTGCTGCACCTCAACGGCGCGAAGATCTCCGGCCCGACCGTGCTCGCCCGCAAGGACCCGGCCGAGGTCCGTGACCTGTTCTCCGGCCACGGCTACGAGGTCATCGAGGTCGAGGGCTCGGACCTGCCGGGCATGCACTACGGCTTCGCCGAGGCACTGGCCACCGCCTGGGGCGCGATCCGTCGTATTCAGGAGTCGGCGCGTAACGGCGACTGGGACGGCTCGCGTCCCCGGTGGCCGATGATCGTCCTGCGGACGCCGAAGGGCTGGACCGGCCCCGAGGAGGTCGACGGAACGCCGGTGGCCGGCACGTACCGCGCGCACCAGGTGCCGCTCTCCGGCGTCAAGGACAACCCCGAGCACCTCGCACAGCTCGAGCGGTGGCTGCGCTCGTACCGTCCGGAAGAACTGTTCGGCGAGGACGGAACGCCGAACGCCGACGTACTGGCCGCGAACCCGGAGGGCAACCTGCGGATGTCGGCCACACCGCACGCCAACGGCGGCCTGCTGACGCAGGACCTGGACCTGCCCGACTTCCGCGACTACGCGATCGACGTCGAGGAGCCGGCCGGCACGCGGGCCGAGTCGACACGCAAGCTCGGTGAGCTGATGCGCGACATCTACACGCGCAACCCCGACCGGTTCCGGCTGTTCTCCCCGGACGAGACGAACAGCAACCGCCTCGGTGCCGTGTTCGAGGTGTCCGACCGGGCCTGGGCCGAGACCGTGCTGCCCACCGACGACAAACTCAGCCGCGACGGCCGGGTGATGGAGGTGCTGTCGGAGCACAACTGCCACGGCTGGCTGGAGGGGTACACGCTCACCGGCCGCCACGGCCTGTTCGGCACGTACGAGGCGTTCGCGATGGTCAGCGCGTCGCAGACCGTCCAGCACAGCAAGTGGCTGGAAGAGGCCAACCACCTCTCGTGGCGGGCCAAGGTACCGAGCCTGAACGTCCTGCTGACGTCGACCGCCTGGCGCAACGACCACAACGGCTTCTCGCACCAGGGCCCGGGTCTCATCCAGACGGTGCTCACCCAGCGCGGAACCGTGTCCCGGATCTACCTGCCGCCGGACGCGAACTGCCTGCTCTCGGTCGCCGACCACTGCTTCCGGTCGCGCTCCTACGTCAACCTGATCGTCATCGACAAGCAACCGCAACTGCAATACCTGACGATCGACGAGGCGATCGAGCACTGCGCGCGGGGTGCGGGAATCTGGGAGTGGGCCGGTAACGACGACGGCACCAGCGACCCCGACATCGTCCTGGCCTGCGCCGGCGACGTGGTGACGATGGAAACCGTCGCGGCAGCGCAGATCCTCACCGAGCGGCTGCCGCACTTCCGCACCCGGGTCGTGAACGTCGTCGACCTGATGGCGCTGCAGCGGCCGAAGGACCACCCGCACGGCATGGAGCCGATGCTGTTCCGGGAGCTGTTCACCGACCACGTCGACGTCGTGTTCACGTTCCACGGTTTCCCGGGCGCGATCCACCAGGTCGTCCACGGGCGTCCGGACGCCGACCGGTTCCACGTCCGCGGGTTCATCGAGGAAGGCACCACGACGACGCCGTTCGACATGACGGTGAAGAACAAGGCGTCGCGCTACCACCTGGTGATCGACGCGCTGAACAACGCGCGCCGGACGCCGCCGGGGGCGTCGGAGCTCAAGGCGTGGTGCGAGGCGCAGCTGGAGAAGCACGAGGCGTACGTCGTGGAGCACCTGGAGGACATGCCCGAGGTCGCCGACTGGGTGCTCCCAGCGCGGGGCACCGCCCCCTACTAGGAGATGCGCCGGACCAGTTCCACCCGCGAGTGGACGCCGAGGCGCACGAAGATGTTGCGCATGTGGTGGTCCACGGTGCGGACGCTCAGGTAGAGCTGCGCCGCGATCTCCCGGTTCGTCGCACCCTGGGCGGCGAACCGGGCGATCTGCAGTTGCTGCGGGGTGAGCTCGCTCGGCGTGTTCACGTCTTCCCTCGCAGCGCGGAGTTCGCCCTGGCAGGCGTTCACCCAGGGCTTCGCGTCCAGCTGCTCGAACGTGTCCAGCGCGTCGTGCAGCACTTCGCGCGCCGCCAGCGGGCCACGGCGCCGACGCAGCTCGTGCCCGTACAGCAGCTCGGTGCGGGCACGTTCGAACTCGTGCCGGCCGAGCGTGTGGAGACGCATCGCCTCCTGGTAGTTCTCGTCGGCCACCGCCGGATCGGTCGCGACCAACGCCCGGCAGCGGGCCGCGAGCGCCATCGGCGCCGGGCTCCCGGTCGCGCTCGCCCACGTGTCGAAGTAACCGCCGACGCTGGTCGCCGCCTCGCGGTCGCCGCAGCGCAGCGCCGCCTCGACGAAGTGGGGCGCGGCCATCATCCGTACCAGCGGGTGGCTGCGGCCGCTGGCTGGGTCCGAGACCAGCACGCGCAGCCGGGCCAGCGCTTCGGCGGTGCGGCCGACAGTGAGGTCGAGCGCCGCGAGCGCCCAGTGGGCCATCGCGACCGACATGCCCGGGCCGCGGGTGTCGGCCTCGGCGATCGCCGCGCGGGCGCGGACCACACAGGTCTGCTCGTCGCCGCGGGGCACGGCGAGCAGCGCGAGGCTCGCCAGCTGGAAGCTCGCCGAACCGGCCTGGCCGAGCTCGCGGGCCAGTGCGAGCCCCTCGTCGGCGGTCGCGGTCGCGCCCGCGTGGCGGCCGAGCCAGAGCTGGGCGTAGGTGCTGAGCTCGAACGTGCGGGGCAGGGCCGCGATCTCGCCGCGCACCTGTGCGGACGCCCTGGCGCGCACGGAGAGCCCGAACGCTGTCGACTCCTGGCCGAGGATGCACGCGGTGAGGCTCGCCCAGCTCAGGAGCATCGGGTCGTCGTGCAGGGTGCTGAGTTTGAGCACGCGGCGCAGGGGGCCGACCGCGTCGGCGTGGCGCCGTTCGAAAGTCGCGGCCATACCGGTGCAGAACTCGAACATGAGCTCGGCCTCGGGGGATTCCTCGTTGCGGCGCAGCGCCTGCACCCGATTCAGGATGCGGAGGTAGCGATGCCGGTCGCCGGAGACGAAGTCGACTTCGCTGGCGTGGATGAGCGCGATCATCGCGGCGGTGCGGTGGGGTTCGCCGAGTCGGTCGGCGGCGCCGAGGAGCAGGTCCTGCGCGGCGGTGGGGAGGCCGGTGCGGAGCTCGATTTCGCCGCGCAGCAGGTCGCGGAAGCCGACCAGCGCGGTTTCCGGGTTCGGTGGGCGCAACCGCGCGAGGAGCACGCCCGCGCGGTGCGGGCGGCCGGCCAGCCAGGCGTCCTGCGCGGCCGTCAGCAGGTAGCCGGCCTTTCCGTCGGACTCCGCCGTCAACTCCGCGACCCGCTCCACCGCCTCCGAAGCCGCCGCGTGATCCCCGTTGTCCCGTACAAGTCCTGCCGCTGCTACCAATTCCCGGGAAATCAGGGCAGCCGGCTCGCCCGGTTCGCCGGGTGACGTCGATAGGAGGGCGGCGAGGTGCCAGGTGTGGCGCAGACGCCGACGGGCCTCGGCCCTCGCCGGAGCAGCGGCGGACGGGGAGGCGAGCACGTCGGCGAGCAGGCGGTGGGCGGCGCGGCGGTCGGCGGCGGGCGCCGCGGAGTAGACGGCACCACGCAGGAGCGGAAGGCGGAACCGGACCGCACCGTCGACCTCGTGCACGAGCCCGGCGGCCTCGGCCGGCGCCAACGCCGCCAGGTCACCACCCGCACGGCCGAGCGTCTCGACGTCGATTCGCTCGTCGGCAGCGACCAGCAGCAGGAGCCGGCGGGTCTCGATCGGCAACCGGGCGATGCGCGCGTCGTACTCGCGGCGGACGCGGCTGTGCAGCGGCAACGCCTCGGGGAGGGGCGCGCGCCCGGCACGCTGGTCGGCCGAGAGCGTGCGGGTCAGCTCCTCGATCGCACGGGGGTTGCCGGCGCACGCGCGGACGATCGCAGCGGCCACGTCGGAGGGGAGCTCACTGGGAACGGTGTCCACACCGGGCAGCTCGTACGTGGGCAACCCGGGAAGCGGTTGCCGGTCGTCGGGCATCGTGAACAGCATCACGACCCGCTCGTTCGCGAGCCGCCGAGCGACGAATGCCAGGACATGCCGGGATGCGTCGTCGGTCAGGTGGACGTCGTCCACGCAGCACAGCACCGGCCGTCTTCGGCCCGTACGCACGAGCAACTCGAGCACGGCGACGCCCAGCGACAGTTCGCCGGGCACGTCGCCGGCCATCGCCCGCTCCAGCGTCGCGGCCTGCGTTTTCGGCAGCGACGACATCCGGTCGGACAGCGGCATCAGCAGCCGGTGCAGCGCCGCGAACCGGAGGTCGGACTCGGCATCGACGCCCGCCGCGGTGAGAACCAGGGATCCCTCGGCCGTCTCCGCGGCCTGCCGGAGCAGCGTGGATTTGCCGATACCG
Source organism: Cryptosporangium sp. NPDC048952 (assembly GCF_043197895.1). Classification (NCBI taxonomy): domain Bacteria; kingdom Bacillati; phylum Actinomycetota; class Actinomycetes; order Cryptosporangiales; family Cryptosporangiaceae; genus Cryptosporangium; species Cryptosporangium sp. NPDC048952. Next base: position 708,179 of record NZ_JBICTY010000001.1, on the reverse strand, counting down.
GGCGGTCCCTGGATCACCAGCGCACGGACGTCGTCGGGCAGCGCACGGGCGAGCATGGAGGTTCCACGCGGGTGGCCGCACAAAAGTTCGCCCGAGGCTTGCGCCTCGGGCGTGGGTGTTACTTCTTCTTCGCGTGGTTACGGAGGGTGGAACGGGTCCGCTGGACCGCTTACGCGCGCTTTGCGTACCGCGCGCGGAACTTCTCGACGCGACCGGCGCTGTCGAGGATGCGCTGCTTGCCGGTGTAGAACGGGTGGCTGACCGACGAGATGTCGACCTCGACCAGCGGATACGTGTTCCCGTCCGACCACTCGATCGTGCGGTCCGTACTCACCGTCGAGCGGGTCAGGAACGCCTCGTCCGCCGACCGGTCACGGAACACCACGGGGCGGTACTCGGGGTGGATGCCAGGCTTCATGCCTTCGTTCCTCTCTCTTCGTTCTCGGTTGGATAACCCAACCCACCCGGGGAATGTTCCCGGCAATGATTTTCGTTTACCCGGACGGCACCGAAGGAGGCCCCCAATGAGCAAGGGCAACGAGCTCCGTCCCGTGGTCAAGCTGCGGTCGACGGTTGGCACCGGCTACACGTACGTCACCCGTAAGAACCGGCGGAATGACCCCGACCGCCTCACGCTGACGAAGTACGACCCGCGCGCCGGGCGTCACGTGGAGTTCCGCGAGGAGCGCTGAGTTCAGCGAGGGCGTCGGAGGGGTAGCGATCAGTACATGACTGCGAACCCCTCTGACGCCCGGGACGCCGCCGCCCGCGAGGCGGTCCCGAACCCCGAGCAGCCGGACGTCACCGGCTACCTTCCCCAGCTCGACGCCCGCACCCCCGAGAAGCGCGCCACGATCCCGCCGGTCCCCAAGTGGGTCGTCCCGGCCGTCGCCGCAGTCCTGGTGTTCCTGCTGTTGGCGTTCCCGTTCGGCTGGTCGATCTGGGCCGCGATCGTCGGCGCGATCGCCGCCGGTGCGATCTCCTACGCGTTCGTCTTCAGGCTCTGATCGGACGCCGCCCCCTCCGCGGGCGCGACGGCGTTCTGAGCCGCGGGTTCCGTGGCGGGCGCCGGCGCCTGTGCGGCCCACCGCCGCGCCAGCACCGCGCAGGTGATCAGCTGCAGCTGGTGGAACAGCATCAGCGGCAGGATCACCAGGCCCGCACCCGCACCGGCGAAGATGACCGTCGCCATCGGTACACCGGTGGCGAGGCTCTTCGTCGATCCCGTGAACATGATCGTGATCCGGTCCTCGCGGGAAAACCGCAGCCGTGACGCGACGAACCAGGTCGTGACCAGCACCAGCGCGAGCAGCCCGATGCACGAGACGACCAACACAAAAAGGTCCCAGCCGCTCAGCATGCCCCAGACGCCTGCCACGACCGCGCCGCTGAACGCGGTGTAGACGACGAGCAGGATCGAGCCCTTGTCGAGCAGCCCCAGCACCTGCTTGTGCTTCGTCACGAACCCGCCGATCCACGGGCGCAGCAGCTGACCCAGCGCGAACGGCACGAGCAGCTGCACGACGATCTTCACGACCGTGCCGCCGGACACGTGCACTCCGGACGAGAGCAGCGTCGCGACCAGGAGCGGCGTCAGCAAGACCCCGATGACGTTCGACAGCGAAGCAGTACAGATCGCAGCCGCGACGTTACCTTTGGCGACCGATGTGAACGCGATCGATGATTGCACCGTCGAGGGCAGCAGGCACAGGAAGAGGATTCCGGCGGCGAGCTCGGGGTTGAGAACCGCCTCCGGCAGCAGCCGCAGCGCCAGCCCGAACACCGGGAAGAGCACGAACGTCAGCGCCAGCACCAGCAGGTGCAGGCGCCAGTGGCGCATGCCCGCGATCATGGTTTCGGTGGAGAGCCGCGCTCCGTACAGGAAGAACAAGAACCCGATCGCGACGACGATCAGCTGGTCGAGGACGTCTTCGACCACGCCCGACGCCGGCAGTACGGACGCGAATGCGACAGTGCACAGCAGCGCGACGATGTAGGGGTCGGGGCGGAACCGGCGGAGCGCGGACATGGACCTCTTCCGAAAGTACGCAGGACCAACCATCCAAGCCTGCGCCACGCGACGCCAATCGTGAAGTGCGATCACCCCTCTGACTGTGATCATAAAATGTGATGATGTTCGACCCGGTGCAGCTCCGTTCGTTCCTCGCCGTCGCCCGCGCGCGCAGCTTCACACGTGCGGCCGCCGAGCTCGGCGTGCAGCAGTCGACGGTCAGCCAGCACATCCGCAAGCTCGAGCAGAGCACCGGTCGGCCGCTGTTCCTCCGTGACACCCACACCGTGCTGCTCACCGCCGACGGCGAGGCGATGCTCGGCTTCGCCCGCGCGCTGGCCGAGATCCACGACCAGGCCGCCGGCTACTTCGCCGGCTCGGAGCTGCGCGGGCGGCTGCGGTTCGGCGTCTCGCAGGACCTCGCGCTCACCCAGCTGCCGCGCATTCTGCGCGACTTCCGTCGGACGCATCCGCTGGTCGACCTGGAACTGACCGTCGAACTCAGTGGGACGCTGCACGCGCGGCTGAAGTCCGGCGAGCTGGACCTCGTCTTCGCGAAGCGGCTGGCCGGTCAGCTCGACGGGCAGCTGGTCTACCGGGAACGGCTGGTCTGGCTCGGCGTCCCCGACCTGCGCCTGGACCCGGCCGGGCCGGTGCCGCTGATCATCTACCCGCCACCGAGCCTCACCCGGGAGCGCGCGCTGGAGGTGCTGGCCGATCAGCGTCGTCCCTGGCGCACGGTGTGCACGAGCGCGAGCCTCAACGGGCTGGCCGCGGCCGCGCTGGGCGGGCTCGGCGTCGTTCCGTTCGTGCAGCGGCTGGCGCCGGCCGGACTGACCGAGATGCCACCGCAGTACCGGCTACCGCCGCTCGGCGAGGTCGACTTCGTCCTGCTCCACACCGACCGCGTCGTCCCGGAGTCGGCCGAAACGCTCGCCGCCGCGATCCGCACGGCCGGGGATCACCCTAATCCGGCGCTGCCGGGAGCGTGATCTCGAAGACGGTCCCGCACGGCTCGCCGGGGCGGGCGGTGATCGTGCCGCCGTGCCGTTCGACGATCGCCTTGGTGATCGCGAGGCCCAGGCCGGTGCCCTTGATGCCGCCCTGCACCGCGTTGCTGGTCCGGAAGAAGCGTTCGAAGAGGCGGGGGTACTGGTCGGGCGGGATTCCGATGCCGGTGTCAGCGACGGTGATCGTCGCGGCCCCGGCCGCTGAACTGGCTTCGACCTGCACCCGCCCGCCGTCCGGCGTGTACTTCACCGCGTTCGACACCACATTCGTGAGCACCTGCCGGAACCGCACCGGGTCGGCGGCGACGGCGATCTGCCCGTCGGTGACCACCTCGACCGTGAGGTGCTTCGCGTCCGCCGCCGGGCGGAGGTCGGTGATCACCTCCGCCAGGAGCCGGGCCAGCGACACCGGCCGCGCCTCCACCGAGATCTCACCGGCGTCCAGCCGGGCCAGGTCGAGCAGGTCGTCGGTGAGTCGCTGCAGGTCGGCGGCCTTCCGATCGACGATGCGCAGGAACCGGTCGGCGCCGGCCGAGCAGGAGTCCTCGTCGTCGAAGACCAGCTCCAGGTAGCCCCGGATCGACGTGATCGGCGAGCGCAGTTCGTGGGTGACCAGCGCGACCAGCTCGTCGCGCTGCTCGCTGATGCGGTGGCGTTCGGTGACGTCGGTCGAGATGCCGTCGACGAAGAGGCGGCCCTCCTCGATGCGGGGCACGGCCCGGGTCCAGACCCAGCGGGTGACGCCGTCGGTGCCGAGGAACCGGGCCTCCATGCTGCTCGGACGACCGTCGATCACCCTGCGGTGGAAGTCGGCGAACTCGGTGGCGTCCCGCGGGTCGACCAGGTCGGCCAGCTGCGTCGACCGGAGATCGGCGCCGAAGACCGCCTGCCCGTTGGGGCTGCCGTACATCAGGTGGTTGACGCCGTCCGGCGTGATCTGGACGGTCCAGACGTAGTCGTCGATGCCGGAGACCACGCGTTCGAACGCGCGGCGGGCGGCGTCGGCGCGACGACGTTCCACGTAGCGCCCCAGGTAGGCGCTGACGCTGTCCAGGCGGCTCAGCAGGTCCGGGTCGCAGCCCAGCGGACCGTCGTGGCGGAACACGAGCACGCCGAGGACCCGGTCGCCGCTCCGCACCGGAAGTCCGAGCCCGGTCGCCTCGGCGGGGGCGGCAACTTCCGGTAGCCGGGTCGGCACCGCGGTGGCACGGACGTGCGCGGCGAAGTCCCGGGAACCGAATTCGGCCCCGTCCCAACCGGGTGCCGTCCACTCCGCGATCCGCGTGAGCGTCTGCTCGTCGTCGCCGAGCTGCCAGTACTCCCCGTGCGCCCAGCTCAGCCCGCGGGCCACTGCCGAGACCGTGCGGGCCGCCGCGTCCGCGCTCGATCGCGCCTCCGCGAGGCTGGTCGCCACCGCGGCCTGCAACTCGCGCAGCTGCTCGGTCCGCACCGCGGCGTCGCGGGCACGCAGCAGCCGGGTGTGGCTCAGGCGCAACGCGATCTCCGACTCGACAGCGGCGGCCAGGTCCTGGATGACGCCGAGGTCGAACGGCGTCCACTGCCGGGGTTGGGTGTCGATCACGCAGAACGAGCCGAGCGGCTGGCCCTCCGGAGACCGCAGCGGGAACCCGGCGTACGCGATCACCCCGATGTCGGGGATCGCCAGGTTCGTACAGAGCAGCTCGTCGGCTCTGGCGTCGCTGATGATCAGCGGCGAGTCCGCGGAGACGACGTACTGGCAGAACGAGTGCGACAGCGGCGTCTGACGCCGCTCGGCCCAGGGCTCAGGCAGCCCGACCGCGCTGATGAAGAACTGCCGCCCGGCGTCGACCAGCGAGACCAGCGCGACGGGCGCTCCGATTACCCGCGAGACCAGCCCGGTCAGCCGGTCGAGCACCGCCACCGACGGGCTGTCGAGCAGGCCGGTCTCGGTCAGCACCCGCAGGCGTTCGGCGTCGAGGACCCGCGCCGGAGCAGCGACGCTCATGACGCCGGGAACCGGAGAGCCACGCTGGTACCCGTCCCGACGCGGCTGCGGAGATCCACCTCACCGCCGTGCGCCTCGACGATCGCGCGCACGAGCGTCAACCCGAGGCCCGGGCCCTGGATGGCCGCGGACTCGGCGGTCTCGGTCCGGTAGAACGGGTCGAACAGCCGGGGCAGGTCGGCGTCGTCGATGCCGCTGCCGGTGTCGGTGACGATCACGGTGGGCGCCGACCGGTCGGCGATCTGCACGGTGATAGCGCCGTCCGAGGTGAATTTGATCGCGTTGAGCAGCACGTGCTGGAGCGCCTGGGACAGCTCGCGGTGCGAACCGCCGACGATCACCGGCTCGGGCTTGTCGAACATCACCGCGAGGCCCTTGGCCTCGGCCAGCGGGCGACTGCCCGCCACCACGGCCGCGACCAGTTCGGTGAGGTCGATCGGCGTCCGGTTCACCTCCAGGCCCTCGGTGCCGACCTTCGTCGCGAGCAGCATGTCGTCGACGAGCTGGGTGAGCCGGTGGGCGTTGCGCTGCATGACGGCCAGGAAGTCGCGGCCGGTCTGCGGGTCCAGCGGGTCGGAGTCGTCCAGCAGCAGTTCCAGGTAGCCCCGGATCGACGAGAGCGGTGTCCGCAGCTCGTGGCTGACCGTCGTGAGGATGCGGTTCTTCAGCTCTTCCAGCTCGACGACCCGGCGGGTGACGTCGGCGGTGCGGCGGGCGTAGCTCCGCAGCTCGATCTCGGCGCCGGCGTGCCGGGCCAGCGCGCGCAGTGCCCGGCGCTGGGACGAGGAGAGCGACCTCGGCTGGTGGTCGATGACGCACACGGTGCCGAGCGAGACGCCACGGTCCACGCGCAGCGGCGCCCCCGCGTAGAACCGGATGAACGGCTCGCCGGTGACCAGCGGATTGTCCGCGAACCGCGGATCGACGGACGCGTCCCGCACCTCGAGCACGTCGGACTGCTCCAGCGCGTGCGCGCAGAACGCGGCGTCCCGGCAGGTCTGGACCGCGTCGGTACCGAACCGGGCCTTGAACCACTGCCGGTCGTCGTCGACGAGGCTGACCAGCGCGATCGGCGTTCCGCAGATCTCGGCGGCCAGCAGCGCGATGTCGTCGAACTCCGGTTCGGCGTCCGTGTCCAGAATCCTGTGCCCGCGCAGGACCGCCAACCGGGCTTCCTCCGCGCGCACGGCACCGGCTACCGACACCGCGCCCACCCCCGCCGTATTGACTACTTCCGTAGTCGATACGGCAGGGTTGCTACGTACCTGAGGTGATCTCGGCGCGGGTCGGGAGCGACGCCATCGCGCCCTGGCGCGTGACGGTCACCGCGGCGACGCGCGTAGCCCAGCGGGCGGCCTCGACGACGTCCGCGCCGTCGAGCATGGCGTCGGCCAGTGCGGCGCAGAAGCTGTCGCCGGCTGCGGTCGCGTCCACGGCCTTGACCTGCTCGGCCGGTACGCGGGTGGAGCGCGCCTCCTCGACCACCAGGGAGCCTTGCGCGCCCAGCGTGATCACTACCGGGCCACGGGTACCGAGGCCCTGGGCCAGCTGGACGAGGTCACCGCGGTCGACACCGGCCAGGCCGAGCAACTCCCCGCGGTTGGGAACCAGCACGTCGACGTTGGCCAGCAGCTCCGCCGGGACCGGACGGGCCGGTGCGGGGTTCAGCACGACGAGCCCGGTGGCCGCCTGGGCGGCCTCCTCGTTGACCGCGCTCGGCACCTCCTGCTGCAGCAGCACCGCGCGGGCGCTCGCCACCAGGTCCCGGTCCACGACGACATGGTCGTTCGCACCGGGGCTCACGACGATCGTGCTGTCTCCCTCGGTGTCGACGAACACGAACGCCTGTCCGGTCGGGGCTGATGCCTGCTGGACGCCGGAGAGGTCGATCGTCTCCTCGCGGAGGAGGTTCAGCAGGAACTCGCCGTCGGCGTCCCCTACCGCACCCACCATTGCGGTGCGACGGCCCAGCCGGGCCGCGGCGACTGCCTGGTTGCCGCCCTTGCCGCCGCCGCTGCGCCGGGCGTCGCCGCCCAGGAGCGTCTGGCCGGCGGTGGGCGCCTGCGGCACGTCGACAGTGACGTCGATGTTGAGGCTGCCGACGACGACGATGTCGAAGTTGTTCACTGGGCTAGTACATCAGTCAGCTTGCGGGCGATGTCGGCGTAGTCCTCGCGCGGCGGTGCGAACACGTCGAGGTTGATGCACGGCTCGGTGAGCGGCTTGATGTAGTGCTCGGCGCCGGCCGGCACCAGCAGCATCGACCCCGCTGTCATCCGGTGCGGGACGTCGTCGATGTAGTAGTCGGCCTCGCCGGCCAGGATCAGCGCGAGCTGGTCGAAGTCGGCGTGCGAGTGCGGGCGCAGGTCCATGCCCACCGACAGCGAGTGCCAGCAGAGCATGACCTCGTCGGTGCTGTAGACCCGGCGCCGCACGCCCGGCCGGATCACGTCCTCCGGGACGTCGTCCCAGTTCACGACCGTCCGGTACAGCGCTTCACTCAGCTTCATCGAGTTTCTCCCAGGTTCAGCCGCAGCGAAGCGGCCAGGAACTGCAGGTCGGAGCCGACCACGACGTATCGGTCGCCGTTCGCTGCCGCGTCGCCCGCAGCGGTCGGCGACACGGCCCACGAGCCGGCGACGACACCGGCGTCCGCGGCCGCCGCGCGGACCTCAGCCACCCGCGCGGCGATCGCGTCCGTGGCGCCCAGGCCCACGCTCACGGCCAGGTCGGTCACGCCCAGAAATGCAACGTCCAAGCCACTGACGACGTCCGGCAGCGGGTCGATCGTGGTGGCCGTTTCGATTTGGCCGACGAGGAGGGGTGGGGCTTCGCGCTCGGCGGCGAGGTAGTCGGCGAGCGGGACGCCGCTGTAGTTGGCGCCGGGGTGTGCCAGCGAAATGCTCCGGGCGCCGTCGGGTGAGTACCGGGTCGCTTCGATCAGCGCCCGGGTTTCGGCCGCTGATCGAAGCGTGGAGAGCTGGATGCCGACGGCCCCGGCTTCGAGTAACCGGTTGATCAGCCCGGAGTCCACTGCGGGAATCCGCACCAGCGCGGGCAGCCCGATCGCGGCTGCCCGGCTCACTGCCCGCCGGGCCTGCTCCTCGCTCAGCTGCGAGTGCTCCAGGTCCACGACGACAAAATCCGCCCCCGCCGCCCTCACCAGGTCGACGGGTTCCTCGCCCGCGAGCTTGAGGAACGTGCCCCGCAGGGTCTCCCCTGCCGCGAGCGCGCGCCGGAGCCCGGCGCGCCCGTGCATCAAAGGGCGTCCGAGCTGTGGCCGGGGGTGGTCTTCCACTTCGCGTTGACCAGGGGTGCGATGTGGTTGATCGCGGTGGCGGCCTCGCCGAAGCCCACCGAGATCAGCGCGACCTTGCCCTCGTACATCGCGATGTCTCCGGCCGCGAACACCCGCGGCAGGTTCGTCTTCTGCGCGCGGTCGACGAGGATCCGGCGGCGCTTGAGGTCCATGCCCCACTCGGCCATCGGCCCCAGGTCGGTGAGGAACCCGATCGCCGCGACGACCGTCTTCACGTCCCGCTGGTGCTGCTCCTTGGAGTCGACGTGCTCGAGCGTGATCCGCTCGACCGCGTCACCACCGAGCACCTCGACGACCTCGTAAGGCGTGACGAGCTCGACCGAGGACTCCTGGAGCTGCGCGACGCTCTTCTCGTGCGCCCGGAACGCGTCCCGGCGGTGCACCAGCGCGACCGAGTTGGCCAGCGGCTCGAGCGCCAGCGCCCAGTCGACAGCCGAGTCGCCGCCGCCGACCACCACCACGTCGTGGCCGGTGAGGTCCGCGAGCCGCGGCACGAAGTACCGCAGCCCGCGCCCCGCGAAGTCGCCGCCGGCGGGCAGCTCCTTCGGCTCGAACGTGCCCATGCCCCCCGCGATGAGGATCGCGCGGGCGTGCACTGTCACTCCGGGTTCGCCCGGCGTCGAGGGCTCGGTCGTGACCGTCACGCCGTCGTCGTGGATGTCGACGGTCGTCGCTCGCTGCTCCAGGAGGAACGTCGGCTTGGACTGCTGCGCCTGCTCCAGCAGGGCGTCGACCAGGTCCTGACCACGAACGGCCGGGAACCCGGCGACGTCGTAGATGTTCTTCTCCGGGTAGAGCGCGGCCAGCTGGCCGCCGACCTCGGGCAGCGAGTCGATCACCGCGACCGACATCCCGCGGAACCCGGCGTAGTACGCGCCGTACAGACCCACGGGACCCGCGCCGATGATCAGGACGTCGACATTTACTTCGTCCATGAAGCGACCTCCTCGTGGTCGGCCGCCAGCGGCGGGATCTTCCGCGCGCCACCCGGCGAGCCGATCCCGAGCGTGATGAACACGGTCTCGTTGATCGAGGCGAACTGCTCGCGGTCTGCGGGCAGGTCCTCCTCGTGGTAGATCGACACGGTCGGGCAGGCCGGCTCGCAGCGACCGCAGTCGACGCACTCCTCGGGGTTGATGTACATCATCCGAGGACCGGTGTAGATGCAGTCGACCGGGCACTCCTCGATGCAGGAGCGGTCCTGGACGTCGATGCAGGCGTCAGTGACGACGTATGCCATGGGTGTTGCCCTGTCTTGCTCAGGCCTTGGACGCGTTACCGCGCCACTCGGTCAGCTCGTGGGACACGCCGTTGACGAACACCGCAGTGGGCTCGAGCCGGGGCGCCTCGATCGTGTTGCCGGCCGCGTCCGGAAGAACCGTCGCGCCGACCTCCTTCAGCACGGTGACGTGCGCGGGGCCGCCGACCGTCAGTGAGCCGTAGCCCTCGGTGTCCAGGCCGAGGTACTTGGCGGGCACGGTCGTGACGCGGGGCAGGATCTCCGACATCGGCACGCCCAGCGCGAGGAACTTCGACATCGACGTCACCAGGTCGAACACCGGGCCGCGCCAGTTACGGCCGGAGGTGTCGGAGCTCAGGATGTCAGGCAGGAAGCCCTCGGCGATCGCAGGCTTCGCGACCTTGAACGACATGTTCGACTTGCCGTGCGCCGAGTCGTACATGACGCCCCGCTCGCGGGCCTTGTAGACCTCGCGCAGGACGGCGCCGTTCTCGTCGAGGATGCCGTTCTCCTTGCCGGTGTAGCAGTGGGCGATGATGTCGCCCGGGCGCAGCCGCTCCAGGATCTCCGGCAGCGTCAGCGCGGTCTCGCCGATGTGCACCATGACCGGCAGGCCGGCCTGCTCACCCAGGTTGATCGCCTTCTCGAGCAGCGGGACGATCTTGTCGCCCAGCACGTCCTCGGACAGGCGAATCTTGAAGCCGCGGACGACATCGGGGTTCTCGGCGGCGGTCTGCAGTGCGTCCTCGACGTTGAACGTGTCGGGGTTGAGCAGCTCGCCGTAGCGGAAGTCGATCAGGCCGAGCACCGAGACGTTCAGGAAGTTGACGATGCGCATCACGGTCGGCTCGACGACCAGCGTGCGGAACGCCGGGAACGTCGACGCACCGGCGGTACCGGCGTCGGCGGCCGCGACGACACCGCGGCGCAGGTGCGCCTCGTCCTGCGGGGCACCGACCTTCGACACCTTCTCGAAGATGTGCGTGTGGCCCTCGACCAGGCCGGGCAGGACCGTGGCGCCGGTGGCGTCGACGACGGTGCCGGCGTCCTTCGCGAGGTCATCGCCGATCGCGGCGACCTTGCCGTCCTTGATCGCCAGGTCGGTGACCTTGTTCAGGCCCGACGCGTGGTCGAGGACGGTGCCACCGCGTACCACGGTGTCGTACAGGTTTTCGGACATGGAGACCTCCACGGGCGGGTCCCGCAGAGGGACGCTAGGGGGTGAATCAAGAAATCGTGTTCACGAGCGGGACGAGCCCGCCGACCGCGATCGTGACCTGCTGACCGGACCGCAGGAACTCGTTGCGGTCCTGCCCGGTGCCGGGCGGCGTACCGGTGAGGACGACGTCGCCCGGCTCGAGCCGGGCGTAACGGGAGAGCCGCGACACCAGATCGGCCACGTCGAAGATCAGGTCGGCGGTGGAACTGCTCTGACGCTGTTCCCCATCGACCCAGGAAGCGACCGGAATAGCGTTCGGGTCAGGGATTTCGTCCCACGGTAGAACCGTCGCACCGAGCGGCGCGCAACCGGGGAAGCCCTTGGCCAGCACCGGCGCGCCGGTGGCCTTCATGACGTCACGGGCCGTCGTGTCGTTCGCGGCGATGATGCCGGCGACCGAGTCGAGCACCTCACTGGGCGAAACGTCAGCCAGCGCACGACCGATCACGATGCCGACCTCGGCCTCGTAGTCGAACTGCGCAGTGAGGTCGGTCGGGATGACGAGCGTGTCCCGGTGGCCGGCGAGCGCGGAGCTCGGCTTGAGGAACAGGATCGGACTGGTGGGGACCGGCCGGCCGGTGAGGGCGGCTTTCCCGTGGTAGTTCAGTCCGACGCCCCAGACCGACGTCGTGCGCGGCGAGAGCGGGGCGATCGCGACCTCGTCCAGGTCGTTCTTCGGCAAGCGGCGCATCACTGCGGCCTTACCGACCTCGGCGAGCGTTCCGCCCGCCGACAACAGGGCGGAGAGGTCCGGGTAAGGCAGGTCGACGACGGCCAGCTCGTCGCCCTCGACCCGGGCGATGCCGTAGCGGGTGACGAGCGTTTCCATGCTGAAGATCTTGAGATGCGGGCTGCCATCATGTCAAGTGAGACGGCGGTACTCATTATGAGATGGAAACGACGCGTTCGTAGACCCGGGCCCACTTCTCGAGTTCGGCCAGCGAGAAGGTGTCCACGCGGGGGTCGGGGCCGCCGCCGATGGGCTTGGGGCCCAGGCGCGCGGTGGGGATGCCGGCGGCGCGGAACATTACGCCGTCGGTGGAGCCGGTCCAGCCCCCTATCGGTGGTGCCGCGGGGAACTCGGACGTGTAGGCGTCGGTCGCTACCCGAATGATCGGTGCGCCTTCGGGGGTGCCGGGGCCGTTACCGAGGATCTGTTCGTCCACCGATACGCCGTCGACTGCGGCCCGCAGCGAGGCCGCAGCCTCCCCCGGCGCGATCGGGCCGGGCAGCACCAGGTAGCAGTACAGCTCGAGCGCGGCGGGCGCGAGATCCGACTTCGCCGGGGAGCCGGCGCGCAGGGCTCCGAGCCCGAAGGAGGCCCCGTCCTGCCGTGCCGGATCGTTGCGGTCCGCGGTGTAGGAAGCGCCCCACGCCGAGACGGCGGTGAGCAGGTCACCGGCCTGCGCCAGCAGGCCACCGTTCGGATACAACATCAGCGGGCCCCACGCGCCGGACAGCCGCACGCGGAGATACAAGGCCGCCGGCTCCTGCCGGAGCACCCCCGGCGGCCCGCCCTTGGCCACCACAGCCGCCCGCGGAGGCGGCAACGCGGCCAGATACTCACTCACACCGGTGACAGCGTGCCCGTCCCCAGACGTCCGATCCGCGCCGGCCGCGTGCGCGCCCCAGGACGTGCGGTGCGTGCCGCGCGCGGCGAGCAGGAGGTGCGCGTTCGGCGCCGCGCCCCGCTCCACCGCCCGCACGAACCCGACGACCGCCGCGGCCGCGGGCGCCTTCGCGACCCCGAGCCCGAAGCCGCTGGCGAGGTCGCCGTCGACCCGGAACGGGGCGGGGGCGTCGGCGCGACCGGTGATCGCTGCGTCGGCGGCCGGGTCGCCGGTCAGGGACGTGTCGAGGTGGGAGTACAACACCACGTCGGCGGGGCGGGGAGAGGCCGCCCCGCCGACGTGGCCGTCCGTGCCGGGATCCGCTTCCTGTGGCACGGTCGCCAGAACACTGGCGGCGTCACCGTCGAGACGGCGCACCTGCCAGTCGATGAACGGCCAGCGGCCCGACGCGAATCGCACGAACGACTCGGCCAGGGCACGCTCACCGCCGTGCGGGCTCGCGGTGCCGGCCAACTCGACCAGCACCGCGAGGACGTCCTGCGTCAGAACCGCTCCCAGTCGTCAGCGGCCGCGCGCCACACGTCGATGTTGCGCGGGTCGCCACCCATCCGGCGGGCCTTGTGCGTCTCGTGCTCCTCGGGCGTGAACACCCGGTGGCCGTCGCACAGCTCGATCCGGGGACCGAACCGCTCGTCGTACAGGTAGAACGCGATCGACGTCGACGCCGAGTGGTTCACGATGTCCGACGCGATCTCGACGTTCTTGTAGAGCGCCTTCGCCCGGCCACGCATGACGTGGTCGAGGCTCTTCATCCGGAAGCACAGGTGCGCCAGGAAGAAGGTGTTGTCGCGACGCAGCGCGACCGAGTGGTGGTAGCGGTCCTCCGACCGGATGAACGCGGACGTGCCGCGCCCCGGCGTCATGACGTAGTCCGAGGCCTGGAAGCCCAGCACGTTCAGGTAGAAGTGCAGGCTCTCCTCGTACTTGTCGGTGGAGAGGAACGGGTGCACCAGGTCGAGCGGCCGGTACTCGAGCATGGGCGGCTCGGCGTACTCCAGGAACTCGTAACCGAACTCCAGCGTGAGGCCGTTCGGGTCCTTCGTCGCAAAGCCACGGGTGACGATCGACGCGGTGCGCTCGTGCAGCGGAAGGATCTCCGCGCCCTCGGCACGGAGGCGCTTCTCCAGGTCGTCGAGCACCTGCTCGGACTCGACGCTCAGGCCGATCGCGAGCGGCTGGAACTGCGTCAGGCTCGGGTCGCTGACCAGCTCGATCGAGTGGTGCTCGATCCCGGCACGCAGCTGCGCGTACTCGGCGGTGCGCGCCTCGACCTGCAGGCCGACGAGGTAGGTGTAGAACTCGACGGCCTCGTCGAGGGCCGGCGTGGCGAGCCGGGCGAACTGGATGCCGTACGGACCGCGCGGGCGGTTGTTCTCGGGCAAGACACTCTCCGATCGGAACGGCGACGAAGCGGCGAGTGTGACGATGGTCTGGCTGTCGATGACGGGCCGCCACGTCTCCCGCACGAACGTCTCGTGCGTTTCACTGTTCAGGTAGGACTTCAGATCGTCTTCGTCGTCGAACTCGATCGTGAACACGTGCGACATCCGGGTGTCGCGCAGCGAGATGTTCGGTCCGAGCACGAAGCTCCGCATCTGCGGGTACTTGCTCGGGAACGACTCCACCTCGGCGAGGACCGCGGCGACGGTCTCGGCCGGTGTCTCCGGCTTGAATTTGAACGCGACGACGTGCCTGATCATGGGTCTCGTCTCCCGCTCAGAGGATGAAGCTGAGTCGGGCGCCGTGCTCGAGCAGCTCGTGCTCGAGGTACGCGCGACGGTGGAGGAACTTCAGCTCACCCTCCTCGTTCTGCACGACGTCGTGGTGGTAACGCCCCACGTACGTGTGGTGGGTGAGGTCGCGGAACCGGTTGATGATGAAGTTCGCCTTGATCTCGATGCCTTCGGCGCCGCGGATCACGCGGACGTTGTTGACCATCCGGTGGGTGCGCGAGTGCGGGTTCTCCGCGTGCGCCTTACGGCTCTTGAGACGCTTGACGCGGGCGTTGAGCAGGTCCCAGTCGTCGAGGACGAAGAAGCCGCCGCCGGTCCGGTCCCAGCCCTTGTAGTCGGTGGTCGGCACCTCGAACGTGCCACCCTCCTCGAACAGCGAGAGCCAGGCGTCCAGGTGCCACTCGTCGAGGAGCATCGCCTCCTGGTAGAGGAAGTCCTCGGCCTCTGCGCGGGTCACGGTCACCGTCGGCGCGCTCATCAACAACCCGTCCCGTACTCAGTCGCGGTCGCCTCGGAGACCTTGCCCAACGACTTGTCCCAGTGCCGCCAGAAGCTGCGCATCGCGCCTTCGTCGATCGAGCGGCCCTTCTCGCCCTTCGACTCCCGCTCCATACCGCGGGACATGTCGCTCCAGTCGTTGAAGCCGCGGGTGTCACCCTTGCTGGCTTCGATGCCGCGCTGGACCGCCTCGTACGCCTCGATGTCGTCCGGCGTCGCCAGGCCACCGGGGCCGACGAAGCTCGTCATCGTCTTCAACCGCATCGCGCGGACGTCGGGCTCCTCGTCGACCGGCACGTACTGCCAGGCGCGGACGTCGGTGCGGCCCGGTGCGACCGGCTCGAGCTGACGGATCGTCAGCGCCTCGAGGTCGAAGAACAGCAGGTTCGGGAAGACGAACAGGATCCGGCTGGCGTCGCCGATCGTGTCCGCGCGCTCCTGGCCCAGACGCTCGGCCATGGCCTTGCGGTTCTCTTCGGTGCGGACCTTCTCGGCCTCGCCGAAACGAGGCTCCCAGATCATGCCCAGCCGGCCGTTGTGCCCGGTGAGCACGAGCATCGAGTGACCGTCGCCCAGGTCGTGGGCGTACTGGTCATCGTCGGTGACCGGGAAGCCGGTCTCCCGGAGGTAGCCGACGAACGTGTTGTGGGTCGGGGCGAAGTGGTAGCCGTCCATCGCGTTCTCGACGGCGAGCTTCCAGTTGCCCTTGACGCCGTAGCGCTGGATACCGGGGAGCGTGGTCATCCCGGAGGCCGACTGCTCTGCGGCCATCGACAGGACGTCGGCCGCGCCGCCCAGGTGCTCCAGCAGCGGCGGCACGTCCGGATCGAACGACACGAAGACGAAGCCCTCGTGGATGTCCAGCTTCGCGACCGGACGCAGGTCCATCGTGCCCTTGAACCGCTCGACCTCGGCGTAGGCGTCGTCGCCGGGCAGGGCGGAGAGCTTGCCGGAGGAGTTGAACGTCCAGGCGTGGTAGAAGCACTGGAAGTTGCGGGAGTTGCCCTGCTCGTCGCGGCACACGACGGTGCCGCGGTGCGGGCACGAGTTCAAGAACGCCCGCACGACCCCGTCGTTACCGCGGACGAAGATCAGCGGCTTGCCGCCGAGCGTCCGGACCTTGTAGTCGTTCTTCTTCGGGATCTCGGTCTCGTGCCCCAGGTACAGCCAGTTGTGGTTCCAGATCCGGTCGCGCTCGGCCTGGAAGACCTCCGCCGAGCGGTACGCCTCACGGTTGACCCGGAAGGTCAACTGGTTCCAGTCCTGCGCGATCAGGCCACCGTGGCCGGTATCGACCAGACCCTCAGCCATTGTCTGTGTCATCTTCGGTCCTCGTTGTGAGAGATGCCATCTCGCATTACGACATGGTGTATTGCAGAGTGCGTACTGTCAACGGACCCGGCGACTTCGAGCCCGGTTGATAGCATCACGCCTGCTGGATTCAGCCCCCGTGGTCGTCCCCGACCACAAAAAAGGACAATTCATGCTTGAGCCCGTGCCTGAAATCGCCCCGGTCTCCCCCGCCCCCGGCGACGAAGAATTGCCCCGTGCCGAGCGCGGTACGCCCGCCATCCAGGCCGTCGAGCGGGCTGCCACGATCCTCGGCGCCTTTAGCGTCGGCCGACCTCGGCTGAGCCTGAACGAACTGACCGCCCGGCTCGGTACCAGCAAGGCCACCGCGCACCGCTACACGAAGGCGCTGCGGTCGGTGAACCTCCTCCGATACGACGAGCGGGAAGCCCTGTACTCCCTCGGTCCTCAGGTGCTGACGCTCTCGGCCGCCGCGCGCGCCGGGCTGCCGATCATCACGATCGCCGGCCCGTACATGGAAGAGCTGGTCCGCGAGGCCGGCGAAACCGTCGTCCTCTCGGTCTGGGACGGCGACACCGCCGTTGTCGTCCGGGTCGACGACAACACCGACCGCACCGTGCGGATCAGCGTCCGCACCGGCGCCCGGCTCTCGATGTCCCGCTCGGCCCAGGGCCGCGTGTTCTGCGCGTTCCTGGACGAGGACGAGGTGCCCGGCCTGGGTAGCCTGCTGCGCCGCAACCCCGATCTCCGGCAGGAGCTCGAGGCGATCCGGGAAAACGGCATCAGCGTGAACACCCCGGCCGACAACGGTGTCCGCACGATCGCGGCGCCCGTGTTCCAGGACGCCACGATCGTCGCCACGATGGCGATCGTCGGTACGACGGCTGCCGTGGCCGACGAGACGGGCTCGCCGGCCGCGCAGTCGCTGCTGCACATCTCCCGATCGCTCACCCAGGAGCTGGGCGCGAGCGGGCCCATCACCCGAGGCTTCTAGGGCACTCACAGGTCCAGCGTCAGCCGGTCGGATGCGCACCGGCTGACGCAGATCATCATCGAGTTGCTCTCGGCGCGCTCGGACTCGGTCAGGATCGTGTCCCGATGCAGGGCCTTGCCGGCCAGCACCCGCGTCTCGCACGAACCGCAGAAGCCTTCTTCGCAGTCGTACGGCACGCCGGGAACGACGTCGCGCACCGCTTCGAGCAGCGTGCGGTCCGCCGGGACCCGGAACTCCTTGCCCGCCCTGGCCAGCTTCACGATGAACTCCTTCGAGTCCACCGGGATGGGGGCCACCCGGTCGGTACCGCTGCTGGTGAACCGCTCGACGTGCAGGTCCAGGTCGCCGACCGTATTTTCCACGGCCGTCAGCAGCCCTTCCGGGCCGCAGCAGTAGACCTGGGTGCCCGGCTTGGCCGCCGCGAACGCAGCCGCCAGGTCGGGGTGTCCGAGCTCGTCCTGGGGAACCAGCTCGACCCGGTCGCCGTACTGCTCCTGCAGCTTCTCCGCGAACGCCATCGACGACCGGGTGCGGCCGCCGTAGAGCAGCGTCCACTCGGCGCCACTCTGTTCCGCCGCACGGACCATCGCGCTGATCGGCGTGATGCCGATGCCACCGGCGACGAACAGGTAGCGCTCGGCGTCGATCAGGCGGAAGTGGTTTTTCGGACCGCGCACCCGGATCGGAGAGCCGGCCGCGAGGATCTCGTGCACCTCGACCGAGCCGCCGCGACCGTCCTTCTCGCGAAGGACCGCCACCGTGTACGACATGGTGTCCGCAGGGTCGCCGCAGAGCGAGTACTGGCGGACCTTCCCCGACGGGAGGATCAGATCGAGGTGGGCGCCGGGCTCCCAGCTCGGGAGCTCGCCGTCGCCGGTGAGGCGCAGCGACACCACGCCCTCGGCGATCGGTTCCACCGCGGCCAGCGTGAGCAGCTGGACGTCGAGGCCGGTCGCGCTCGTCGTCTTCGCCGTCTTGCGCTGGGGGCCCGGCGTGAACGTCACCGGGATGTGGTCCCAGCCCGACTGGCTCCCCCACGACTCGGTGGGCTTCGGGCCGACCGGGTCGATCTGGTAATCGGGCAGCCGCTCGAGGACCTGGGTGATCATCTCGCGGTACATCGCCCGGGCCAGGTGGGCGCCCGGGCAGCGGTGGCTGCCGATACCGAACGTCAGGTGCCCGCGCGGGTCGCGGTCGAGAACGAACTTCTCCGGCTCCGGGAAGGCTTCCGGGTCGTAGTTCGCGGCGACCCAGGGAATCAGTACCCGGTCACCCTTCATCACCGGACAGCCGCCGATCTCGGTGTCCTGCAGGACGGTCCGCGCCATGGCCTGGGCCGGCGGGTACGCGCGCAGGAACTCCTCGGTGGCGACGTCGAGCAACGCCGGGTCCTCGATCAACCGCTTGCGGTCGTCGGGGTGCCTGCTCAGGTGCACCAGCGTCGAGCTGGTGAGCGCCGTCGTGGTGTCGACGCCGCCCGCGATGAGCAGGAAGATCACCGAGGTCATCTCGTCGTCGCTGAACGGTTCGCCGTTCGGCTTGACCTGCTGCACCAGCCACGACACCGCGTCGTTCTGCGGGTCTTTGCGGCGGTCGGCCATCACCTCGAGGATGCGGTCGCCCATGAACGCCAGGCCCATGCCGCCACGCATCTCCCGCTCGCTGTTGGGCCTCGCGGCGAACAGGTCGTGGATCGGGCCGGCCAGACGCTTCCAGTCCTCGCGGGGGAAGCCCAGCCAGTCGAGCGTCACCGCGGTGGGAACCGGGTTCGTGAGCTGCTGCACCAGGTCGGCGTGGCCGTCCTCGATGAACGCGTCGACCACGTTGGTGACGTGCTGCGCGATCATCGGAACGAGCTTTTCGATCGCCGACCGGCTCAGGAGCGGGTTGATCAGGTCCCGATAGATCGTCGACTCGGGTGGGTCGAGCTCGATCGGGTACTGCGAGCTCGCTTTGCCCTCCGGGATCACGAACCCGAGGCCGCTGTCCTCGCTGCGGCGGGCCGACGAGAACGTCGCGTCGTCCCGAGCGATTCTGGCGATGTCCTCGTACCGCGTGGTCACCCAGTGACCACCATGGGACTCGGTCCAAGCGACCGGGCATTTACCCCGGACCTCGGCGTAAGGACGCACCGGATCATCGATCAACTCCGGGGCGTGATGGTCGAATTCGACCGTCGGTCGTGCTGCTTCCACTGCCATCTCCACGGCATCCGAAGCTAACTTGCGCGGTGTTTGCCCCGGCCGCGCCACCGGAGTTGCTGTAACCGTAAACGGCGTCCGAAAGGCCGTCAATCGCCTCGAGCAATAGTCCGAAATAGACGCCTCCCCGCATCCATGCAGGTCAGAGCCTCGATTTCGGCGTCATGACCTCGCCCTCGGGACGAGATACGAAACAAAACCTTCACCCGTGAGCACAGGGTTTCGGGTGCCCACTTGTGCTTTCAGAACGTCAGGACCGCTTTGACGACGTCGCCGCGCTTGGTAGCGGCGGCGGCCTCGTTGATGTCGGCGAACGCGTAGTGGGCCATCAGCTTCTCGACCGGGAAGCGACCGGCCTGCTGCCACTCGAGCAGCTGGGGCACGAGCACCTGCGGCACGGCGCTCCCGGAGATCACGCCGGTGACCGTGCGGCCGTTGAGCAGCGTCCGCCACTCGATCTCGACGTTCTCGCTCGGGCCGACGCCGACGACGGCGCAGGTGCCCCGGGTGTGCAGCGCGGTCACGGCGGCCTTCACGACGTCGGCGCGGCCGGTCGTGTCGACCGAACCGTCCAAGCCGTCCGGCACGATCGCGCGGATCCGCTCGACGATGTCGCCCTCGCGCGAGTCGAGCACGTGCGTGGCGCCGACCTCCTGCGCGGTCTGCAGGCGGCTCGGGCTCACGTCCACCGCGATGATCGTCTGCGCGCCCGCGGCGGCCGCGGTCATCACCGACGAAAGGCCGACCGCGCCGGCGCCGAACACGGCAACCGCGCTCTCCGGACCCGGCTTGACCGTGTGCAGGATCGCACCGGCGCCGGTCATGAACCCGCAGCCGAACGGGGCAACGGTGCGCAGGTCGGCGGTGTCCGGCAGCGTGACGATGCTGCGCACGTTCACGACCGCGTGGGTGGCGAACGCCGACTGGCCGAGGAAGTGGCCGTAGACCGGCTGGCCGTCGATGCTCAGGGCCGAGCTTCCGTCCGCGCGGGCGCCGGCGAAATTCAGGGCGTCGAACTGGGCACAGTACGACGGCGACGCGGTGCGACACTGCTTGCAGACACCGCAGGACGTGAACGCCAGCGCCACCTGGTCGCCGACCTCCACGCCGCTGACCCCGGCGCCGACGGCCTCGACCACACCGGCGCCTTCGTGTCCGAGCACGGCGTTGGTGGGTAGGAACGTAGAGAAGTGCAGGTCGGTGGCGCAGATGCCGACCGCGCTCAGGCGCACCAGCACCTCGTCCGCACGGGGCTCCTCGAGCTGGGCAGGCCGCAACTCGAAGGTCTTCTCCTCGGTTACGGCGGCGACGGTAATGTCCACGAGAACTCTCCGTTATCTCACTATGGCGAGACGGCATCTTGACTTCTGAGATGGTAGCCGTCAAGACTTCCAATATGAGCGAGCTCGCCGTCCCAGAGAACCGCCTCCTGATCGCCGGGAGCTGGCAATCTCCCGCCTCCGGAGAGGCCCTGCCGGTGCTCGACCCGGCCACCCAGCAAGCGTTCCACCAGGCCGGCCGGGCGACCGCCGCTGACGTGGACGCCGCCGTCTCCGCGGCCCGCACCGCCTACGACGGTTGGTCGCGGATGAACCCCAGCGATCGGGGTGCCATCCTCGCCCGCTGGTCGCAGCTCATCTTCCAGCACGTCGAGGAACTCGCGCGCTACGAGGCCCAGGATGTCGGCAAGCCGCTGTCCGACGCCCGCACCAACATCTTCATCGCCGGAAGCATTCTCGGCTACTTCGCCGGGGCCGCCGACAAGCTGCACGGCGCGACGCTACCGTCCCGCTCGGCCGACAACACGGGCTTCACTCTCCGTGAGCCGCTCGGCGTCTGCGCGATGGTGATCGCGTGGAACGTCCCGGCAATTCTCTTCATGGCCGATGCCGCTCCGGCGCTCGCCGCGGGAAACACCGTCGTGCTCAAGCCGTCGGAGTACGCGCCGATGAGCCCGCTCGCGATCGCCGCGCTGGCCGCGGAAGCAGGGCTCCCGCCAGGCGTTCTGAACGTCGTCACCGGTCTGGGCCCGGAAGCCGGCCAGCCGCTGACCTCGCACCCCGGCATCAACCACATCAGCTTCGTCGGTTCGTCGGCCACCGGCCGGGCGATCATGCGGTCGGCCGCCGAGAACCTGGTTCCGGTGAAGCTGGAGCTCGGCGGTAAGTCACCGAACGTAGTGTTTGCGGACGCCGATCTGGACGCGGCGGTGCCCGCGATCCTCGAGTCGATCGTCGAGAACGCCGGCCAGAACTGCTACGCGGGCTCGCGGCTGTTGATCGAGGAGCCGATCTACGACGAGGTCGTCCAGCGGCTGGCCGCCGCGATGGAGGCCGTGAAGGCCGGTCCGTGGCACGAGGACCTCGACATGGGTCCGCTGGTCAACGGCATCCAGCACGAGCGGGTCTCCGGCTTCCTGTCCGGGGGCGTCGCGGGCGGCGCCCGGGTCGTCACCGGTGGTCCCGGCGGCACCGACGGCTGGTTCGTGAAGCCGACGCTGTTCGACAAGGTCACGCCGGACATGCCGATCGTCCGCGAGGAGATCTTCGGCCCGGTGCTCGCCGCCGAGTCGTTCCGCGGTGCGCGTGACGCGATCGACCGCGTGAACGCCACCCCGTACGGCCTGCTCGTCAGCGTCTGGACGAACGACCTGTCCCGCGCGCTGCGCGTCACCCAGGAGGTGCGCTCGGGCCAGGTGTCGGTCAACGAGTTCGCGAACTCGGCGATCATCGGCTTCCCGTTCAACCTGGCCAAGGAGAGCGGGTTCAGCCAGGGCGGCGGCTACGAGGCGATGAAGGAGTACACGTCCGAGAAGGGCGTGACGATCAAGATGCGTCCGCTCGACTGACGCCTCTCCGAAGCGGCCGGGCCTTGACCCCGGCCACCGGCGCCGGGTCGCAATGATGCGACCCGGCGCCTCTTGCTGTCCGGACCCGCGGCCCGGTCCGATCGATCAGCCGGCTCACGGTTCCGTAAATACGGATCCTCGGCGATTCATACTCCGCATTCGCGGTGCTAGCGTTACGCGGTGCCCACGTATCGGATCAGTGAGGCCGCTGCGCTGCTCGGCGTCAGCGACGACACGGTTCGGCGGTGGGCCGACTCCGGGAAGCTCCCCACCGTTCGCGAGCCGGGGTCCCGGATCGCGATCGACGGTGCCGACCTGGCCGTGTTCGCCACCGACATCGCCGCCGACCGCCCGGCCGGGATCGACTCGCCGATCGTCGCCGAGTCGGCACGCAACCGGTTCACCGGCATCGTCACCCGGGTGGTCCGGGACGGGGTGATGGCCCAGGTCGAGATCCAGGCCGGTCCGCACCGGGTGGTCTCCCTGATGAGCCGCGAGTCCGCCGACGAGCTCGGCCTCGAGCCCGGTGTCCTCGCCGTGGCCGCCGTGAAGTCCACGAACGTCGTCGTCGAAGTCCCCCGCCACCCCGACTAGCCGCCCACCGTTCCGGGCGGTCGACGACCGCCCGGCTCCCACCGCGCCGCGCGGCCGCCCCGCGCGACACCACCCCACCCTGCCGGCACCGGCCGGCGGCACCTCTCGGAGGTCATCGTGCGCCGACCTGCTCTGCTCGCCGCAGCCGTAACGACGGCCGCATCGTTGTTGCTCGCCGGTTGCGGCGACGACAGCAGCGACACCGCCAGCAGCTCGAGCTCCGCGTCGGCGAGCGCCGACAGCGACCTCAAGGGCACCGTCACGGTGTTCGCCGCCGCCTCGCTGACCGAGTCGTTCACGACGCTCGGCAAGCAGTTCGAGGAGGCGCACCCGGGCGTCACCGTGAAGTTCAACTTCGCGGCGAGCTCGGCGCTGGCCGAGAGCATCGGCCAGGGTGCACCGGCCGACGTCTTCGCGTCGGCGAGCACGAAGAACATGGACGCGGTGGTCGCTGATGGCGATGCCGGGGACTCCAAGAATTTCGCGCAGAACACGATGGAGATCGCGGTGCCGCCGGACAACCCCGGCAAGGTGGCCGCGCTGGCCGACCTGTCCAAGCCGAACCTGAAGATCGCGCTCTGCCAGGAGCAGGTGCCCTGCGGCGCCACCGCCAAGAAGGTGCTCGACAAGGCGAAGATCACGGTGAAGCCGAAGACGCTCGGCGCGGACGTGAAGTCGGTACTCACGACGGTTTCGCTGGGTGAGGTCGACGCCGGCATCGTCTACAAGACCGACGTGCAGGCCGCGGGGGCGAAGGTCAAGGGGATCGAGATCCCGGCGGACCAGAACGCCTCCACCGCCTACCCGATCGCGACGCTGAAGGACGCGCCGAACGCGGACGGCGCGAAGGCCTTCGTCGACTACGTGCTCGGGGCCGACGGCACCAAGGTTCTCGAGGCCGCGGGCTTCACCGCTCCGTGAGTCGACGCGGAGGAGTGCCGGCACCGCTCGCGGTGCCGGCACTCGTCGCGGTGGTGTTCCTCGCGCTGCCGCTGGCCGGGTTGCTGGTGCGGGCGCCGTGGGCGACGCTGCCGCAGCTGCTGAGTGATCCGCTGGTGCGGGAGGCGCTCCGGCTGTCGGTAGTCAGCGCGCTGCTCGCGACCGCGTTGTCGCTGGTGTTCGGCGTGCCCCTGGCCTGGGTGCTGGCGCGGGCCGAGTTCCCCGGCAAGGCGCTGCTGCGGGCGCTGGTGACCGTGCCGCTCGTGCTGCCGCCCGTCGTCGGCGGTGTGGCGCTCCTGCTCGCGTTCGGCCGCCGCGGCATCGTCGGACGCTACCTCGACCAGTGGTTCGACTACACGATCCCGTTCACGACGACGGCCGTCGTCCTCGCCGAGACGTTCGTCGCGATGCCGTTCCTGATCCTCACCGTCGAGGGTGCGCTGCGTGCCGCCGACCGCCGGTTCGAGGAGGCGTCGGCGAGCCTCGGCGCGAGCCGCCTGACCACGTTCCGACGCATCACGCTGCCGCTGATCGCACCGTCGGTGCTCGCCGGTGCGGTGCTCTGCTGGGCACGCGCGCTCGGCGAGTTCGGCGCGACGATCACGTTCGCCGGCAACTATCCGGGCACCACGCAGACGATGCCGCTCGCTGTGTACCTGGCCCTGGAGAGCGATCCCGACGCGGCGATCGCGCTCTCGCTCGTGCTGCTCCTCGTCTCGATCCTGATCCTGGTCGCGCTCCGCGACCGCGTCGTCCGCTCCCAGGGCGCCGCGGCGTGAGCGCGGACAGCCGCGACCGAGGGGCCGCCGCATGACGCTGACCGCGGACGTCCGCGTCGACCGGGGGACGTTCTCGCTGGACGTGTCGTTGACCGCCACGCCGGGGCAGGTACTCGGGGTGATCGGGCCGAACGGCGCGGGGAAGACCACGCTGCTGCGCGCGCTGGCCGGGCTGACACCGCTGACCGGCGGGCGGATCGAGTTGGACGGGCAGCGGCTGGACTCCCGGCCCGTGGAGGAGCGCAAGGTCGGCGTCGTCTTCCAGGACTACCTGCTGTTCCCGCACCTCTCGGCGCTGGAGAACGTGGCGTACGGGCTGCGGGTGCGTGGCGTCCGGAGGGCGTCCGCCCGGGCCACCGCGCGGGAGTGGCTCGACCGGTTCGGGTTGGCCGACCACGCCGGAAAGCGGCCGGGTGGACTCTCCGGCGGGCAGGCCCAGCGCGTCGCGTTGGCGCGGGCGCTCGCGATCGACCCGGATCTGTTGCTGCTCGACGAGCCGCTGTCCGCGCTCGACGCGGGCACCCGGCTGCGGCTCCGTACCGACCTGCGCACGCACCTGACCTCGTACGGCGGGCCGTCGCTGGTGATCACGCACGACCCGATCGAGGCGATGATCCTGGCCGACCGGCTCGTCGTGCTCGAGGGTGGCCGAATCGTGCAGGAGGGCTCGGCCGCCGACGTGACCCGGCGGCCCGCGACGGATTACGTCGCGCGTCTCGTCGGGCTGAATCTGTACCGCGGAGAAGCCGCTGACGGACGGGTGACTCTCGCCGAGGGTGGCGTGTTCACCGTCGCGGAATCGGGGCTGCAGGGGCCCGTACACGTGGCCGTGCGGCCGTCGGAGATCGCGCTGTACCGGTCGGAGCCGACCGCTGGTAGTCCGCGGAACACCTGGCACGGGCGGATCGTCGGCGTGGAGGCGTGGGGTGACCGGATCCGCGTCGCGGTCGAGGGCGCACCGAACGCCCTCGTCGACCTCACCCCCGACGCCGTAGCCGACCTCGACCTCGCCGCCGGCCACAGCGTCTGGCTGACCGCCAAGGCCTCCGCGATCACCGCCTACCCCGCCTGACGCGGGGTAGGCGGTGGGGAGCTGCTACAGACCCCAGTCCATGCGGGGGACGACGGCGGTCTTGACGGAGAACTGGCCGAGGTCCTCGACGCCCGAGGTGTCCTCGCGGTCCTCCTCGCGCGCCTTCACGACGTGCTTGCCGAACTTGTCGACGAGCGGCCGGTCGCTGTCCCGCTTCAGCCACAGACGCAGCAGGTGGCGCTTGCGGCCGTACTGCGGGTAGTCGATGAACGCGGTGCGCGAGTGCAGAGCGGCGTAGTTCGAGACCCACTGGATGTCACCGGGCTGGAAGTCCATGTCCAGCGCCATGCCCGGCTCGTAGGTGATCTCGTCGAACAGCTTGATGACCTCGATCTGCTGCTCCGTGAGGCGCGGCGTCTCGGGGTAGTCCTGCGCGGTGAAGATGTACGTCGAGCCGGCGTACATGCTGAACACGCCGTCCTTGATGCTGACGATCGGAGAGGTGTAGGTCTTCTCCGGGGCGTCGTGGTCCTGCTTGTACCAGTCGAAGTAGAACGGCTCGTGCAGCAGCGGAGCCAGGTCGGGCCGACGCGACAGGATCTCGTTGTAGATCTGCGCACCCGAGACCAGGCTGGACGCGCCACCCTCCTTGGCCGGACGGAGGCAGAACAGCGCCACCGCGTCCGAGCTGTCGGAGTGGAACACCAGCTTGTCGGCGACGCGCGAGGACAGCGCGGACGGGTCGTCCATCGTCTTCGTCGAGGTGGCGATGACGTGGTCGATCAGGTCGGCCAGCTCGTTCTGCTTCATCGGCACACCGAGGTGCAGGCCGGTGAGGTAGAAGATCGCGCCGGACAGGGCGTCCGAGTAGAGCTCGGTCTTCAGACCCCGGATGAGAACGAAGCCGCGGCCGCGGTCCATGTCGTGGGCCCACGTCTTGATGGCCTCTTCGAGCGCCGGCAGCGGGTAATCCGCCTTGGTCACCGTGCGAAGGTCCGGGTCGTCCTCGACGAACTTGCGTCCGACGGTCTCGAGCTCCGCGATCTCGACGTCGCTGAGCTGGTAGATCCAGGTCTTGTCGTCCTGGAGCTGGTCGCCCCGCCAGGCCGCCGGCCCGGTGACCGGGGACAGGTCCGTGGTGACGGTCATCGTGGTGTCTCCCTAGGGAAAGGAACTGCGGCCCAGCCGGACTTCGCCGGCGACTCGGGCGGGTTACTGCTGTCACTGCTCCAGTTGCTGCTGGACGGTCGTGCCGTCCCAGTAGTCGCGCCGGTGCGCGATCAAGCCCTCTTCGACGCGGAACCAGAACATTCCGCGCACGTTCACCGGCTTCTCGCCGATCCGGAACGTCATCCGGTACCCGACGGCGGCGCGGTCGTCGTCGACCAACAGGTCTTCGACCTCGTAGTGCAATTCTTGGAACTCGGCCAGGAAGCCGCCGAGGCGCTCCCGATAGGTCGTGCGGCCGGTCAAGCTGCGGGCGGTCGCGGACGTGTGCTCGTTGTGGAAGTCCTCGGTCACACACGCCGCGACGGCGTCGGCGTCACCGGCGTTGAGCGCAGCCAGGTAACGCTCGACGACCGCCCGGGTATCGCTCAGTTGCCCCACTTTTCGCGGATCGTCGAGAAGACCCGCTGGTTGTGCGAGATCTCGATGACGTTGCCGTCGGGGTCCTTCAGCGCGCAGACGTAGCCGACCACGCCGCCGATGTCCTGCGGGTCCCAGTGCAGGTTGCCCATCTCGCGGGCCTTGTCGGCGATCGCGTCGACGTCCTCACGGTTCGGCACCTCGATGCCGATGTGCGCGAACGGCGTGAGCTGGCCGTGCTGGCCGCCGTGGTCCTTGTTGAAGTCGACCAGGACGAGCACGAACGGGCTGTCGACCTGCTTGTCGTTGGACAGCCAGGCGCTCTGCCCGGCGTCGTCCTTGAAGCGCTCCAGCAGGACCAGGGGCGTGAGCGAGGTGTAGAACTCGATGGACTTGTCGAGGTCGCCGGACGGCAGCGCGACATGCGTCCACCGTGCCTGCGTCAACTTCGTGTCGTCCGCCACGGGGGTACTCCTCTTCGATTCAGCCCTGGCACAGCGCTCTGGCGTTGGGAACTACCGTACTGAGGCGTTCGCGGTCACTGAATGTGCCGGGGGGACAAAGATGTCCCGGACACTCTGCCCCCGCGAAACATGAGAGTTCGTCGCTCTCTGTGCGAGGGTTGCGGCGTATCGGTTCGCGCGTGGTTCCCAGCGCCTAATGGGGCCGGCCCTTCGTGTGCCGGTCCTCGGTACGCTCGGGGCGCTCCCGGAGAGGAACTTCCTTGCGTACACAGCTACTCGGCCGCACCGGCATCCGCGTCACCCCGCTCGCACTCGGCACGATGATGTTCGGAGCCTGGGGCAACCCCGACCACGACGAGTGCGTCCGGATCACCCACGCGGCGCTCGACGCCGGTATCAACTTCCTCGACGCCGCGGACGTCTACGCGTTCGGTGAGACCGAGGAGATCGTCGGCAAGGCGATCAAGGGCCGCCGGGACGACATCGTGCTGGCCACGAAGTTCTGCGAGCCGGTCGGGCCGGGGCCGGTGAACCGCTCCGGTGGTAGCCGCCGGTGGATCGTGCGGGCGGTCGAGGACTCGCTGCGCCGTCTCGGCACGGACTACATCGACCTGTACCAGTTCCACCGGCCCGACCCCGACACCGACATCGAGGAGACGCTGAGCGCGCTCACCGACCTGGTTCGGTCGGGCAAGGTGCGGGCGATCGGTACCTCGAACTTCCCCGGTGGTGATCTGGTCGAGGCGCAGTGGGTGTCCGAGCGGCGCGGGTTCGAGCGGTTCCGTACCGAGCAGCTGGCGTACTCGATCTTCGACCGGCACGCCGAGTACGACGCGCTGCCGACGGCCGAGCGGCACGGGCTCGGCGTGATGGTGTTCAGCCCGCTGAACGGTGGGTGGCTGACCGGTAAGTACCGGCCGGGCGCCGAGGCTCCCGAGGGCTCGCGGGCCTACACCAACGGTGACCACTTCGACTTCAAGGCCGCCGAGGTGCGGGATGCGAAGTTGATGCGGATCGAGCCGCTGGAGGACATCGCCAAGGACGCCGGCGTGACGCTCATCGAGCTGGCGCTCGGGTTCGTGCTGGCGCACCGGGCGGTGTCGGCGGCGATCATCGGGCCGCGCACGATGGAGCAGCTCGAGTCGCAGCTGGGTGCCGCTGAGGTGACCCTCTCCGACGAGATCCTCGACCGGATCGACGCGGTCGTCGAGCCGGGCGTCAACCTCCACCAGGCCGGCGCCGGCGACCGCCCCCGCGCCCTCACCGACGCGCGCTACCGCCGCCGCTGACACGATCAACAAATCCCCCACTGACGTGGGGGATTTGTTGTCGCGCATGGATGGGCGCGCCCAGCGCGGGCGACCGCCGCGTCGAAGCGCGGCTACTTGCGCGCCTCCGAGGCGGCGCCTAGTTCCAGGAATTGCTGGTAGCCCTCGCGGTAAGCGGGTTGGGGCTCGGGGTCCACGACGGTGATCTCCGGGCGGGGCCACTGATGAGCGCCGGTCCCGCCGGGGCCCGGCCACCAGCCGGCGCCGGCGCCGGCGGAGAGGGCGGCACCGTAGGCCGCGAGGTCGCACTCCTCGGGAACCTCCACCGGCACCTCGAGCACTGACGCCTTGATCAGGTTCCAGAGCGGGCTCCGCGCCGGGTTCCCCGCCGTGACGAGCGTCGTCAGCGTGACCCCACCGGCCGCGAGCCCCTCGGCCACGTGCGCCAGCCCGTACGCGGTCGCCTCGAGCACCGCGCGGGCCAACTGCGGCCGCCCGGCGTCCGAACCGAGCCCGACGATCTCCGCCCGCAGCTGCCGGTTCCACCGAGGCGCCCGCGCACCCTCCAGGTACGGCAGCACGAGCACCCCGTCCGCACCCGGCGGAACCGTCGCTGCCAGGTCGATCAGCTCCGGGATACCGCACCCGGTGATCGTCCGCAGCCACTCGAGCATCAGCCCGTGACCACTCACCGGCCCACCGAGGATGTCCAGACCGCTCAACGCGCTGGTCTGCGTATACATCCCGGGAACCCGGACGCCCTCGGAAACAACGACCGCCATGCCCCCGGTACGACCGCCCGGGTCCATGCCGCGTCCCGGCCGGTCCAACGCACCGGCCCAGAACGCCAGGTACGCGTCCTGCGCCCCGGCGACGAGCGGGATCCCGGCAGGCAGCCCGTGGCTGCCGTCGGTGTGCCCGATCGGCCTGCCGGTGGTGACGACCGGCCCGTAACCGGGCAGGTCCGGATCACCGGGCCAGCGCGACTGGACCGGGTCGGCACCGATCCGGGTGCTCAGCCAGTCGTAGACCTGGAGGGGCTCGATGTCTCCCCCGGACTCCTCGGTCAGCACCGACAGCTGCGCCGCGTGCTGCTCGGCGGGGGTTCCGGTGGCTCCGGCCGGGTGGCGGTACGTGACGGCCAGGCCGCCGTTCGCCGGCACTGTCGTCGGGCTCTGGCCGCCGAGGCTGATCGCCACGCACGGCCGGTCCGCGGGCAGGTCCGCGAGGATCGCTTCGAGCGCGGTCGTGACGCCCGAGAGCCACCCCGCGGGGTCCGCGTGCCCGGCCGGCCAGCCGACCGCTCCCGGGTACGGGGCGTACGCGCGGGCGACGATCTCGCCGTCGGGCCCGAGCGCGAGCGCCCGCGCCGAATCGCTGCCGAGGTGCAGCCCCACTACTACCGTCACAGGGCTCTCCTCCCGTTGTGCCAGCTCGTGCGGCGCTGGTACGCATCCCCCGCGCGCAGCACCAGCGCCTCGTCGAACGGTGCGCCGATCAGCTGGAGGCCGAGCGGCATCCGATCGGCGGTGAATCCCATCGGTACCGACAGCGCCGGGTTCCCGGCGACGTTCCAATACGGCGCGTAGACCGCGAAGAACTCGCCGGACTCGAACATCCGGTCCAGCCGGTCGTACGGTGTCGCGGCGATCGACGCTGTCGGCGTCACGACCAGGTCGACGTCGTCGAACAGTGCGGTGACCGCCTCCTGGCCGGCCCGGCGGACGCGCTGCGCCTGCACGTAGTCGACGGCCGTGAACGCCTCGGCGAGTCCGATCGTCGCGAGCGTGTTGGCGAAGAAGTCCCCGCCGCGCACGGCGAAGTTTGGACGGTGCCAGGTCAGGGCCTCGCTCAGCGTCAGGACTATCGACGCTGCGGCCAGCTCCGGGTACAGCGGCAGCTCGATCTCGACCAGGTCGGCGCCGAGCGCGGTCAGCTCGTCGAGCGCGGCGGCGAACACGCCTGCCAGCGCGGGGTCGGCCACGGCGCCGCCGATCCGGTCGAGGCGGTCGACGCCGATCCGGACGCCGGTCAGATCTCCGTCGAGGTCGTAGCGCGGAACCGGCGCGTTCGACGTCGTCGGGTCGGCCGGGTCGGGACCCGCGATCACCGAGAGCAGGAGCGCGCAGTCGCGGGCCGTGGTGGCCATCGGGCCGACGTGGTCGGTGGACCAGCCCATCGGTAGGCCACCGGCGCGGGAGACGCGTCCGTAGGTGGGTTTGAGGCCCGTCGTACCGCAGAAGGCCGACGGCATGCGGATGCTGCCGCCGGAGTCGGTGCCCAGCGCGCCGAGGAACGCTCCGGCGACGAGGCCCGCTGCGTTGCCGGCGCTCGAACCGCCGGTCCAGCGGGTGGCGTCCCAGGGGTTGCGCGGTACCGGCAGTGGTTTGGTGAGGTCGGGTGAGCCGACGCCGTACTCGGACGTGAGCGTCTTGCCGACGACGATGCCGCCGGCGGCGCGGAGGCGCGCGACCGCGGTGGCGTCGCGCCGGTCGTCCGGGGGTGCCACCAGGCTGCCGGCCGAGGTCGGGCCGTCCTCCGTGGTGAGCAGGTCCTTGATGCCGAGCGGGAGGCCGGCGAGGGGGCCGGGGTCGTCGCCCGCGGCCAGCGCCTCGTCGACGCGCTGCGCGGCCTCGCGGGCGCGGTCGGCGAACCGCGAGAGGAACACCCCGAGCTCGGGGTCGGCCTTGTCTCCCGCGGCCAGCGCCGCCTCGACGAGCTCGACGCTGCGCACCTCGCCCCGGCGAAGCGCGTTCGCTGCTCCGGTGAGCGTGTGTACGTCGGCAGAGGAAGAACTGGTTCGACCGGTCGGTGCCACCGTGGGGACCGGGGCAACGGAGAAGGTTGCTGCTGGTTCGGTTGAGTGGGCGATCGGGGCGGCGTGCAGGCGGGTGGCGAATTCGCGGGCCGCGGCGGCGGTGACCTCGTCGATCGCCATCAGAACAGCGCCAAGCCGAGTCGGGGCAACGCACCCCGGCGCGACGGGTGAGCCTCCGCACCGGCCGGGCGCGCGGCCTCGGCCGGCGCGGAGGTCCCCATCAGGTGATCCCGCGGACGAACGGCTTGCCGAGAGCGCGCGGCTCGCGGCTCTTGCTGGCGAACAGCATCATGGCCAGCAGCGCCATCAGGTACGGCGCGGCGACCAGCAGCTGCGAGTTCAGCTCGAATCCGAGCGCGGGCAGGGCCAACCGCAGCGCGTCGGCGAAACCGAACACGAGGCAGCCGATCATCGTGCCCTTCAGACGCCAGGCGCCGAAGATGACCGCCGCGATGACGATGAAGCCGCGACCCGCAGTCATGTTCATGTTGAACGAACCGACCTCGGCGGTGGCCAGGTACGCGCCACCCAGACCCGACAGCAGACCGGCGTACAGCAGCGCCTGGCGGCGGAGCTTGTTCACCTTCAGGCCCGTGACGTCCGCGGCCTGCGGGTTGTCGGCGATCGCCCGGAGGTTGAGACCCCAGCGGCTCCGCTCGACCAGCCACCACGTCAACGGAATGATCACCAACAGCAGATACATCGGCCAGCGCTGCTCGAACAGCGGCCCGATGATCGGGATGTCACGCAACCCGGGGATGCTCAGCTGAGCGACCTGGTTGCTCGAGAACTCCGAGATCGCGATCAGGAAGCTCGTGAGTCCGAGCACGAACGCGTTGAGCACCAGACCGACGACGAACGTGTTGATCTGGATCCGGTGCGACAGGTTGCCGTGGACGAAACCCACGACCAGGCCGACGATCGCGCCGGCGAGCAGACCGGTGGTCGCACTGCCGGTGGCGCTGGCCACCGCGACCGAACCGAACGCGCCGCCGAGCATCATGCCCTCGACCGAGATGTTCTGCGTCCCGGCCCGCTCGGCCAGGTACTCACCGCAGGCGGCGAACGCCAGCGGTGCGGTCAATCGCAGCGAGCTCGCGACGATCGTGGTGATTTCGTCGGTGCCGATCACGCGGTCACCTTCTCGGGCTCGGTGGTCGTGGAGGGAACGGGCTCGGTGGGCGGCGGCGTGGCCTCAGCCCGGCCACGCGACTTCACCTTCGCCAGCACCGGCGGCACCACGAACGCGAGCACCAGCAGCGCCTGGACGATGTCGACCAGGTAGTTCGGCACACCCGTCGAGGCGAGGAAGCTCGACCCGGAGCGGAACGCGCCGAACAGCAGCGCGACCGGCACCGCCGCGATCGGACGGCTACGGGCGATCAGGGCGACCAGCAGGCCGTCCCATCCGAAGTTGTTCGAGAGCGCGGGCTGCAGGCGGAACACCTGACCGGACAGGATGACCGCGCCGGCCAGACCGGCGAACGCACCCGAGAGCGCCAGCGCCATACCGCCGGCCCACGGCGCCCGGACCCCCGCGTGGCGGGCGGCCATCGGGTTGAGGCCGAGCATGTTCAGGCGGAAGCCCCACCGGCTGCGGCCGAGCAGCACGGCCAGGACGATCGTCAGGATGATCGACAGGACCAGACCGCCGCCGATCTCCAGCGCCGGGTATTCGCCGAAGCCCGGGATGCGCACGGACGGCGGCAGCTGCGCCGACTCGGTGGACGCGATGCTGTCCGCGCTGGCCCGGGGCGCCTGCAGCAGCCACTGCACGGTCAG
The DNA here is from genome assembly GCF_043197895.1 of Cryptosporangium sp. NPDC048952. Taxonomy (NCBI): domain Bacteria; kingdom Bacillati; phylum Actinomycetota; class Actinomycetes; order Cryptosporangiales; family Cryptosporangiaceae; genus Cryptosporangium; species Cryptosporangium sp. NPDC048952. The sequence goes on along the minus strand of NZ_JBICTY010000001.1, from coordinate 674,913 downwards.
CGCGAAGCTGACGAGCTGGATCGCGAGGAAGGACATCAGCAGCGTGCTGACGACGACGTTGACGCCGCGGGTGTAGTGCATGACCGCGCTCGCGCCGGACCACAGACCACCGGCGATCGCACCGGCCACCAGGCTCAGGATCATCACCAGGACGCCCGGCAGCGCGAGGTGCAGCGCCACGTAGGCGGCCACTGCTGCGCCGAGCAGCACCTGGCCTTCCTGGCCGATGTTGAAGACGCCGGCCCGGTTGCTGATGCACGCGCCGAGCGCCACCAGCAGGAGCGGCGTCGCGGCCTTCAGCGTCTCGCTCCACGCCGCGGTGTCGGCGATGCTGCCCGTGTAGAGGGCGTCGAGGGCGTCACCCGGCGAGCCGCCGGTGGCCGAGACCAGGCCCATCGACGCCAGCACCGCGATCACGATCGCGGCGACCGTGATCAGGGCGACCTGGACGCCGTACCCACTCGGCCGCATCAGCTCGGCGACGTTGGGGAACTTTCGGGAACCGCTCATGCAGCCTCGCCTCCGACCAGCATGCCCAGCCGCTCGGCCGTCGCCTCGTGGATGTCGAGTACGCCGACGGTCCGGCCGGAGGAGATCACGGCGACCCGCGACGCGAGGGCCATCACCTCTTCCAACTCGGTCGTGATCAGCAGTACCGCGACTCCGCGGGCGGCCGCGGCGCGCAGCCGTTCGTACATGTCTTCGATCGCGCCGACGTCGAGGCCGTGGGTGGGCTGTGCCGCCACCAGGACGCTCGGGTCGGTCGACAGTTCACGGGCCAGGACGACCCGCTGTTGGTTACCGCCGGACAGGTTGCGCAGCGGCGTGTCCATCGACGGCGTCGAGATGTTGAACTGCTCGATCAGCCGGGCCGCGATCTTGCGCGCTTCCCGACGCCTCAGCAGGAACCGGCCGCTGACGCGACGCAGGTCGGTCATCACCAGGTTGTCGAGCACCGACATGTCCAGGACGACACCCGAGCGGTGCCGGTCCTCGGGGACCACGCCCACGCCGGCCTTGTGCAGCGCGCCGATCTTGCTCATCGGCACCGCGTTACCGTTGACCGCGACCGTGCCGGAGGACTGCTCGATCAGGCCCGAGAGCAGGTCGCCGAGCGTCGCCTGGCCGTTACCCTCGACGCCGTACAGCGCGAGGATCTCGCCGGGCGACACGGTGAGCGCGAAGTTGTCGAGCAGCGTCCGGCCGTCCAGGCCCTTCACCACGACGTCGCTCAGCGCTAATGCCGGGGTCTTGGACTCCGTGGCCTGGGTCTGGGTCACCGGAGCGACGACGGGCGTCTCCTCGGCGGCGGCCTGGACCTCCTCCGGCGTGGTGTCCTCGCTGATCAGACCGAGGGCAGCACCCTCGGAGTGCAGCGACACCTCGCGGCCGACCATCTGCTTGGCCAGCTCACGGGGGTTCGTGCTCGAGGTACGGCAGCGGAACGCCACCGACCCCTTGCGCAGCACCGTCACCTGGTCGGTCGCGGCCATGATCTCGGCCAGCTTGTGGCTGATCAGGATGACCGCCCGGTTCTCCCGGTTGACGACGTCGCGCAGGACCTCGAAAAGCTCCTGGGACTCCGCCATCGTGAGCACCGAGGTGGGCTCGTCGAGGATCAGCACCTCCGGATCGCGCCGGAGGCACTTGATGATCTCGACCCGCTGACGCTCACCGGCGGACAGGTCTTCGACCCGTGCGATCGGCGAGATCGGCAGGCCGTAGCGCGTGCCGACGTCCTTGATCTGGTCGCAGACCTCGTCGCGCTTGATGCGCCCGGGCTCGCCGAGGCTGACGTTCTCCCAGACCGTGAGCGGCTCGATCAGGCTGAAGTGCTGGTGCACCATGCCCATGCCGAGCGTCACCGCGGCCTGCGGGGTCGGGATCTCGACCTCTTTGCCGTGGCGAAGGACGGTGCCTTCGTCGCGCTGCACGAGCCCGAGCAGGACCTTCATGAGAGTGGATTTGCCGGCACCGTTCTCTCCCAGGAGGCCGTGGATCTCGCCACTGTTCACAGCGAGATCCACGGCGTCACAGGCGACGACCGGACCGAAACACTTCGTCACGCCACGGAGCTCGAGCGCCGGCGCCTCGAGGGTGCGCGGACTGTTCGACTGGCCGTCGGTCACGTCAGGCTCCGAGCTTCGCGACCTGAGCGTCGACGTCCACCTGGCCGTCGCCGATCTTCTTGATGAAGGCCTCGAGCGCGCTGTTCTGAGCAGCGGTGCCGCCGCAGATCTTCACCGTCGGAACCGGGTCCTTGCCGATGTGCCACTCGCGGGCGACGCCCATCTTCAGCTGGCCGTCCGAGAACTTCTGGAGCGCCGCAGCGAAGTACTCTCCCGGGTCGAAGATCGAGGAGACCTGGAACTTCGGCGCGGTCGAGGCGCACCGGTCGGTGCCCGGCGTCGAGAGGATGAGGTTCTTGGTGTTGCCGAACTTCGCGACCTCGTCGGTGGCACCACCCAGGTACGGGTAGAGCACCTGGACGCCCTGGCTGACCTGCGCCTGCGCGGCTTCCTTGGCCTTACCGGAGTCGTTGAAGTCACCGGTGTAGGTGGTAACCAGCGTGGCGTCCGGGACGACCTCCTTGATGCCGGCCTTGAACGCCTTGGCGGCCTGGACGGAGAAGTCGGCCTCCGGCCCGGTCACGTAACCGGCCTTCTTGTAGCCCTTCTCCTTCATCAGGAGACCGTTGGCGTACCCGGTCGCGTAGACGACCTCGTTGATGAAGTCGCGCGAGATCGTGATCTTCGGCGTCTGCTTGATGTCGGCGGACGACGGGACGTACCACGAGCTCTTCGCGCAGACCGACTCCTCGGAGGCCGGGATGGCGTCCTTGAGCTCGGCGGCACCGAGGGCGACCAGGTCGACCTTCTGGCGGCACAGGTTGCGGGCCTGGTTGAGCGCGTCGGCCGGGTTGACGGAGCCGACCTTGATCAGCTGCCAGCCCTTGGACTTGGTGAACTCCTCGGCCTTGGCCACGAAGCTCTCGTAGTAACCGTTGTCGTTCAGGTCACCCGGGCTGAGAACACCGACGACGACCTTGCCGTCACCGTTGACGTCCGGTCCGGCGGCGCTGGAGCCGGCGGACGCGGAGCTCGAGGTCTCAGCCGTGTCGTCGCCCGGGCTCGTGCAAGCCGCGAGCCCGACAGCGATGCATGCCGCGGCAGCCGCGACACGTACCGCACGAGTGTTCAGTCTCATTGGAGTCCTTCCGAGGTGCGTGGAGCCTTGCTGTCGGCTACGTGGGGGTTGACCGGCAGCATTTGACGGGTCATGCCGAATACGCGATGCGTTCCTGTTCGAAGAGAGCCTCACCGGCGGCAGCGACGAACCATGGAAAACCCATGCGGCCGACCGGGGAGACCTTAGTGGGGTCGATCCGATTAGGACCGGCCAGGATGGCCTCGTCCGCGACGATGCAGACAACCTCAGCGAGGACGATATGGACGCCTGAGAAGCATGACGTGGGGTCTCCACGGTCAATTACCTCCAGGACGCGGCATTCCATGTGGGCAGGGCTCGCCGCGAGTGAGGGCGGAGCGACTACCTGCGACGGGACGGTGTCCCACCCGATTAACTCAGCTTCATTGACACCGTTTGGAAACTCTTTGGCCGCAGTTTCAATATGGTCCGCCAGCGCGGTGCTCGTGATGTTGATGACGAACTCACCGGAGTGTTGCAAATTGACCCAGGTGTCCTTGGGTTCCGGGGTCGCCTCGCGGGTGGTGCCGATCGTGACGGCGATCGTCGGAGGCTCCCCGCACACCGGCATGAAGTAACTGAACGGCGCCACGTTGAGCTTGCCGTTCACGTCGGTCGTCGTGATCATCGCGATCGGCCGCGGCACGACGAGCTGCGAGACCATTCCCTGCTTCTGAGCGGGGGTCAGGCCGTCCAGGTTGATTACGGGCATTGGACCTCTCCTGTCTGCCCGGCGGCACCGTGCTCGGCTTCGGGCGCGGCCGGCCCTCCCGAAGCTGTTTCGAGGTCGGCCGCGGCGATCCGCGGCCAGCGGCGGAACGGCGTGATGCCCGTTCGCCGGAGCAGGTGGTGCGAGTTCTCCTTCGCGCAGGCGCGCAGGTCGTCGTAGTCGACGAGCTGGAGCTGCTGGTCGCGGACCACAACGGTCCCGTCGACCAGAACGTCGCGGACGGTGTGGCTCGGCATGCCCCAGACCAGCTGGAGCGCTTCGTCGCCGCGCGGCGTCCAGACCGGGTCGGTCGTGTCGTAGACGACGACGTCGGCGGCCTTGCCGACCTCGATCGACCCGATCTCGTGGTCGAGCCCGATCGCCCTGGCGCCGTCGATCGTGGCCAGCGCGAGCGCCTCGTGGGCGTGCACGGGGTCAGTATCACCCCGGTCGAGCGAAAGACCAGCGAAAAGCATCGCGGCGCGGAGGATGTCGGGGACGTCGTTCGCGTTGTGCGAGTCGCAGCCGAGCGCGACCCGGCCGCCGCGGCGGATGATCTCGACGTGCCGCGCGGCCCGCGTGAAGCCCTGACCGAGGCGCAGGTACGCACCCGGGCTGGACGCCACCGCGGTGTCCGTCTCGACGATCGCGTCGACCTCGTCGTCGTCCAGCCAGACCGCGTGGCCGAGCAGCAGGCGCGGACCGAGCACACCGAGCTTGGCCAGGTGCACGACAGGCCGGTTGCCCGATCGCGCCGCGTAACCGGGGATGTCGTTCTCCCCCGGCGAGATGTGCCAGGTCATCCGGGTATCCAGGCGCTCGGCGAGCTCGGCGGCGCCCTGGAACAGCGCGTCGGAGCACAGATCGTGGCCGAGCAGCGTGATCCAGGCGCTGACCCGGTCGGTCGTGCCGAGCTCGTGGACGATTTCCTCCTGCCGGGCGAGAACCTCGTCCACGGGTGCGGAGAAAGGAAGCCCTTCGGTGTCCCAGCCCCAGCCGTTCAGGCGAGCCCGGATACCTGTCTTACGGAGGCCGGCAGCCACCCGCAGCGGGTGCGCGACGGTGCCGGGCTCGATGATCGTCGTGACGCCCCGGCGCAGGGACTCCGCAGCGGTCAGCATCGCCGAGATCTCGTCGTCGCCACCGGTGTGCGCGTTGTGCAGCGGCACCGCCCAGTTGAAAATCGCGTCCTGGGCGCCGATGTCGTCCGGGATGCCGCTGCGGGTCAGCGGGTCGGCGGTCGTGTGCTGGTGAGCATTGACCATGCCGGGCGCGACGACGCAGCCGGTCGCATCCAGCTCCTGGGCGCCAGGGTGACGCAGCCGCAGGTCCTCCGCGGTGCCGAGGGCCGCGATCCGGCCGTCGACGACAGCGATCGTGGCGCCGGTCAGCACCTCGCGGCCAGGGGCCATCGTGACGACGTCGCCGCCGACGATCAGCAATTCAGTCACGGTGTCACCAGGACCTTTCCGACCGTGGCACGGTCGGTCAGCACGTCGAACGCCTCGGACAATCCCTCCAGGGGCAGTACCGCGGCGATCGGGGCGGACAGCTTGCCGGACCAGAACGCGGCCAGCGCCCGGTGGAAGTCCTCCGGGGTGTACGCACCTGAACCGAGCAGCGAGAGTTCGCGGTGATACGCCCCGGTGAGTCCGAAGGTCACCTCGTTCCCGCTCGTCTGTCCCATGAATACGAGACGTCCGCGAACGCCCAGGGCGCTCAACGAGAGCGGCCAGGTTGCGGGGCCGACGTGGTCGAGCGCGACCTCCGCTCCCCGCCCGTTGGTCAGTTCCCGCACGTAGGCGGCCGGGTCCGCGTCCAGCGGCACGCAGTGTTCGACGCCGAGCGCGCGGACCGCGTCGAGCTTGGCCTGGCTGCCGGCGACCGCGACGACCCGCGCACCGGCCTCCATCGCCAGCTGCACGGCAGCGACGCTGACCGCGCTGGCGGCGGCCTGGATCAGGATCGTCTCGCCGGCCGCGAGCCGGCCGACGGGGAACAGCGCGTGGTATGCGGTGGACCAGGAGGACGGCAACGCCGCGGCGGTGGTCAGCTCGACCCCGTCGGGCACCGGGTGCGTCTGCACTGCCTTGACTGCGACGTACTCCGCGTAGCCGCCCGGCCGGTTGCCCCCGGTGACCCGGACGTCGCCGCAGTAGCCGAAGTCACCGGCCTCGCAGAAGGCGCACTCGCCGCATCCCATCACCGGGTCGATCACGACGCGCGTGCCGACGGCCAGGTCGGAGACGGCCGCGCCGACCTCGACGACCGTGCCGGCGACGTCCATACCCGGCACGTGCGGGAGCGTGAAGCCGGGAAGCAGCGCGGGGCCCTGGCGCTGCAGCAGATCCATGCGGTTGACCGCGCACGCGGCGACCCGGATCAGCGCCTCGTCCGCGGCGATCGTGGGTACCGGCACGTCCTGCGCGGTCACGACCTCGGGGCCGCCGAAACCGGTCTGCACCATCGCCCGCATAGCGTCCCTCCCTGTCGTGTTTCGTAGCCATTGCCATCTCACATCGCGAGGTGGCGATTCACATTGCATAACAGCAATGTCGGAACCATGCCCTCCCGACCAGGCCATGTCAACGAGTGAACGGCATCTCAGGGCCTGGTAACCCAGACTTTTCGAGGGGCGGGCTCTCAGCACGAGAGATCGGCCGCAACCATGTGCTCAGAGCGTCTTGCGCCGACGAAACGGGCGAGTGACCATCCGCTCTCCGTCGGAGATGGTTGTGCCCCGCACACCGAAAAGCAGTGGACCCGGCTTCGTCGCCGGATCCACTGCTACGTGCGGTAGTGCAGGAGTTACGTTCGGTCAGCTGGTCGGGATCTCGATGTCTTTCCCGTACTTGGCGACCTCGTCGTTGACGTGGATGCCGCCGCTGCCGATGTCGGTGATGAACTGCGCCAGGTCGGCGTTCTGTTCGTTGGTGCCGTTGCACAGACGCACGGTCGGGACCTGATCCACACCGATGTGCCATTCGCGCCGGGTGCCCATCTTGAGCTCACCCTTGGAGAAGTCCTCCAGCGCCGCCGCGAAGTACTCTCCCGGGTCGAAGATGACCGAGACGTCGAACGACGGTGCGGTCGAGTCGCACCGGTTGGTTCCCGGCGTCGACAGCAGGATGCCTCGCGCGTTGCCGACCTTCGCCGCCGGGTCGGTACCGCCACCCAGGTAGGGGTAGACGGCCTTGACGCCGTCGTCGGCGAGTTGCTTCATGGCCTTCTCGGCCTTCGGCCCGTCGTTCAGGTCACCGGTGAAGACCGGCTCGTACTCGAGCGGCGCGGTACCCATCGCGATCTTCAGGCCGGCGTAGAACGCCTTGGCCGCGTCGATCGAGAAGTCGACGACCGGACCGGAGATGAACCCGGCCTTCGAGTAGCCCTTGGTCTTCATCAGCAACCCGTTCGCGAACCCGGCCGCGATGACGCTCTCGAACGTGAAGTCCTGCGAGATCAGGATGCCCTTTTGCTCCTTCAGGTTGGTGCTGGAGGGCACGTACCAGTACGCGTTGCCGCACGATCCGTTCGTCGCCGCCGGGATCGCGTCCTGGATCTCGGAGGCGCCGAGCGCGACCAGGTCGGGCTTGTACTTGGCACAGGCTGCCTTGGCAGCGTTCAGCGCGGTACCTGGCTTGATGTTGCCCTGCCGCTCGATCGTCCAGCCCTGTCGGGCGGCGAACGCGGAGGCCTTGGCCAGGAAGCTCTCGTAGTACCCGTTGTCGTCCAGGTTGCCGGGGCTCAACACCAGGATGACGACCTTGCCGTCGCCATTGATGTCGGCGTTCCCGCTGTTGCCTGCCGTGGCGGCGACTGCCACGTCGGAGTACCGGCTGTCGGAGCTACCGCACGACGTGACGGTGAGCATTAAGCAGACCGCGGCCACCGCGATGCGCGTCATTCGGGTGGACAGTCTCATGGGGGTCCTTCCGGGGGTCCTTGCACCTGCAGAGCACACTAGTCACACGCAGAAACCGGGCATTGTGGTCGGAGTTAACGTTTGGGACCATCCGAGTACCAGCTGCCGACGACCGGATCGTGTTCGTCCAGGGCCAGCAGCAGTTCCTGAGCGGTCAGCGCGGCCTGCAACAGCACGATGGCGTCGGGATCCAGCGGGTCCACGCCGAGCAACGCCTTGATCTGGCCTACCCGGTAGCCCACGGAATTGCGGTGCAGGTGCAGCGCATCGGCGACAGCGGTGCGACTACCGCTGGAGGCCAGCCAGGCCCGCAGCGTCCGGATCAGGTCCTCCCGGGGTAGCAGCGGCCCGAGATGACGCTCGACGAACTCACGCAGGCGTTCCGGGGGCACGGTGACGAGCAGCTGCGCCAGGCCCAGCGACGCGTAGGGCAGCACCAGAGCGTCGCCACGGCTGGCACTTCTGCGCAGCAGGAGCGCCAGGAGCACTTCGGCTTCGCGGAACGAGGACGCGGTCTTGTCCGCGCCGGTCACCACCGGGCCGGATGCGGCGCGCACCACGCCCTCACCGACGACGGCCTGCGCCCGGTCACGCAGGCGCTCGAGTTCGGCGTCCTCGCCGCCGGGCACGACAGTCCAGGCCCGCCGCCCCTGGTGGAGCGCGGTCACCCCGGCGCGCGGCAGAGCGGTGGCCCAGGCACGCACGTGCGGCCCGTCGTAGTCGAACACCGCACCGGCGTGCGGGGCGTCCAGGCGCATGCCGAAGCGGGCGGCGGCGCGGGTGAGCTCGTCCGGCGAGCGCAGCGTGCCACAGCGCAGTTCGTCGACGAGTTCGGCACCGGCAGTGGATCCGGCTTCGGCTGCGGCGTCCCGGCGGACCGCTTCGATCGCGAGCGCGGTGGTGGCGGCAAGGAGATACGGCACGACCGGCGGCGGCACGGGTTCCGCGAGCAACACGATGCCGAACCGGCGCCGGTCGGCGCGGACCGCTGCGGCACGGACCGGCCTGCCGTCGGACATCGTCAGCGGGACCGGCCGCTCGGCACCGAACACCTGGGCGACGTCGGACGCGCGGACGCTGGGAGGCTCAGCGCCAGGAGGCACCGACGTGGCCAGCAGCGCGCCGTGGACGTCGAACAGCCAGGCGGCGTGCCCCGTGTGGGCGGCCAGGCGACGCAGGATCGCCTGCCACCCCTCGCCGCCGAGCGTGAGCTGGTTGAGCTCCCGCTCGAACTCCTCCGGGGTCGCCGCCGGCGACACCGGCCCTCCGCGCGGCACGATCGGGCGGGACGTCATGGGAACCCGACCGCCCTCCATGGGCGGAACCATACCTCCCGGTCACATAGCGCCATTCTCAGGCGCTGAAGTCCGCCTTGCGGATCATACAGTGAACGCCCTTCACCGCGTCGACGACCTGGCTGACCTCGAAGTCCCCCGCGGCGCTCAGGTACGCCAGCGCGGTGGCCCGCGGAAGCCCCTGGGTGGTCTCCAGGAACACCACGGCGGCCCGGACGGCCTTCTTCATCGCCTCGTTCAGGTCAGGGTCCATGCCGGTCGGGATCCAGTGCGTGTCGGTCTCGACGAACGGGTTGCGGATCGTGCCGACGGCCGCGTGCGCCGCCGCGTCCTTCAGCACGGTGAGCCGCAGCGTCGCGCGCAGCGGGGCCTCCAGCGCGGTGAGCGCGACCTCGCCGTCCCCCTGGGCGTAGTGCGGGTCGCCGGCGTAGAACAGTGCACCGGCGGTCTGCACCGGGAGATACAGCGACGAGCCGGCCTGCAGCTCGTTCACGTCCATGTTGCCGCCGTGGTCGCCGGGCGGCACCGAGGGCACCGCGTCGTCGGTGTCGCGGGCGACGCCCATCAGGCCGAGGAACGGACGCAGCGGGAACCGGACCCGTCCTCCCTCGCCGAAGCGCAAGTTGCCGTAGAGCGCACCACCGTTCTCGGTGACGTCGGTGAAGTGGATGTTGCTGCCGTAGCTCGTCGGGTCGAGGACGTGGGCGTCCTCTCGTCGCAGCGTTCCCTCGGGGAATTCACCGGGCAGCGCGCCGTAGCCGTGGCGGTTGCTGATGAAGCCGTACGGGGCGCGGATCGCGAGGTCGAGGACGTCGACCCGGAGTAAGTCGCCCGGCTCGGCACCGGCGACAGCGATCGGGCCGGTGACGACGTGCGGCCCGTCGTCGAAGCTGTGGGAGAGGTCGGACGCCGCGAACGCCCGCGAGTCCTCGAGCACCTCGGTCGCCTTCACGCCGAAGCCGGCCAGATAGGTGACCGGATCGCGGCCCTGGTCCTCGAGAATGCCTTCGTGGCTCAGGGTGTCGATGGTGACCGTCGCGCCGCTGTCCACGTTCAGCACCGGCGCGCTGGCGCGGTTGGGCAGGAAGCCCCACAGTGCGGTTTCCGGCGTCGTCTCCAGGTAGTGGTCGCCGTGAATGCGACCTTCGCGCGGCTGCAGCGTCACGCCGGGCTCCATTTCTGCGGTGGGGCGAGCTAGTTCGTCTACGACGGTGCGTGAGCCGTGTTTCAGCCAGAATTCGGAGCTGCGAAGGTCGAGTAACGTAACGTCATTCGAGATGGCATCTCACTTCATGCGAGATGCAAGCGTATGGCGAATGTCGCACCAGCTGCCCGGCCCCAGCTTTCCGCTGGTCATTTCGTCAATCGGAGAGTGGTTCGTTTTTTCTGACCGCTTATGGGGGCCAGCCCACTGGAGCAGCACGCTCCGACTCCACTACGATCCGTGCGCTACATACAGCGGATGAGCGTGCGGGAGGCAACAGGTGAACGCGACGTCCCGCCCGGGAACGGGCCGGCCTCGCTTCACGGGTAACGCGGACCACGGCCCAGTCGGTTCATGGTGGGTCGTCCGAAAACCCGCCGATCTGCACCTTCATGACTTCGCCAATGTCCGCAGCAAGCTGCGTCCATTGCACGCGAAGGGACGTCAGACGTGCCATCCTTCGGTGAGTCACCTCGCGGTCACTCGTTCCGTGTCGTGGCCAGCGCGTCCGTCAGTAGTGATCAAGCCGTCACTAGTGGTCGCGGCGGGGAACACGCAACATCACCGGGCCGACACCGTCCGGTGCACCCACGCTAGGCGAACTAGGGGCTGGATTCGGTGATGACGCCTGAGCCTGGCGCAGGCCCCACCGTCCTGCGCATTCTCCTGGGCTCCCAGCTGCGCAGACTTCGCGAGGACCGCAACGTCACCCGCGAGGACGCCGGCTACGCGATCCGCGCCTCCGAATCCAAGATCAGCCGCATCGAGCTGGGCCGCGTCGGCTTCAAGGAGCGCGACGTCTCCGATCTGCTCACCCTGTACGGCGTCAACGACCCGGCGGAGCGCGAGGCACTGCTGTCGCTGGCGCGCGAAGCCAACCAGCCCGGGTGGTGGCACAAGTACGGCGACATCCTTCCCCAGTGGTTCCAGGCCTACGTCGGCCTGGAGGCTGCGGCGTCGCTGATCCGTACCTACGAGGTGCAGTTCATCCCGGGCCTGCTGCAGACCGAGGACTACGCCCGCGCGGTGGTGCTGCTCGGTAACGGCAACGCACCGAAGGAAGAGATCGATCGTCGGGTACAGCTGCGGATGGAGCGTCAGCAGCTGCTGGACCGCGCCAATGCGCCCCGATTCTGGGCGATCATCGACGAGGCGGTGCTGCGCCGCCCGATCGGCGGGCGTGACGTCATGCGCGCTCAGCTGGATCTGCTGTCGGAGCTCTCCGAGCGGCCGAACGTCACGCTTCAGATCATCCCGTTCGGATTCGGCGGTCACGCGGCCGCCGGCGGCGCTTTCTCGCTGCTCCGGTTCCCCGACCAGACGCTGCCCGACATCGTCTACATCGAACAGCTCACGAGCGCGCTGTACCTCGAGAAGCGCGAAGACGTCGACACCTATCTGGAGTCGATGGAGCGCCTCGCCGTCGAGGCGGATTCGCCGGACCGTAGCCGCGAGCGCTTCACGGAGATCCGTAAGGACTTCGACCTGCCACTCCGCTGACGCCTGCGGAGCTTCCTGCGACTTACATGCGGAGCGCGCCCGACCGCGCTCCGCGCTAGACCACCACCTCGTCGCCGCTCAGCTGACGAAGTGGTCGAAGTCGCCGCTACGTGCGCCGGCGATCAGAGCCGCGATCTCGTCGCGGGTGTAGATGAGGGCGGGGCCCTCGGGATGACGAGAGTTCCGAACAGCGAACTGCCCGTCGGGCAACCACGCGATCTCCACGCAGTTGCCGTTGGGGTTGCTGTGGCTGCTTTTCAGCCACGCCACGGGGCCGAGTTGCCCCGCAGGCATGCCGTTGTACAGGTGGTGCATATTGCGCCTCTCTCGGATCGCCGGCGGGACGTCAGTGGCCGCCGGTGCACGATCGGCGGTACGACGCCCCGTTCCGTCGCGTGCGCCCATCAAATTAGGCAATCTGCACGTGCAGACGCTCTTGCACATGCACTGCCTGATGCAGGAGGATAACGCACGTGCGCGACTGTCTTTGAAGTCGAACCGTCGAAGGCTGGCGATGGGAGGTTGACGTGTCCCCTGCTCCACACCGAGTACGGACCGAGTCCGCTCGCGGCTGTGCGCACAGAGAAGCGGCGTGGAAAGTCGAGCTTTCTGCCCGTCTTTGTACCGATCGCGCGCACGCCGCCCGTTTGCGTGGGCTAGCCGCCTGGCACCAGCGCCAGGCCGATCATTTCGATCAGCTCTTCGGTGACGACGGCGGTCCTTCGCCGGCCACTGCCTGATCGAAGATCCGCACAGCTCCGACGAACGTCCTGGCAGGACGGGCGTCGGCCGAGGCCGGTGCGGGTTGGAGGCGCCCGGACCCTCCAGCTCGTGCCGCCGTCCCGGAACCGTCCGCGCGTCGTCTCCCCGGCATGGCGACGCGCGGACTTCCGCGTTTCCGGAGAGAGATCGGACATCGAGGCTTTGCTGCCTCAATCGTCACTGTAAGTCACGGCATTCACACCGAAAAAAATGGCCACCGGAGTTGAGCGGCCATTTTTCGGGATAGCGGAATGACGAAAATCACACCGAGTAACGTCCCGGTGGGGTCAGGGCTTCACGCACCGTGACGCGGACGAACCGAAGCCCGCCCGCGTCCACAGGCGACTCAGGTTGCGGCGACCTGCTCGCCGATCGCCTTGTGCAACGCCCGGTTGAGCAGCACCAGCAGCGTGTCACGCACCGACCGGCGGTCACGTGCGTCGAACGCGACGACCGGGACCTGGTCGTCGATCGCGAGCGCCCACCGCACCGCGGCGAGGTCCTGCGCGAGCAGTCCGTCGAAGGCGTTCACGCCGACGATGAACGGGATGCCCGTGTGCTCGAAGTAGTCGACCGCCGGGTAGCAGTCGTCCAGCCGCGAGCTGTCGACGACGACGAGCGCGCCCAGAGCACCGCGCGCGAGGTCGTCCCACATGAAACCGAATCTGGACTGACCCGGCGTACCGAACAGGTACAGCTTCACGCCGGCGTCGATGGCGACCGAACCGAAGTCCATCGCCACCGTCGTCGTCGTCTTCGTCGAATGCTGGCCGGGGATGTCGATCCCGACGGCCACCTCGGTCATCTCGGCCTCGGTGGTCAGCGGGGCGATGTCGGAGATGGCACCGACCGTCGTGGTCTTCCCGACTCCGAAACCACCGGCGATGACGATCTTTACCGGGAGCGGTGGCTTCGAGCCGGGCGCCGAGGCGGTGCGGTCAGACAATGGCACTGAGTCCACGGATCACTCGCAGGATGAGTTCGGGAGAGTTGGGGGAGCTCACGTCATGGTTGTGTACGTCGAGGTAGCCGGTGGCCCGCAGGTCACCGACCAGGATCTTGACGACACCGAGGTGGAGCTTGAGCCGGGCCGAGATCTCGGCCACGGAGATGGGCTGGGCGCAGAGGGTCACGATGGCTCGGAGTTCGGGCGAGAGCCGCGAGGTCGGTACCCGACCACCGCGAGTTCCCGCCGTCACCTGGGTCTCGAGTCCGATCTCCGGGTCGGCGGTGACCCGGCCGGAGGTGAGGACGAAGGGACGCAGCTGAGCACCGGACGCCTCGGAACCGACGTTGCTGGCCTTGTTGGGCGTCTCTGAAGAGGGAGCGTGCGACGAGGCCTTGAGATACGGCCGGATGGAGGCCGGTTCCTCTGCGTCGGATCCGCCCAGGATCCTCATGACTGAACGGAGTTCTTCAGCTCGACGATCAGCGCCGGCGTCAGCACGGCTCCGGCGCGGCTGGCGAAGAGAGTCATCTCGTACGCCACCGTGCCGAGGTTCGCCGTGCGGTCGGCGATGACGCCCAGTACCGATCCCCGGCTGATCGCCGTCGCCAGCAGGTAACCGCCGGTGAGGTCCACGATGACCTTGTTCAGGCCGCCCAGGTTGTAGCTGTCCGCGACGCCCGCCGCGAGGCTCGTCATACCGGAGATGACAGCCGCGAGACGGTCGGCGTTCGCGTGGTCCGAGGTGGCTGACTTCGCCATCAGGAGACCGTCGGCCGATACCGCCACCGCCTCCACGACCCCGGCAGTGCCTGTGCAGAAGGAGTCCAGCAACCAGTTGAAAGTCTGCGCCTCGGCACTGAGGCCGGCGGTCGCCAGGTCGCCGCCGTTGGGTCGGTAGGAGCTGTTCATCGTGGTGATCCTTCGTGCTGATGGTCGTCGACGACGACCCTGTTGAGAGCGCGGGACACGCCTGCTTCGATCTGCTCGATCAACGCCCGGGCGGCGTCGGGGTCCGCCACCGGTGTTGCAGTGACCGAGGCTCCGCCCCGGCCGCTGGTGAAACTCTTGAGCGTTGCTCCAGGCACCCGACGCTGCAGGCCACCAGCGGTTCGCTGGGCCTGCTGCTGCGGCGGTGGGCCCGCCGGAGCGGGCCGTTGCGGCACCACCGGAGGGGAAACCGGTGCTGCCGACGGGACGTGCCTGGAAGGCGCAGCGTGCCCGGCAGCCTGCTGCGAGTTCCACGTCGGTTGAGCGGGCGGCGGAGGCGTCTGCACCACCGGGCCCGGGGTGCCGAACGTCGCCTGCTGCGCGCTCATGGAACCCGGCCGCGGACCGGGTGCCCAGCCGTTGGATCCGTTCGACCCGTTCTGGGGCGGCGGGGTCATCTGCGGGATCGGTCCGGTGTCGCCGGCCCGCTGCGCGTTGCGGACGCCGGCCTCGAACTCCTCGATCAGCGCACGAGCGGCGGCCGGGTCACCGGCGTCGCCCATGACCTGCGGCTCCGACTGCTTCCGCGCGGTGTTGACGCCGACCGGGAGCTGCGCACCCGGGACACGGCGCTGCAGGCGCGGGAGCGTCGAACCGGCGGGAGCGCCCTGTCCACCCGGACCGGCTGCGGCTGGTGCCGCGGACGGAGCGGAACGGACCGGCAGCGGCTGCGTCGTGGACGACGACAGCGGCTGCGGAATCGGCGGCGCCATCGGCTGCGCCGGCGCGATCGGGACCGGAGCCTGCGGCTGGGCCGGCGCGGGCGGAAGGGACCGGAACGCGGACGGAGCGGCCGGCTCCGGCGCTGCCGGACGTGCCTCCGGTGCGTTGTCCCACCACGAGACGTCGGTGGCCGGTGCCTGCGCGGGCGGCGCGATCGGAGCGGCGTCGCTGCGGTAGAGCGCGGTACCTGCGCCCACCGGCTCGGCGTCGACCGGCTCGCGCTGCCCGGGAACCGGTGCTCCGCTACCCGAGAACGCGTTCCAGCCTCCGGCCGAGATGGCCCGCGAGGCCCGCTCCAACGCCACGTTGTCGAACATCGAGCTCGACGCCACGGCCGGCAGGTTCGCGGCCGGTTCGTACGCCGGAGTCGGCTCGTAGGCCGGCTGCGGCTGCTCGTACCCGGGGTACGGCTGCTCGTAGCCCGGCTGGGGCTGCTCGTACGACGGCTGACCGTAGGACGGCTGGCCGTAGGCGGGCTGGTCGTACGCCGGGACCGGCGGCTGCTGGTACCCGCCCGTGGACTGCGCGTACGACGGCGTCGCCGGCTCGGCCGGCGGGGCCATCGCGGTGTTCGGAACCCGCAGCACCTCGGGCTGGGCCGCCTGGGGGGCGGGCGGGAGGGCCCGCGGCGGTTCCTCGACGACGGTGGCGATGCCCTGGTAGACCGAGGGCACCAGGTGCTGCTCGACCAGAGCCAGTACCGCCGTGACGCCGCCGCCGGACGTCGGCACCAGCGCGATGCTGATGCCGTGTCGTCGAGCCAGTCGGCCGGACACGAACAGACCGAGCACCTCTGTGGGGGCGAGGTCGAGACGTTCGCGTCGGGCGAGTCGGGCGTTCTCTTCCGCCAGTCGCTCGGACGACATACCGATGCCGTGGTCGACGATGAGGAGCTGCGCCCCGGCCCGGGTGGCCTCGGCACTGACCGTGACCCGGGTGTGCGGCGGCGAGTACGCCGTCGCGTTCTCCATCAGCTCGGCGAAGATCAGCGTGAGGTCGGAGATGACGGCCGGCTGCACGACGATGTCTTCGGGGATGTCGATGTCGACGCGGGTGTAGTCCTCGATCTCACCGAGGGCGAGCCGGGCGATGTCACCGAGGGCCAGCGGCGTGCCGCCACCCTGCTCGGTGGCCATCGACCCGGAGAGAACGACCAGCGAACCGGCGTTCCGGTTGAGGCGGCTGGAGAGGTGGTCGAGCTGGTACAGGCTGCTCAACCGGTCGGTGTTGGTCTCCTGCCGCTCCAGGCGGTCGATCATCGAGAGCTGACGACCGATGAGGTTCTGCGTACGGCGTCCGATGTGACCGAACATCGTCGCGACGTTTCGGCGGCTGGTGATCTGACGTTCGACCAGTCGCGCCGCGGTGTCCTGCACCTGTTCGAACGCTCGGGCCAGCTCACCGATCTCGTCCCGACCGGTCGTGTTGACCGTGTCCAGACGGACGGGTTCGAAGACTTCGGACTCGTCGTCAGCGACCCGGGTGAGCTCTGTCTCGACAGCGGTCGCGATGCGGTTCGCGGACGAGGCCAGTGCGACCAGCGGTTGCGAGACCCGACGTCCGACGAGCAGGGTCAGGACCGCCACCAGCGCCAGGATCAGCAGCAGCGCCGCACCGATACCACCGGCGGCCGCGATGGCGTCGCGTCGCTGGGTGTTGGTGGCCGCCACGATGTCGGACACCAGCTTGGTTTCGATGTACCGCGTCTGACCGAGGAAGGACTGGAAACGCGGGAAGTACGTCGCCAGTGGCAGCTTCTCGATGCGGGTCTGGTCCGCCTTGTCACCGAGCGCGGCCAGGTCGGGCGAGGTTCGCTCGGAGTTGGCCTGCTGCACCAGGCGGTACAGCGTCGCCTGGGTCGCGTTCGCGTACTGGAAGTACCGGCCGGTGTACTCGTTCGCGGTACCCAGACCGTTGACGTACTGGCTCAGCAGCGTGCCGTTGGGCGTGGCCAGGAGCAGCGTCAGCGTCGCCAGGTTGAGCGAGTTCGCCTCTCCGAGGTGGAGCGCGGCGTCCATCGCCAGGATCTGGCGGCCGATGTCGGTGGTCGCGTCCGCGATGCGGTACAGCTGCAGGCCGTCGATCAACGAGTTGATCAAGCCGGTGATCTGCTGGGAGACGACCGTCTGCGGGATGTTGTTGACGAGCGACTCTTTCCGCAGCTCGGTGAGCTGGTCCAGAGACTTCATCGCGGCGATCAACGTCGGCGGGGACTCATCGCTGAGACGGTCCTCCACGACGGCGACCTGGTCGTCGACGATTGCTTCCTGCTGGAGGACGTCGGACTTGGTCGCGAAGCCACCGGCGAGGAAGCCGATCGTCAGCAGACGTTCCGCCTGCAGTTCCCGGACCAGGGTGGCGACTTCACCGGCGACCTGGATGTCGCGGGAGTTGTCGTTCGCCGCGTCCGCGTCGGACACCCGGCCGACGATGACCGATACCGCGAGGACCGAGACGGCCAGCAGGGGGATGATCGCCAGAAGGACGAGCTTCCCACTGATCTTGAGCCTATCGAGGAACACCGACCCGCTCCCGCCTCGCGTCGCGTCCAGCGTCCAGGTTGTTCCGGTACGGGTCGCCGCCCAGGTGATCCGTACCGGCCGGGTAGCCGGCGTAGTCGGGGTTGCCCTGGTTGTACGGCTGCTGCTGCGCGTGCTGGCCCTGCGGACCCTGGGGCCCCTGCGGGCCAGGTCCGTCGGCCGATGCGGCCCGCGAGCGGCGGCCGCCGAGGAGGATCAGCAGGAAGCTCGCGACGGCCGCGAGGACTGCGATCACCAGCAGCGCGGCCGCCAGGATGCGGCCGGTGTCGGCTGCGCTCTTGCGGTCGTCGACCTGCGAGCCGAGTTCGTCGAGCAGGGTCGGGCTGAGCTCGACCGCGGCTTCCTGCGCCGCGTTCCGCTGGGCGGCGACCGTGTTGGCGACGGGGCGCGAGCTCAGCGTCGTCTGTCCGGGCGGAGCCAGGGCCTCGATGCCACGTTGGAAGGCGTCCAGGTTCTGCAGGAGCGTGGTGCTGAACGTGCCGCTGTCGGAATTGTCCACAGCCGAGGCCATGTCGGCCGCGACGTCGGCGCCGGACTCCGAGACCAGCTGGCGACTCACGGCCATGCTCGTGAGCGCGTTGCTCAGCTGGGAGAGCTGGTCCTCGAACACTTCCTTGGTGGCGTCCCGCGCGGGGTCGGGCAGGCTCCCGGCGATGAACGCCTGGTCCTGGAAGCGACCGGCCCAGACGACGGCGAGCGGAATTTCTTCGAGCCCGGCGTCCTGCAGGTAGCTGATGACGCCGTCCGCGTCGCTGCGCAGCCCCGACGCCTGGGCGACCCGCTGGTAGAGCGCGAGCAGCAGGTCGGTGGCCTCGCCGTAGTTCTTGAACGCGCCGTTCGCGTCGCCGCCCTGCTCGGGCAGCGTCTCGATCCTGGCGCGGAGGCCGGACCAGCGGTTCGTCGTCCCGAAGTCCGAGCCGAACTTCTCGTCGACGTCGGCCACCGCGTTCAGTGCCTCGGCGAAGTCTTCCTTCTTGACCGCTTTGGCGCTGACCGCATTGGACTGGGCGCTGACGAGAACGGGAAGGAGCTTGTCCAGCGCCTTGGCGTACTCGACGCCATCCCGTTCACGCGAGTGCAGGTCACTGTCGTCTGAGCGGGTTCCCCACACCAACGCGAACAGCGCTATTACGGAAATAACCGTAATTAGCTGCAACGCCAGGGGCGCAAACGCCCGCAATGGGGCGGACCGTAACCGGGATCCGGACCCGGGAGAAGTCATCGCTCATCCTTCACCAACATCGCCTGCGTGTGGACCCTGCGGCCAGCTTCTGCACCGGCCGCCCCGCTCGAGCAAGAAACCAGCGCCATACGAAGCTAGTTCTTCGATAAACCCGACCGCAAGATGCACACCGCTAACCACAAGAATCACAGCGAGATCGATGCTGTCGGAATAGAAATAGCAGTACGTTTTCTGCGGTATGCCCGAATCTTCAGCGCTAACTTACCGATAAGTAAGAACAATTAATAACTTAGCTCGGCGCCTTCGGAGCGTATTTCAAAGCTCACTCAACGCGACGAAATACCTACCCACCCGGGCGATCACCTCGTCTGCCACCTGCCGAAATCTCCACTTAACTTTTTCGCCACTGCGCGACGCGGACTGATCAGTTCTCGGCGATGGCTTTCCGCCATCCGCGCACAGCGTCACGGCCTGATGACCATACCGGAATATGCGACTGCGGGCGCACCGCCCCCGCGAGGACTCGGCCGCCCCCCGTTCCACCGAACGCTCCAAGCGCGACATCTGTAACGTGACTCGGTGCTATTTGCCCTCTATGTCGCTATATGGTTGAGTACGCCCTGCCCGAAATGAGGTATTCGAGGGAGGTAGGGCAATGCGAGACCGCACCAAGCGCTTCGCCGTGGCCGTCGCCGGCCTGGCAGTCGCCGCGGGGACGGTGCTGGCGTCCGCACCGGCGGCTGACGCCGCCACCGTCACCGGTCGGACCACGAGCGTCGTCAGCACGGTCGCCGCGCACGGCGACGACGACTGCTGCGACGGCGGACGTCGCCACGGCGAGCACCGTCGCCACTGGAAGAAGCACTGGAAGAAGCGCTCCCACTGGGAGGGTCGCCGCCACCACCACTGGCGGGACCACGGCCGGTACCACAGCTACCGCGAGGCTTACCTGATCGGTGAGCGGTACCGCGGATCGTCGTGGGAGTCGTACCGCTGCGAGCGGTCCGGCGGCTCCTGGGTGCTGCGCGTTTACGGATGATTTGAAGGTGTTCCCCGCAGCCGATCGGCTGCGGGGAACATCCGCTCAGGCGCGGAGCGAACTGTTGACCGGGCGGGGCAGCTTCTCCGGGCGGGGAGCCGGCATCGCGCCGCTCTTCACCGCGTCCACCAGCACCGCATAGTCCGTTTCGGTGCGGTCGGCATACTGCTGGCCGAACTTCACCACCGACCGGTCAAACCGATCGTTGTGTCCGATGTAGCCGGCGATCGCGGCCGGGTCGCCGCTGCGGGCGTGCGCCCGCGCGAGGACGCGACCGCACAGCCCCGCGTACTTCGCCAACCCCGACGCGTCGAACGTGGATGTGTCGAACGAGCCCTTCGCGTCCCACAGCTGACGCACGTAGTAGTCGTGCCCTGCCGCCGGGTCACGGAACCAGCCGAGCAGGACGTCGGGCGCGGCCTGGATCAGACGCTGCCCTTCGACGACACGCTGCCCCGCGTTGCGGTAGGGACTCGGCGTCAAATGCCATTCGAGCACCGACTGACCGGCTTCTTTGACCTGGAGCAAAAGCGGATCGTTCGGCGACGCCGCCAACAAAACGACCCAGCAACGGCTGCCGACACTTCCCACACCCACGACTTTCCGGGCGAAATCGACGAACGTGTAGCGGTCGAGCAACACCCGACGGTCGGCAGGCAGTGTCTGTCGGTATTCCCGGATGCACCGGCGGACCAGTTCCTCGTCCATGCCCTCGTCAGAACTGTCCGTGACATGGGTGAGCAGCGGCGGGTCCTCGCGGAGCCGCCAGCCACCGTCGACCCGCTCGGTCAGCTTGGCCGCCGCGCTGATGTGATCACGGCTCCGCGCCTTCTCGACCGCCTGCAACGTCGGTACGCCCGACCGCCCGCGCTTGAGGAGCGGCACGAGATCGTCGACTTCGATCCGGTCGTACCAAACTTCGAGCGCCCGTCGCGTTGCGTAATCATTCATTGCTTCGCGATAGCCGGCCGCAGCACTCGCCGCGGCGACAGTGGCCTCACCGTTCTTGAAGCGATTCGCGCGGGCCGCCAAAATCACACTGCTGACCAGCCGCTTCAGATCCCATTCGAACGGCGCTTCGAGCGTCTCGTCGAAATCGTTCAGATCGAAAACCAACCGACGATCCGGCGTTCCCGACATCCCGAAGTTCTGCAGATGAGCGTTTCCGCCCGCTTGCACGAATAGGCCGCTGTGGGGATGCAGCGCTAAATCGTGTGCCATCACCGTGGCCGCACCCCGGAAAAAGCTGAATGGCGACGCCACCATCCGCTCGTACCGAAGCGGCAGCAGTTCCGGAAGGCGCTGCTCGTCGGCGGCGGTGAGAAGAGTCAGCGGATTACGGCCGTCGTCCGCGAGCTCGGCCTGCGCGGAGCGGGACACCCTGCTCCTGGCGTTGCGACCCAGTTCGTAACCGACGGGAGACACCACGGTCAGTCCGCCCAACGTGGCCCCCTCCCCGGGTTTTCGAGGCTGCCTGCCACGTTAACGGAGGTTGGCCGGGAGGGAAATGCCAGGTTCTACCCCCGTGGAGCGGCGTTCGTCACCGGCCAGCAAAGGCCGGTGAACCCGGAAGATACCGGATGAACTCCTCCGGCCCGAGCGCAGGTGCGTAGTACCAGCCCTGGCCGGTGTCGCAGCCGAGCGCGCGCAACCGGTCCCGCTGCTCGGCGCTCTCGATCCCCTCGGCCACGACCTGGAGCCCGAGGGCGTGCGCCAGCACGAGCAGCGATTCGAGGATCTGGTCGTCCAGCGCCGTCCGGTCGCTCGCGGTGAGGCGCTGCACGAGGCCGCCGGACAGCTTCAGGACGTCGATCGAGAAGTCGCGCAGCAGCGGTAGGTGCGCCCACCCGGCGCTGACGTCACCGACGGCCAACCGGACGCCGAGCGCGGCCAGCCGCCGCAGCGGCGTGCTGTTCACGGTGGCCACGGTGCCGGCGGCCAGCTCCAGTTGCAGCCTTCCCGGCTCCAGCCCGGTCTCCTCCAGCACCCGGACGACGTCGTCCACCAGGTTCGGGTCGGCGAGCTGCGCGGCCGCCAGGTTCACACTCACGTAGGCGTCGTCGACCGGCCACCGTGACGCTTGTCGGCACGCCAGCTCGAGCACCCGGCGGCCGATCGGGACGATGGCTCCGGTCTCCTCGGCGAGGCCGACGAACCGCTTCGGCGAGAGCAGCCCGAGCTCGCGGTGACGCCAGCGGACCAACGCCTCGGCTCCGCGGACGGCGCCGTCGGCCAGACCCACCAGCGGCTGGAACTCGACGACGAACTCGTCGCGCTCCAGCGCCGCGGGCATCTCGGTGGCGAGGGTGTAGCGCGCGACCCGCTGGTCGTTGCGGTGCGGGTCGTACACCGCCCAGCGGCCCCGGTGCTCGGACTTGGCCCGGTACATCGTGAGTTCGGCGGCGCGCATCAGGTCGGCCGCGCTGGCGTCGCTCGCCGCGTGTTCCAGGACGCCGATGCTGGCCGGGAGCGTGAGCCGACCATCGGCGGGCGGGAACGGCACCGACAGCGAGCGCACGATCTCGGCGGCCATCCGCTCGACGTCGGCCAGGCCCGTCGTGCCGGTGATCAGGATGGCGAACTCGTCGCCGCCGAGACGCGCCACGAGCGCGTCACCGGAGAGTGCGTCCAGGCGCTCACCGACCGCCGCGAGGAGCTGGTCGCCCACCGGGTGGCCGAGGCTGTCGTTGACGACTTTGAAGCCGTCCAGGTCGAGCAGGCACAGCCCGATTCGCTCGGCGCCGGTGCGCTCGCGCAGCACGGTGGTGAGCCGCTCGACGAACACCTCCCGGTTCGCGAGCCCGGTCAGCCGGTCGTGGGTGGCGTGGTGATCGACGGTGAGACGCAGCGCGCGCTGGGCCTCGGACTGCGCGGCCAGCGCCGCCCTGCGGACCAGTTCCTGCTCGCCGGTGGCCCGGTTGCGGTTCGCGGCCGCGAACCCGGTGGCGAACGCCGCCGTGAGCTCGGTGAGGCGGGACGCCGACTCCGGGACCAGCGCGGGGAGGTCGGTGGCGAGCAGACGCAGGCTCTCCCCCAGCGCGCTCGGATCGGCGAACCCGCCGTCCACGAGCGCGGCACCGACGGCGGCCGCCTGGCCCGGGTCGTCCCCCCTTGCGGCTTCGACGAGGCGGTCGACGGCGCCGGTCAGGGTGTCCCCTGCGCTGCCGCCGGCGCCCAGCGCGGAGGCCCATCGTCCGGCGAAAGCGCGTCGACGATCGTCCCCGGAGCCCTGCTCCGGGTCGAGAGTGAGGTCGACGGCGGTCACGTGCGCGAGAACCTCGTCGCACGCCTCAGCCGTAACTCCATGCCAGCGAGAGTAGCGAAGCGCCACGACGCATACGCGCGGAGTCGATTTTTCTCAGCCGAGCCGCCGCCCGGCCGAAAGGTACGAGGTGACGATGAGCACGCTCCATAGCCGTGCCCAGATGCTCGAGCCCTACGCGATCATCGGCGAGCCACCCGAGCCCGACCTCGAGGCCATCGCCAGCATCGCCGCGCACATCTGCGGCGCTCCTACCGCGGTCGTGAACCTGATCGACGACACCCACCAGCACCAGGTCGCCGCGCACGGCTTCGCCCGGTCGGTCTGCGACCGCGAGGACTCGATGTGCGCGGTGTCGATCGGCCTGCCCGAGCCGGTCTACCTCCCGGACGCCCGGCTCGACCCCCGCTGGGCGGAGAACCCGTTCGTCACCGGCGTGATCGGCGACGTCCGCTTCTACTCGTCCACGCAGCTGATCAACCCGAAGGGCGACGTGCTCGGGACGCTCTGCGTCTTCGACGAACAGGTCCGGGAGATCACCGACGACCAGCGGACCCAGCTGGAGCTGCTGGCGCACCAGGTCGTCGACGTGCTGGAGCTGCGTCGGCAGAGCTTCGAGCTGCACGCCGCGATCGGGCAGCTCGAGCGCACCCGCGAGGAGCTGGAACGCTCGAACGAGCACCTGGCCGCGTTCGCCGGTCAGGTCAGCCACGACCTGAAGAACCCGCTCGCCAGCGTGGTCGGGTACCTGCACAACCTGTCCGAGGTGGGCGCGGTCGTCGCCGAGCCGGAAGCGGCCTGGTGCACGTCCCGCGCGCTCGCCGCCAGCCAGCGGATGAGCGACATGATCGGCCACCTGCTCGACTACGCCAGCGTCGGCGGCTCGCTCACGCTCCAGCCGGTGGATCTCGCGCAGCTCGTCCACCATCTGACCGACGATCTGAGCGACGCGATCGCGTCGGTCAACGGCGACCTGGCGGTCGACGGGCAGCTACCGACCGTTCCCGGTGACCCCGTGCAGCTGCGTGCCGTCCTGCAGAACCTGATCAGCAACGCGCTGAAGTTCCGACGCCTCTCGCGTCCGCCGCGTGTCGTCGTGAGCGCGGTCGGCCGGGACGGCGCGTGGCTGATCCGCGTGGCCGACAACGGGATGGGCATTCCCCACGACCGGCGCGAACAGGCATTCGCGCTGCTCAGCCGCGTCCACGACGAGTCGGCGCGGGAGATCGCCGGCAACGGCATCGGGCTGGCGACCTGCAAGCGGATCATCACCGCGCACGGGGGTGAGATCGGCCTGACCGACACCCCCGGCGGGGGCACGACCGTCTGGTTCACGCTCCCAGCAGATGTGCGTTGACCTTCCGCACCAGCGGAGCGAGGGACGGGACCTCGATCACGGTCAGGCCCGCGTCACGCAGGCGCTCAGCGCCGTCGCAGTCGACGAAGATCTCCGGTTCCCGCCAGCCGAACACGACCCGGCGCACGCCGGACTCCAGGATCAGCTCGGTGCACGTGCGTGAGCGCGACGCCCGGGCCGAGCAAGGTTCGAGCGAGCTGTAGATCGTCGCGGTGGCCAACCGGGGATCGGTGCCGGCGCGGGTGAGCGCGGACTCCTCCGCGTGCTCGTACGGATCGTCCCGCCGGGACCAGCCGTCGGCGACCACAGTGCCGTCGGAGTCGACGATCAGCGCGCCGACCGAGAACGCGCTCGTCGACGGCGTGCACCGCCGGGAGATCTCGATGGCCTGCCGCAGCCAGTGCAGATCGGGTTCGCCTGCGTCAGTCTCCATCGTCGGACCCCAGCAGGTAGCGCAGCAGCACGACGTCACCGATCGGGCGCGTCTCCACCAGGCGCATGCGTCCGTCCGGGTAGACGCCGGGACCCGCGAACCGCGGCGCGGCCGGGTCCCCGACAAAAATCGGTGCGACGACGAGGTGCAGTTCGTCGACGAGCCCGGCCGTGAGGAACTGCGCCTGGACGGTGCCACCGCCCTCCACGAGCAGCCGCCGCACGCCGCGGCCGACCAGGTCCTCGAGGACGACGGGCAGCGGTTCGCCGCGGTAGACGACCGTCGGTGCGTCGGGCCCGAACACCGCAGCGGCCGGGTCGAGGTTCCCGCTGCGGCTGAGCACGACCCGCAGCAGCGGCCGTTCCCGCGCCGCGCGGCGGGCCGCCGAGCGGACCAGCAGCCGGGGGTTGTCCCGCCGGACGGTCTCCGCGCCCACCAGGATCGCGTCGCAGGTCGCGCGGACCGCGTCGACGCGGTCGAAGTCCTCGTCGTTGGAGAGCAGGAGCCGGTTCGGCGTCGCGTCGTCGAGGTAGCCGTCGACCGACATCGCGGCCGACACCACGACGTACGGCCGGATCACGGTCGCCACGGGAAGACCGGCGCGCGGCGCTCGGCGAACGCGGCCACGCCCTCGGCCAGCTCGGCGGCGCCCTCCGCCGCCCAGCGCCGGTAGCTGTCGGCCGTCGGTCGCCCGGCCAGCGTCGCCCGGATCAGGTCCTTGGCCGCGTGCTGGGTGAGCCGGGAACGGCTCGCGAGCGTCCGGGCCAGCTCCCCCACCCTCGCGTCCAGGCCACCGGCCGGCACCAGCTCGTCGATCAGACCCATCCGCAGCGCGCGTTCGTCGTCGACGAAGTCGCCGGTGAAGAGCAGGAACTTCGCAGCGGCCGGGCCGACCAGCTCGACCAGGCGCGCGGTCGTCGTGGCCGGGTAGACGACCCCGATCTTCGCCGGGGTGATGCCGAAGCGGGAGCCCTGCTCGGCGATCCGCAGGTCGCAGGCGGCCGAGATCTGGCACCCGCCGCCGACGCACCAACCCCGGATCGCGGCGACGACCGGCTTCGGGAAGGCCACCAGGGCGTCCTCGGCCAGCGTCGCGGGCATCGGCTCGCCGGGGGCGAACCCGGTGAGCGTCGAGATGTCGGCGCCGGCGCAGAACGTGTCGCCGGCGCCGGTGACGACCAGCACCGCGACGTCCGGGTCCGCAGCGAGCTGTTCGACCAGCGGCGGGAGCGTGTTCCACATCTCGGTCGTCATCGCGTTCCGCTTGCCCGGATTGTCGAGCACCACGGTCGCGACGCCGTCGAGAATTCGGCAGTCGACCCGCCCCGTCACCATGCCGCCGACGATAGTGCCGAAGATTCTGTGAGCCAGCTCGCGTCCACGACATAACCCCTCAAGCCGGGCGGCTTGTCGCCGACGTGCATGCTGAACCGCTGCATCGACCGAACCTCCGGACGGCTGAAGCCGTGTCCCCTATGCGTGCCGACCTGGTGTCGCGGCGGGGACAGTTGCTGCCGAGACGTAGGCGATGCGCGGCTGTTGGCGGTAACCTCGTGAACAGCGCGTGACCCTCCCGGGAACGCGCGGCGTGGCCGCCGCGTTGACCCGAGCAGGCGATTCACCGTCGCCTGGCCCCGTCCCGACTCGCCCGAGGATCATCGAATGGACCCAGTGGCACCCTTCGCGATCGCTGTGATGACGCTGGCCGGCGGCGCTTTCGTACTCTCCTGGGCCGCGGAGAAGACCCGCCGCGCGACCCGGCCGGTGCGTGTCCGCGCCCAGCGGCGGCGCCCCACCGACCGCGGCTGACTCCCCTAACCATCTCCACGGCGAGGGCGACCTGAACCAGGTCGCCCTCGCCGTTCTCGCGTGTGTGACGATCCTCACGTCGAGGTGATCCTCTTCGGCGCGACCGGAATGGTCGGACAGGGCGTGCTGCGTGAGTGCCTGCTCGTCGACCGGAACCCGGACCTGACGTTCACCTACGTGTCCGGCCCGGGAGAAGCCGGGGACCCACGTCCTCGGCAACCGGGAGATCACCGACCTAGGCCGCTCTGGTACGTGAAAACCACCAGCTGAGCCCGGTCGCGGGCTCCCAACTTCACCATCGCGCGCCCCACGTGCGTCCGCACGGTGGCCGGGCTGATCACCAGGCGCTCGGCGATCTCGTCGTTCGACAGCCCCTCCGCCACCAGTGCAGCGATCT
Organism: Cryptosporangium sp. NPDC048952; assembly: GCF_043197895.1. Classification (NCBI taxonomy): domain Bacteria; kingdom Bacillati; phylum Actinomycetota; class Actinomycetes; order Cryptosporangiales; family Cryptosporangiaceae; genus Cryptosporangium; species Cryptosporangium sp. NPDC048952. Next base: position 647,635 of record NZ_JBICTY010000001.1, on the reverse strand, counting down.
CCTGCTCCCGCTCGGTGAGGCTCGACCAGCGCGGGTGCGGCGCGGACTTCCGGCTCGGCCGGTCGACGAACGTCTTCACGACCCGGCGCGTGACCGACGGGGAGAGCAGCGCCCCACCCGCGACGACTCCGCGGACGGCGTCCAGCAGGTCGGTCGGGCGGGTGTCCTTGAGCAGGAAGCCCGATGCGCCCACCCGCAGTGCGTCGAAGATGTACTCGTCGATCTCGAACGTGGTGAGCACGACGATGCGGGTGGCCGCCCCGCTCGACACGACCCGCCGCGTCGCCTCGATTCCGTCGATACCGGGCATCCGGACGTCCATCAGAATGACGTCCGGATGGGTCTGGGCGGCGACCGAGACGGCGGAGAGCCCGTCCGCGACGTCGCCGACGACCTCGATGTCCGGTTCGTTGTCCAGCAACGCGCGGAGGCCCAGGCGCACCAGCGCCTGGTCGTCGGCGATCAGGACGCGGATCACGGCACCGGGAGCACTGCGCTCACCCGGAACCCGGCGTCGCTCGACACCGAGAACGTTCCGCCCACCGACGTCACCCGCTCCCGCATCCCCGCGATCCCGTGGCCCTCGGTGAACGAACCGCCGGGACCCGAGTCGGTCACTTCGATCTCCACCGCCTCCGCACCGTAATCGACCCGCACCGCGGCCGTGGTCGGTCCGGCGTGCCGCAGCACGTTGGTCAGGGACTCCTGGACGATGCGGTAGGCCACCAGGTCCACGGCGGACGGCAGCGGCCGGACCGCGCCGGTCACGACCGTGCGCACCGGCGTGCCGCTGGCGGTGATCCGGTCGACGAGCGCGTCGAGCCGGGCCAGACCGGCGAGCGGCGCGCGATCGCGCAGCACCTCCAGCGTCGTGCGGAGCTCGTCCAGAGCCTCCCGGCTGGTGGCGCTGATCGCGGTGAGCGCGGCCTCGGCGTGCGACGGGTTCGTGGGGAGCAGGTGCAGCGCGATGTCGGCCTGCATCGTGATCGCGGCCAGCCCGTGGCCGACGACGTCGTGCACCTCCTGGGCGACCCGCAGCCGTTCGTCGTCCGCCGCGCGCCGGGCCTCGGCCGCGCTGGCCTGGCGGTTGAGCTTCACCGCGGTACCGACAGCGAACGGGACGACGATCCACGCCGACCCCGGCAGGAGCCCGGGCAGCAGCGAGGCCGACGTCACCAGGTGACTCAGCAGCACCAGCATCGCCACCGCGGCCAGGATCGCCGCGCGTCGCGCCGGATAGTGCAGGACCACCGTGTACGTCGCGATCGCGACCGCGATGAGCACCGGCCCGTAGGGGTAGCCCGCGATCAGGTAGGTCGCGACGGTCACCGTCGTCACCGCGAGCGTCACCGCCGGGAACCGTCGTCGCGGCACGAGCGCGAGGCACGCGATCACGGTGAACGCGTAGGCGACGGGGCCGACCGACCGCGCGTCCGGCTGCACGTGGCCGAGCTGTCCGGCCACCGCCACGCTCAACACGGTCAGCGCGACGGCGAGCCCGGCGTCGAACAGCCGGCGCCTCATGCGGCGCGCACCCGTTTCCGGGGTTTCGAGACGCTCAGAATCGTGGTGAGCAGCAGGAGCGTGCAGGCCACCGACGGTGCGACGACGAAGTTGATCGCGTCCCGCCCGGGTAGCTCGGAACCGAGGCGCGCGGCCTCCCGCAGGCCCGGGGCCAGCACGAACAGCACCAGGACGTTCATGACGACGGTCACCGCGAGCTTCGTCACCACCCACCAGTGCCGGAACAGGCCCCACTTGGTGCCGAGGCCGCTCAGCACGCCGGTCACCAGCGCCGCGAGCGCCAGTGGAGTGATCAGCACGGTACCGATCAGCCCGGCGACCGGATAGACGACGTCCGGCCCGCCGGCCGCTCCGGTGAGCCCGGCGACGCCCAGCACGACGAGGACGGCGTCGGCACCCAGCCAACCGACCGACGTCGTGACGTGAGTGATCAGGACCGTCTTCCGCCAGCGTGGGGTGAGCTTCATGGATTCGATCGTCGGCCGTCCATTGCTGCTGCGCGTCCGTCCAGATGTTGGTTCGCGACCGTCTGCCTACGTCAGCTGACGTAGGCCGAGTGCCGTGCGCACGTGGACGACCGGCGAGGGGTGCCCCGGCCAGCCTGATCGGCATGACAACTGATGCCGCCGCCCGCGCCGTACGGGCGACAAAGACCTACGGACACGGCGAGACCGCGGTGACCGCGCTCGACGACGTCACGATCGAGTTCGGCAGCGGGCGTTTCACCGCGATCATGGGGCCTTCCGGGTCCGGTAAGTCGACGTTGATGCACTGCCTGGCGGGGCTCGATCCGCTGTCGTCCGGGAAGGTGTTCCTCGGCGACACCGAGCTGTCCGCTCTCTCGGACACCGCGCTCACGCGGCTGCGCCGCGAACGGATCGGTTTCGTCTTCCAGGCCTTCAACCTTCTACCGACGCTGACCGCGGCGGAGAACATCACGTTGCCGTCGGCGCTGGCGGGCACCGCCCCGGACGAGGAGTGGATCGCGCTGGTCACCTCGACCGTCGGGCTGGGCGACCGGCTCGACCACCGGCCGTCGGAGCTGTCCGGTGGGCAGCAGCAGCGGGTGGCAGTGGCCCGGGCACTCGCGACCCGGCCCGACGTCGTGTTCGCGGACGAGCCGACCGGCAACCTCGACTCGGCCGCCGGGGCGGAGCTGCTCGGCTTCCTGCGGCACGCGGTCGACACGTTCGGGCAGACAGTGGTGATGGTGACCCACGACCCGGTCGCCGCCGGGTACGCGGATTCCGTGGTGCGGCTCGCGGACGGGCACGTCGTTGCGGAAATCGCCCCGCCGGTGGTGCGGTCATGAGGCGCGTGCTGCTCTCCGGGTTGCGGGCTCGGCGTCGGCGGTTGGTCGGCACCTTTCTGGCGGTGTTGCTGGGGGTGGCGTTCCTCGCCGCCACGCTGACGATGACCGCGACGATGACCAGCGCGATCGACGGGTTCTTCACCGAGGCCAACGCCGGCACCGACGTCGTCGTGCGCAGTGCCACCGCCCTGTCGTCGGGCCCGAACGCGGCCAGGCCGCCGCTTGACGGCTCGGTGCTCGAGACCGTGCGAGAGGTTCCCGGCGTCGATGTCGCCGCGCCCGTCGTCGAAGGCTTCGGGCAGCTGCTCGGCCGCGACGGCACCGCGATCACGGTGAACGGACCGCGACGAGCCGGTACCTGGATCGCCGACCAGTCGCTCAACCCGTGGAAGGTCTCCGACGGTGCGCCACCGACCGCACCCGGCGACGTCGTGGTCGACCGGGCGGCAGCGAAGCTCGGCAACCTGCACGTCGGCGACCGCACCACGCTGCTGACCCCGGCACCGAAGCCGGTCCGCGTCGTCGGCATCGTGACGTTCGGCGACGCGGACGCGTTCGGCGGAACGTCCTACGTAGGCCTTTCCCCGGCCGATGCGACGGCGTTCCTCGCCGGTGGCCGGGACCAGCTGACGTCGATCCAGGTCCGCGGCACCGGCACGGACCTCGTCGACCGGATCAACGCGGCCCTGCCACCGGGCGTCCAGGCGATCACCGGGGCCGCGGTCACCGACGAGACGACGACCGCGATCAACGACGGCTTCCTGAGCGCGCTGCGGGCCCTGCTCGGCGCGTTCGCGGGGATCGCGCTACTGGTTGCCGTCCTGAGCATCCACAACACGTTCGCGATCCTCGTCGCCCAGCGGACGCGGGAGACCGCGCTGCTGCGGGCGGTCGGTGCCGGGCGGGGGCAGGTGCTGGCAGGCGTGATCGCGGAGGCGTTGGTCATCGGCGTCGCGGCGTCCGCCGCCGGGATCGCGGCCGGATACGGACTGGCCGCGCTGCTGAAGCTCGTGTTCGGGGCACTCGGGTTCGCGGCGCCGGTCGACGGGCTGGTGTTCCCGCTGTCGACGATCGCGATCTGCGTACCGGTCGGAGTGCTGGCGACCGTCGTCGCGGCGATCGGTCCGGCGCTGCGCGCGTCCCGGGTGGCGCCGCTGGAGGCGCTGCGGGGTGCGGCCGCGGAGCGCGTGAGCATCTCGCGTACCCGGATCGGCCTCGGCGCCGTGCTGGCGCTCGGCGGCGGAGTGGCCGTCGGTGTCGGCTCCGCCGTCGTGGTGGTGGGCATCGGCGCGGTGCTGATCATCGCCGGCGTGCTGGCGTTGGCGCCGCTGCTCGTGCGGCCGCTGACTCGGCTGCCGCTGCACGGCGTCGCGGCGCGGCTGGCGTTGCGCAACGCCCGACGCAACCCGCGGCGTACCGCCGGTGCCGCGGCCGCGCTGCTGATCGGCGTCGGTGTCGTCACGTTGTTCACGGTCGCGGCCGGGTCGTTGAAGGCCGCGTCGGTCACGGACGTGGAGACGACGTTCCGTGGCGACTTCGCGGTGACCAGCGGCGCCCGGTTCGGCAACGGTTCGCTCTCCTCCGACATCGCGCCGGCGCTCGCGCGTCTGCCGCAGGTCGGAACCGTCGCGGCGGTGGGTGGCGGTCAGGCGGTGGTGGGTGACGAAGGAACGGCCGTCGATGTCGCCGACCCGCCGTCGCTGGCTCGCGTCCTGTCCCTTCCGGACGTTTCCGGGGCCGACGTCGCCGGACTGCGGTCCGGGCAGGTTGCCGTTGCTTCGGACTCCGGGCACTCGCTGGGCGATCGCGTGCGGGTGCAGTACCCGGACGGTTCGGTCGCGACCGACGAGGTGGTCACTGTGTACGGACGGAACTCGCTGGTGGGTTCGGTGCTGATGAGCGCCGACGAGTGGGCGCCGCACGCGACGCAGGCGTTGTCGTCGGCGGTGTACGTGGAGCTGGCGGACGGCGTTTCCGCTTCGGACGGGCGGGAGGCGATCAGCTCGGTGCTCCGCTCCTACGGCAACCCGACGTTGTCGGACGCCTCGGAGCTGGCCGGTTCGGGCGCGGAAGCGATCGGCCAGCTGCTCAACCTGGTCTACGTGCTGCTCGCGATCGCTGTGGTCACCGCGCTGCTGGGGATCGCGAACACGCTCTCGCTGGGTGTGCACGAGCGCACGCGGGAGTTGGGGTTGGTGCGCGCGGTGGGTGCGACCCGGCGTCAGGTGCGGTCGATGGTGCGGTGGGAATCGGTGCTGATCGCGTTGTTCGGGACCGTGGTGGGGACGGCGCTGGGTGTCGTGCTCGGGTGGACGCTGATCCGGGTGACCGACACGGGGTTCTCGCTGCCGGTCGTGCCGCTGGTGGTCATCGTGCTGGGCGGCGCGTTGGCCGGAGTTCTGGCGGGGGCGCGGCCCACCCGGCTCGCTGCCCGATTGGACGTGTTGCGTGCGATAGCGGCGGACTGATCAACCCAGGAGCCAGCCGTTCGCCTCGGCGAGGCGGACGGCTTCGGCGCGGGTGCGGGCACCGGTCTTGCCGATCGCGGCGGACAGGTGGTTGCGGACCGTTCCCTCCGAGAGGTGCAGTTCCTTCGCGAGGTCGGCGACCGTGCCGCCGGTGCGGGCCGCGCGGAGGACGTCGGTCTCGCGGTCGGTGAGAGGGCTGGCGCCGGTGGCGAGGGTTTCGGCGGCGAGGGTGGGATCCACGACCCGGAGACCGGCGTGCACTCGACGCACCGCGTCAGCCAGCTGTTTCGCCGGGGTGTCCTTGACGACGAACCCGCTGGCGCCGGCTTCCATCGCGCGGCGGAGGTAGCCGGGGCGGCCGAACGTCGTGACGATCAGGACCTTGCAGGTGGGAACCGCGTCGCGCACGGCTTTGGCGGCGGCGATGCCGTCCATGCCCGGCATCTCGACGTCGAGCAGCGCGACGTCGGGAGCGTTGTCGCGGGCTGCTGCGGCCACCTCGTCGCCGCGGCCCACCTCGGCGACGACGCTCAGGTCGGGTTCGAGGTCGAGCAGGGCGGCCAGCGCGCCGCGGACCAGCGCCTGGTCGTCGGCGAGCAGGAGCCGGATCGTCATTTGACTCCGTTCCACGTCACGCGAAGCAGAAATCCACCCAGGGACGAGCGCCCGACGGTGAGCGTCCCACCCACCGCCTCCACCCGCTCCCGCAACCCCACCAGCCCGTTCCCCCCAACCGCGGCAGGCGGCCCGGCGGCGGGCGCACCGACCGCGGCTGAGCTCCCGGACGCGGCGGAGCCCCCGGACGCGGCGGAGCCGGCGGCGCTGACTGTGGCTGCGGCCGCGGCGCCGCGGCCGTCGTCGGCTATTTCGACGCGCTCGCGCGTCACGGTCACGACGCAGCGGCGGGCGGCGGCGTGTCGGATCACGTTGGTCACGCCTTCACGCACGACCCAGCCGAACAGCTCGCGGCGCTCCCCCGGCACCTCGTCGAGTGCGATCGGCAACTGCGCGTCGATACCCGCGGCGTCCAGCGCGGCCCGCGCGCTCACGACCTCCCCGGCCAGTGTCACCGCGCGGAACCCACTGACCGTGCGCCGGATGTCCGCCAGCGCTTCCCGCGAGAGCCGCTCCAGGTCCGCGACCTCCCGCTCGGCCTGGTCCGGGTCGGCCCGGATCAACCGCCCGGCCAGCTCCGCCTTCACCGTGATGACGGTGAGCGAGTGCCCGAGGATGTCGTGCAGATCCCGCGCGGTACGCGCCCGCTCCTCGGCGACCGCGAGCTGCGCGACCGTCTCCTGCGCCTTCATCAGCTCCACGTTGCGCGCGATCATCTGCCGCACACCCCAGATCGCCAGCGCGGACACGACGATGCCGAAGATCAGTCCCGCCCCGGTGCTGTAACCCGGCACGAACGCGTCGAGAGCCAGCGTCAACACCAGGAGCCCGACCGCGACGGCGATCCCGTACCGCAACGGCAGCACCATCATCGCCGCCGCACCGATGTAGACCAGCGTGGACAACGCGTGGGCCCCGCACGCCGGCACCGTCGACGCCGCCAGCGCGACCAGTCCCCCGACAGCGATCCAACTACGACGTACCTCGTCCTCCCACAGCCCGAAGCGCGTCGACCGCACGAACGTGAAGATCGCCAGGTACCAGAGCGCGAACGCCGACAGCGCGCCGATCCCGAGCACCCGGAGCGCGACGTTGTCCTGCTCCCACGCCACCTGGGCCGGGTCGATCAGGTAAAAAAGCCAGATTCCACCGAACAACCAGCCGAACCTGGCCATTCTGGGTTGGCCGGTGAACGCGGCACTCACCCGCGAGATCGGCTCGGTGCTGGTCATGGCGGTCACGCTAACGCGGAAATCTGACCACTAGACACGGGCAACGAGGCCCTTCAAGATACATACCGTCAAGCCTGCATCTTTCTTGCTTCCAGAGTCGGGGGTGAGCACGTGCCGGAAGAATCCGTACGAGTCCTGGTCGTCGGTGCGGGTTTCGGGGGCCTGTCAGCGGCCGCGCACTTACGCGCAGCCGGCTACCGCTCCCCCGACGACCTGCTGATCATCGAGAAGGCCGACCAAGTCGGCGGCACCTGGCGCGACAACACCTATCCGGAGTGCGCCTGTGACGTGCAGTCGGTGCTCTACTCGTTCTCGTTCGCACCGAACCCGGACTGGCCACGCTCGTACAGCCGCCAGCCGGAGATCCTGGACTACCTGGTCCGCACCGTGCGCGACACCGGGCTGATCGACCACGTCCGGTTCGGCTGCGAACTGATCGGCGCGCACTGGGACGGCACGCACTGGATCGCCGAGACCTCCAGCGGCACGATCCGCGCCCAAATCCTGGTCGCGGCAACCGGGGCACTGTCCGCGCCGCGCCTGCCCGACCTCCCCGGCCTCACTTCGTTCACCGGCGCCGCGTTCCACTCCGCGCGCTGGGACCACTCCGTCTCCCTGAAGGGCAAGCGGGTCGGGGTCGTGGGCACCGGCGCGTCCGCGGTGCAGTTCGTCCCGGCGATCGCCCCCGACGCCGGTCACCTGACCGTCTTCCAGCGGACGCCCGGCTGGGTGATTCCGCGGGGTGACCGCCCCTACCTCGACTCCGAGCGCGCGCTCTACCGACGCTGGCCGGTCACGCAGCGGATCGCGCGCGGCTCCACGTACCTCTACCGCGAGAGTTACGTCATCAGCATGGCGCATTTCCCAAAGCTGCTGCCGAGCATGCAGTTCGTGGCGGAGACGCACCTGCGTCGCCAGGTCAAGGACCCGGACCTGCGCGAGAAGCTCCGGCCGCCGTTCCAGATCGGCTGCAAGCGCGCGCTGCTCTCCGACGACTGGTTCCCGGCACTGCAGCGACCCAACGTCGAGCTGGTGACCGCGGCCGCCGCCGAGGTGACACCGCAGGGCGTCGTGGACGCGGCCGGACGCAAACACGACCTCGACGTCCTGATCTTCGGCACCGGCTTCACGCCGACCGAGCCACCGGTCGCCCGGCTGCTCACCGGCCGCTCCGACGCGACGCTCGCCGAGACGTGGGACGGCAGCCCCCGTGCCCACCTCGGAATGACGATCCACGGCTTCCCGAACCTGTTCCTGATGTACGGCCCGAACACCAACCTCGGGCACAGCTCGATCATCTACATGCTCGAATCGCAGGCCCGCTACATCGTCGACGCCGTCCGGACGCTCGACCGCGCCGACCTCGCGTCGCTCGAGGTCCGTGCGGAGACCGAACACGACTACGTCTCCGACGTCCACCGCAAGCTGGAGCGGTCGGTGTGGAACCAGGGCGGATGCGCCAGCTGGTACCTCGACCGCAACGGCCGGAACAGCGTCATGTGGCACACGTTCACCTGGCGGTGCCGGCAGGCGACCCGCCGCTTGGACCTGGACAACTACCACCTGAAAGCGGTGCCGCTGAATGCACTATGACGTTCTCGTGGTGGGCAGCGGCTTCGGCGGCAGCGTCACCGCTCTTCGCCTCACCGAGAAGGGCTACCGGGTCGGCGTGCTGGAGGCGGGCCGTCGGTTCGACCAGGAGACCCTTCCCACGACGTCGTGGGACCTGCGGCGGTACCTGTGGGCGCCGCAGCTCGGCTGTTACGGACTCCAACGGATCCACCTGCTTCCCGACGTGCTGGTGATGGCAGGTGCGGGGGTCGGCGGTGGGTCGCTGAACTACGCGAACACGCTGTACCAGCCCGGTCCGTCGTTCTTCGACGACCCGCAGTGGGCGGGCATCACCGACTGGGCCTCCGAGCTGGCGCCGCACTACGACCAGGCGCGTCGGATGCTGGGCGTCACGCTCAACCCGTCGGTGACGCCGGCCGACATCGCGATGCGCAAGGTCGCGGACGAGATCGGCGCCGGCGACACCTGGCGCGCGACACCCGTCGGCGTCTACTTCGGGCCCGACGGAGGTGCCGACCGCGTCCCGGCCGGCGAAACGGTGCCGGACCCGTTTTTCGGGGGTGCCGGGCCCGATCGGGTGGCCTGCACGGAGTGCGGATCGTGCATGACGGGGTGTCGCGTCGGCGCGAAGAACACGCTGACACAGAACTACCTGTACCTGGCCGAGAAGGCCGGCGCGGAGGTGCACCCCCTGACCACCGTGCGGTCGATCCGCCCCGGCTGGACCGTCGAGACGGTCCGCAGCGGACGCCGTTCGGGCCGGAAGACGTTCACCGCCGACCACGTCGTGCTGGCCGCGGGCACGTACGGCACGCAGCGGCTCCTCCACGCGATGCGGAAGTCGCTGCCGAAGCTGTCACCGCGGTTGGGGCACCAGACGCGGACGAACTCCGAGGCCGTGCTCGCGGCGACTTCCCGGCGCCTGCACACGGATTTCAGCCGGGGTGTGGCGATCACGGCTTCTTTCCATCCCGACGCCACGACCCACGTGGAGCCGGTGCGCTACGGGCCGGGCAGCAACGTGATCGGGCTGCTCCAGACGCTGCTCGTCGACGCCGGGCGAGCCCCGCGCTGGTTGCGTGCCCTCGGCGTGGCCGCGCGGAATCCGGGCGCGCTGGTGCGCAGCCTGTCCGTGCGGCGCTGGTCGGAGCGCACGGTAATCGCGCTGGTCATGCAGGAGCACGACGATTCGCTGATCGTCTCGGGCAGGCGCGGTCTGTTCGGCGGCCAGCGCCTGCGTACCCGCCCCGGGCCCGGCGAGCCACCTCCACGCTGGATCCCGGTCGGTCACGACGTCGTGCGGCGCCTCGCCCGCGAGGTCGACGGCGACCCCGGCGGGTCGTTCGCCGACATCGCGAACATCCCGATGACCGCGCACTTCATCGGGGGCTGCGCGATGGGCGCCACGGCCGACGAGGGTGTCGTCGACCCGTACCACCGGGTGCACGGGTATCCCGGGCTCTCGATCATGGACGGGTCCACGGTCTCGGCGAACCTCGGCGTGAACCCGGCGCTGACGATCACGGCGCTGACCGAGCGGGCCTGTTCGTTCTGGCCCAACCGCGGGGAGGACGACCCGCGGCCGGAACCCGGCCGTGCGTATCGACGCGTGGCCCCGGTGGCGCCGGGCAATCCTGTCGTGCCGCCGCACGCACCCGCTGCGCTGCTGTTCCCGACGATCAAGGTCCGAGAATCCTCATGATGACGATCCCGTCAGTGCCCGAGTCGTTCCTCGCCGTCGACATCGAGTTGCCGGAGAGTTCGGCGCCGGCGCCGTGGAAGACGAAGATCGACGCCGCGTTCTGGTGGCACCGGGCCTCTCTCGAGGCTGCGTCCACGCTGCCGGTCGAGCTGCGTGCGCTCGGGACGATCCCGGTGACGTTCGTGGCATTCGTGCGCTATCGCGAGTCGCCGGTCGGGGCGTACTCGGAGATTTTCGCCAGCCCCGTACTGCTGCGGCAGTGGCCGGTGCCGCCGCTGCACGTTCCGTTCATCGCTGTCGACTCGCTGGCGTCGGTGCACGGTGGGCGCGCGAACTGGGCGTTGCCGAAGACGCTCGCGTCGTTCACGTGGGGGTCGTCGTCGATCGCCGCGGCCGGGGACGGGTGGGACGTCGCTGCTTCGGCGCAGGCGTCGACGCCGAGGTTTCCCGTGGCGGGCGGGTTGAAGGTCGTGCAGCTTTTCGAGGAGGGGCCGCGCCCCGCGTGGATCGGTCTGTACGGGCGCGCCCGCCTGGGTCGCGTGACCGTCGCCGCGAGCGGCCCCACGCTCTCGTCCTGGCTCACGCCCGGCCGCCACCCCGCACTGCTCATCAGCAACGCCACCATGCACGTGGGCGCCCCCCGCTGACGAACGGAGGGCCGGGAGCGTCATCGCATCCCGACCCTCCGTGTCCATCCGCCGCAGAGCGCCCTGCGGCCCGCCCGCACCCGACCGAGCCGGGCGCGATGCGCCCGCGCGGGCCGAGCGTGATGCGCCCGCGCGGGCCGAGCGTGATGCGCCCGCGCGGGCCTGGCGTGATGCGCCGCGGCTCCGGGCGCGTGGTGCGCCCGGACGTTACGCGAGGGCCTCGCGTAGGGAGCCGGCGGCGATCGCGCGATCGCGGAGGAGCGCGGGAACGCGGAAGCGGTCGCCGAACTTGTCGGCCAGTTCGTCGGCGCGGGCGACGAAGCCGGCCACCCCACCGGGGTACTGGTCGATGAACTGGGCCGCGCCCCCGAGACCGGGCGGGAACCCGATCCCCATGATCGAGCCGATGTTCGCGTCCTCGACCGAGATCAACACACCCTCTTCGAAGCATCGAGCCGTCTCGACCGCCATGATGAACAGCAGCCGGTCCTGCGCGTCCCGGAACCGCAGCGGGTCGTTACCCGCACCCGGCGCGAGCCCGTCCACGTTGGGCGGGAACACCGCGGCGAGCCCCGGCCACACCCGCTTCGACGGCTCCCAGTCGAAGAAGCCCTTCCCGGCGGCCTTGCCGGTGCGCCCCTGATCCACCAACGCGCGCAGCACGGCGATCCCGGGGTGGGAAGCAGCACCCCCACCCTGCTCCTCGATCTTGAGCGGCAACGTCAGCGTCACCTCGTCGAGCAGCGTCAACGGCCCAGCGGGGAACCCCGACTGCAGCGCGGCCCGCTCGACGCTCATCGCGGGCAATCCCTCGCCGAGCATCGCGGCGCCCTCCATCACCATCGTCCCGAACACCCGGCTGGTGAAGAACCCACGGCTGTCCTTGACGACGATCGGCGTCTTACCGATCGCCCGCGTGTAGTCGTACGCCTTGGCGACGGCTTCGGGCGAGGTCCGCTCCCCGACGATCAGCTCGATCAGCGGCATCTTGTCGACCGGCGAGAAGAAGTGCACGCCGACCAGGTCGGACAAACCCGCACCCTGCTGCAGGTCCGTGATCGGCAACGTCGAGGTGTTCGACGTGATGAGCGCGTCCGGTGCAGCGGCCGCCGCCTCGGCCAGCACCGTGTGCTTCAGCGCGGTGTCCTCGAACACCGCTTCGATCACGAAGTCGCACCCGGCGAGATCCGCGACGTCGTCCGTGGCGTGGATCCGCCCGAGCAACGCGTCGCGCTTCGCCTCGGTGCTCCGGCCCTTCGCGATCTGCTTGTCGAGGATCTTCTGCGAGTACGCCTTGCCACGTTCCGCGGCTTCCAGCGACACATCGCGCAGTACGACGTCGATACCGGCCTTGGCCGTGACGTAGGCGATGCCGGCGCCCATCATTCCCGCACCGAGAACCCCCACCGTGCCCGGCTTGAACGGAGGAGCCTCGGCGGGACGACTGCCGCCGCCGTTGATGCGGTTCAGGTCGAACCAGAACGCCTGGATCATGTTCGTCGAGGTCTGGCCGGCCGCGAGGTCGGCGAAGTAGCGGCCCTCGATCACGAACGCGGTCTCGACGTCGACCAGCAGGCCCTCGACCGCGGCGCACAGGATGTGGTGCGGCGCCGGGAGATGAGCGCCCTTGAGCTGCTTGCGAAGGTTCGCCGGGAGTGCCGGCAGGAATCCGGCGAGCGACGGGGAGTTCGGTGAGCCTCCGGGCACCTTGTAACCCTTGGCATCCCATGGCTGGGTGGCACCCTGATTGGCGTCGATCCAGGCTTTGGCTTTGGTGGTTAGTTCTGACGGATCCGTCACGACGTCGTGCACCAGTCCCAGCTGCTGCGCAGCTGGTGCGCGGAGCTGCTGGCCCTGCAGCAGCAGTTGGGTCAGCGCGGTCACGAGGCCGAGCAACCGCACGCTCCGGACGACGCCGCCCGCGCCGGGGAGCAGGCCGAGCGTGACCTCGGGGAAGCCCAGCTTCGTCGCCGGGGTGTCCAGTGCGATGCGGTGGTGTGCCGCCAGCGCGATCTCCAGACCGCCGCCGAGCGCGGCGCCGTTGATCGCGGCGACCACCGGCACGCCGAGGGTCTCGATCTGGCGCAGCCGTCGCTTGATGTTGGTGACAGTGGTGAGGAGCAGGTCGCGGCTTTCCGGGCTCGCCTGGATCAGCGTGTCGAGGTTGCCGCCGGCGAAGAACGTCTTCTTCGCGCTGGTGATGACGACGCCCTTGATCTGGTCCTTCTCGGCTACGAGGCGGTCGACGGTCTCGCCGAGCGCCGCCTCGAACGCGGCGTCCATCGTGTTCGCCGACGCGTTCGGGGCGTCGAGGGTCAGCGTGACGATGCCGTCGTCGTCCTGGTTCCAGCGGATGCTCACAGCTTCTCCACCACCGTTGCGATTCCCATTCCGCCACCGACGCAGAGCGTCACCAGTCCGTACCGCTGCTCGCGGCGTTCGAGCTCGTCGATCAGCGTGCCGAGCAGCATCGCGCCGGTCGCACCGAGCGGGTGGCCCATCGCGATCGCACCGCCGTTGACGTTGACGATCTCCTCGTCGAACCCCGTGTCGGCCATGAAGCGGAGCACCACGGCCGCGAATGCTTCGTTCATCTCGACCAGGTCGATGTCGTCGGTCGTCAGGCCGGCTTTGGCGAGCGCCTTGCGGGTCGCGGGGGCCGGGCCGGTGAGCATGATCGTCGGGTCGGCACCAGAGACCGCGGTGCTCAGGATCCGGGCTTTCGGCGTCAGGCCGTGACGTTTGCCGGCTTCCTCGCTGCCGATCACCACCAACGCCGCGCCGTCGACGATGCCGGACGAGTTGCCGGCGGTGTGGACGTGGTTGATCTGTTCGACCCAGTGGTACTTGTCGAGCGCTACGGCGTCGAAGCCGCCCTGGTCACCGATGCCGGCGAAACTCGCGGGGAGTTTTCCGAGCGACTCGACAGTGGTGTCCGGGCGGACGTGCTCGTCCTGGTCGAGGATCGTGGTGCCGTTGAGATCCTTGACCGCTGTGATGCTCCGAGCGAAATATCCATTCGCCCAGGCCTTGGCCGCGCGCTGCTGCGAGCGGGCGGCGTAGGCGTCGACGTCCTCGCGCGACCAGCCGTGCAGCGTCGCGATGAGGTCGGCGCCGATGCCCTGCGGGACGAAGCCGGTGCTGTACGCGGTCTCGGGGTCCTGGGCCCAGGCACCGCCGTCCGACCCCATCGGTACCCGCGACATCGCCTCGACACCGCCGGCGAGGACCAGGTCTTCCCAGCCCGAGCGGACCTTCTGCGCGGCGATGTTCACCGCTTCCAGCCCGGAGGCGCAGAACCGGTTGAGCTGGACGCCGGAGACGGTCTCGGGCAGTCCGGAGGCGATCGCGGCGGTCTTCGCGATGTCGGCGCCCTGCTCGCCGACCGGGCTGACGACACCGAGGACGACGTCGTCGATCTCGTCGGTCTGCAGCCCCGGATTGCGTTGCTGGATCGCTTCGATCAACCCGGTGACCAGGGAAACCGGCTTGACCGAGTGCAGCGACCCGGTCTTCTTGCCGCGACCGCGTGGGGTGCGGATCGCGTCGTAGACGTAAGCGTCTGTGCTCATTTCCGCCTCCGTTACACGCCGAGCGAGCGCCCGACGATCTCCTTCATGATTTCGGTGGTGCCGCCGTAGATCGTCGTGATCCGCGTGTCGGTGTACGCGCGGGCGACCGGGTACTCACGCATGAAGCCGTAGCCACCGTGCAGCTGGACGCAGCGGTCGACGACCCGCTTCTGCATCTCGGTGGTCCACCACTTGGCCATCGCCGCGTCGACGACGGTGTAGCGGCCTTCGTTGTGCTCGAGGATCGCCTTGTCGAGGTAGGTCTCGGCGAGTTCGAGCTCGGTGGCCATCTCCGCGAGCACGAAACGGTTGTGCTGGAAGCTGCCGACCGGACGTCCGAATGCCTTGCGGTCTTTCACGTACTCGAGCGTGCGGTCGAAGATCGTGCGTGCTCCGGCGATCGCGGCGACCGCGATCGAGAGGCGCTCCTGGGGCAGCATCGTCATCAGGTGGATGAAGCCCTGGTTGAGCTCACCGACGACGTTGCTCGCCGGGACGCGCACGTCGTCGAAGAAGAGCTCGGCGGTGTCCTGGGCGTGCATGCCGATCTTGTCGAGGTTGCGGCCGCGTTCGAAGCCCGGCATGCCGCGTTCGACGGCGATGAGGCTCAGGCCATGCGCGGCTTTGGCGTCGGGGTCGGTGCGGGCGACGACGAGGACGAGGTCGGCGTGGATGCCGTTGGTGATGAAGGTCTTCTGGCCGGTGAGGACGAGGTCGCTGCCGTCTCGTTTGGCGCTGGTGGTTATCCCTTGGAGGTCGGAACCCGCGCCGGGCTCGGTCATCGCGATGGCGGTGATGATCTCGCCGGTCACGAACCCGGGTAACCAGCGCTGTTTCTGCTCGTCGGTGGTGAGCTCGGTGAGGTACGGCGCGGTGACGTCGTTGTGCAGCGAGAAGCCGACGCCACTCGCGCCGACGGCGATCGTCTCCTCGGTGAGGACCGCGTTGTAGCGGAAGTCCTTGACGCCGCCGCCGCCGTACTGCTCGGGAACGTCGGTGCCGAGGAGTCCCTGCGCGCCGGCGGCGGTCCAGATGCGGCGGTCGACGAGGCCTTCTTTTTCCCAGTCGTCGTGGAAGGGGACGACCTCTTTGGCGAGGAAGGTGCGGGCGGTGGAGCGGAAGGCGTCGTGGTCTTCGTCGTAGAGGGTTCTCTGCATCAGGACGTCCCCTGGTTGTTTCGGAGGGTGACCATCTCGGCCCAGGCGTCGAGGGCGCGGGCTCGATGGCTCGCGTTCCAGTCGGTGAGCAGCATCGTGACGCCGCGGCCGAGCAGCAGGTCGAGCGTCATCTGCTGGAGCAGCGGGTCGGACGTGACGTACTCGCGGCAGATCTCACGCAGCTCTTTGGCGAGCTGGGCCTCGACGGGGATGAGCATCTCCCGGAGCGCGGCGTCGCTTCGGGCCGCGACCCAGAGCTCGATGGTGGCCGCATAGAGCGGGCCGGAGAGGAAGTCGGCGAGCAGGTCGAGGGTGCGCCTCAGCGTGTCCTTGGCGTCCCCGAGCTGGGCGATCTGCTCGCGAACCGTTGCGGCCCGCTGCTCGGCCAGGTGGGCGACCGCCGCGGCGACGAGCTTTTCCTTGGTGCCGTAGTGATGCAGTTGAGCGCCCCGGCTGACCCCGGCCCGCTGGGCGACGGCGGTCGTCGTCGTGCCGGTGTACCCGGCCTCGACGAGGCTGGTGATCGTGGCGTCGAGCAGCCGGCTCTTGGTGGCCGCACTCCGATCAGCCTGCGTCCGCCGCGCGGGCTGCGTCTCGGTAGAACTAGCCACTAGCCACCTTCCTCGCGCCGATTCGACGGCACCAGTCTCCGGTGGCGGGCAGATACAGTCAAGCCTGCATGTTTTTGGGTGGCGCCGGCGCCTCGGTGGTCACTGCTCGTCCCGGACGAGAAGGTCGGTCGTCACTGTCTGGCTCACGATCGAGAGGGCCGGGGTGGCGGTGGGGAGCGGCGTCACTCCCCCGCTGAACGCCAGCGAGAACGTGGCAGCCGCGGCGAGCATCGCAGCGGCGGCCGCGAGGCGGGGACCACGAGCGGGGCGACGGGCGAGCACCTGGAGTGACGGGGGAAGCGTGGTCGCGGTCATTGTCGTGTCCTCTCATCCGCTGATGTCCCCACTGTCAGCCTCACTTCTGAGCCGTTCGTGAGCCCTCCCTGTGAAGTCGCCATGAATCACTCTCCGTGATGCGTTCCGGAAGGCCGCCGGCCACGAATACGCCGATGCCCCGGCCAGGTCGGCCGGGGCATCGAAGAAGGCGTCAAACGCGGGCAGTGTCCCGCCGGAACAGCCGAGCGGCGCCGAGGCCGAACACCAACGTCCACGCGATCACGTTCATGACCTCGGTCATCGTCACCGTCTCCCCCGTCAACGGACTCCGAGCGATCGTCCCGATCCCGTACACCGGCGTCCACTTCGCGATCTCCTGGAACGCGTGCGGTAGCACCTCCAGCGGGACGAACAACCCCCCGAACATCGCCAGGATCGCCAGGATCGGCCCGAGGAACTGCATGACGTTCTCCGCCGGCACCAGATACCCGATGAACAGCCCGAACGCGGCGAACACCAGCGACCCGACCCACGCGGCCAACCCCGCCAGCACCCACATGTGCACCGGCATCCGCACCCCGGAAGCCGCACCGACGACGAACTCCACCACCACGGCAGCCAACCCGAGCACCAGCGCCGACAGCACCTTCGTCGCGATGTACGCCACCGGCTTGAGCGGCGTCAGCCGCAGCTGACGACTCCACCCCTGCGCCCGCTCGACCGCCACCATCGCCCCACCGCTCGTGGTCGCGACCATCGCGCCGTACACCGCGAGGCTGATCATGATGTACGCAGTCACCGGCCGACCGTTGTCCAGCGACTGCCCCTTCTGCGGCAACCCGAAGAGCAGGAAGAACGCGGCCGGCATGATCAGGATGAAGAACAACGTCCGCCGGTTGCGGAGCGTCCGCCGGATCTCGAGGCTCAGGTAGGTGGGGTTGAGGCCACCGAACCGAGGCGTCCGGCGCTCACCGAGATACGTGGTCATTTGCTCTTCTCCGAGGTCAGCGCGATGAACGCGTCTTCGAGGTTGCGCGAGGTGATCTCCAGGTCGCGCGCACTGGTGGTGGTCAGCAGGTGGCGGGCCACCGCGTCGGAGTCGGTCGCGTGCACCAGCACCGACTCACCACGAACTTCCACCTGATCGACGCCCGGCAGCGCGGCGAGCGCGGCCGGGTCGGCGCCGGGCAGGGTCGCCCGCACGACCCGCCCCGTGGCCAGGCCCTTGATCGAGGCGGCGGTGCCATCGGCGACCACCTGCCCGTGCCGCACCAGCACGATCCGGTCGGCGTACGCGTCGGCCTCGTCGAGGTAGTGGGTGGCGAACAGGATCGTGCGGCCCTGCGCGGCGTCCTCGCGGATCGCGGCCCAGAACTCGCGTCGGCCCTCCACGTCCATGCCGGTCGTCGGCTCGTCGAGGACCATCAGGTCCGGGTCGGGCAGCAGCGCCATCGCGAACCGGAGCCGCTGCTGCTGACCGCCGGAGCACTTGCCCACGCGCCGGTCGGCGATGTCGAGGATCCCGGCCCGGGTGAGCACCTCGTTCACCGGGCGGGTGCGGCCGAACAGCGAGCCGGTCATCCGCACGGTCTCGGCGACGGTGAGGTCCTTGAGCAGGCCGCCGGTCTGCATGACCGCCGCGATCCGGCCCTCGGCGACCGCCTGGGCGGGCTGCCGGCCGTAGATCTCGACAGTTCCGGAGGTCGGCCGGGCCAGCCCGAGCATCATGTCGACGGTCGTGGTCTTGCCGGCCCCGTTCGGACCGAGGAACGCGACCACTTCGCCGGGCTCGATGGTCAGCGAGAGGTCGTCGACGGCGGTGACCGAGCCGAACCGCTTCGTGAGCCCGGTGAGCCGGACTGCGGCGGTGGTTCCCGTCCGAGTCAGCGTGGTGTTTTCCATGCCGATAACAATCGGCCCGCGGAGCGGTCCGTCCACGGATCGAGCGTCATCACCCCGGCATGACATCTGTCAGGGGGTCTTCTCCACCGTCCAGCACGCGTGCGCTGATCAACAGCGAGGTCAGCAGCGTCCGAGCCTCGTCGACGGCGACGGCCCGTGCCGCCTGTGCGGGGGCGGAGGTCAGAGCCCGAAGCAAAATGCCATCCATGCAGGCGACGATGAGCGTCGCGCGTTCGCTCGCCTTCTCCAGACCGACGTCGGTCAGGATCCGCGCGACCAGCGCCTCGAACGCGGTCCGCCAGTTGTTCATCGCTTCGCCGAGTTCGGGGCGGCGGGTCGACTCCAGGGAGAGTTCCAGCCGGGCGAGCAGCGGCGCCGGGTCGGAGAGCCAGCAGTCGAGCTGCTTCATCGTCTCTTCGATCGCGTGGGCGGTGTCGCCCGGATGGCGGGCGGCCTCGGTAGCGAGCTCGTCGACGTCGGCGCCGATTCGTTCGCCCAGCCGGACGACGACGGCGTTGAGCAGCGCGGCTCGCGTCCGGAAGTACGCGGACGTGGAGCCCTCCGGGAGGCCGGCGGCGGCGTCGACCGCGCGGTGGGTCAGGCCGCGGAGCCCGGCGTCGGCCACCAGGTCGATCGCCGCATCCAGGATGTCGGCTCTGCGGTTGCCGGACGACGCTCGTACCACCGCCCCACCGTGCTGTGACCGGCGCGACTTCTACAGGTGTAGACGATCCGGCATGATCGACGTACGGTTTCTACAGATGTAGAAGATCCACGGAGGGATCACGATGATCGACCACGGCCTACTGATTGCAGCCAGCGTTTACACCGGCGTTCTCATCGCTCTGGGCGTCGCGATCGTGCTCGCGCTCGCGGTGTGGGCGGCCCGCCCGCCGCTGACGGAATGGGCTCGGCACCGCGCCGCGACCCGCGACCTGCGCCGCACCGCCGACGCCCTGCAGCGCAGCGGCGCCACCACGCCTCGCAGCCGCGAGCCGCACCACGCGGCCCACTGACCGCACCACGCCACGACGAAGGCCCCGCGAGACCGCGGGGCCTTCGTCGTGCGGGGCGCCGGGCACGCACGATGATGGTTCTAAAATCTGCACGGGAGGCACGGATGAGCAGCCCCACCGACGTGGCGACGCCCTACGAGGTCGACGAACCGCTGACCGCACTCGCCGCCACCAGACACGGTGACCAGGGCGCCGTCGTCCGGGTGACACTCCTCGGCCCCGGCAAGGGCAACGCGATGGGCCCGGCCTTCTGGTCCGAGACCCCGAAGCTGTTCCGCGCACTCAGCGCCGACGAGAGCGTCCGAGCGATCGTGGTCACCGGCTCCGGCAAGCACTTCACCTACGGTCTGGACCTCACGTCGTTCGCCACCGGTGCCGGCTCCACGCTCCAGGACGACGGCGGCCTCGCCCGCGCACGCACCCGCTTCCTGCACGAGATCCGCGAAATGCAGACCGCGCTCGACGCCGTCGCCGACTGCCGCAAGCCGGTGGCCGCGGCGGTGAGCGGCTGGTGCATCGGCGGCGGCATCGACCTGCTCGCCGCGTGCGACGTCCGCTACGCCGGCCCGGACGCCAGGTTCAGCGTCCGTGAGGTGCGGATGGCGATCGTGGCCGACATGGGCAGCCTCGCCCGCCTCCCCGGCATCCTGTCCGAGGGGCACCTGCGCGAGCTCGCGTTCACCGGCAAGGACGTCGACGCCACGAAGGCCGAGCGCATCGGCCTGGTCAACGAGGTCGCCGCCGACCCGGTCGAGGCCGCGCACGCCTTCGCCGACGAAGTCGCAGCGAACCCCCCACTGGTGGTCCAGGGCGTCAAGGAAGTGTTGGACGTCAACCGGGCCGAGAAGGTCGCGGCGGCCCAGCGCTACGTGACCACGTGGAACGCCGCTTTCCTGCCCTCGCACGACCTGACCGAGGCGATGACCGCGTTCGTGCAGCGTCGCGAGCCGAAGTTCGAGGGTCGCTGATGCCGGCCCTGACGCGTGACGGGGACGTCTTCGTCCTCGACCTCGGTGACGGCGAGAACCGCTTCCACCCCGACCAGGTCGCCGCCATCAACGCCGCGCTCGACGAGGTCGAGGGCGCGGAGGGACCCAAGGCGCTGGTCACCGCTGCGACCGGCAAGTTCTTCTCGACCGGTCTCGACCTCGACTGGCTCGGCGCGAACCCGAACGAGCTCGGGTCCTACGTCGACAGCGTGCAGGCGCTGTTGGCTCGCTACCTGGTGTTTCCGGCGCCGACCGTCGCCGCGCTGCAGGGTCACAACTTCGGCGCCGGGGCGATGCTGGCGCTGGCGAGCGACTTCCGGGTCATGCGGGCCGACCGGGGTTTCTTCTGCCTGCCCGAGGTCGACCTCGGCATGCCGTTCACGGTGGGGATGACCGCGCTCGTCCGGTCCCGGCTGGAGAAGCAGACCGCCCACGAGGCGATGACGACCGGTCGTCGGTACGGCGGCACCGACGCCGCCGCGGCCCGGATCGTCGACGCGGTCGCACCCGAGGGCCAGGTGCTCGCCGCAGCGCTGGAGCTGGCGAGGCCGCTCACCACCAAGTCCGCCAAGGCCCTCGCCACGATCAAATCGGGGATCTACGCCGAAGTGATCACCGCACTCCAGCAGCCCTCGGTCTGACCGCACCTCGAACGGCCCCTCGCGGGGCCGTTTGAACGCGCCCGGCGGCGCCGCTCCCCGCCCCCGGCGGCCCATCGTCGCGGCCCACCCTCGCGCGGGACGCGTTTTCGCGATCGGAGGCGTAGGATTTCATCAGGCGATGAATTCTAGGGGGCGCGAGATGATGGACACAGACGTCTGCATCGTCGGCGGCGGGCCGGCGGGGCTGGTGCTCGGGCTGCTCCTGGCCCGGCAGGGCATCGAGGTCGTGGTCTGCGAAAAGCACGACGACTTCCTCCGCGACTTCCGCGGCGACACCGTTCATCCCTCCACCCTCGACCTCCTCGCCGAACTCGGCCTGAGCAAGGAGTTCGACCAACTCCCCCACCGCACTGTCGAGAGCCTCCAGGTCGACCTCCCCGACGGCGTCTGGCCCCTCGGCGACCTCACCCGCCTGTCCAACCCCCATCCCTACCTGGCGATGGTGCCGCAGTGGGATCTGCTGGAACTGCTCGCCCGCGAGGCCGCCCAATACCCGACGTTCACGCTGCTGCGCGCATGCGAGGTCACCGACGTCATCCGTGAGAACGGCGTCGTCACCGGCGTCCGCACCACCGACGGCGACATCCGCGCCCGGCTCACCGTCGGCACCGACGGCCGCCACTCGACGGTCCGCCGCGCCCTCGGCCTGCGGTCGCGCGACTTCGGCGCCCCGATGGACGTCGCCTGGTTCCGTCTGTCGCGCCGCGAGTCCGACGGCGACGGGCTGGTCGGTCACGTCCGCAAGGGCCGCATCCTGATCACGATCGACCGGGGCGACTACTGGCAGTCCGCGTACGTCTTCCCGAAGAACGGGTTCGAGCAGGTCAAGCGCGACGGGCTACCGGCGTTCAAAGCGTCGGTCACCGACCTCGTACCGTTCCTCGGCGACCGCGTGGACGAGATCACCGACTGGGACGCGGTCCGGGTCCTCACGGTCACCGTCGACCGGCTCGAGCGCTGGCACGTGCCGGGCGCGCTGCTCATCGGCGACGCGGCGCACGCGATGTCGCCGATCGGCGGCGTCGGTATCAACCTCGCCGTGCAGGATGCGGTCGCCACGGCACGCATCCTGGCCGCGCCGCTGAAGGAGCGTCGGCTCTCCAGCACCGTCCTCGCGGAGGTGCAGCGGCGCCGCACCCCACCCACGATCGGTACGCAGCTGTTCCAGCGGATCGCACAGAACGCCGTCATCCGGCCGGTGCTCTCCGGCGGCCGTCCGGTGACGGCTCCGTTCCCGCTGCGCATGCTGCGCCGGTTCCCGGCGCTCCAGGTGATCCCGGCCCGCCTGATCGGCATCGGCCTCCGCCCCGAAAAGCTCTAGCCGACGCCCATCAGCGCGCCGATCCTCGTCGCCTGGCGCCGCACGCCCCGCAGCCACGCGCTCAGCGCACGAGGATCAACGCGCCGATCGCGGCGGCCAACGCCACCACGGCGGTCAGCAGGCCGGTGGCTGCGAAGCGCCACCAGGAGATCGGCACGCCGGCCGAGCGGCACCGCTCGTACCAGAGCAGCGTCGCCACCGAGGCCCACGGCGCCACGATCGGACCGACGTTCACGCCCACCAGGAGGCCGAACAGGGCGTCGGGCGGCACCACGGCTTCCACCGCCACGTACGCGGGCAGATTGTTGACGACGTTGGCGAGCACCGCACCGGCCGCAGCGACCTGCCCGATGCCCGGATCGTCGCCGAGCATCGCCCGCAGCAGATCCGACAGGCCCAGCCGACCGATCGCGTCCATCACCAGGAACAGTCCGGTGACGAGAACCAGCAACTGCCAGGGCACCAGTGACCACCGCAGGGCGGAACGGTCACGCGCCACGAACGCCCCCACGACGATCACCGCGCAGATCGGCGCCGCGGCCTCCAGCGGCACCCCCACCAGCACGAGCACGACGAACAGCACGCACGCTGCCGCCGCGATCCCGGTCAGCGTCCGATCCGGCGGCCGGTGGGTGTCGGGAACCTCGTACCGCGCACCTGACTGACGTCGCCAGTAGAGGAGCCAGAGGCAGGCGGCGGTGGCGAGCACCGACGCCAGTTCTGGCAGCGCCATCCGCAGCGCGAACCCGACCGGGGACAGGCCGATCTTGTCGGCGGCCAGCAGGTTCGTCAGGTTGGACACCGGCAGCAGCAGGCTGGCGGTGTTGGCGAGCCAGACCGTCGTCATCGCGAACGGCAGCGGGGACACGCCCAGACGGGTGGCCAGCGCCAGCATCACCGGGGTGAGCAGCACGGCGGTCGTGTCGAGGTTGAGGATCGCGGTGACCAGCGTCGCGAAGCCCACGCAGAGCGCGAACAGCACCGGGTAGCGGCCGCGGCCGAGGCGGGCCAGCCAGGTCGCGACGACGTCGAACACCTCGGCGCGGGCGGTGAGTTCGGCGAGCACGATCACGGTGCCGAGGAACAGGAGCAGCGGGACGACGCGGTGCATCGTGCCCTCTGCGTCCCGGAGCGGGACGATGCCGGTGGCCATTCCGAGCAGGCCCAGCGCGAAAAGTCCGAGGCCGACCCAGTCGAGCGGTTCCAGCCGACGGCGGCGCACCAACGAATCCGAGACCATAGGCTTCCTTCTGTGGCACGTGGGGTGTTCGTCGGGGTCGCCACGGTCGATGTCGTCCATCGGTTGGAACGACTGGTCCGGCCGAACGAGAAGGTGACCGCGCTCGGTCAGGAGATCGCCGCGGGTGGGCCTGCCGCAAACGCGGCTGTCACATTTGCCCGCCTTGGTGGGGAGGCGACGCTCGTCACAGCACTGGGTTCGCACCCGTTGGCCCGGTACGTGGCTGCTGAACTCGCCTCGCACGGTGTGAGCGTGGTCGATGCCGCGCCGGACGCCACGGTGGCGCCGCCGGTGTCGGCGATCCAGGTTCTCGACTCGACCGGCGACCGCCAGGTGTCGTCGATCAACGCGGGCGCATTCTGGGCAGCGCATCCCGCCGAGCCGCCGTCCGGCCTCGCCGCGCTGGCGGCCGCCGCGGACGTCGTGTTGGTCGACGGCCACCACCCTCTCCTGGCGCTCGCCGCGGCGCGCGCGGCGTCGCAACCGCCCGGGGCCGCCGGCGCGCATGGCAGGGTGCCGGTCGTACTCGACGGAGGGAGCTGGAAACCGGTGCTCGCCGAGCTGTTGCCCCTCGTCGATTACGCGGTGTGTTCGGCGGTTTTCCCGGATGCGGCGTCGCTGGAGGTACCGCACGTGGCCGTGACCCGGGGGCCGGATCCGGTGCTCTGGTGGTCGGAAGGGAGTTCCGGGGAGATACCGGTACCGTCGGTCGACGTACAGGACACTCTGGGCGCCGGGGACGCGTTCCACGGCGCGTTCGCCTACGCGCTGGCGGGTGGGACGTCGTTCCAGGGATCCCTGGTCCACGGTGCCCGGGTCGCCGCGCTGCGGTGCTCGGTCGCCGGCCCGCGAGCCTGGTTGGAGCAGCTGTGATCCCTTCGGAACTGTTGTCGCGGGCGCAGGAGCTGGCGAGTGGGCCCAGGCGGATCCTGGGCCTCACCGGCGCGCCGGGCGCCGGTAAGTCGACGCTCGCCGCCTCGCTGGTGGCGACCCTGGGCCCGCGGGCCGTGCTGGTGCCGATGGACGGGTTCCACCTGGCCAACGCCGAGCTGATCCGGCTGGGCCGGCGCGACCGCAAGGGCGCAGTCGACACGTTCGACGCGGCCGGGTACGTGGCGCTGCTGCGCCGGCTCCGCGACCCGGCCGACGAACTCGTGTACGCCCCGTACTTCGCCCGGGAGATCGAGGAACCGATCGCGTGTTCGCTTCCGGTGCCCGCCGAGGTTCCGCTGGTGGTGACGGAAGGCAACTACCTTCTGGTCGACGAGGGGCCCTGGGCCGCCGCGCGCGGACTGCTCGACGAGGTCTGGTACCTCGAGGTGGACGAGGAGGTGCGGCTGGACCGTCTGGTCGCGCGGCACATCGCGTTCGGCAAGGACCCGGAGACCGCGCGGTCCTGGAGCCACGGCACCGACCAGCGCAACGCCGACCTCATCGCGGCGACGCGCGATCGCGCGGACCGCGTCGTACGGCTGTAGAAAGTTTTTTCGCCGCCGTGTCGATCCGGCACCCTCCCGTTCGAGAGACAGAGTGAAGGGCCGAAACCGGCCCCCTCTCGAGAGGAAAAGCGATGGCGGCATCGATCGCACGCCCCCTCGCCGTTGAGCCGCGCGCCGGGGCGCGCGTAGCCGGCGCTGTCGCAGGGCCGCTGTACGTAGGGGTCTCGTTGGTCGAGGTGGTGACGCGGGAGGGGTTCGATCAGACCAGGCACGCCTGGAGTCAGCTGGCCAACGGGGACCTCGGTTGGATCCACAGCGCGAACCTCGTGGTCTCGGGCCTGCTGGTCATCCTGGGCGCGCTGGGGCTCCAGCGCCGGTGGGTACGGATCGGTATCGCGCTGTACGGCGCGGGCCTGGTCGGCGCCGGCTTCTTCACCGCCGATCCGGGCCGTGGCTTTCCGGTCGGCACACCCGAGACCGTCGACGTCACCACCCACGGAATCCTGCACTTCGTCTGCGGCGGCATCGGCTTCGTCGGGCTCGTAACGGCCTGCTTCCTGGTCCGTACGACCTTCTCGCGCGTCACCGGCGCCCTTTTCGGCGTCACGTTCGTGGCGATGGCCGCCACCGGTGGCGCCGCCTGGGCACTGCTCGCCTTCACCGCGGCCGTGATCCTCGCGTCCGCCTGGCTTTCGACCGTCTTCTGGAAAGGACTCTGATGCGCTACCTCACCCTGCTGCGTGGCACCCACTCCACCACCCCTCCCCCGCCCGAACTGATGGCCGCGATCATGGCGCTCGGCGAGGAGGCGACGAAGTCCGGCAGTCTGCTCGACACGTCCGGACTCGCCCCGAGCGCCGCCGGCGCGCGGGTCTCGCTCAGCGGCGGCGAACTGACCACCACCGACGGCCCGTTCGCGGAGTCCAAGGAGGTCATCAGCTACGCGGTCTACGAGGTGAACTCGAAGGAGGAAGCCGTGGAGTGGGCGTCGCGCTTCCTCAAGGTGCACCGCGACCTGTGGCCCGGCTGGGAAGGTGACGTCGACGTCCTGAAGCTGTTCGGCCCGGAGGATTTCCCCACCCCGTGACAGAACACGTGCGCCGCACCCTCGATGCCGTCTGGCGCATCGAGGGTGCGCGCATCGTGGCCGGGATCGCCCGCCTCGTCCGCGACGTCGGGCTGGCCGAGGAGCTGGCGCAGGACACGCTGGTCGTCGCGCTCGAGCAATGGCCACGGGACGGCATCCCGGACGACCCCGGGCCGTGGCTGCGGGCCACCGCGAAACACCGCGCGATCGACGTCCTGCGCCGGCAGCAGCGCTACACCGAGAAACTCGCGGTGCTCGGCGCGGACGTCTCGGAACGGGACCTGACCGACGACCTCGTCGACGAACTCGACGACCACATCGGCGACGACCTGCTCCGGCTCATGTTCACGGCAGCGCACCCGGTGCTCTCCACGGAGGGCAAGGTCGCGTTGACACTGCGCCTGCTCGGCGGGTTGAGCACGGAGGAGATCGCGCGGGCGTTCCTGATCCCGGAGGCGACGGCCGCCCAGCGGATCGTTCGGGCGAAGAAGACGCTCGCGAAGAACGGCGTCGAGTTCGCGATGCCCACCCCGGCGGAGACAGCCGAGCGGCTCGGCGCGGTGCTCGGCGTCCTGTATCTGATTTTCAACGAGGGGTACTCGGCGACGAGCGGATCCGACTGGACGCGACCGGCGCTGTGCCGGGAGGCGATGCGCCTCGGGCGAGTGCTCACCGGGCTGCTGCCCGAGGAGCCGGAGGTGCACGGGTTGGTCGCGCTGATGGAGCTGCAGGCGTCCCGGCTGCCGGCCCGGACGGACGCCGAGGGCCGCCCGGTGCTCCTCGACGACCAGGACCGACGCCGCTGGGACCGGCTGCTGATCCGGCGCGGGCTGGCCGCGTTGGACCGGGCGGAGACGCTCGGCGGTGGCCTCTACACGCTCCAGGCGGCGATCGCGGCGTGTCACGCGAGGGCGGTCGGCGCCGCGACCACCGACTGGACACGTATCGGGGCGCTGTACGAGGTGCTCGCCTACGTCCGCCCCTCACCGGTCGTCCGCCTGAACCAGGCAGTCGCCGTGGGCAAGGCCGGCAACCCCGAGCGCGGCCTCGCGATCACCGACGCACTCGCCGCCGAGCTCCGCCGCTACCCCCAACTCCCCGCGGTGCGCGGTGAGCTCCTGGCCCAGCTCGGCCGCGCGCCCGAGGCGGCTGCCGAGTTCGAGCGCGCCGCCGCGCTGACGCGCAACGACGTCGAGCGCGCCCTGTTCGCCCGCCGCGCCGCGGCGCTCAGAGACGGAAGCGTGCCACCAGGTCCGTGAGGTGACGAGCGGTCCCGTTGAGCTCGTCAGCCGCCTGTTGCGAATCCTGCACCGCGTTGCGGGTCGTGTCGACGGTCTCCAGCACGTCACCCAGGTTCCGGGCGATCTCGTTGCTCCGGTCAGCCGCCACGTTCACGTTCCGGCTCATCTCACCGGTCGCCGCGGTCTGCTCCTCCACCGCCGCAGCGATCGCGGTCTGGAAGTCGTTCACCCGCGCGATCGACTCCGAGATGCCCTCGATCGCGGTGACGGCCAGCCGGGTGTCCGCGGCGATCTCCTCGACCCGCGCGGTCACGTCCTCGGTGGCGCGTGCGGTCTCCTGGGCGAGGTCCTTGACCTCGCTGGCGACCACCGCGAACCCCTTACCCGACTCGCCGGCTCGCGCGGCCTCGATCGTGGCGTTCAACGCCAGGAGGTTCGTCTGCTCGGCGATCCCGTTGATCGCCTTCACGACCTCGGCGATCCGGTTGCCGGACTCACCGAGCTTCGCGATGACCTCGCCCGCCTGCTGGGACAGCGAGACGCTCTCCCGGGCCACCGCGGCGGCTTCCTGGGCGTTCGTGGTGATCTCGGCGATCGCCGCACCCATCTGCTCCGAGCTCTCGGACACCAGCTGGACGTTCTGGCTGACCTCGGACGCGGCGTGCGTGGCGTCGCCCGTCTGCTCGGACGCCCGGTTCGACGAACCGGCGAGCGCGCTACCGGCGGCCGTGACCCGCTGGGCGGCGCCGGCGACCTCGGTGGAGGCGCCGCTGATGCCGCTGAGCAAGCCGCGCAGCTCGACGATCGCGGTGCGCAGCGCGGAGCCCATCCGGCCGATCTCGTCGCCGCCGTCGACCGACACGTCGACGGTCAGGTCACGCTGCGACAGGCCGACGATCGCGCCGGTCAGGCGTTCCATCCGCGCCGAGATGCTGCGTGCCCAGATCCAGGCGACCGCCCCGCCGATCAGCGCCAGCAGCAGCCCGGCGATGACGAACGCCCAGAGCATCGTCGTCCGGCCGGAGTTGATCTCGTCGATCGCGGCGGCGTGGTCCGGCAGGTAGGACGCGACCTCGATCGCCCACCCGTAGGCCGCGTAGTACGAGATCGCGACCTGCGTGCGCGCCGGGGTGTCGGTGCTGATGCCGGGGAGGCGGTAGAACGCGTTCGTCGTCTGGTTCGCGTCGAGCGCTGTCGCCCGCTCGATGATGTCCTGCACGTAGGCCTTGCCGTCGGCGTCCTGCTCCTCCAGCGCGTCGGCGCCGACCCGGTCGGCCGCGGTGGCCGCGATCACGCGTCCCTTGTCGGCCGTGAGCGTGCTGTAGACGGTGACGCCGCCGTTCTCGCCGACCTTGGTGGCGGCGATCGCGTCGCGCAGGGAGGCGGTCGCCTCCGACTGCGGCGTCCCGACGTAGATCGCGCCGATGACCTGCCCCGATGCGTTCTTCAGCGGGTTGTAGGCACTGACCTGCCAGGTATCGACGACTTTCGCGACGCCCCGGTACGGCTTGCCGGCCTTGATCGCGGCCGCGACGGCGTTCGGGGTGCCGTCGGCCGCGGTGGCGGGGATGAACGTGCCGATCGCCCGGTTGCCGGTCTTGGCCTTGACGTTCGTCGCGACGCGCAGCAGGTCACCGGCGCTGTTCATGCGCTGGAACACGGTCACGGTGCCGCCGACCATCCCGTAGATGTCGTCCACCAGCGGTGTGCGGACCGCCAGGTTGCGGTTCTGACCGAGCCAGGTGCCGCCGACCAGCAGGCGGGGCAGCGTCGCGCTGCGCTTGGCCTGGGTGGTCTGGTTCGTCGCGGTCCAGGTCGCGGTGGTGCCGGAGAGCTGGACGCCGCCGCGCTGGCGCAACTCGGCCAGCGCGACGGTCATCCCCTGGTTGACCTGCGCCTGAATGGCGTCGCCCGCAGTAGTCGTCAGGCGGTCGACGCCCTGGGCGACGTGATCCAGGTCCGCGGTGCTCAGCGCCGACACGTTGTCGCGGGCGTGCGCGCTGAACGCGTTCGTCTGCCAGGCGCCGACGATCACCAGCACGATCGCCGTGGCGACGACGCCCCCCACTCCGAGCGCGAGCAGCCGGTGTTTCATCTGAAGGCCGGAGAACGCCTGGGCGAGAGAGGGCATGGAACACCGATCGGCGGTCCATGCACCTATCTAAGTGCTCCCGAATTACAACTTCACGCGGCAGCGCCGACCGGCTCGGGGGTCGTCGCGGGCTTGCGGGAACGCGTCAGCAGGATCGTCAAAACGCCGCCGATCAGCGCGGCGGCCGCGCACAGCAGGTACGACCAGCGCAGCCCGGACGCGAACGCCGCGTGCACGATCTCGTCGACAGCGGCCCGCTGTTCGGCGGGTGCGGAGCCGGTCACGGCCCGGGCCTGACCGCCGGTGAGCATGTCGGCCACCTTGTGCGCGTCGGGCAGTCGGTCGCCCACCACGCTCTCGACGCGGCGCGCGAACACACCGCCGAGGATCGCGATGCCGAGGACGAGCCCGAGCTGCCGGAACGTGTTCACGGTGCCGCCGGCCATGCCACCCCGCTCGCGGGGAGCCGCCGCCAGCGCGGCGGAGGAGAGCGTCGGCATGACGACGCCGACCCCCACGCCGGTCACGACGAGACCGGGGATGAGCACGGTCCACGAGGAGTCGCTGCTGATCATGGCCTGCAGCGCACTGCCGACGCCGATCAGCAGCAGACCCACGCCGATGACGAGGCCCGGCGCGACCCGGTCGTGGAGCACCCGGCCGGCCAGGATCGAACACACCAGCGAGACGAGGCTGAGCGGCAGGAACACACCGCCGGCCGCGATCGGGCCGAGCCCGAGGACCGACTGGAACCAGAGGGACGCGAACGCCATCGCGCTGAACGCCGCCAGGTTGACCGCGAGCGCGGCGACCATCAGCCCGGTGAACGCGGGGCGCTTGAACAGCGCCAGGTCGAGCATCGGGTAGGCACGCATCCGCTCGGCAGCGACGAACGCCACCAGGCTGACGGCGGCGACCGCGAACGCGATCAGCGCCGTGGACGCGGTCCAGCCGTCCTCACCGGCGCGGATCAGGCCGTACGTGAGCGCGAACGCGGCCAGCGTGAACGTGACGACGCCGACCGGGTCGATCTTCGCGGCGGGGTCGCTCGACTCACGGATCACCCGGATCGCCACCACGAACGCGATGACGCTGACCGGGATGTTCACCACGAAGATCGACGGCCAGCCGAACTGCTCGGTGAGCAGGCCGCCGACGATCGGGCCCGCCGCCGCGGCGAAACCGTTGATCGCGCCCCAGACACCGAACGCGATGCCGCGGTCCTTGCCCGCGTACGCCGTATTGATCAGCGCGATCGTCGTCGCGAACATCGCGGCGCCGCCGATGCCCTGGATGGCGCGGGCGGTGATCAGCGCACCGGAACTGTCGGCCAGCGCGCACCCGAGCGACGCGAGCGCGAACACCACCATGCCGATCAGATAGATTTTCTTGCGCCCGAACCGGTCGGCGGCGGACCCCACCCCGAGCATCAGCGCCGCGAGCGCCAGCGCGTAGATGTCGATCACCCACTGCAGGTCCCCGAGACCGGTCCGCAGGTCAGCGGCAATGTCGGGGAGGGCGACGTTCACGATCGTGACGTCGACGAGCAGCATGAAGGTGCCCAGGCTGATCGCTATCAGCGGCAACCACTTACGCATTTTCGATCCTTGGCTCATTGGGCCGGGGCGGGGCGCCCTTGCACGAGCCAACTGTCCCTGTCCGATGCCGAGTTCGCCATCCAGAACCGGCGTGGCGACGGATCTCGACATCTGCCGTTGTTTTCTGCCGGATACTCTCGTCGGATGCTGGATGAACTGGACCGGCAGATCGTGCACGCGCTCGAAATCGACGGGCGGGTGGCGTTCAGCCGCGTCGCCTCCGTGCTCGGCGTCTCGGACCAGACCGTCGCCCGGCGCTACCGGCGGCTGCGGTCGGAGGAAAGCGTCCGCATCATCGGCAGCCTCAACACGTGGCGGATCGGCGCCGTGTCCTGGTACCTGCGGCTGCAGTGCACGCCGGACGCGGCGCTGTCGATCGCCGAGGCGCTGGCCCGCCGGTCCGACACCGCCTGGGTACGGCTGGTGTCCGGTGGCACCGAGATCAGCTGCGTGACACGTTCCCGGTCGCGCGCCGACACCGACGCCCTGCTGCTCGACAAGCTCCACCGGACGCCACGCATCGTCGGCATCAGCGCGCACGCGCTGATCCACATGTACTACGGGGGCACCGAGTCGTTCCTCCGGAAAGTGCAGGTGCTCACCGACGACCAGGTCGCGGCGCTGCAGCCGCCCTGGGCCGGCGATCCCCACGAGGACGTCCCGGAGATCGAGTCGGGCGATCGTGCGCTGGTCACGGCGCTGGCCCGGGACGGGCGCACGGGGCTGCCCGAGCTCGCGGCCGCCACCGGCTGGTCGGAGACCAGGGTCCGTCGGCGACTCACCGAGCTGCGACGCAGCGGCGCGCTGTTCTTGGAGGTCGACGTCCCGGGGCCTGCGCTCGGCCTGGAGATGGCCGCGATGATGTGGCTGTCGGTGGCGCCGCACGGCATGGTCGAGGCGGCCGAGACGCTGGCCGAGCACGCCGAGGTGCCGTTCGTCGCCGCGACCACCGGGCCGACGAATCTCGTCGCGAGCGTGGTGTGCCGGGACGTCGCGGCGCTCTACGGCTACCTGACCAGCAAGGTCTCGGCCATCCCGGCGATCCACCACATCGAGCTGAACCCGATAGTGCGCACCCTCAAACGCGAGGGCGCCCTACTCCCGTAACCATCTGCTCCCGCGCCGGTCGGAATTCATTCCTCATTCAGGCGATTCACCCGGCTACTGCGGCATAGCGAAACGACTTCTTTAACATCCTTCGAAGAGGACCGTGCGACGTCGCGAGACCGGTGGCCGCATGATGCTATTTTGCAATCCAGTAAGGTGCTTGGTCGTATCGTGCTAGCGAGCAGAACGCGGGGGCCGAAATGCCGGACAGCCCTGATCCCGCGATTGCGCGACGCCGTTTGGCACAGGAGTTACGGGACGCGCGTAAAGAGGCGGAAATCACTCAGGGCGACGTCGCCCGAGAGATGGGTTGGCACGAGAGCAAAGTACGCAGAATAGAGCAGGCCAAGGTCGGGATAGGCAAAAACGATCTGCGCATGCTCTTGAGGCTGTACGGACAAGAGTACAAGTTTGAGGACCTCTGGGGTGGTGCTCCCTCACGACGGCGGGCCAGCCGATGGCAGGCCGAGCACGAACTCCTGTCCGCCGATGTCATTCGCTACCTGGAGTACGAGGAGTCCGCGGCGATAATTCGCGAGTACCAATCGGTGGCGGTTCCTGGTTTACTCCAGACCCCTGACTACGCGCGCCGGATGATCGAGGTGTTCGCCAAGCCGAGCGACGACGAGGGCAGGAAGGCAGGACTTCTCCGCATCCGGCTCACTCGCCAGCAGCTTTGGTCCGAGCGACGCCGTTGCCGCCTCGTGGTGCTGCTCGACCAGGCGGTGATCAGCCGACACGTCGGCGGGCCCGCTGCGATGCGGGCACAGCTGGAGAAACTGCGGACCCTCTCCCTTCAGGAGAACGTTTCAATCCGGTTGATCCCGTTCGACCGCGACGCCCACGCT
The DNA here is from genome assembly GCF_043197895.1 of Cryptosporangium sp. NPDC048952. Taxonomy (NCBI): domain Bacteria; kingdom Bacillati; phylum Actinomycetota; class Actinomycetes; order Cryptosporangiales; family Cryptosporangiaceae; genus Cryptosporangium; species Cryptosporangium sp. NPDC048952. The sequence continues at coordinate 614,405 of NZ_JBICTY010000001.1, read as the reverse complement.
GGCATGGCCGGGCCATTTACGCTTCTCGACTTCGGTGGTGCGGCCGATCGCGGCCTCTACCTGGGTGACGCACCACAGGAGTTGTCCATCAGCGATCCCGATATCGTCGACCCGTTCGTCAAGGTCTTCACCGACCTCACCGAGATCGCCGCTTCCTCCGAGGAGTCGGTGTCACTGATCGATGCGGAAATCAGCAGGCTGCAGAGCCTCGAGACCAGGTCAGCATCTCAGGATGGCGCTGACTAAGCTCTCCTCGACGAGTCGATCAGGGGGTTTCGAGGCCCCCTTCACCGGAGGGGACCACGCATCACCTTGAGGTATCCACAGCGGCAGCCAGCCTGGCGTAAGAGCAGTTACTGCCTTCGGGAGACCTGCGTCGAAGCGGCCGTCGCGGAGTCGGGAATCTTGCTGCGCAACTCTTCGAATCCGGGCACCGCACCGCTCATCTTCCCCCAAGCCACCTGGGCTAACTTCCTGCATGGACTCCGCAGCGGAGAGTTCGGCCGCTAGGCGCTCCGATACGCGAACTCATTTTGTAGGCGTGCATGCTGCTACCTAGCAGCATGCACCCCCGCGGAATCGCTGTTCAATCGAACTGGCCGAGACCCGCGGCCCTTTGTTACAACCGACAGCACATCGTCGCCGTCCCGGCGAACGATTCATCCCTCATGCGTTCACACTCGCCGTCCGTCAATCGATCGGTCAGCATCGGAAACAATCAAGTCCGTGCGAATCAGATCGGAGCACGAACCGGCCATGCCAACCCCTCAGTTACCGCACGACGATGAGCACATCGCGGTACCGCGGCGAGTCGTTCGCGTCATCGTCGTCGTGCACATCGCGTTGCTTCTGACCATCATCACCACACTGTTGGTTTGGATCGTCGGTTGGGGAGCACAGGGGGTAGCGGCCGTCGCCGCGCTGCTCGCTGCGACGACGGCGGCACTACACGCCGTACCAACCTCACCCGGTCGGTGACCCGTCAGAACTGGGCGGACACCGGGACGTGGCCCTTGAGGACGTTGCGGGCTATCGTGCGGCGCTGGATCTCGTCGGTGCCCTCGTAGATGCGCAGCAGACGCAGCTCCCGGTACCAGCGCTCGATCGGCAGCTCACGGGTGTAACCCATGCCGCCGTGGATCTGCAGCACCCGGTCGACGATCTCGTTCGCCTTCACGCCTCCGTACAGCTTGGCGATCGACTGGGCCTGCCGCGAGTCGTGACCGGCCTCGACCTGCCACGCGGCGTGCAGCACGAGCAGCCGCAGCGCCTGCAACTCGACCACCGAGTCCGCGACCATCCACTGGATCGCCTGGCGCTCGGCGAGCGGCTCGCCGAACGTCGTCCGTGAATTGGCTTGTGCGACCGCCATCTCGATCAGCCGCTCGCAGGAACCGATCGCCCGCGACGGCAGCAGGTAGCGGCCCTGCCCGATCCACTGGAGCGCGAGGGCGAAACCGCCGCCGACCTCGCCCAGCACGTTCTCGGCCGGAACCCGGACGTCGTCGAACACCAGCGCGGCCGGGCCCCACTGGCCCATGGTCTGGATGGGCTCGGACTTCCAACCCATGTCCCGGTCGACGAGGAAGCAGGTGACGCCTTCCTCGGCCACGGCGAACACCATGACGAAGTCGGCCTCGTTGCCCTGGGTGATGAACGTCTTCTCGCCGTTGATCACCCAGTGGTCGCCGTCGCGGCGGGCCGAGGTGCGGATCGCGCGTGCGTCCGAGCCCGCGCCGGGCTCCGTGATCGCGAAGCAGGAAATCCGCTCGCCTTCGATGGTCGGCAGCAGATACCGCTCTTTCTGCTGGGAGTTGCCGTGGAACAGGATGTTGTCGGCGGCGCCACCGAACCGGAACGGCACGAACGTGCGGCCCAGCTCGGCCTCCAGCAGCGACGCGGTGATCGCGCCGAGCCCCATGCCGCCGTACTCCTCGGGGGTCAGGATGCCCCAGAAACCGGACTCCCGGGCCTTGAGCTGCAGCGCCCGCGACTCCTCGCGGGTGATCCCCGGCTCGCCCGAGCGCTCCCGGCGGAGCACCTCCGGCTCGAGCGGTACGAGCTCACGCTCCACGAACGTCCGCACCCAGTCCCGGACCGCCCGCTGTTCGTCGGACAAGGCGAAGTCGACCACCGGCGTCTCCTAACACTGTTAGTTAGCCGCTAGGCTATCCCCTGTGGCCCGCCCCAGCAGCCCATTGCTGACACGCGATCGGATTCGCACCGCCGCGCTCGCGATGATCGACCGCGACGGCCTGGACGGGCTGTCCATGCGGCGCCTCGCTGCCGACCTGGGCGTCCGCGCCGCGTCGCTCTACGGGTATCTGGCCACCAAAGACGAACTGCTCACAGACTTGGCCGACGACGTACTGGCGGGCGTCGACACGAGCGGCTTCAGTGCGGGCTGGCGCTCCGGGCTCACGGTGTGGGCACGCTCGTACCGGGAGGCCCTGGCTGCCCACCCCAACCTCGTGCCGTTCCTGGCCCACTCCCCCGGTCGGCGTCCGCAGGCGCTGCGGCACGCCGACGCGGTGCACGGAGGGCTGACCGGCGCCGGGTGGCCACCGCGGTACGCGACGATGATCGGCGCCTCGACGAAGTACCTCGTGGTGGGCGCCGCGATGACGTCGTTCTCCGGCGGGTTCGCCGACGACGTCGAGGTGTACGTCGGTCGGTATCCGAACCTGAGCCAGGCGCACCTGCTGGCCGGGCACGAGGAGATCGACCGGGACAGCTTCGAGCTGGCGCTCACTGCCTTCCTGGACGGATTGAGCCGCCTGCACGGGCAGGTCGTACGATCCGGCGCGGAACAGAATCCCGGAACGGATCGAGGACGCGATGAGCGAGACCCGGCCTGACATCGACGACGCCGAGGACGACGGCGTGCTCGACCCCGCCGACAGCCTGGACGACGACGACCTGCGCAGCGACGTGCTGGACCGGGGCGTCGACGCCGGCGACCGGTACCGCGCGTCGGACCGGTTCGGCACCACGGCGGAGGAGCAGTCGCGCGGCGAGAGTCTCGACCAGCTGCTGGCCGAGGAGGAGCCCGACGTCACCGCGGAGTACGACGACGAGGACGAGGACGTTCCGGCTGACCCCGGCTCGACGACGCAGGAGCGCGCCGGTCGGCTCGTCGAGCCCGACGAAGGGGCGCACGAGGACGAGGACGACGAGGCGTACGCGGTCGACGCAGGTGTCGACGGGGCGGGCGCGAGTGCCGAGGAAGCTGCGGTGCACCTGGTCGACGACGACCGTTGAGCGTTGGGCAACGGCGGGCTCGAATGACGGCTGAGCGGTACCGTGGCGGGCGTGCAGCCTGAAGACCCGGTGCCGGGCTGGTCGACGCCCCCACTCCCCAACCAGTCCTCAGCCTGGCGCCCGCCCCAGGACGCCCCCTTGATGGATCTGCGTCCAGCCCCAACGCCACCCCCGCCTGCGCCTGGGGCGTTCCCGTCGGCGCCCCCAGCTGCGGCGCTGCCACCCGTGCCGGCGACGCTGCCACCCGTGCCGGCGACGTTGGCGCCCGCTTCGGTGGCGCCTGGGCCGCGGGGACGGACGCGGATGGCGGTGTTGGTGGGGGCCATCGCGGCGGTGTTGATCGTCGTGGCCGGTGTCACGACGACGCTCGTGTTACGTCCGGGCGCGGAGCCGGAGTTGCTCCGCGCCGAGCCGACCGCGGCGGCGAGTGGGGCGGTCGCGCTCGGTGCCGAGTCGGACTCCGGCGGTGCTCCGAGCGACCAGTCGAACTCCGACAAGACGGCAGCGGGTCCCGCACCGGCTCCGGCCGAGACGACCGCCGAACCCGGCACTCGGGAGCCCGGCACTCGGAAGCCCAGCGCAACCACGCGCAGCACGAGGTCGCCCAGCACGACAGCGCCCAGCGCTCCCGCTACCGAAGCACCCGCGGCCCCGGCGCCACCCACCAAGGCCCCAGCGGCCCCGGCGCCCAAGCCGTCACCGACCAAAGCACCGGCGACCAAGGCTCCCGTCAAGAAGGCGCCGGAAATCGACAAGGCCGTCGCCAAGTCCGGCAAACGCGGCGCAGGCCCCTGCTCGGCCAAACTCGTCGGCGGCTACGGCTGCTACCAGACCTACGGCGACCTCTGGTGGGTCTACGACACCAAGGGCGACAGCCACTCCGCAGTCGTCTTCTGGGAACTCGGCACCCGCTCCGGCCAGTGCGCCAACTCCATGGGCAACGGCACGATCGGCGCCTGCAACAAGAACTACGCCGAGGGCTCCACCGGTCGCGCGAAGGTCTGCATCATGGACTGGGACACCAAGCAGATGCACGGCTGCACCGCCTACTTCCCCTTCAAGACGAGCTAGGCCCTGGCCGGTTGGGTGACACACCGGAGCGGGTCCGCGACCCGGACCCGATGTCGGTGTCGGTCGGCACTGGTCGTCAGACTATTTACGCGCCTCCATTTCCTCGGCGCGCGGCCCGTGGGCACGGATGGTGTTGAGGTCGGCCAGTTGGCCTGGGCTCAGTGTGACGAACGCTGCTGCGGCGTTCTGCTCGAGGTAGCGCTGGCGACGCGTTCCCGGGATCGGGACCACGTCGTCGCCCTGGTGCAGCAGCCAGGCCAGCGCGACTTGCCCGGGTTCTGCTTCTACCTCGGCGGCGATCCGGCGAACGGTCTCGAGCGTGGCCTGGTTGGCGTCGAAGTGCTCCTCCGAGAAGTACGGCACCTGCCGGCGGATGTCGGTCTCGGCCAGCTCATCGCGGGACGTGATGGTCGCGGTGAGCGCGCCGTGGCCGAGCGGGGACCAGGGGATGACGGCGATGCCGAGCTCTCGTGCAGTCGGGAGAACCTCGTCCTCGATGCCGCGCTCCCACAACGACCACTCGGTCTGCACGGCGGTGATCGGGTGGACGCTGTGGGCTCGACGCAGTGTGGCGGCCGGCGCTTCGGACAGCCCCAGGTGGCGCACCTTTCCCTCGGCAATCAGTTCCGCCATCCAGCCGACCGTGTCCTCGATCGGCGTATCCGGGTCGATGCGATGCGCGTAGTAGAGGTCGACGTGATCGGTGCCGAGGCGGCGCAGTGACTGCTCGATCTGCTGACGCATGTACGCACGGGTGCCATCGATCTTCCGGGACGGGTTCGGCCCGGTGGAGATCCGGATGCCGAATTTGGTCGCGACGACGAACTCGTCCCGATGCCCGTCGAGCGCCCGTCCGAGGATCTCCTCGCTCGGGCCGTAGACGTCCGCGGTGTCGATCAGCGTCACCCCGAGCGCCGCGGCGCGGGCCAGGACGGCCCGCGCGCTCTCGTCCTTGTCGTAGCCGCTCTGACCGTAGAAATCAGCGAAGCTCATCGTTCCGTATCCGACGGAACCGACCGTCAGACGCTCGATACCTAGTGCGCGGGTGGGAATTGCTCCAGTCATGGTCGTGCCTCCTTCTGCCGGGAGCGGCGCAGCGGAGCGCGCCGCTAAGTCCCCGACTGAAGACAACATAAGTCCCCACGCGAGGACATCACAAGTCCCCGGCAGGAGACATTGCGCATCTCGTGCGTTAGCCTCGACGAATGGCCGAGACCACGCCCCGTCGCGCACGCGTGCGCGACGCCGCGGCAACCAAGCGGGCCATCCTCGATTCCGCGCTGGTCGCGTTCAGCCGCTCCGGATTCGACGGCACCGGGACGCGCGAGATCGCCAGGAACGCTGGAGTCGATCCGCGTCTGATCACCCGGTATTTCGGGTCGAAGGAAGCCCTGTTCACCGAGGTGGTGGCCGAGCTCTTCAAGACGCCGCTCATCGGCGTGAGCGGCACCAACCGGATAGCCGCTCGGGACTCACTCACCGCGGAGAGCGGCGACCCCGACCCGATGTTGCTCATCTTGCGCTCCGCGTCGAACCCGCAGGCGGCGGAGATCATGCGCGAGCGCCTCGAGATGAGCTCGCAGCGACAGCTCGCCGAGCGACTCGCCGGAGACGATGCGACGGCGCGAGCGGCACTCCTGCTGTCGATGTGCATCGGGGTGCGCATGTTCCGCAACATCATCGGCAATACCGCATTCGAACACGCCGACGTCGATCGGCTCACGACATACCTCGAGGGAGCCCTCGATGTCGTCGCTGCCGGCGACGGCGACGGCCGGTAGCGGGCACTGCCGCAGGGAGGTCCGCCCGATGAAGGCGCGTGGCGTTGGTCGTCTCCCGGGAGGCTGCGGGATCAATGAACGTTCGTGGTCGACGCACTAGCTGAGTTGAACCAGCTAGGCACCAAGTCAGCACCAAGTGACCAGAAAGCGCCCCGCGAGAACGTCACCCCGACACCATCTCGCGCTAAGGGGTACTCACCGATGTCCCGCTTCCTGTACCGGCTCGGAGGTGCGGCAGCCACCCACCCGTGGCGGACGGTCGCCGTCTGGCTCGCCGCACTCGTCGCCGTACTGGCCGTCTCCGGGGTCGCCGGCGGCACGACACACGACAACTACGAGGTCGCCGGGACACCGTCCCAACGCGGCACCGACCTGCTGGCCCGGGCGTTCCCGGACATGTCCGGGACCGATGCCCGGATCGTCGTCCACGGCGACCGTCTCGATCCCGCGCAACTGACCGCGCTCTCCCAGCGCCTGGCCGACCTCGACCACGTCGGCACGGTGTCCCCGCCCCGGATGTCCGCGGACGGCGACACCGCCCTCATCTCCCTCACCTACACGGTCCCGGTGACCGAGTTCTCCGGCTCCGAAGCCGTCGACGCACTCGAGAAGGCCGCGAAGCCGACCGTCGACGCCGGACTCCGGGGCGAGTTCGGCGGCCAGGTGCCCGAGAACATCGGCGCGATCAGCGGGGTCGCGGAGGCGATCGGCATCGTCGCCGCGCTCGTGATCCTGCTGCTGGCGTTCCGGTCGATCGTCGCGGCCGGGCTGCCGATCGCTGTCGCGCTCGTCGGACTCGGCATCGGCACGGGGGCGATCACGCTGCTCGCCGCGGTGACCGACGTCAGCACGACCGCCCCCACGGTCGCATCGATGGTGGGGCTCGGGGTCGGCATCGACTACGCGCTGCTGCTCGTGACCCGCTACAACGAGGGCGTTCGCTCCGGACTCGAACCCCGCGTCGCCGCGGCCACTGCGACCGCCACCGCCGGCGTCTCGGTCGTCGTCGCCGGCGCGACAGTGCTTCTGTCGCTGTTCGGCCTCGCGTTCGCCGGCCTTCCGATCTACCGATCGTTCGGCTCGGCCACCGCGCTGGTGGTGGCCGTGGTCGTGATCTCCGCGATCACCCTGGTCCCCGCTCTCTGCGCCCTCTCCGGCCGCCGCGCCCTCCCTCGTACCCAACGCCAGAATTACGCCGCCCACAGCGCCACCGCTGGCGGGCCCGAGAGCGGCGAACCGGCCCTACCCACCGCTGTGACCGCGCCGAGCAGCGCGGGCGCACTCGAACCGCCGCTCGTGACGGCCGGGAGGCCTGCCCCGACCGGCACCGTGGCCGAGCGGCCGACGGCAACGGCGCGGTGGGCTGAGCGGGTGGGTCGGCGGCCGTTGCCGTGGGCTGTCGGAGCGCTGGCGGTGCTGGTCGTGCTGGCGGCGCCGATGGTCGGGATGCGGACGTGGCCGCAGGACGCCGGGAGTCAGCCGACCAGCAACACGACCCGCCAGGCCTACGACCTGATCGCCGCGGAGTACGGCGAGGGCGCGAACGGGCCACTTCTCGTCGCCGTGGACCTCGCGAGAGTGCCGGAATCCTCGCTCCCCGCGCTGACCGCCCGACTCGCGAACGACCCGGGAGTCGCCACCGTGTCCCCGGCCGTCGTCGCGCCCAGCGGCGAGGCCGCGGTGGTCAGCGTCGAGCCGAAGTACGGACCGCAGGACGAGCGCGCCTCCGAGCTCGTGGACCACCTCCGCACGGACGTGCTCCCGGCAGGCGCCGAGATCACCGGCATCACCGCGATCTTCCGCGACATCTCCGCGCTGCTGTCCGATCGGCTCTGGTACGTCGTCGGCGTCGTCGTCGCCTTGTCGTTGGTGTTCTTGCTGTTGATGTTCCGATCGGTGATCGTTCCGCTGAAAGCGGCGGCGATGAACCTGCTGTCGATCGCGGCGGCCTACGGAGTGATGACCGCGGTGTTCCAGTGGGGCTGGGGCGCCGAACTGCTCGGGCTGCCGCACGCGGTTCCGGTGTCCACGTGGGTGCCGCTGCTGATGTTCGCGGTGCTGTTCGGACTGTCGATGGACTACGAGGTGTTCCTGCTCTCCCGCATCCGGGAGGACTGGCTGCGTACCGGCGACGCGCACGGCAGCGTGGTCCGCGGGCTCGCGTCGACGGGCCGGGTGATCACGGGTGCGGCGCTGATCATGGTGGCGGTGTTCATCGGGTTCGGGATGGACACCGACATCACGGTGAAGATGGTCGGCGTCGGGATGGCGGTCGCTGTCGCGGTGGACGCGACGATCGTCCGGATGATCCTGGTGCCGGCGACGATGGCGCTGCTGGGGCGGCTCAACTGGTGGCTGCCGAAGTGGCTCGACCGGGTGCTGCCGGAAGTGGACCCGCACGCGGAGCAGGTCGAGCCGACGGTGGCCCCGGAACCTGAACTCGCCACCGCCCGCTGAGCCCGAACACACGAGCGTCGGCCCGGTACCCCTCGCACCGGGCCGACGTCGTCGTGCGTTATGTGGTCGTGCTGTGTGTGACCTCATTCTGTCGGTGACAGATGTGAAACCTGATCAGCTGTGCGACCAATCGTCCTGGGCTTTCCGCCCGCGCCACCGGGACAAGCTGTCCCGGGCATGCGGACGTTCGCCCGGACGGTGCTACCGGGGCATCGCGGGTCGTACCTCGGGGCTAGCGTGCGCATCATGCGGACTCGTGTCTTCGCGGTGGTGGTTGCCGCATTCGCGCTGTTAGCGCCTGCTGCCTGTTCGTCGGGAAACGCTGACGCCCCGGTGGCACGCGCGTCAGGGGTTTCGACCGCGCCGGCGCCCGCCGCGGAGGCGTCGGCGAGTCCGTCGGGATGCGACGACTCCGCGGGCTGGGGCTGCGAGTGGGCACCGCGGCTGGCTGCGGCCTCCGCGATCGCCGAGAACGCCCCCGGGCAACTCGGCGTCGTCGTGCTCGACCGCCGGACCGGCGACCGGTGGCAGACCGGCGACGTCGACCATCTGTTCTGGACGGGGTCGACGATCAAGCTCGGGCTCGTCGCGACCGCGCTCGAGCAGTCACGCACCGGCGCCCGGCACCTCTCCGACACCGACACGCAGCGGATCGGCGACATTCTGGCGTTCTCTTCCGACGACGCGGCCGACGCGCTGTGGCGCGAGTACGGCCGCGCGGAGTTGCTGACGCGGTTCCGGTCGCGATACGGCATGAGCCGCGCGACCTACGTGAACGGCTTCGACAAGTACTGGGGCTTCGTCAAGTGCACCCCCGGTGACCTGGTCACGCTGATGAACTACATCCTGGAGAACCTCGGCCCCGCCGACCGCGACTTCGTCGTGACCGGGATGCGCCAGACCGACGACATCCAGCACTGGGGCGTGTGGTCCGCCGGGCCGGACGTCGACCCGGGCAACAAGAACGGCTGGTCGGTCGAGAAGGACGACGGGCAGGAGCACTGGCTGACGAGCTCGGTCGGCTTCGCCGGCGACGACGAGCGCTACGTGATCGCCGAGATGTACTCGATGCCGCCCGGCCAGGACTCGTTGGAGAAGGGCGCGCACACCTTGAGCGACCTCTCGGCCACGCTGTTCGGAAAAGCCACCCCGGCCCCCGCCGAGATCCGCGCGAGCTAGGCCGGTGCCTCCGCTACGCAGGCGACGGCGCGGGCGGCGCTGCGGAGGTCGGTGGCCACGCGCTCTGGGTCGGGGTCCGCGAGGAACTGGATGAGCAGGCCGTCGATCATCGCCATGACCAGTCGGGCCACCTGGTCGACCGGGATCAGGAAACTCCAGCCGGCCAGCGCGGCGGTCTTTCCGGCCCAGAGCCGGATCCGTTCGTCCTGCCAGCGCGCCAACTCCTGGGTGAGCCCGCCGCGCACCGCGTAGAGCGTCACTTCGAGGCGGCCGAGGTGGGACTCCGCGGTCTGGCGCACGACGTGCTGCCAGAGGGCCTGGAGCGTGTCGCTCAGCCAGTCGCCGAACCGCTGGTCCGTGGTATCGAGCGCCACCGGCGCGACGCTCTGCCCGAACAGCAGATCCTCCACGACGGCGCCGAACAGCGCCTCGCGGGTCTTGAAGACGTGCTGAAGCGTGCTGAGCGCGATACCGGCCTCGTCGGCGACGGCGCGTAGCGACGCGTGCGCGAGGCCCTCGCGCTCCACCACTCGTCTGGCGGCCAGAACGATCTGCCGCTGCCGAACCGCGGACGAAACGTAGGGCATGACAGCTCCTGACCAATTTTGTGCACTCAGTGTTTCAACAGAGCGCGACCGGGTACTAGACCCCGTTTCGGGGCGATGTGGCCCCGGCGTGCGAAGTCCGGCACCGGACAGTGGTCGCCGACGTGCGGAAACCGCCCGTAGGCTTCCGGGCCATGGTGCGGTTGAGCGTTCTCGGCCCGCTACGGGCCGAGGTCGCCGATCAGCCGGTGGAATTGGGCAGTCCGAGGCAGCGGGCCGTGCTGGCGCGGTTGGTGAGCGCGCGGGGGCACGTGGTGTCGACGGAACGGTTCGTCGATGACCTGTGGCTGGGTGAGCCGCCGCCGAAGGCGCTCGGCGCTCTGCAGGTGTACGTGTCACACCTGCGGCGCGTGCTGGAGCCCGGGCGGGCGCCGCGGACGCCGGCGCGGGTGCTGGTGAGCGCTGCGCCCGGGTACGCGTTGCGGGTCGAGGACGACGCCGTGGACGCGTGGCGGTTCGAGCGGTTGCTGGAACGGTCGGCGGGGGTGTCGCCCGGTGACGCCGTGGGATTGCTCGACCGGGCGTTGGCGCAGTGGGGCGGGCCCGCGTATGCGGAGTTCGCGGACGAGCCGTGGGCGGTTCCCGAGGCCGAGCGCCTCGAGGAGTTGCGTCGGGTCGCTGTCGAGCGGCGCGCCGAGGCGATGCTGGCCGGTGGGCGCAACGCCGAGGCGGTAGCCGACCTGGACCGGCACGTGCGGGCCTACCCGCTGCGCGAGGACGCGGTCGCACTGCTCGCGCTCGCGCTCTACCGCGCCGGCCGCCAGGCCGACGCCCTCACCGCACTCCGCGACGCCCGCACCCGCCTCTCCACCGACCTGGGCGTAGACCCCGGCCCCACCCTCCGCGCCCTGGAATCCGACGTCCTGACCCACTCCCCCGCCCTCGACCTGCGTCCCGCACCGGTCACCGTCGAGCTGCCCCGACCCCCGCGTGGAACGGACGCCGGGCCGGTCGGGAGTGGGATCGTGGGGCGGCGGGTCGAGGTGGCGGGGTTGGTCGAGGTGGCGGGGCGGGCTGCTCGGGGGGAGTTCCGGGTCACCTGGGTGGGTGGGGACCCGGGGGCCGGGAAGTCGGCGCTCGCTGCTGCGGTGGCGGGGGTGCTGGCGGGGGCGGGATGGCAGGTGCTGCGGGGGCGCTGCCCCGAAGTGGATGGTGCGCCGCCCGCCTGGGCCTGGAGCGAGGTCGTGCGCTCGACGATCGACCGGATCGACGAGGAGCTGATCGAACGCCTCGGTCCGCTGCTCCAGCAGGAAGCGGCACCCGCGCCGGAGGTGCCCCCGTTCTGGCTCGGCCGGGCCATCGCCGACCTGCTCACCAGGCTCACGGCCGCCGGTCCGCTCCTCGTCGTGCTCGACGACGTCCACCGCGCCGACGGCGAGACGCTGCAACTCCTCCGGCACGTGGCGTCCGAATTGGCCGGACGGCCGGTGCTGGTGGTCGCGACCTACCGCCCCGCCGAGGTCACCGACGAGCTCAGCACGTGCTGGGCCGCGCTCGCCGGTGCCTCCGCCGACCGGATCGACCTCGCCGGGCTGCCCGCTGACGACGTCGCCGAGCTCCTGCGGCGTCAGGGCGCCCCAACGGACGCGGCGCTGGTGCAGCTCGTGACGGTCCGCACCGGCGGCAACCCGCTGTTCGTCTCCGAGACCGCCCGGCTGATCGCCGCCGAGGGCGCCGGAGCCGCCGCCCACGCGGTGCCCGCCGGTGTCCGCGACGTCCTGCGGCGGCGCCTCGCACGGCTTCCCGCGCCGGCTCGCTCCGTGCTGCGCACGGCGAGCGTCCTCGGCGTCGAAGTGGACGTCGACGTGCTGCTCGCCCTCGAGACCGAAGACGAGAACACCGTGCTCGACGCCCTCGAAGCCGGCATCCTCACCGGCCTCCTCACCGAACCCGAGCCCACGGCCGACACCGTGCGGTTCGCGCATGCGCTCGTGCGGGACACGCTCTACGAGGACATTCCTCGGCTGCGGCGCACGCGCATGCACGGCCGGGCCGTCGAAGCGCTGGGCGAGGTACGCCCCGGCGACCGGGCCGGGCTCGCGCACCACGCGCTCGCGGCGGCGACACCGGCCACCGCGGCCCGTGCCGCGTCCCTGGCCGCCGATGCCGCTCGCTCGGCGTCGGCACTGTTCGCCCATCAGGAAGCAGAGACGCTGCTCCGACGCGCGCTGAGCGCGCTCGACCTGGCGGACACGCCGGTCGAGCCGAGCACCCGGCTCGATCTGCTGTGCGCGCTGGTCTCCGCCCAGGGCTACGCGGGCAACGTGATCGAGGCCCGGCGCACCCGCATGCGGGCGATCGAAACCGCGAAGCACGTCGGCACGATCGCGGCGCTCGCCCAGGCCTACGCGTCGTTCGACGCACCGGTCATCTGGAGCGTGCGCGAGAACCGCAGCGTCGACCGGCCGTTCGTCGACGGCCTGGAATCGGTGCTGCGGGAGCTTCCCCACGAACAGGGAGAACGACGTGCGCAGCTCCTCGCGACGCTCACCGTCGAGATCGAAGGCGTCGACCCCGCCCTGGCCGACCGCAGCAGCGACGAGGCGCTCACGATCGCGCGGCGGCTCGACGATCCGGACCTGCTCTGCCGGGCGATGAGCGCGCGGTACTACGTGGACGTCGCCCCGGACCGCCGTCACCTGCTGGGCGAACTCGGCGCCGAGCTGCAACGCACCGCGATGCGCGCGGGACTGACCGGCTACCGCGCTCAGTCCCACCACATCCTGTTCCAGCACGCGCTGAGCCGCCCCTACCTCGACGACCTGGAACCGGCGCAGTACCAGGTCGACCGCGCCGTCGAGTACGCTGACACCGGCCAGCTCGGACTCGCGCTCGGCGTCGTCCGGATGTTCCGCGGTCTGCGGGCACTCGTGGCCGGCCGATTCGACGAGGCGGCCGACGCGTATGCCGAGGTGATCGCGCAGATGCGTCTGCTGGGCGCGCCGAACGCGACCGGAACCGAACAGCTGACGTTCTATGCGGTGGCCCGCGCCCGAGGTGATCACGCGCAGGTGCTCGGCCTGGTCGAACCGATCGGTGCGCTGCACGCCCAGGAGCCGTACCAGATCTCCGAGCCGTACACCCGGCTGCTGCTGCACGCCGGACGCGTCGACGAAGCGCGCGCGGTGTGGCAGCCGGAGCTCCCGGTCTCGCCGGACTACTACTGGCTGCTCTGGATGGCGTTCCGCGCCGAGAACGCGCTCGGCTTCGACGCCAGGGACACCGCGGAGGACTGCTACCGCGCCCTGCTGCCCTACGCCGGGACGCTGCCGGGGCTGGCGAGCGGGTCGGTCACGCTGGAACCGACCGCCGTGATCCTCGGCGACCTGGCCGCCTATCTCGGGAAACCGGACGCCGCCAGCGCGCACTACGAGGACGCCGTCCGTGTCGCGGAGCTGATCGGAGCGCCGCACTGGGTGCGAGCGGCCCGGGAGAAGTGCTCCGATGGCCTTCCGCATTTACCGTGGAAACCATGACTGTTCTCCCGCTGCCCGACGAGCTGCTGCTGCTCGCCTACGACGACGCGGCAGGCAAGCCCCTGGTCTCCACGACGACGCTCGACCTGGGGCTGGCGGGCGCCGTCCTGGTCGAGCTCACTCTCGCCGGCCGGATCGCGGTCGAGGACAAGAAGGTGCGGGTGCTCGACCCGTCGCCGGTCGACGACCCGGTCGCCGAAGCCGCGTTCGACCGGATCCGCGCCGCGTCCAAGCCGCGCGACCCGAAGAGCTGGCTCGCCCCGCTGGCCAAGGGACTGCGCGAGCGGATCCTCGACCGCCTGGTGGAGACCGGCGTCGTCGAGCGTGAGGAGAGCCGGGTACTCGGGCTGTTCCGTGCGGTCCGCTATCCGGCGCTGAACCCGGCGCCGGAGACCGCCGCGCACGGCCGCCTCGACGCCGCCGTCCGCCACAACGACCTCTCTGGACGCCACACCGCCGCGCTCGCGTCGCTGGTGCACGCCGTCGAACTCGGACCGAAGCTGTTCCCGGACCTGCCCGCCAAGGAGGTCAAGGCGCGGCTCACCGCGATCTCCGAGGGCGACTGGGCGGCCAAGGCCGTGAAGGACGCGATCGCCGCGATCCAGGTGGCGCTCATGGCCGCCACCACCGCTGCCGTCACGACAACGGTGATCACCAACTGAACTCATGTTCGGCCACAAACGACATGGGGTACTGGTTGCTCAAGTCAGTCAGCGGCGGAAGAGGAGAGACCGATGCCCGTTCAGTACCGGAAGCAGCATTCGTTCGGGCCTTTCAAGATCAACATGACGCAGAACGGCATGTCCTCGTGGTCGTTCAAGCTGGGTCGTTGGTCCTGGAACTCCCGCACCAAGGAGCAGCGTTACGACCTGCCGGGTCCGTTCACCTGGCGTAGCGGAGGCCGCAAGCGCCGCGCCAGCTGAATGACGAAGGGCGGGCCCGAAAGGGCCCGCCCTTCTTTCGGATAGCTCAGCGCGTCAGAGCAACTTCGCCTCGCCGACGTGCAGATGGTCCAGCTCGAGCGGCACGACCGGCGGACCGGGTTCCTCGACCGCGGCAGTGGCCGCCACCGCGTCGGCATAGGAGTCGTGACCGAGCCAGGCGAGCCACGCGCGCAGCACCTTGTGCACTTCCTCCGGACCGACCAGCGGCTCCACCGGTGTCGGTAGATCAGCCGGATACAGCAGGAACGCGGTCGTCTGCGGGCCGCCCAGGCCACCGTGCGAACCGACGAGCGGTTCGAACGCGGCGACCTCGTCGGTCTGCGGGTCGTGCAGGCTGTTGACCATGATGTCGGCGACGTGCGGGTAGGCGTCGGCGCGGCGCACCTGCGCCGGGGCGTGCGGCCCGAACGGCGCCAACGGATCGGTGCCGAGCACCTCGCCGGTCTCCAGGTAGTGGGCGCCATGACGGCCGAGCACCACCGAGCCCCGGGATTCGGTGCTCAACAGCAGAAATCCGACGCCGGGGTGCTCGACGAGCGTCGGCAGCAGGTCGGGGTAGGTCGCCTGGATCTGCTCGACGGTGAGCCGCTCGGCCTGCTCGGTGAAGTAGACGAGCCCGAGGTTGCCGGAGCCGAGGACCAGGACGCCCTCCTTCGCTGCGGCTTCCTCCTCGGCGCTGCGGACCCGTTCGCCGGCCATCGCCGGTTTGTGCTCGGCGGCGGGCACCAGGCGCCGCAGTGCGCGCGCGGCGAAGCCCAGCGCGCTGCCGTCCGGGCCGGTGACGCTGTCCTCGGTGGTACGCGGCTGCTGCCCGCAGGAGGCCTGCACGATCTGCTCGAGCGTGACGCCGTAGCGCTGGGCGAACGTCGCGCCCTGGCTCTGTCCGTGGTCGGAGAGCACGACCAGCTGATAGGGCCGGGGCGCGAACTCGGCGGCCCTGGCCAGGCGACCGATCTGCTGGTCGATCGAGCGCAGCACGGCCAGCGCGTCGTAGCGTTCGATGCCGGAGTGGTGCGCGACCTCGTCGTAACCGGTCAGGTCCGCGTAGACGACCGAGCGGCCGCTCATCATGTCGTCGAGGATGCCCTCGATGACCAGGTCGCGCGTGACGACCGTCGACAGGGCACGCACCAGCGGGTAGATCCCGCCACGCGGCACCCGGGGACGGACGTCGCGCTGCCGCTGGACGGTCGCGGCGATCAACTCACGGACGACGTCGATCAGCGCGCCGGTAAGCGTCCGCACCGCGTTGAAAGGGTTCGCGAAGTAGCCCTGGTAGCCGGCTCCCAGCCGGCCCTTGCGGCGCCCGGCACTGCTGAGCGTGACGCTCTTGTGCACGGCGTCGCCGGTGAAGAGGTTGCCGCGGCTGGCCCCGTCGTCGTGCAGCAGCCCGCGCCCGTCGGAGTGCCGCCGCTCGATCTCGGCCGCGTCCGCCGGGCGGTTGCTCACCATGAGCCGGCCGTGGTCCTTCTCGTACCATCGGAACGCCGGCATGTCCCGGTTGGAGCCGTGCAGGATGCCGCACTGCGAGGCACCGGTCTGCGAGGACCAGTCGGTCGTCCACGGGATCAGCCGGTGGCTGCCCGCGGTGAGCCACCGGGCCAGCGTCGGCACGTCCCCGTCCCGGATGGCCCGCTGCAGGACGTCGTGGCCCAGCCCGTCGATCTGCACCATCACCAGCCCGGGGACGCTGGTCGGCGTCCCGAGGCGTCGCTTGGCGCGGCGCCGGGCCCGGCGGTGGAAGAACTCGTCCTCGTCGACCGCGACCAGGCTGCTGGTGAGCCCGGTGACGGCCGAGACCGTCAACGCGACCAGCACGCCGGTGGGCGGGCCCGGCAGCCGGACGTCCGGGACCTCGCCGAGCGCGAGGTACACGAGCAGTCCGTTGAGAACGAACGAGCCGAGGCCCAGCGTCAGCACCGAGATCGCCAGCGCGAAGCGCATCAGGAACGGCCAGACGATCGCGTTGAGCGCACTCAGCGTGGCCGAGACGATCAGCGCATTGATCGGCCGCCCGATGTCGAAGCCGGGCAGCGTCACCGACAGTGCACCGACCGAACCGGCACCTACCGACCACACCAGCACGATTCGGGTGGCGGTCCGCCCGCCCCGGACCAGGCCGCGTCCGCCGCTGCGCAGCAGCCGGAGACTCTTCACGTCGGGTCAGCCGACCGGGTCGGCCGCTGAACTCTCGCGGGCCGCCTGCCGGTTGGCCAGCCATTTCTGCACGTATCTGGCGACGAGGGACACGAGCAGCGTCGCGATCACGGTCACCGCGATACCGACCAGCGGGTTCGAGAACAGGCTGCCGCCGAGCAGACCCATCACGGCGTAGGCGATGGCCCAGACGAGCGCCGCCACGCCCGCGCCGGTCACATAACGGGACCACGGGTAGCGAATCGCGCTCGCCGCGAACATCGTCGGCAGGCGGCCGCCGGGGATGAGCCGGGAGACCACCAGCACCTGGGTGCCGTTCTCGGTCAACCGACGACGGGTCTCCTCCAATTTCGCACTCGCCTCCGGCGTGTCCACCGGGTGACGCGCGATGAACCGGGTCACGCCGCGGCGGCCCCAGCGGAACAGCGCGTAGACGACGCAGTCACCCAGCCAGGCCGAGACGGCGGCCAACGCGATCACTTCGATCAGCGAGACGCCACCGTTGTGCACGGCCAGCACCGCGGCAGCGCTCACCGCCGCCCCCGTGGGGATCACCGGCACGATCGCGCCGAGCAGCACCGCGATGATGAGCACCGGGTAACTCGCGGACGCGGCGTCGGCGATCCGGTCGGGCCAGGCGGTGGCGAGCACCTCGGCCGACGCGAGCGTGGCCGTCATCCTGTCTCCACCCGGCACCCCGGCTCCGTGTGCAGGACGCGGGTGGACAGGCCGAGTTCGTCGACCGCCTGCGCGTAGCGGCGCGGCGGGTCGATCAGGTGTGCACGCATCCAGCGGCCGATGCCGTACGGGTGCAGCGTGCCCCAGTGGATCGGCACCGCGAACCGTGGTCGGAGCCGCCCGGTGGCCTCGGCAGCCCCGCGCGGGTCGAGGTGACCAGGGCCGAGGTTCGGGCCCCATCCCCAGACCGGAATCAACGCGACGTCGAGACCAAGAGCACCCAGATCGTCCATTTCATCGAACTGATCGGTGTCACCGGCGAAGTAGACGCGGCTGGCCGAGCCCTCGATCAGGTAGCCGAGCGCCAGCGCCCGGGGGCCGAACGGGGTGCGCAGGCCGTCGTGCACGGCCGGCGTCGCCGTGATGCGCACCTTGCCGACGTCGTGGAACTTACCCGGCGCGAGCTCGACGACGTCGCGGAAGCCCTTGCGCTGGAGCAGCTCACCGGCGCCCTCGGGCACGATCAGCAGCGTGTCGTGACCGAGACGCCGCAGCGAGGCCAGATCGAGGTGGTCGGCGTGCAGGTGCGAGATACAGACCGCGTCGACGTCGGCGTGGAGCGCCGGATCGAGCGGCGCGGCGGCCCGGCGCAGCACGTTCGCCACCCGGGGCAGCAGCACGGGGTCGGTGAGCACACGGACGCCCTCTGTCTCCACCAGCACGGTGGAGTGGCCGAGGAAATACATCGTGGGAAGCACCGCTTACACGGTACCGCGCTGGTCAGGAGCTGAGGTCGTAGGCCGTGTCCGGGATGAACTGCCCCGCCTGCCCGCTGCACCCGTCCGACTCGCCGGGACGCTTCACCCAGAGGAACGCGGCGACCTTGGCGTCCCCGGTGGCCGTCGTCGGGTACTTGCCGAGCTTGCGGCCCGCCGGGTCGCACCACTCGCCACCGGCCGGTCCGGCGCCGTTACGCGACGTGTCGATGACCATCTGTCCGCGGCCGAGCGCCGACAACACCCGCTTGCCGTACGCGACTTCCTGGCTGTTGGTGTTGTAGTTCGACGTGTTGAGCGCGACGCCGTCGCCGTAGTCGGCGGCACCGGCGCGCCGGGCCCGGTCCGCGGCCTCGCCGGCGGCGATCCACGCGGAGTGCCCGACGTCGTAGTAGACGCGGGCCTTCGGGCTGGCCTGCTTGATCGTCTTGGCCGCGTAGCGGAGCAGGTCGAGCCGCTCCTGCTGTTGATCCGACGAGAGGCAGGTGGTCAGGTGACCGAGCGCGTCGGGCTCCAGCACGATGATCGACGAACCGGACCCCAGCCCGCTCGCGAAGTTGCTGATCCAGGTGCGGTAGCCGTCGGCGCTGTCGGCGCCACCGGCGCTCGCACCGCCGCAGTCACGGTTGGTCATGTTGTAGGCCACCAGCACCGGCACCTTGCCCCGCGAGTGCGCCTTCCTGGCGTAGCTGCGGACGTCGCTGCCCACCTCGCCGGGGTTGTTCGCGGCGAGCCAGTGCGCCTGCGGCTGCTCGGCGATGCGGTCGCGGATCACCGCGGCGCGCGGGTCGCCGGAGTTCTCCTGGACCCACTCGACCGCCTGGCCTTCGGTGTCCACGAACAGCGATCCGAGCGGTCCGGACGTCGGCGGCTTCTTCGAGGGCGACGGGACCGGCCGTCCCGGTAAGCCCGGGGGCAGCGCGATCGACGACTCCTCCGGCGAAGCGCTCTCCGTCGGCCGTTCCTTCTTGTCGTCGTCCTGCTCGTCGACGCCACACTCGACGCCGTTCAGCGCGAAGTCCGACGCCTCGGGCGCCTCGCCCTGCGGATGCCAGCCGCTGAACCGCAGCGTCAACGTCTTGCCCGGCTCCAAGCGGACGCTGTCCTCGTTGGCGCCGACGGTCACCAGACCGTCTTCCTGCTTCCAGTCGCCGCCCTCCCAGCCCTTCACGACGGCTTGGCCGCTCTTGAAAGACCAGTTGACGTTCCAGTTCTTGACCGCGTCCTCGCCGGTGTTCTGCACTGCGACTTCGGCGGAGAAGCCCGTCGACCACGAGCGCAACACGGTGTACGCGGCCGTGCAGGAATGGTCGGGATCGGACGTGGCGTTTGCGGCGACCAGGCTGGTACCACCGATCACCACGATCGAGCCGAGCGCAGCGGCGCCGACTGTTGCGGTGCGTGCTCGGCCGTTCGCACGTTCACGGCGATGCCGAGCGAGGTACGGGCCGGCGCGGAGACCGGCCTTGGAGAGCAGGCCGGCACGTGGAGCGTCGGTCATGGCGCCTATCTTGACCGGCGCAAACAACTCACGCCCAGAGCCACACGCGTCACTTAGTGAGGTATTAAGGGATCCTCACTGGGAGAAGTGAACCGACCTCGAAGAGTTACACGACCGATTCGGACTGAACCTAATACGACTGCCACGACCTTAATGGCCAGATACGAAATCTTTCGCCTATCACGGCACGGTAACTTGGCATTCGTCCGATTTTATGGTTCTGTCGTTTTCGTCCGTTCACCGCGGACCTCGCGCCCGGCTACGCCGAATCCTGCCCCGGGCGACGAGGACTCTGAACCTCGGGCAGGAGCGGGGGAACCACTTTCCGGCGTCGCAGTTCGACGTCTGGCGTCGAAGTTGACGTCTTGGGGTGAAGCCACTCACGCGTGGCCGGGCCATCTCAGCCCGAACCCGACAGCTCACCTCGTAGGCGTGGAGAGGGTCGGATATGTCTAAGGAGTCTTCCCATCCCACCCAGCTCAGCGCCGAAAGCTCGCCTCGTGCGGGTGGACGGCACAGGGCGCCTCGGCGCCTGAGCCCGCTCGGACGGGGCCTGGCACTCGCCGTGGTCACCGGACTCGCGGGAATCACACCGCTGGTAATCGGTGCCTCACCGGCCCACGCGGACGTGAACTGGGATGCGATTGCGCAGTGCGAGTCCGGTGGTCGATGGAACATCAGCACCGGGAACGGCTACCACGGCGGACTGCAGTTCAGCCCGTCGACATGGCGGGCCTACGGAGGGCGGCAGTATGCCGGTAGCGCCCACCAGGCCAGTCGGTCGCAGCAGATCACCGTGGCGAGAAAGGTCCTCCGCGGCCAAGGGATCGGCGCCTGGCCGACCTGCGGTCGGAAGGGCTACTCGAAGAGCCGGGGTTGGTCCCAGCAGGCCAGCCGCAGTTACAAGCGTCAGAGCTACACCAAGAAGGCCTCTGGCGAGCACACCGGCTACCGGTCCGAGCGGTCCAAGAGCTACCGCTGGTCCGGTAAGAAGTCCTGGCAGAGCCGGCCGACCGAGAACCGGTCGCACCGGACGTCGAAGCAGCACCGCTACACCGCACTGGCGGTACCGAAGAAGGGCACGGCCCACGCCGTGGCCGTCCGCCCGGTGGAAGTGCTCGACTTCGTTCCACAGCGCCAGTTCACCCGTGACCAGCGTCCAGCGGTCGCCGCACCACGCGTCCTGAGCTACCTCGTACGGCCGGGCGACAGCCTGGCGACGATCGCCACGACCTACAAGGTCAACTGGTTGGCGATCTACGAGAAGAACCGCGAAGCGATCGGCGCCGACCCGGACGTCATCCACCCCGGGGAGAGGATCCTCATCGGATAGAGCGATTCGCCCTGCACAGGGAGTCCCGGTCCGTCACGGACCGGGACTCCCTGGCGCTTCCGGCG
Organism: Cryptosporangium sp. NPDC048952; assembly: GCF_043197895.1. Taxonomy (NCBI): domain Bacteria; kingdom Bacillati; phylum Actinomycetota; class Actinomycetes; order Cryptosporangiales; family Cryptosporangiaceae; genus Cryptosporangium; species Cryptosporangium sp. NPDC048952. The sequence goes on along the minus strand of NZ_JBICTY010000001.1, from coordinate 593,121 downwards.
TCTCCCGCGGGGGATCCGGTCGGCGGGGGATCCGGTCTGAACGGACGACTGCGGGTTTGCCCGAAGTCCCGCGATCATTCCCTTCTCGCAGGCCACGTGACCACAAAGGAGTGCCATGGCGGCCACCCCTGGAGCGGTCGCCGACGAGTTGAGTGCGCTGCTCGGTCGGCTACATCGGACGTTGCGCCGAGCGGCCCGGAGTGACCAGCCGGACGAACCGCTTCCCGCCGCCCAGATGGAAGTCTTACGCGTGGTGCACGCGCAGCCCGGGATCGGGGTCAAGGCGGTCGCTGCGGCGTTGGGGACGGCTCCGAACACGGTCAGCACGCTGGTCGGGGATCTCACGGCGGGTGGGTACCTGGACAGGTCTCCCGATCCGGGGAACCGGCGTGCGGTGCGGCTCACGCTGACGGCGGATGCTGCCGATCTGATCGACGGTTACACCGACCGGCGGCGGCGGATCGCGATCTCCGCGGCTGATCAGCTCGATCAGGCCGACGTCGATGCGCTCGCCGCCGCGCTGCCGGCGTTGCATCGGTTGCTCGTGCTGTTGGGGGGTTAGCGCCTCAGGAGCGTGAGGGCGTCCGGGGTGAAGCGGACGAGGCCCACCTCGCCGTACTTCGGGTCGACGACGGGGACGTCGCGGCGTTGTTCGGCGGCCGCGACGATCGCGGTGGCTTCGGGGTTGGTGAGCCAGCCGGCGGTTTCGGTGAGGGCCTCTTCCTGGCGCATGACCTCGACGTTGGCGCGGTTGCGGAGGGCTTCGATCGAGTCGTCGGGGTAAAAGCACGCCCAGCCGACGATCTTGCCGCCGGACTGCACCGGGGTGTCTACTCCCGAGCGGTAGGCCTGGAGGGCGGCGCGTGCTTCGTCCACGCGGATGGCGCCTACCTCCTGGTAGTTGGTGGGTTGTGGTTCCACCACCGGGAGGGGGCGAGTTGCTTCCGTGGAGCGGGGGTCGTGGGTCGGGGTGCCCGGGGCCTGGTTCCACCAGCTGACCGGGGAGCCGCCCGGGGAGGTGGGCGCCACCGCGGGCAGCCCATGCTGCGGCGCAGCCATCTCCGGCGCCGGGGACACCTGCTGCGCCTGCGCCGCATCGGGCCGCACGTCGTACTGCTCCGGCCGCGCCGCGTTGGCCGCAGCCCGCTCCTGCGGCTCCGGCCGCAGGTCGTACGGCGCGGGCTGTAGGTCCGCCTGCGGCTCGGAATGCACGTCATACGGCGCGGGCTGTGGCTCCGCCCGGGGCTCGGAATGCACGTCGTACGGCGCGGGCTGGGACTCCTCGGGGTTCAAGTCGTACGGCGCGGGCTGGGACTCCTCGGGGTTCAAGTCGTACGGCGCGGGCTGCGGCCCCTCGGGGTTCAGGTCGTACGGCGCGGACTGGGGCTCCGCCTGGGGCTCGGGGCGCAGGTCGTAGGGCGCTGGCTGGGGCTCGGCGGGCGTCGGCTGGGACGCGGACTGGGCCTGCTGGGCCATCTGGCGCACCCGCTGAGCGGGGTGCGGAACGAGCTGCGCCGTGACCGGCGCAACAGGCGCCACCGGCGCCGCCGGCGACACCGGCTCGGGCGCGGAGTAGGTCGGCGCCGGGGAGACCGGCTCGGGCGCCGGGGAGACCGGCTCGGGCGGTGCCGGGGAGACCGGGACGGGGCGGGGTTGGAGGCCTGGGAGATGGCGGGCGGGGTGGTCTTCGGGGAGGGACTCGACCGTCGGAATCGTTGGGGCGTCGCCGACCCACGGGTTCGCGGGCGGTTCGGACGCGGCGTCGGTCAGGTCCTCCAACCGGATCACGGTCGGAGCATCCCCACCCCACCGCTCCTCGGCCTCGTCCGAGGCCTCCTCGTCCTCCGGCAACCGCACGAACGGCAACACCACGGTGAGATCGGTCAACCCGGCCGGAGCAGCGGCAACCGGCTCCTCCGGAACCTCCTCCACCCACTCCCCGGACTCGTCCCACGCGGAGTCCTCGACCCACTCCGAGACCTCGTCCTCGGCGTCCGCGACGAGATCAACCGAGAACTCGGGCGCCTCCGCGACCGGAGGCAACAAATACTCCCGGTACTCCTCGGGCAACAACCCGAGCTCGTCCATCAACGGCCACAAGCCGGCCAACGCGGCATCGGGATCCCGCGCGAACAACGTCCCGCGCACCCGCCAGAACACGCACCCGCCGACCCGCTCCAACACGGCCTGGCGACGCATCTCCTCCGCCCACCGCGCGGCACCGCGGTACCGCCCGTGGTCGCACTCGATCGCGAGCCGCCGACCGTCGGCAGTCGGGATCACGAAGTCGACCCGGTGCCGCCCGATCGGATACTGCACCGCGGGCCGCACCCCGATGTTCAGGAGCTCCCGCAACACCGACCGCTCGAGCTCCGACTCGCACGCCGCGTACAGCGTCTCGTCGGGCACCGGCTCCGCCGCCAGCGCGGCCAACCCCAACCGCGGCGCCGCGCAGTACCGCAACAACGCGCCCCGAGCGTCGTCCGGATGCAGGTTCTCCGGACCAACCGAGTGGAACACCCACATCTGATCCTTGGCCCGCGACGCGGCCACGTTCACCCGCCGGTGATGGTCCGCGCCCGTGAACGCAGCCCGATGATCGTCGCGGTCGGACACCACGAGGCTGATGAACATCACGTCCCGCTCGGCGCCCTGGAACGTGTAGGAGTCCCCGACCTTCAACGAACGCCGGGCCATCTCCTGCTCACCCAGGTGCCGCACCAACTGCTCGTTGATGTACTGCGCCTGCCCACTGCTCGCCAGCAGACTGACGACGCCGAACGTCAAGCCGGCGTAATCGGGGTCGGCGGCCAGCCGTGAAATCGTCGCCACCAGCGCGTCGGCCTCGGCGAGGTTGACCTCGCCGTACCGGTCCCGCCGCTCCCGCGCACCGGGAACCCGCACCACCCGCACCGGATCGAGCCGTCCGCGGTCGGCACGCAGCGGCTGCACCGTGCCGTCGTACCACTGGTCGCTGGAGAACGAGATGATCTCCGGCACGCACCGGAAGTGCTCGGTGAGCATCAGCGGCTCGGGCGACCGCCGCACCGCGTGGTCGTAGAGACTCGTCGTGACGTCGAACAACGGCCAGGACGGTAGGTCCCCGAGGTGCTCCTGGCCGAGCCGGGCGACGTCGTCGTGGGCCAGGCCGATCGCGTACGGCCCGATCTGCCGATCGTCACCGACGACGACAGCGCGCGTACCCAGCGACAACACGGGCATCGAGAGCAGTCCGCACTGGCTCGCCTCGTCGACGATCACGACGTCGAACGGCGTCGTACCACCGGTGAACTGCTGCAGCGCACGCTCGACCGACATCACCCACACCGGCACCGCGGACACTGCCTCACGCATGTGCTGCTGGGCCAGCGCGGTCCAGCCCGCGGCCCGGCGTCCGGAGCCCTTACCGACCTTGCGCAGCGCCGACGCCCATCCGGCCAGTGCGTCGCGGGCCCGGTCGTCCATCCGGCGGGCGGCGGCCAGCCAGGCCGACCGGGTCGCGAGCTCGCCGACCAGTTCACGGGCCTGGTCGCGCAGCGCGTCGGCCTGCCGTCCGAGCGCACCGGTGTCCTCGACGCCGATGACGATGCGCAGCCAGGTGTCGGCGCGCCGCCAGTTCCAGGCCTGCTGGCTGACCGTCGGGTCGGGCAGGTCGCCCTCCAGCGCGATGCGGCTGGCCCAGAGCGGCGCAATCGTCGAAAGGCCGGCGTGCAGTTCCTGCCAGCGCTGCATCGCCGGGCCGGCGGCACGCAGCCGATCGGCATCGGCCAGCGCTGCTTCCCAGGCCGCGTAGTCGCCGACGGCCCAGGACCGGTCGAGCTCCCGCCAGAGCGGGGACGCGTTCGCGTCGAGCAGCGCCTCGTCGAGGACGGCGCGGACCTGGATGCCCTCCCGCTCGGCTTCGTCACTCTCGAACACGGCGACGAGTTCGGCGGCCCGCCCGGCCACGCCGGCCAGCGCGTTGGGGTCGGCCCAGTCGGCCTCACCCGGGGTACCGGCACGCAGGAACACGGCCAGCCGGTCGCGCAGCGTCGGCCAGTACCGCAGTCCGATGTCGACGACGTCGCCGACCTCGCGCAGGTAGCCGCTGATCACCTCGACCGTGCTGGGATCGTCCGGCGCCTGCGGGCCGTCCAGCTCGGCGACGAAGTGGTTCCAGCGTTCGGTGAGCCGCCGCCGGGCCCAGTCCAGGCGCACGGTCGCCAGTGCGGCGTCCACGTCGTCCACGGTGCGCAGCGGTGCACCGTCGACCCGGATGTCGTCCCTGACCTGGGCCAACCGCCGGTGGATCAGCCGGCTGACGCCGCGCGCTTCCACCAGGCGGATCCGCAGCATGTCGAGGTCGGCCCGCAGCTGGCGGGGATCGGCCCAGAACTCGTCGGGGATCTGCACGGCCCGGCCGGCGAGGACGCTGCGCCAGCGGGCGGTTTCGGTGAGCATCTCCGAACACCCGGCGACCTCGGCCTGGCAGGTCTCGCGCCACGCCGGCGAGACGGCCAGCCGACCGGCCAGCCGTAACTGCCAGGGCTGGTAGCTGCGGGCGCGGTGCGCGATGCGCCAGATCTCGTCGGCCAGCGCGGCGACCGGCGGGCGGCCGACGTTGCGCACGGCGGCGAGGTCGACGCCCCGCGACGCGAGCGCATTGACGCGCTGACGCAGGGACTCCGCGTGCTCGTCGGCGCGGGCCAGCCGGTTGCCGTCCGGCAGCGACTCGCGCTCCGGCAGGCGACGCTGGGCGTCGACCAGGTCTTCGGGGCGGTAGGTGTTGGTGAGCTCGGTGAGTTCGGCGAGCTCGGCGTCGGTGAGCGGGAACGGCGTGTTCGGGTCGATCGTGTCCGGTACGAAAGCCAGCCGCGACTCGTTGGCCCACAGCCACTCCGCGACCTCGACCGCTGTCGCCTCGACACCGTCGAGCAGGAACGTGCCGCCCTCACGGTCGGCGACCGCGCGCAGCGCGTGGTATTTCGCGGAGAGGTCCTGTTCGGCTGTGTCGAGCGCGGCCCACAGCTCGTCGACGGCTTCGGCCGCCACGTCCTGGTCGAGCGCACCGGCCTCGGCCTGCAGCTGGCGCACCGCGATCTCCAGCTGACCGAGTTGCTTCGCGCTGGAACCCATCACGCTGATCGCCAGCGGGCGCAGCGCCGGGGGCAGCTTGTCGCGCACCTCGGCGAGCGGCTCGTCGCGGTGCGACACGACCAGCACGCGCCGCCCGTGGGCCACCAGGTGGCAGATCAGGTTCGCGATCGTGTGGGTCTTGCCGGTTCCGGGCGGCCCCTGAACGGCGACCATCCGCTGGCGGGCCAGTCGCCGCGCGATGGTCTCCTGCTCGAGGTTGGCCGGCAGCGGGAACAGCAGGCGTTCGCCGATCGGCTGCCACTGCTCCGACGGGTCGTCGGGCAGGTCGAGCGTCGACGGGTCGTCCGCCAGCAGCGCCGCCAGCGATCCCGACGGGACGTGTCCGGCGGCGAGTGCGGCGCCGAAGTCGGCGAGGAAGCCGGAGAGCGCGGTGCGGCGCGGGCGCAGCAGGATCGCGCCGGTGTCGCGGACGTGCGGTTCCTCGACCTCGGCGCCCTCGCGGACCACCCGCGGCGGTAACCCCAGCCGACGCAGCGCCGACCGATAGAACTCGGTGCGGCCGGACTGCTCCCACGGGTCGAGCGTCACCGCTCCCCCGGGCCCGGCCAGGTCGTGCAGGCGGGCGCCGGGCGCGTCGGGCAGCGCCTCGAACGCGTCGGTCTGCAACCGCAGCTCGCCGGTGGGTACGACGGTCAGCGCGCCGCTCTCCGCGTCGACCTCGATGCCGATCGGCGCCGCCAGCAGCGGATCCTCGATCGACACGTCACCAATGACGCCGGTGAACACGCCGAAGCCCCAGACGAGCTCGTGCGAGGCCTCCAGCCGGACGGCGGCCTGACGCAGCTCCATCAGCCGGGAGTAGGCGCTGCGGACGGCATCGGCCTCGGCTGCGGTGTCCGCCCAGGGGCGCCAGAGTCGCTGCAGCCACTCGTCGACGGCCGGTTCCACGGCGTCCAGATCGAGGTCCGCGTCGCGTTGGACGGCGATCTCGCGCCAGCCCTCGCGCAGCACTGGTTCCCGGCGGGGGTCGTCGACCGGCCCGTCCAGGAGCGACCGCACGACGGCCGGGAGGTCCGGCGGCCGCGGCCGCGGCGGCCGGCGCAGTTCCAGCCAGCACTCGTCGGCGCGGGGTTGCTCTTGTTCTTCTGCCGACGTCGGGGAGCCGGCCATCCAGCAGCCGGGCTTGCCGGCGGGTAACGCCGAATGCCAGACGGCCGACTCGGCAGCCTCGAGGGTTCTCGCCGGGCGAGCAGAGAGCGCACGAACGGCAGATAGGTAGTCGGAAAAACGGGATACCCGACTACGCAACGCCTCGACCCGGCCGATCGCCGCCGCCACAGGAAACACCGCCGTCACTAGCGCCTCTCGATCCCCCACCGGCCTCCGGCCGACCGTACCGGTGAACCCCGTCCGGACGGCAGGGGTCCGGCGCTTCCTCATCCGGCCGGATGAGGTCTCGCTGGCCACCTGACTGACCAACGCTGGATGGAGTGCACAACCAGAGTTCGTGTCCTTGCGACGAGCGAGAATTTACGTCATCTGACGCGCACGGTGCGCACGGCGGTCGTACCGGGCGATCGCCTCCTCGAGCGCGTGGCGGGTGGGTTCGGTCAGTCCGACGCCGCGGACGTCCGGCCAGGCGTCGATCTCGGCCTCCGCGACGTCGCACCAGTCGAGCATCGCCTCGGCGAAGTCGGCGTAGAAGCGGGCGAGGAGGGCGACCAGGTGCACACGGTCCGGAAACGGGCCGTCGCCCTCCACATAGGCGCGCATCTGCTCGATGCCGATGCCGTAGCTGGTGGTGACCGCGTCGCGGGTGGTGCGCACGGCTCGGAGCGCATCGGACTTGTCCCCCTGGTCGGCGAGGAGGAGGCGGAGCAGGCCCTCGATCTCCAGCTGTGGCCCGGCGGGAGGGGTCGCGAGCCAGGTGCGGAGGGCGTCGCGGCCCGCGGGGGTGATCGCGTACGCGGTGCGTTCACGGTTGCCGGTGCGCTCGGTGGAAGCAGTGGCGTAGCCCCAGCCGACCAGGCGTTTCACCTCGCCGTAGATGTGAGCCTCGCTGCGCGGCCAGAACAGCCGCATGCTGCGTTTTGCCTGGCGGGTGAGGTCGTACGCGGTCCAGGGGTGGATCGCGAGCAGGCCGAGCAGCGCGTAGGAGCTGGTGGTGGGTTCGGTAGGCATCGGAGCTTGACACTACTCCAGAGTTGAGTAGACGCTGCCCCTACTCAACCCTGGAGCATCGGGAGGCCGACATGCCCACTGACAATTCCGCCGCCGTCGGCAGCGAAGAGATCCCCGCCGCGCGGGGCGCGGCAGATGGCCCCGCCGCGCGGGGCGCGGCAGATGGCCCCGCCGCGCGCGGCGCGGCAGATGGCCCCGCCGCGCGCGGCGCGGCAGATGGCCCCGCCGCGCGGGGCGCGCGTGCTGTCGATCTCCGTCAGGAGATCGAGAGCGCGCTGCCTCGTGCGCACGCGCGGCTCGTCGCGCTGGTGCGGGAACTGGACCCCGGGTTGGCGGGCCGGCGGGTGGCGGCTACGCCGGAGTGGACGGTGGGCGAGTTGGTGGCTCATGTACTGACCGTGTATCGGCGCGCGCTGGGCGACCGGCGGCGGAGTGCGTCGCCGGCGGAGACAGCCGCGCTCAACGCGACGGTCCTGGCGGAGACGCCGGAGCGCGACCTGACGGTGCTCGCCGAGCTGCTCGACCAGGACGGTCCGGCCGGCTTCGCGGTGCTCCGCGCGTTCCCCTCGGAGATGAGCTTCCGCTTCCACGGCGGCACCCGCGCCACGGTGACGCCGGTCAGCTCCGTGATCCTCGCCGAGATCCTGATCCACGGCCGCGACCTGGCCGAAGCCACCGACACCGAGTGGGTGATCCCACCCGACGAGGCGGCGCTGGTGCTCGCGGGCACCAGTCTCCCGGGCCCGGACGGCGGCCCACCGATCTTCGCCCCCTGGCTGAAGCCGGGCGGCGAGCAGGCGCTCGCCGCCACGGCCTCCACCGACGACCCGGTCGGTGCGCTCACGACGTTCTTCCGCCGCACCGCGCCGACCACCCCCGAAGCGGTCGCCTTGAGCCAGGCCCTGCGGTCCTTCTAGATGGGCAGGTCCTTCTAGGTGGCGCGGAGCTCGTCGACAGCTGTCGCGCGCCGCAGCAGGAGCAGACCGAGAGCACAGACCGCCATCGTCACGAGCACCGTGCCGAGCGTGAGCACGACCAGCCCGGCCCAGGGCGTCAGGTTCTCCAGGTGGACGGTGACCTGGCGCCCGTCGACGTCCTGCGTGTACGAACTCGACGCGTACAGGGCCCGCACCACGACCGCCCCGACAGCTGTCGCCAGCACCACCCCCGGCACCAGCGGCAACGCGGTCTGCCAGAGCAGCGCCCTGGCCAGCACCCCGGTCGGTGTGCCCTGGGCGCTGAGCGCAGCCAGCGTCCGACGTCGCTCCAGGATCTGTTCTGCAGTGGCGACCAGCAGCCCACCTGCCGCCACCACGACGGCTACCCAGACCGCGAGCTGAGCGAGCGCGAAAGCCCGGTCGTAGAACGGGTCCACCGGGCCCGCGTCGGAGCCGTACAGCCTGCTCTGCGCGGCCTGGTCCGCGGCCCCCGCCGCACGCATCGAGATCGCACCCGCGCCAATCACGACCGCTGCGAGCACGGTGGGCAGCGTACGGCTCGCCGCCCACGGATCGGCCACCAGCCGACGCCCGGCGAGCAGCAGCGCAGGGCTCTTGGCCCGGGCCGCGACCCGGCCGCCGATCATCGCGGAGAGCGCCGCACCACCCAGCACCAGCCCGAGCAGCGTCACGACGAGCAGCAGGAACGCGAGCATCGCGGCCCACCACGCCGCGCCACCGTCGAGGTAGCGGGACGTCGAGACCAGGATCACCAGCGCGACGGCGCCACCGAAGAACATCACCGCGGGCGCGATCTTCGGCGCCCGGGCCGGCCGGTTCCGCACGACGCCGAACGCGCTGAGCGTGCTGCGACGCAGCGCCAACGCGGCCACCAGCGCGCCGCCCAGCGGAACCGCGACGACCACCAGGAGAAACGCCCACCAGGCCGGGAGCACGTCGGTCGGCAGTGGACGCGGCGGATCGGCCCGGTCGAGCACGACGCGACCGATCAGGAACACCGCGAGACCGATCACCATGCCGACCGCGGCGGACACGCCGGTCTCGGTGGCGGCCAGCTTGATGGCCTGACCGGGCGTCGCACCGGCCATCCGGTACTCGGCGAGCCGCCGGTCCCGGGCCGGGGCACCCACCCGGACGCACTGCCCGACGAAGAACAGCACCGGGATGCCGAGCAGCATCAGCGCCGCGACGACACCGGGGCGCAGGCCGGGTTGAGCGAGCAGGCCGTTGGTGTAGTCGGCGTCGCCCTCGATCGCGAGGACGCTGGCCGCGGACAGGAGCAGGAGCGTCGCCAACACCGCGCCGAACGTGGTCAGCGCGATGCGGAAACCGTCGAGCCGGCTGCCGGTGACGGCAAGGCGGAGCAACACGGGAAGTCGCACGGGTCAGCCCTCCCTGGTGTCTGGGTCGTCGAACGTGGCGACGGGCTGCGGAACGTCGTCGTCGGTCAGGCCGTCGTCGACGACGGCGCCGTCCCAGAGCGCGATCTCGCGCTGGGCGTACGCCGCCACCTGGGCCTCGTGCGTGACGATCAGCACCGCGGTGCCGTTTTCCCTGGCCACCCGCGTCAGCTGGGTGAGCAGCTGTTCGCCGGCGAGCGAGTCGAGCGCACCGGTCGGTTCGTCGGCGAAGAGCACCCGGGGGTTGGTGACCAGGGCGCGGGCCACCGCGGCCCGCTGCCGCTGACCGCCAGAGACCTCGCCGGGGTACCGGGCCGCCAGGTCGGCGACGCCAAATCGGTCGAGCCACTCCGTCGCCGTTGCCAGCGCCGCCTTCCGGCGGGCGCCGGAGAGCAACAGCGGGAGTGCGACGTTCTCCGCGATCGGGAGTTCGGGCACCAGCTGTCCGAACTGGAACAGGACGCCCAGCTCGGTGCGGCGCAGCCGGGAGCGGTCGCCCTCCGAGAGCTGGTCGATGCGCCGACCGTCGTAGGTGCCGCTGCCGTTGTAGATCACACTGCCGGCGTCCGGAACCAGGACGCCGGCCAGGCAGAGCAGGAGCGACGACTTCCCGGACCCGGACGGGCCGGTGATCGCGACGATCTCACCCGCCCGCACGGCACAGGAGGCACCTCGCAACGCCGGCGTCTTGCCGTAGGCCAGCTCGAGATCGGTGCCGGTGAGGACGTTCGTGGTCATGCGAGTACCTCCTGGCGCAGCGCCGTCATCCGAGACAGGGTCAGATCGATCCAGCGCAGGTCCGCGTCGAGATGGGCCAGCGCGTAGTCGGCGGCGAGTACCTCGCCGACCGAGGTGCCGTCGGCGGTTTTCACCGCCGTGAAGTCGCGCATCCGCGCGAGGTGTGCCCGACGCTGTGCGCGCAGGTAGGTGACAGCGAGGCCGCCCTCTGCGCCGGGCGCCTCGTCGACCAGGAGCGCAGCGACGACTTTCATGAAGAGCGCGTTCGTGACGTGCGGGGCAGGGGGCTCGACGACGTCGAGCCAGTTGCGTAGCGACTCGCGGCCGGCGTCGGTGATCGCGAAGACGGTGCGGTCGGGGCCGTCGACGCGTTCGACGCCCGCTTCGCTGGCGAGGCCGTCGCGGGTCAGGCGCTCCAGGGTGGAGTAGACCTGCCCGAACGCGAGCGGGCGCGCCTTCGGGAAGCGGGCGTCGTAGGCGTGCTTGAGGTCGTAGCCGTGCCGGGCTCCTGTTGCCAGGAGCGCGAGCAGGACCTGTGGCGTGGACACGGCTCTACTATTCACTGAGTGAATAGCGGCGTCAACTAGTTACTCAGTGAATAGTGTGGGGCTCAGGCGGGCTCGACGCCCTGGATCCTCGACAGGACGAACATGCGCTCGGCGGTTCGCAGGTGGCACCAGGCGATCACCGCGTCGCCGGTGAGCTCGGCTTTTTCGATCACGCGGGACGTGTTTCGGCCGGTTGCGCTGACGTAGTCGATGCGGATCGCGGCGCCGGTCTCGATGGCGTCGAGGAGGATTTCGCGTTCGTGCGGGGTCAGGGTGTCGGTTTGGCGGGACACGACGAGGTCGGGGTGGCGGGCCGCGAGGTCCGCCCGCGCCTCGGCCGCCGTGCGCGGAGCACCCACCCACGGATCAGCGCTCTCCCGCGCGGCGCTCCCGCGCGCGGCGGCCCTTCGCGCGGCCGGATCCGCAGCGGCGTCGCGGGCGGCGGCTGCGGTCGCGGTGGCCGCGGTCGCGGTGGCTGCGGTCGCGGTGGCTTCTTGGGCGGACAGCAAGCGGTCGGTGAGGGCTTCGGCATCGGGTGGGGGGTTTTCGGAGTGCGGTGTCCAGGGTTGAGGGGCGGACGCCCGCCTGCGGACCTGCCGCTCGACCATGGCACCGCCGCCCTCGGTCAGGCCGGTCGGGGCGTATCCGGCGGCGCGGAGGGCGGCGAGCGTCTCGTCGGGGTCCGCGGCCGACACCAGCACGGTGGGGGCGACCGCGCGCAGCCGCAACGCCTGCAGCGACTTCATGGCCACGAGCTCGGCGAGCAGCGCCTCGTCGTCCGCGCAAACCACGCTCGCGGCGGGTGCCACCCGCACGTGCCCGTGCCTGCGGGCGACGTCACGCACGAGGTACTCCAGCGCCTGCGGCAGGTCGCCGGTCGCTACCTGCGCGAGCTCGGCGAGTAGGGCATCCGCGTCGACCCCGCGGTCCAGCGCCCCACGCACGCCAGCCGGCGAGAACCGCCAAATCGACGCCGCCCCAGCCGCTTCCCGCTCGGCAACCCCATCGAGCAACGCAGCCAGCCACCCCGCCGGCACTCCACCGACCACGGCCGACAAATCCGACTGAAACGTCACCACAGCCACAGGCTCCGGCACCAATACCCCCGCCGCAGCCACCAGCCCGTCGAGGACGCCGGAGGCCAAGACGTGGGCCACCGGGGTGGCGGCGCCCAGTGCGACGGCGCCGAAGCGTTCGGCTTCGGACAGCGCTACCGCGGCGCGAGCCGCGACCGTCTCCTGGTCGACGGGCGTCGGCGCGACAGCGATCGGATGACGCCACGACAACACCGCCGCGACAGCGTCGACGTCGTCCGCGCGGGCACCTTCCGGCAGCGACGCCAGATAAGACACCAACCGGTGCCGCAACACCACGTCGTCGGGGCTTTCCCACCACCCGGCCGCCAGAGTCGCGAGCCGCGAAGCCGGCTCGGCGTCCCGCCACGCGTCGGCGCGCTCGGTGAGCGTCACGTCGCCCTCGGACGTCCCGAGCAACCCCGCCGCGAGCACCACCGGCAACAGCGCCCCGAACGCGCCCCCGACCGCCTTCTCGGCCCGCTTCGTCTCCCGGACCGTCACCCGCCCGGCCTTCGTCGTCGCCAACGGCGTCCGCTCACAGAACTCGAGCAGACGCTCGGTGTCAGCCAACGTCTGGGTGACAGCGGCGGTCCCCGCCGCGATCAGATCCTCCGCGGAGACGACCCCCGACACCGGCGACGGCTGCGGCACGCTGAACGGCGCACGGTAGTCGGGCCCCCGCAGCGCGAGCCCGATCTCCCCGGGCAGCTCCACGTAGTCCCAGCTGATCTGCGTCAGCAGACCCCGTTCCACGCACCAGTGGTACGACCGATCGAACGTCGCCGCCCGCGGCCCGTTCCACGCCAGGCCGTGCAGCAGCTCCCGCACGTCCGGCGGCAACCCGGCGACGACCTCCCGCACCCGCGCCGGGTCCGCCACCGCGGCGAGCACCTGCTCGACGACGTCGTCCTTGCGCCGAGCAGGTGAGGGCACCCAGAGCTGGGCGATCGCCCGGAGCCGATCGATCGTGAGCAACGGCAACACTCCACCGAGCCGCACCCCCAGCCCGAGCGGCTCGGCGAGCAGACGCAACGGCGCGACGAGCACGAGCGAGCCGTCCTCCGCACGAACCACCAGGGCCAGTGCGCTGAGCGTCGCCAGCGTCTCGGCGAACAGCTCGACGTCGTCCACATCGAGCAGTTGCGACAGCCGCTCCTCGGTGGCCACCCCACCGAGGGCCGCCATCGCCTCCGCCACCTGCAGGCCGGCGCGGTTCACCCGGCCGAGCGCACGCTGCACCGAGTGCACAGCGCCGAGGCGCTGGGCGAGGTCGGTGAGCGTCCGCGGCTCGGGCCACGCAGCGGCGTCCGGACGGGCGGCGATGAGCGCGGCCAGAGCGTCCCGGTCGAGCCCGCGCACGTGGGCGACCAGATGGTCCACGCGGGCTCCTCGGGTTCTGCAATCCGATCACCCACGGTAGCGCGCCTCCGAAGCGCCCGTCGGCCCGCGGAGTCAGGCCCCGCTCGCCACCCGATCGGCGGCCGGCGCCCGCGTGTAGACCGGTACCGCCGGCGTCGGGCCGGCCGGCGTGGGACGGCCGAAGAGCCAGCCCTGCAGCCAGTCGCACCCGCGGTCGACGAGCGCGTCCGCCAGCTCCGGCGTCTCGATCCCCTCGGCGACCACTTCCAGCCCGAGGGTGTGGGCCAGGTCGATGCACGCTTGGACGATCGCCGCCGCGGCCGGGTCCTCGAGGATCTTCGTGGTCAACGACCGGTCCAGCTTCAGCTCGGTGGCGGGCAATCGTTGCAGGTACGACAGCGCCGAATACCCGGTGCCGAAGTCGTCGATCGCGACCCCGAGCCCGGCCCGGCGCAGCACCGCCAGCGCGTCCCGGCCGGTGTCGAGGTCACCGATCGCGGTCTGCTCGGTGATTTCCACGGTGAGCGCCTCGGGCGGCAACCCCCGCGCGGCCAGCCCGTCCAGCACCTCGTCCATCAGCGTCGGCGAAGCCATGTCGGAAGCGGACAGGTTCACCGAGACCGTCACCGGCGCACCTTCCGCCCGCCACCGGGCGACCTGGTCGAGCGCCAGTTGCAGCACGTGCCGGGTCAGGTACGGCACCAGGCCGATGCGCTCGGCGAGGCCGACGAACCGGTCCGGCGGCACCATCCCGTACCGCGGGTGCACCCACCGCACCAGCGCCTCGGCGCGGATCCCCTCTGCTCCGGACACCGCGACCAGCGGCTGGTAGTGCAGCTCGAGCCAGCCGCAGTCGGCGCTGTGCGGGGCCAGCGACCGTTCCGGGTCGGCAGCCACCGCCGGGGTCAGCGGTGTGCCGGTGAGCACCGCGCGCAGCTCACCGGCCAGCTCCAGCGAGTCCCGCTGCTGGTCGGAGCCCAGCGGGTCGTACCGCGCCCAGCCCTGCCGCTCGGCCTTGGCCCGGTACATCGCCATGTCGGCGCAGCGCAACAGCTCCAGCGCGCGCTCTTCCGGCGTCCCGTCCGGCGCGTCCGACTCGACAGCGACCCCGATGCTGACGTCGATCGGCAGCGAGATCCGGCCGGCCTGCAGCGGCTGACGCACGGCCTGGAACAGACCGGCGACGACAGCCTCGAACGACTGCCCGGCCGGCACCGTCGTCAGGATCGCGAACTCGTCGCCGCCGAGCCGGGCGATCAGGTCCTCGGGCGCGAGCGCACCGGCCAGCCGGGCGCCGACCGCGGACAGCACCTTGTCGCCGGTCTGGTGCCCGAGCCCGTCGTTGATGTCCTTGAAGTGGTCGAGATCGAGCATGAGCACCGCCCGGACACCCGCCGTCGGCGCCCGTCCGGCCAGCGCCTCCTCGACGCCACGCAGGAAGCCCCGCCGGTTGTACAGACCGGTCAGGTCGTCGGAGAGCGCGAGCCGGTGGAACTCCGCGGCGACCAGGATCGAACGCAGGCTCAGCCCGATGCGCACGGTGGAGAGCACGATCGCGCCGGTGGCCAGCACCAGCACTGTCGACGGCAGGTGCGCGAACTCGGCGACGATCAGCATCAGCACGGCCACCACCATGCTGACCAGCGGCGTCAGCAGCTCGGTGAGCCCCAGCGGCTGGTGGGTGAGGCGACGCGGAACCTGCCAGGCCGCCGCGGCGATCAGGAGCCCGGCGAACGACCAGAGCGGGTCGAGCCGCTCCACGCCGGTGCCGCCCTCGGCGACCAGGCGGGCCAGCCAGGCGTCTCCGAACACGGTGAGCACCACGGCGACGTAGATCAGGCCCCACGCGCGGCCGAGCCGGCCACCGGCGAGCGTCAGCACCGCGGAGACCGAGCCGATGATCACCATGTCGACGGTCGGGTAGTACAGGTTGACGGCCGTGGCCCGCAGGCCGTCGGAGTCCCAGGCGAGCACTTCGCGCCCCACCAACGCGGCGAACATCGACGCCGCGAGCAGCGCTACCGAACCAGCGCCGACGTACACCTCGGGTCGCACCGCCCCGACGCGCGCCCTGGCCAGCGTCCAGATGCCCGCGGTGAAGCAGGGCAGCACCGGGAACCAGACGACGTCGGCGAGCGATGCGGAAGGCACCCGCCCGGCCCAGCCGACGACGTCGTAGACGAAGTAGCCGGCCCCGTTGAGCCCGACACCGACCGCGAAGAACGTCCAGGCCAGGCGCTGGTAGCGAACCGTGATCGCGCGGGCGGCGAGTACGGCCGCCGCCAGCAGCAGCGTCACGGCGAACGGAGCACCGTCCGACCACAGACGCGCCGGGGACACCTCGGGGTGCCCGGCGTAGATCCACGCCGTGTGGACGACCATCACCAGCGCCCCGAAGCACCACGCGATCGTGACCAGCAGGTGCCGCTGCGGGGACCACCCGGTCGCCGCCGAGGCCGGTGCGGGCCACACCGCGGCCCTGGCCGAGGGTCGCGAGCTCATCCACCCTCCCGCATGCGTGGGGAGCGGACACGTCCCCAATTCTCCTGTTCGTCCGGAAATTCCAAAATCTGAGCGAAACCCTCACGTTCGCGTCCGGCGCGGCGGGACGCCGGACACCACGCGCTGCGGCCCCGCACACGAAGCGCGGGGCCGCAGCGAAGGGGTACGGACTGTCAGCTACTGGCTCCGACCGGGACGGGTGCCGCCGGCGGCGCCGGGGGCCCCTCCTCGTGGATCCCGTACCGGGCGTACACCCGGCGCAGCGGCCCCGGCGCCCACCAGTTCAGATCGCCGAGCAGCCGCATCGTGGCCGGCACCAGCAGCGCCCGCACGATCGTGGCGTCCACCAGCACCGCGATCAGCATCGCGACGCCGATCAGCTTGATGAACGTGATGCCGGAGATCGAGAACAGCCCGATCACGACCAGGATCAGCAGCGCGGCGCTGGTGATGATCTTGCCGCTGCGCTGCAGGCCTATCGCGACCGCCTGGGTGTTGTCGCCGGTGCGGTCGTACTCCTCCCGCATCCGCGACATCAGGAAGACCTCGTAGTCCATCGAGAGCCCGAACACGATCCCGAGCACCAGGATAGGCTGCGTCGCCTCGAGCGTGCCGGTCGACGTGAAGTTCAGCAGGCCGGAGAGGTGACCCTCCTGGAAGATCAGCACCAGCGCACCGAACGACGCTCCCAGCGAGAGCACGTTCATGATGATCGCCTTCACCGGCAGCACCAGCGAGCCGAAGGCCAGGAACAACAGCACGAAGGTCGCGGAGACCACGATCAGCGCCATCCACGGCAGCCGGTCGCCGACCGTCGAGAGCTGGTCGGCCAGCGCGGCGGTCTGCCCACCGACCAGCACCTCGCCACCGGGCGGCGGGGGAACGTCCCGGATCCGAGAAACCAGCTCGCGGGACTCCGCCGAGATCGGATCGCCGTCGTACGTGATCGAAACCCGAGCGGTGGAACCCTCGGCTGCGGTCACCGAGGCCCCGGTGACGCCGTCGACCTTTTGAACGTCCGCCACGTACTGGTCGAGCCCGGACGAGGACGTCACGATCGCGTCGATCGGAGCCTGGCTGTTCTGGACGAAGTCGCGGTTGAGCGTCTCGGAGACGACCCGGCTCTCGGTGCCGGCCGGCAGCGCCCTGGCGTCGATACCGCCGAACTCGACCCGCAGGAACGGCGTCGCGGCGATCAGCAGCACCGCGAGCACACCGACCGTGTAGATCACCGGGCGGCGCATGATGCTGCGGGCCAGCCGGTACCAGAAGCCGTGCTCGACCTCGGAGGACGCCCGCGAACGACGGAACAGCCGGCGCACCGACAGCGCATCCACCCGATGCCCCAACACCCCGAACAGCGCCGGCAGCACGGTCAGCGCCGCCACCATCGCGATCAGCACCGCGGAGAGGCCACCGAGACCCATCGAGCGCAGGAACGTGATCGGGAAGATCAACAGCCCGGCCAGTGAGACCGCGACCGTCACCCCCGACACAGCGACCGTCCGCCCGGCGGTGCCCATGGTCCGCGCCACCGCGTCCTCGACGGAGAGGCCCCGGCCGAGCTCCTCCCGGAACCGGCCCACCATGAACAGGCCGTAGTCGATCGCCAAACCGAGCCCGAGGATCGTCACGACGTTGACGGAGAAGATCGAGACGTCGGTCAGGTAACTCAGCCCTCGCAGCGCCGTGAATGCGCCGAGGATCGCGAGGCCGCCGACGGCCAGCGGCAGGCTCGCCGCGGCCAGGCTGCCGAAGATGATGACGAGCAGGATCAGCAGCACCGGCATCGAGAGCGTCTCGGCACGGGCGATGTCGGCCGACACCCGCTCGTTGATGTCCCGGTTGATCGCGGTGGAGCCGCCGACCTCCGACTCGAGACCGGGCGCCGCGAGGTCACCCTCGATCTTCTCGAGCTGGTCGGTACGCGTCTCTTCGTCGTCACCGGCCAGCGTGATCACCGCGAAGGACGAGTGCTTGTCCTTGCTCACGAACGTCGGGCTCTTCGTCGACCAGTAGGTGGCCGTCCCCGTCACGACGTCCGACGGCAGATCAGCCAGCGTCGACGTGACCGCCTGCTGGAAGGCCGGATCGTCGGCGGTGAGCGTCGAGCTCCGGTACAGCACGAGCACGTCGTTGCCGTCCCGTCCCAACTCGGCCTCGGCGCGGGTCAACGCGCGGGAGCTCTCACTGGCGGGGTCGTCGAACCCGCCGCCGACCAGCTTGCCGAAGACCTGGGTGCCCCAGATGCCGGCGAACGCGATGAACGCCACCGCCAGGCCGAGTACCCACCACCGGCGCCGGACCATCGTCCGTCCCAACCGCTCGAACATCACTGCCCCCTCGGGCACTAAGTGCGATCCCTGATCGCATCGCGAACACTGTAAGCCGCTGTACGACTGATAACCTTGCATACATCGTTAACTAAAGCAATCCTGTTCGCAGAGAGACTTCCGTTCGCGGAACAACAGGTGTTCGCGTAGGCTTCGGGCCTGCGTCGCAGAAGGGAGCACCGGATGACCACCGCACCGCTCACCCGGCGGGAACGACTCCGGGCCGAAACGGTCGACGAGATCCAGAGCACGGCACGCCGGATGCTGGTGTCCGACGGCTACGACGGCCTGTCGCTCCGCGCGATCGCGCGGGCGATGGGGATGTCCGCACCGGCGCTGTACCGCTACTACGCCAGCCGCGAGGACCTGATCGCGGCGCTCGTCGATCAGCTGAAGGGCGAGCTCACCGAGTCGCTGGAGAAGGTCCGCGACACCCAACCCGACCTGGTCGCGAAGCTGCTGGCGACGAGCCGGGAGTTCCGCCGCTGGGCGGTCGCGTACCCGGCCGAGTTCACGCTCGTCTTCACCAGCTCGGCGATCGGGCTCGACCGGCCGCCGGACGGCAGCGTCGACCCGACCGGTGAGCGGTTCGGAAACGTGTTCGGCGAGCTGATCACCGAGCTGTTCCTGACCCGGCCGTTTCCGATCCCGGCCGACGGCGAGATCGAGCCCGCGCTGAAAGCCCAGCTCCAGGAGTGGAATGACTGCTTTCCGCAGCCGCTGCCCCTCGGCGTCACGCAGGTGTTCCTGAGCTCGTGGATCCGTCTCTACGGAACGGTGTCGATGGAGGTGTTCGGGCAGCTCAAGTTCGCGCTGTCCGACGCCGGGCCGATGTTCGAGGCGGAGCTGCGCAGTCTCGCCGAGATGCTGGGCATCCTCGACGACTACGCCCCGCCGGCTAGCGGGTCCGTCTAGTCGGGGTGGCCGTCGTAGGGTCCTCGGGCCAGGAGTGCTTCGGGTAGCGGCCGCGGAGTTCGCCTCGGACGCTCGGGTAGCCGTTCTGCCAGAACGACTCCAGGTCGGAGGTCACCGCCACTGGGCGGCCGGCTGGTGAGAGCAGGTGCAGGCGCACCGGGATGCCGGCGATCGTCGGTGTCCGCGCCCAGCCGAACGCCTCCTGCACCTTCACCGCGAGCACCGGGGCGGTCGGATCGCTGTAGTCGACGCGGATCCGGGAGCCACTCGGCACCTGGATCCGCTCGGGGGCCAGTTCGTCGAGGTGTGCTGCCTGCGGCCAGGGGAGGAGGCGGCGCAGCGCCGCGACCACGTCGATCTTCTGCAGGTCCGCGCGTCGGCGCACATCGGTGAGGTCCGACGCGAGCCACTCGTCCGCTCGTTCCAGCAGCGACTCGTCGTCCATCGCCGGCCACGGCGGGCCGAGGGCCGCGGCGCAGAACGCCAGGCGCTCCCGCAGGGCGCGCGCATCCGTTCCCCACTTGAGCCGGTTCAGGCCTTCTTTGATTACGCCATTCAGGACGACGTCCGCCCGTATGTGGGCGTCCGGATCCAGTGATCGTTCGGCGAGCTGGATCGCTCCGAGGCGGTCCACCGTGCGGGCGATCAGTTCGCCGTCGGTCCAGCGGACCTCGTCCTCCGAGGTGAGGAGGGCGGTCCCGGCCTCGACCGCGGTGGCCTCGTCGATCGCGACCGCGAGCCGGATCCGCGCGTTGGCGAACCCCGGTGACCGGTCCGCGACCGCGATCGCCAGCCACGGCGCCCCGCCGAGCCCCGCCCCCTCCCCCAGATCCGCCGCGGTCCCCCCGGCCATCAGGTAGGTCCGCCCACCTCCCACCCGAACCCGCCCCAACCTCTCCGGATAAGCCATCCCCACAATCAACCCAGCCGCGATGTCATCGGGCAGCCCGGAGCCGGGCTGCCGCCCACCCCCATCCGCGCCCGCGCCACTCTGCGCACGCGCGCCACCCGCGCCTGCGCCGCCCCCACCCGCACCGCTGCGCGCGCCATCCGCGCCATCCGCGCCGCTGCGCGCGTCCGCGGCGGACGCGGCTAGGCGCTTTGCTTCTTCGCGCCAGCGGCGTGTCAGTGCGGCGGCGGAGCCGTCGCGGAGGAGGCGCCACGCCGCGACCAGGTCGCTGGAGTTGCCGGTGAGGGTGTCGTCGGACAGGAGGGCGACCACCTCGGCGGCGCGGCGGTCGCCTACCGCGGGGGCGCCGTCGAGGAGGGCCCTGGCCAGGCGCGGGTGCACACCCATCCCCGCGAGCGTGCGCCCACGCGGCGTCACCCGCCCGGACGCGTCCACCGCCCCCAGCGCCCGGAGCGTCTCGGTCGCCACCTCCATCGCCGCCGCCGGCGGACGATCGGGCAACGCGAGCCCTTCCCCGGACGGTGTCCCCCAACACGCCAGATCCAACGCGAACGCGGTCAGATCCGCAGCCGCGATCTCCGGCTCCGGCCACGCGGGCAACCGCGCATGATCCGCCTCCGACCAGCACCGATAAACCGTCCCAGGCGCCTCCCGCCCCGCCCTCCCGGCGCGCTGCGTCGCGGTGGCCCGCGACACCGCAACCGTCACCAACGCCCCGAGCCCACGCCCCTGATCCAACCGCGGCACCCGTGCGAGCCCCGCATCCACGACCACCCGCACACCGGGAACCGTCAGGCTGCTCTCCGCCACCGCCGTGGCCAGCACCACCCGCCGCTCCGCACTGGCCCGGAGAACAGCGTCCTGTTCCCGTGCAGGCAACCGCCCGTGCAACGTCACCACGGAAACCCCGGCCAACCGACGCGCCACCGCCGAAATCTCGTAAACCCCCGGCAGGAACACCAGGACGTCCCCGGCGGTCTCACCGAGCGCCCGCCGCACCACCGTCGCCACGTGGTCGAGCAACCGCGGGACCGAACGCCCGACGAGCGGCACGGGCGGCGGACACCACACCGTCTCCACCGGGTGCGGCGACCCGGGCACCTCCAACACCGGCGCCCCACCCAGCACCGCCGACAACTGCTCGGACGCCGCGGTGGCCGACGTCGCCAGCAACGCCAGATCGGGGCGGAGGGCAGCCCGGCTGTCGAGCGTGAACGCCAGCCCCAGGTCGGAGTCCAGATGCCGTTCGTGGCACTCGTCGAGAATCACGACGTTCGTGCCCGGCAGCTCGGCGTCCCGCTGGAGCCGCCGCACCAGAACACCGGTGGTCACGACCTCGACGCGGGTGCGCGGCCCGACGTTCCGGTCGCCGCGCACCGTGTACCCGACGGTCTCCCCCACCCGCTCCCCCAACAGCGACGCCATCCGCGACGCCGCGGCCCGCGCCGCCACCCGCCGCGGCTCGGCGACGACGATCCGCCCCTCGACACGGGCGGCGAGCGCCAGCGGCACCAGCGTCGTCTTGCCGCTGCCAGGCGGCGCGACGAGCACCGCGGCACCGCCGCCCTCCAGCGCGTCGACGATGCGCGGCAGCGCCGAGCGCACGGGAAGGTCCGGAAGGTCACTCACAGTCCGCACCGTAACGTCGCACGTATGCGAATCGTCTTGGTGACCGCCACCGAACTACCGATCCCCGAGGACGTCGAACTCCCGGTTCTGCAGGCCGCCGCCGAACGCGCGGGCCTCACCGCGGACGTGGCCTGCTGGGACGACCCGGCGGTGACGTGGGGCGACTTCGACCTGGCGCTGATCCGGTCGACGTGGAACTACCCGAGCCACCTCGAGCGGTTCCTGGCGTGGGCGGACGCGACAGCCGCCGTGACACGGCTGGTGAACGGGCCCGGGATCGTGCACTGGAACTCGGAGAAGACGTACCTCGGTGACCTGCTCGCGGCCGGGGTCCCGACGGTGCCGACGACGTACCTCGCGCCCGGCGAGCCGGTGGCCCTGCCCGGTTACGGCGACTTCGTGGTGAAGCCGACGGTCGGCTCCGGAGCGCGCATGGCCCGGCGGTTCCGGGGCGGGACCCTGTCGGCGGCGCCCGCGCACGTCGAGTGGCTGCACGCCGAGGGGAACACCGCGATGGTGCAGCCGTTCCAGCACCGGGTCGAGACCGACGGGGAGCGGGCGCTCGTCTACTTCGGTGGCGAGTTCAGCCACTCGATCGTCAAGGGGGCGGTGCTTTCGGCGGTGACCGGGGTGCGTGGGGAGCACGCGCATCCGGACGTGCAGTCGTACGAGCCGACCGCCGCGGAGCACGCGGTGGCGCAGGCGGTGCTGGCGGCTGCACCGGAGACTCCGGTGTACGGACGGATCGATCTCGTACTGGACGACGCCGGGTCGCCGATCGTCATGGAGGCGGAGCTGATCGAGCCGCATCTGTTCCTGGGCTCGGCGCCCGGTGCGGACGATCGGCTGCTGGGCGTCATAAAGGATTTGCTCGGCCGGTGACCATTGAGGGGTGAAGGTCACTTTTGTACGGCTGCCGGACCACGAGTGGGGTCACGTTCTGATCGAGCGTGACGACCACGTCGTGTACCGGATGGGTGGCGGCCCGATCACGGCGGCGATTCCGCATGATCTGGTGCACTTCACGGTCGAGGACGCGCTGCGGATCGAGGACGGGATCTGGGGCGCGATCGCGGGCGGGGTCGTGTTCCAGAGCATGAAGCACGTGTCCGGACGTCGTCCGCCGCACGCCGCGGAGCGGTCGGCTCAGCTCATCCGGGCGAACCGGGACCGGCTGCAGCGGGCCGAGCTGATCGGCGGGTTCGTCGAGGCCGCCGCTCATGCGAAGGACAGCGAGCTCACCACGCTCCACCAGCAATGGTTCGCCACCCGGCCCGACTCCCCCGACATCCCCTCCATCGAACTGGCCGTCTCAGCCCTCCGCCGCGCGGAAGCCGATTGGCGCGCCCTCCCCATCGGCGGAGAGCTGACCGTCCACTGGCCAGCAACCCGCCGCCTCCCACCCACCCCCACCCCGCGCCGCAGCGACGCGAACCGCGGCCGCCGGGCGCGCCGCTGACCGAGCGCCGAAGGCGCTCGCAAGTCCTAACCTGGAGCCCGCCCAGGGCGATGGGGCCAGTCGAGCGCGGACCCGCCGCGTATAGGTAATCCTCAAGGGTCCGCGCTCGCCTGGCAGCATCGTTCTGGGCGGGCCGCCCCCTAAGAAACAGGCTGGCCTGTTGGCTGAGGGCCCTCTCCCGACTGGAGGCCGCCGGGGGCGGTCGACTCTTCGGGCTTTTCGTGGAGGGAGCGGGCCTCCGGGGCCTTGGTGACGTCCAGTTGCGGCAGGACCTTGGCCCCGAACGCGTCCAGGAACGGGTCGAGGTCCTGCCCCACGTGGTGCAGGTAGATCCCATCGACGCCCAGCGCCGCGTACTCCGCGAGCCAGGCGGTGTGCTGTCCGAGGTCCGAGCTCACGTTCACCACCCGGCGCACCTGGTTGATCCCGACCTCCTCCGACACCACGTCGAAGTGGTCGGTCATGTCCAGGTCCCAGCACACCGGCGGATCGAACACGTTGCTCCGCCACTGGTCGAGCGCGATCGCCTCGGCCTCTTCGTGCGTCTCCGCCCAGCTCAGATGGATCTGCAGGTTGATCGGCCCGCGCCCACCGGCGTCGCGATAGGCGTCGATCATGCGGCGCAGTTTTTCGACGGGAGCCCCGACGGTGATCAACCCGTCCGCCCACTCCGCGCACCACCGTGCGGTCTCTTCACTGACCGCAGCACCGACCAGCGCCGGCTCGACCTCCGGACGGGTCCAGAGCCGCGCCCGGTCGACGGTGACCAGCCCCTGATGGCTGACCTCCTCACCGGCGAGCAGCGCCCGGATGATGTCCACGCACTCCCGCAGCCGCGCGTTCCGCAGGTCCTTGCGTGGCCACGGCTCACCGGTGATGTGCTCGTTGCTTGCCTCACCCGACCCGAGCGCCGCCCAGAACCGCCCCGGGAACATGGCGCCGAGCGTGCTGATCGCCTGCGCGATGATCGCCGGGTGGTACCGCTGCCCGGGCGCGTTGACCACGCCGAACGGTAGGTCGGTCGCCTGCAGGGCGGCGCCCAGCCACGACCACGCGAACGCGGAGTGGCCCTGCCGGGCGCTCCACGGCGAGAAGTGGTCGGACGACATGGCCGCGGTGAAGCCGAGCTTTTCGGCCTTGGCCACTGCAGCGAGCAGGTCGGACGGGTGGAGCTGTTCGTGGGACGCGTGCACGCCGTAGACGGTCATGCCCTCCTCGGTTCCCCCTGGACCCACTCGTCGAACGTCTCATGGCTGCGCCGGCCGACGCCGTTGCCGCCCATCCGGCCCGAGCGCATCATTTCCCCGACCTTCCCGGGCAACGGCACCGGAATGACGAGAGCCCGCACCCCGCGCGCCTGCAACGTGCGACGAACCATGTCGGGCATCTTCTGCACCGCCGGACCGAACAGGTCGGGCGCCCGCTCCGCCGGCGGAGCCTCGACCACGTCGGCGAGCACCTCACCGACCTCGGACACCGCGACCGGCCGCGTGACGATCGTGGGCACGACGACGAACGGACCGAACTTCGTCTGGGTCGCCAACTGACCCGCGAACTCGTGGAACTGGGTCGCACGCAGGATCGTGTAGGGCACGGGCCCGGCGACGACCGCCTGCTCCTGGTCCACCTTGGCCCGGTAGTACGGGAACGACGAGCCGTCGATAGCGACGATCGAGAGCAGCACGTGGTGCTTCACACCGGCCTCGACCTCGGCCGCGAGCAACCGCTCGGTCGAACCCACGAACGCCTTCCGAGCGACGTCGTAGGACTGGGTCGTGACGTTGAACGTGTCGACGACCGCCTCGACGCCGGCCATGGCTTCGTGCAGCCCGGCGCCGGTGGTCAGGTCACCGCGATAGCCGGTGGCGCCCGGTACGTCCGTCGTGCCCGATCGGCTCAGCACCCGGACGGTGTGCCCCCGCTCGACCAGCGCGACCACCGTCGCCCGCCCGGCCTCACCGGTACCGCCCACCACCAGTACGTCCATCGTGAGTCCTCCTCGTTCGGATTCCTCTACCAGGACGAAACCGGTACCGACTTCGTGACACCTCAGACCAGCTGGGCGTCGAGGAACTCGGCAAGAGCAGCCGGTGGAGCCGCCCGGAAATGGAAGACGACCTCATGCCCGTCCTGTCGCAACAGGTCGGCGTCGAGCGGCGGCACGCCGGGAACGGGCACCTCCACCGTCCCGCTCGCTCCGGATTGGAGGACGTCACCCGGCTCGAGCAGGGCCCGCACGCCACCCTGGCTCAGGTCCTTCATCCGCATCTCGACGCGACGACCGCCATCGGAGAAGACGAGGGTCCCCGACATCGGCACCCGCTCGTCCCCGCGCCGCTCCATCATGTTGCGCAGGTCACCGATCGCCCGGACCCGGTCCAGCGCGTTCGCCAGCCGCTGGTCCATCCGTGCCACCGTGGCGCGCTGTTCGTCCGCGACACCGAGCAGCGCACCGGTCGCCTCGTCGACGCCGCCGATACCGGTCGTCATCGCGTTGATCATCGTCGACACCGCTGTCGCTTCGCGCTCCAACGCCTGGATCGTGCCGGTGATCTCGTCGGTGGAATGGGCAGTGGTGGCGGCCAGATCCTTGACCTCGTTGGCCACGACGCTGAAGCCACGCCCGGCCTCACCGGCCCGCGCGGCTTCGATCGTCGCGTTGAGCGCCAGGAGCTTGGTCTGGTCGGCCACCGACGCGATGATCTTGGCCATGCCGGCGACGCGCTGCAGGCGTTCCCCGAGCGCCGTCGTCACCGCGTCGGCGTTCCCCGCGTCGGCCAGCAGGGACCGCAGGACACCGTCAGCCGTGTCGACGCGCTCGTGGATCGACCCGGCGGAGGTGCGTACCTCCTCGACCGCCACGGCGACGTCGTTGAGCTCTGTGTTCAGGGCCTCGGCGCTCTCCTCGATGAGCTGCTGGGCCAGCTGCCTGGCCTGCTTCTCGGCCCGCCGCTGCTGGGCGAAGTTCTCCCGGGTCTGCTGCTCCTGCTGCCGTTGGGCGTCTTTCAGCGCTTCGTCCTGCTCGACCAGGCGCTCCCGAGCCTGCAGCAGCGCACGACCGATGTCACCGAACTCGTCCCGCCCGCCGGGCAGTTCGTGGTCGCGGTAGTCCCGGTCGGCGATCGCCCGCACTCCCGCCAGGGCCAGTGCGACGTCGTGCCTGCTGCGCCACCAGACGGCAGCGGCGAGCCAGAACGCGAGGGCGAATCCGATCGTGGTGACGGCGAGAACGATCGTCCGGCCGCGCTGCAGGCCTTCCACGCGGGTCTGGAGCAACCCGTCCAGGGCCTGTTCCGAGGCGTCGATGGCGTCCCCGGCGCCGTCCGCCACCCCGGATACGTCCGCGCCGATGGCGCCCAGCGCCGCCGTCAGACGGCCGGCCAGTGCGTCCGCCTCGTCCGCGAGCTGCCCGAGGTCGGCCAGCCTGGACTCGAGGCCGGGCGCGCTGGTCTGCGCGACGGCGGTCTTCACGTCGGCGCGGAGCGCTTCGGCGGCGGTGGACAACTGACCCGCCAGCACCGCCCTGGCCGCGACGAGCTCGGAGCTGCCGGGCCTGCCGGTCGCCGCGGCGGCGGCCGCAGCGGCCTCGAGGATGCGCGGCAGCTGCACGACCTGGCTGTCCATGACGTAGAACGAGTCGAGGTCCGGGTCGAGGATCAGGTTCGACGCGTTTCCTGTCTCGGTGATCAGCACGAGGAACGCCTGAGCCGCGGCCAGGCGCGCGGCCGGAGTGTCCGCACCGCCGTCCGGAATCGCGTTCACCTCGTCCTGGAGGCCGAGCTGGGACTCCGTGCCCACCGCCGACCGGACCGCGCCGAGATCGGCGTCGCCCCCGCCGACCATCGCGGCCATCGCGTGCAACGTCGGCCGGAGAACCCGCACACCGTCGCGCTCCGCGCTCGTGAACGCGATCTGGCCGCCCTCACGAAGGGCGTACTCGACGGTCGCGATCGCACCCGGCACGACCAGCAACACGATGACCAGCGTCAACCGGGCCGTCGTCCGGAGACGGTCGAGCAGGTTGAGCACCGGACGCAGCCCGACCGGAGCGCCTCGCATGCCGTTCCATCGGCCGTTGGCGGCGAACGATGAGGATTTCTGTCGGTCAGGCGCCCTCGGCCAGCGCGGTGGCCAGGTCAGGGACGAACGTGCCGGCGTTGGCGGCGCAGCCGTCGGCCTCCCCGGGCCGCTTGACCCAGAGGAACGCGGTCACGTCCTCGTCGCCGGTGTCCAGCGTCGGCGTCCGGCCGATCTTGCGGCCCGCCGGGTCGCACCACTCGTTGTCGGCCGCCGCTCCGGCGCCGTTGCGCGAGGTGTCGACGACGATCTTCTTACCGTCGACCGCGAGCCCGTCGAGGATCCGCTTGCCGTACCCGACCTCGTCACCCGTCGGGCGGAAGTTCGAGACGTTGAGCGAGATGCCGGATCCGTAGTCGTTCGCGCCGGCGGCCGCGAGCCGGGACGCCATCTCGGCCGCCGGCTTCCACTTCGAGTTGCCGGCGTCGTAGTAGACCTGTGCTTTCGGCGCCTTCTCGGTGATCGTCCTGGCCGCGTACGTGAGGAGCTCGTTGCGCTCGTCGCGCTTCGCCTGGTTGAGGCAGTCGATCTGCGCCAGCGCGTCCGGTTCGAGGACGACGATCGACGGCTCCGGCCCCAGACCGGCGGCGACCGCGTCGACCCAGGCGCGGTACGCGGTGCCGTCGGGCGACCCACCGGCGGCGGCTCCACCGCAGTCGCGGTCGGGGATCGCGTACGCCACGAGCGCCGGCACCTCACCGGCCGTCCCCGCCGCGGTCACGGTCCGGGTGACCTGCGTCTTCGCCTTCGCGGGGTCGTCACCACCGGTGATCCAGACCGCCTGCGGCACGCTCGCGATCTTCTCCTCGATGACACCGGCGTTCGGATCGTCCGGGTTCGCCCGCACCCAGGCGGCGGCCTGGCCACCGTCGTCGTACAGCGAGCCGTCCAGCTTCGGCACCGCGACGGAGCGACGTTCGGGCTCCGGGCCACCCCGCAGTAACAGGGTCGTGACGCCCGCCCCCAGCATCACGACCACAGCAGTCGCGAGCAGGACAATTCGATACCGCCGCATGCACTTCCCCCCGGTTGGGAACTCTCCGTTCGGTCAACGGTCTACGGTGAACGTTCGTGCCGTCCGCCACGTAGTGCCGGTTACCGGTCGGTGGCGCGGTAGTCCGGTAGCCGCTGCGCCACCGGTCGGCTGATCCGAACTCGAAGACAGAAGGAGCGTCGTGACTGCGAGCCCTACGTGTGAGGAGAGCGTCGTCACGGCGCTCGGGTGGCACGGAACGCCGGTGGACGGCGTCCGTGTGCGCGACACCGACCTGACCGTGGTGGTCTCCGACGGCCGCGACGGACAGTCGGGGCTGGCCGGCGTGCTGGTTCCGGTGAGCGGGTCGTGGCGCCAGGCGCTGTCCCTCGCCCGGGCCTGCCTGGCGTTCGCGCCGGTCGCGCTCGTGCTCACCGAGGCTCCGAGCGAGCTCTGCCTGCTCGAGTGCGGTTACGCCGACGTCGGCATCGTGGTCGCGGACCACGTCGTGGCGCCGGCCCGTTCACGGCGGCCGCTGCGCAGCACCCGTTCGACGTTCGACCGCGTGCTGTTCGGCGAGCTGGACCGGGTGCTCACCGCTCCGTGAGTTCGGCGAACATCGCGTCGACGTCCTTCTTCGTGAAGTCGCCGGAGATCTGGAGCTCGCCACCGGTGATCGGCTTCTTCGCCGAGGGCGCCGTGAGCACGGTTCCGTCCAGCACCAGCGCGATCTGCTGACTCTGCGTCGTCAGCGCGCGGAGCGCCACCGTGTCGGCGCTGGAGAACCGCAGCTGCACGACCCACTTGCCGCCCTGGAGCGCGGTGCTCACGCGCTCGACGACGGTCACCACCATCCCGCCGTCCCCGAGCGTGAAGCATCCCGCGAAGCGTCCGGGTGTGCCGCCGTCAGTGCAGCCACCTTCGGTGGCCGAGGTCACCGGCGCGATCCGCAGGTCGGCCGCCAGGTTGCCCGAATAGCTCTTGGCCAGCGGCTCCGCCGCGGCGGGTTCCGACGCGCGCCAGAACGAGAGCCCGGCGGCCAGGATCGTGGCCATCGCGACGACGAGCATCGCCGTCGAGGCACCGGCGAGCAGCACGATGGTCCGTGTGCCGCTGCCCGGGCGCGGGCCGATGCGGTTCTCCGACGGATCCCTCTCGGGCGCGGGAACCAACACGCCGGTCGTCTGCTCCACGACACCATCGTGCACACTCGTGTCACCCGTTTCCCACCGCCCACCGAATTCGACCCCTCTACGGAAGAATCTGGGCTGTGAGGTTCGCGATCCTGGGCCCGATCCAGGTGGAGACGGCTGACGGGCGGACGATCGCCGTCGGCGGTTCCCGACTGCGCACCGCGCTCGCGCTGTTACTCACCGAGGTCGGGCGGGTCGTTCCGACCCAGCGGCTGATCGACGGCGTCTACGGCACCACGCCGCCGGCCGGCGCCACGAACGCACTGCAGTCGCAGGTGTCGCGGCTGCGGCAGTTGCTCGGCGACACAGCGGTGGTCGAGTTCCACCCGGCCGGTTACCGGCTGGCCGTCGACCCGGACGACGTCGATGCCCATCGCTTCCGGCGTCTCGTCGCGGAGGCCACGTCCGTGGCCGATCCGGTGCCGTTGCTCACCGAGGCGCTCGGCCTCTGGCGCGGCCCCGCGCTGGCCGGCGCCGGCGACAGCGCTCCGATTCGGGCCGCCGCCGCCGAACTGGACGACATCCGCTCGAACGCGCTCGACGCCCGCGTCGCCGCCCAGCTCCGGCTCGGCCGCGCCTCCGACGACCTGGTCGCCGAGGCGCGGGCGCTCGTGGCCGAACACCCGCTGCGTGAGTCGTTCCGCGTCCACCTGATGCAGGCGTTGCACGCCACCGGCCACAGCGCCGCCGCACTGCTGGCGTTCGAGGACGCCCGCCGCACGCTCGCCGACGAGCTGGGCACCGATCCCTCTGCCGAGCTTCGCGAGGCCCACCTGGCCATCCTGCGTGCGCCCGAACACCGCGCCGCACCGCCCAAGCGCCTGCCGGCGCAGCTCACGAGCTTCGTCGGCCGGGAGCCCGAGCTGGCCCGCATCGCCGAGCTGCTCGGCAACCACCGCCTGGTGACACTGACCGGTCCCGGCGGCGCCGGGAAGACCCGCCTGGCGATCGAGGCCGCTTATCGGCACTCGAGCGAGAGCTACCTGATCGAGCTGGCGGCGGTGACCACCGGCGCCGAGATCGAACAGGTCGTGCTCGACGCGCTCGGTCTGCGCGACAGCGGCCTGCGTCCCGTGGTTCCGGCCGCCCATCCGCTGGACCGCCTGGTCGCGGTGCTCACCGACCACCCGACGCTGCTGATCCTCGACAACTGCGAGCACCTGATCGACGCCGCCGCGACGCTCGTCGACCACCTGCTCCGCCGGTGCCCGTCGCTCCGCGCGCTGGCCACCAGCCGGGAGCCGCTCGGCATCACCGGCGAAAACCTGCTGCCGGTCCGCGCGCTCGGCCTCCCGGGCGAGGGGGATCCGCCGGAGCGGATCCGCAACGCACCCGCCGTGCGGCTGTTCGCCGATCGCGCGTCCGCGGCTCTTCCCGACTTCGTCGTCGACGTCACGAGCGCCGGCGACGTCGTGCGGATCTGCCGCACGCTCGACGGACAACCGCTGGCCTTGGAGCTGGCCGCCGCACGACTGCGCAGCCTGTCGCTCGGCGACGTGGCGTCCCGGCTCGACGACCGGTTCCGGCTGCTGTCGCGGGGTGAGCGCACGGCTCCGGCCCGACACCGGACGCTGCGCGCCGCGATCGAGTGGAGCTGGGACCTGCTCGACGACGACGAGCGGACGCTGGCCCGGCGGCTCACCGTGTTCGCCGGCGGCGCCACGCTGGAGGCGATCGACCGGGTCTGCGGGCCGACCGACCCGGACTCCCTGTCGGGCCTGGTCGACAAGTCGCTCGTCGAGTTCGCCGACGGCCGCTACCGGATGCTCGAGACGATCCGGGTGTTCGGCGAGGAGCGGTTGGCCGAGGCCGGGGAGCTCAAACAGCTCCGCCGCGCGCACGCCGAGTACTTCCTCGACCTGGCGCTGACCGGCGACGCCGCCCTGCGCACCAGCGATCAACTGCGCTGGGCCGCGCTCCTCGATTCCGAGCGCGACAACCTGCACTCGGCGGCGCGCTGGTCGGGCACCGCGGATCCGGCGGCCGGGCTGCGCCTGGCCGCCGCGCTCGCGATGTGGTCCTGGATCCGGGGCCGGCGCAGCGAGTTCGCCGCGCTGGCGCGTGACCTGCTGGAACACGTCGGGTCCCGGCCGCCGCAGGGTCTCGAGGAGGAACACGCGATGTGTGTCCTCGCCGCACGGCTCGCCGGGCACGAGGGCAGCTGGGCCACCGAGAGCGCACTCTGGCCGACCGACCCGAACGACATGTACCGACCGCCGCGGCTGCCGTTCGTCAACGTGCTGGTCGCGCTCAGCGCCGGGCCGCCCGCCGAGTCCGAGTTCGCCAAGCTCGAGGTCTGGTACGAGGTGCCGGACCTCGATCCGTGGACCGCCGCGCTGCAGAAGTTCGGCATGGCGTACATGCGGGCGATGACCAGCGGGGACATCGACGAAGCGCTGCGCTGCCTGGAGTCGTCGCTGGCCGGCTTCCGGGCGGTCGGCGAGCGGTGGGGCGAGACGATGGCGCTCACCGAGCTCGCCGACCTCGCCGAGGCGCGCGGCGAGCAGGAACGCTTCCTCGCGCTGAACGAGGAAGCGATGCGGCTCGCGGTCGAGCTGGAGTCCGTCGAGGACCGCGGTGGCCTGTTCTGCCGCCGCGCGGCGAACACCGCCCGCACCGGTGACCTGGAGACCGCCGACGCGCTGTACCGGCACGCGGCCGAGCTCGGCGGCCGCGCCGGGGTGTCGGACCTGCACGCCAGGTCGCTCGCCGGGCAGGCACACGTGCGCTGGCTGCGCGGCGACGCCGAGGGAGCCGGCCGCCTTTACGAGCAGGGGCTGACCGAGCTGACCGGCGCCGGATACATCGCCAACGAGGTGCGGGCGCTGCTGCTGATCGGGCTCGGCTGGGTCGCGTACTCCACCGGCGACACCGCGCGGGCCCGCGACCGGCACCGCTCGGCGCTGGTCAGCGGCGTCCAGTCCTACTCGCCGGTGTCCGCGGACATCGCGGAAGGGCTGGCCGGGATCGCGATGGTCTCCGGTGACGCCGCGTCCGCCGCGACTCTGCTCGGGCTGGTGCCGGCGCTGCGCGGCGGGCAGGCCGCGAACTACCCCGGACTACCGCCGATCGCCGAGACGGCCCGCGAAGCGCTGGGCCCGGTCGCGTACGACGCGGCGTTCACCTCGGCAGCGTCGCTGCCCCGTGACGAAGCGATCGGGCTCCTGCACCGCCTCGCCTGACGGCGCGTGTCCCCCGCGCGAGCTACCCGAAGGTGTCCGTCCTGGAGGGACGTGCCACACCCCGGTGTCTCCGTAACTTCGTCGACGTCGAAGAACGAAGAATTCACAGAGGAGACGACGATGGCGACGACGACGGGCAGGCGGATCACGGCCGCTCTCGCGCTGGCAACGCTGAGTTGCGGAGCGATGGCCGCGTTCGGGACCACCGCGAGCCAGGCCGCCGAGACGAAGACCGTCGCCTGGGGCGCGTGCCCGACGCAAGCCGAGGGCGAGCCGGCCCGGGACGGGCGTCAGCAGTGCGCGACGGTGAAGGTCCCGCTGAACTACGACGACGCGGACGGCACGAAGATCGACGTCTCGATCTCCCGGATCTCCACCGCGAAGCCGGGCAAGCGGCGCGGTGTCCTGGTGCTGAACCCCGGCGGGCCCGCGTTGGCGGGGCTCGACCTGCCGGGCCAGATCGCGCCCACGCTGCCGACGTCGGTGCTGGAGAGCTACGACCTGGTGGGCTTCGACCCGCGCGGCGTCGGCCACAGCACCCCGCAGAGCTGCGGTCTCGCCGACCCGAACCTGACCAGCATGTTTCCCTACCCCGCTGCGGACGGCTCGATCACCAAGAACGTCGAACTGGCTCGTTCCGTGGCCGCGAAGTGCGCCTCTTCGGCGTCGGGGAAGAACTTGAAGTACTTCACGACCGCCAACACGGCGCGGGACCTGGACCAGGTCCGGAAGGCGCTCGGCGAGAAGAAGATCTCCTACTGGGGTCAGTCCTACGGCACCTATCTCGGCGCGGTGTACGCCTCGCTGTTCGCCGGCCACACCGACCGGGTGATCCTGGAAGGCAACGTCGACCCCACCAAGGTGTGGGCCGAGCAGTATTCGCTCTGGGGCAAGGGAATGCAGGACCGGTTCGCCGATCTGGCCCCGGGAGCGGCCAAGACCTATCTCGCGCTCGTCGACCGGCTCGACCGCAAGCCGGCGAAGGTTCCCGGCACGCAGATCGCGGTGACCGGCGCAATCGTCCGCAGCCTCACGTACGGGCTGCTGCTGCACAACGAGACACTGCCGCTGGTGCCCCAGGTCTGGGTTGCCGCCCAGCACCTGGCCGACGGCGCGCTGACCGCGGCGGACGCGAAGGTTCTCCAGCAGGTCTCCGCTCCGCAGCCGGCTGCGCCCGGTGTGCCCGCGGACAACCAGGCCACGATGGCGTTGGCGCTCACCTGCGGTGACGCGGAATGGTCCGACGACGTCGACGAGTACGCGGCGAAGACGGCAGCGGACCGCAAGGCCTTCCCGCTGACCGGGGGTATGCCGGCGAACGTCTGGCCGTGCGCGTTCTGGAAGGACTCGCCGATCGAGGACCCGATCGAGGTCACCGACGACGGGCCGCGCAACGTGCTGATCCTGCAGAACCGCCGCGACAACGCCACCCCGTGGGAGGGCGGCCTGGGCCTGAAGAAGGCGCTCGGGCAGCGCGCCCAGTTCGTGGGTGTCGACAACGGTGGGCACTACGTCTACAACGCGGGCTCGAAGTGCGCCGACCGCGCCACCGTCGACTTCCTCACCACCGGCCGCCTGTCCTCGGACCGGGTCGACTGCACCGACGTGCCCTGACCCCACCGATCGCCAACGCCGGTGGCGCTCCCTCAGCGGAGCGCCTCCGGCGCCGCTGTGCCTCCGGCGCCGCGGAGTCGGGCGCCGCGCGCGGCGCTGACGGTTGGGCGGGGGCGCCCGTCAGTGGCTCGTGCGTCGGCGGTGCGCATCGCGCTCGACGCTGCGCGTATGACAACTCAACTCGAGGAATCGGAAACCACGCTCTCGTCCGAGCCCGACCCACCGGGCTGGCGCCGGCTCGTCGGGCCGCGCGCGAAGTACCTGGTCCTGGTCGTCTGGCTGGTGATCGCCGGTGTCACCACCCCGCTGGCGATCGGCCTGACCAGCGTCCAGGACAACTCCTCGCTGACGTCGGCGCCGCACTCGTCGGAGGCCTATCAGGCGCAGCAGCGCGTCGAGGCCGCGTTCCCGAACGCGGACGCGCTGGTGGCGGTCGCGATCTACACCCGGGACGGCGGGATCACCGACGCCGACCGCGCAGCGGTGGAAGCCGACCGGACCTCGTTCGCGCGGTACGCGATCGATCGCGCCGTTCCGCCCCCCGTGCCCAGCCAGGACGGCAAGGCGCTCCTGCTGTCGTTCCCCCTGTCCGGCGACTCCGACACGCAATCGGAGTCCACCTCGGACATCCGCGACGCCCTCGGCACCGGCAAGCCCCAGCACCTGAACACCGCACTCACCGGCTCGGCCGGCGCCGACGGCGACATCTTCGACGCCTTCGAGGGCATGGACCTCCTCCTCGTCCTCGTCACCGCAGGCGTCGTCGCGATCCTCCTGCTGGTGACCTACCGCAGCCCGGTGCTCTGGGTGATCCCCCTGCTCACCGTCGGCATCGCGAGCCAACTCGCGAGCGCTGTCGTCTACCTGCTGGCCAAGAACGCCGGGCTGGCCGTCGACCTGCAGGCGCAGACCGTCCTGACGATCCTGGTGTTCGGCGCCGGCACCGACTACGCGCTGCTGCTGATCTCCCGCTACCGGGAGGAACTGCGACGCCACGAGGACCGGCACCGCGCGATGGCGATCGCGCTCCGGCGGTCGTTCCCGGCGATCCTCGCGTCGGCGGCCACCGTCGCACTCGCGCTGCTCTGCCTGCTGTTCGCGGACCTGAACGGCACCCGGGGCCTGGGGCCGGTCGCGGCGCTGGGAATCGTCGCCGCGTTCACCGCGATGGTGACGCTGCTCCCGGCGCTGCTCGTCGTCTGCGGGCGGTGGCTGTTCTGGCCGTTCGTGCCGCGCGTCGGGGAGTCGGCGCAGCGCGACCCGCGGGTCTGGAGTGCGGTGGCGCGCTTCGTCGGGCGTGCACCGCGCCGGATCTGGGCCGCTACGGCCGTGATCCTGGCGGGGCTGGCGATCGGAGCGACGACACTGAGCCTCGGTATGCCGTCGGACGAGGCGTTCACCAGCGAGGTCGGCTCGGTGACCGGCCAGCGCCTGGTCGAACAGCACTACGCCGCGGGCACGTCCACACCGGCCGACATCGTCGTGGCGGCCGACGGTGCGCCGGCGGCCGTTGCCGCCGCGCGGAACGTCGAGGGCGTCGCCGAGGTGGGCACCCCGCAGATCTCGCAGGGCACCGCGCTGATCTCCGCGACGCTCACCGATCCGCCCGACAGCAGGGCCGCCGAGGACACGATCGACCGCCTCCGCGACGCGGTCGACGACTCCGGAGCGCTGGTCGGCGGCCAGACCGCCGGCCAACTCGACACCGAGCGCACCGTCGACCGTGACCACCGCGTGCTGATGCCGACGATTCTCGGCGTGGTGTTCCTGGTCCTGGTCGTGCTGCTGCGCGCGGTCGTGGCGCCGCTGCTGCTGATCGGCAGCGTCGTGCTGTCGTACGCGGCGGCGCTGGGTGCGGCCGCGGGGATCCTGCACCTGCTCGGCTACCCGCACCTGGAGTACAGCGTCGTGCTCTCGACGTTCCTGTTCCTCGTCGCGCTCGGCGTCGACTACACGATCTTCCTGATGACGCGTGCCCGGGAGGAGGGCTCGGTGACCAGGGCGCTGGTGAGCACCGGGAACGTGATCACCAGCGCCGGTGTCGTGCTCGCCGCGACGTTCTCGGCGCTGTGCGTGCTGCCGCTCACGCCGTCGATCCAGATCGGCGTGATCGTGGCGGTCGGGGTGCTGATCGACGCGTTCGTCGTGCGTTCGCTACTCGTGCCCGCCCTCGCCGTCCACCTCGGCTGGCCGCGCCGTCACGCGTAGTCGAACTGAGCCAGCCGCCCGCGGGCGACGTCCAGCTCGTCCGGCGTGAACAGGCCCGCGAACTTCTGATCCAGGACCAGCGCCTCGACCGTCAGGTCGAGGCGCTGCTTGTTCCACAGCGCGGTGAACCCGGTGCTCACGGTCGCGGAGGCCAGCAGGCGCTTCGCGGTCTCGACGCCACCGTCTTCCGCGAGCATCGACAGCAGGTAGGTGGCGTTGTAGCCGGTCTCGTCGCGGGCTTGCTGGTAGATCCGGGTCATCGCCTGGTGGAACTCGTGCTCGGGGTCGGCGGCCACCGCCGGCGGTGCTGCCGGCACGCGGCCGACCGCGGGCGAAACCGGCGCCTCGTCGAAGCTCCCGGTGAAGGCGGGCGCCTCATCCGGGCTCCCGGTGAGGACCGGCGCCTCGTGCGCGCTTCCGGCCGCCTCCCGGCGACGCCGCAGCGCGTACCCCCGCAGCGCCTCGACCGAGGTGAAGACCTCGTAACCGAGCTCCGCCATCCGCGGCAGGTCGGCCTCGTCGGGGTCGAGTTCCAGCACGACCGGCGCGCCCTGGCCCGGCTGCAGACCGTCGGGCCAGACCGCCTCGGCGACCGACAGCGCCCGACCGGTCTCCGGGTCTGGGATCTCGGCGTCCCGCTCCGGGGCGGCCAGCCCGAGCCCGAGCAGCTCCTCGACCAGCGCACCCACTTCCTCGGCGCGGATGTCGATCTCGTCGTCGCCCCCGGCACGCACCGCGACCCGCGGCAGCCGCGGCGCGTCGACCCGGTCGCCGGCGAGCAGGCCGTCGAGAATCTCGTTCGCGGCGGCGGCCAGCAGTTTCCGCCGTGCCGCCAGGAAGTCGCGGTACCGCTCGACCCGCCAGAGATCGGGATCGGAGGGCAGGCACTGGGAGGCAAGCAGCCCGGGGAACATCTCCTCGGCGCCACCCAGGTAGTCCTCGGGCCGCCGCCGCGCCACCTCGGCCGCCGACTCCGGCGTCACCAGCACGAAGTTCGCGATCGCGTTGATCTCCGCCGGTCGGTACCCGGCGCGGGACAGCAGTGACTTGCCGAACAGCGGCTGGACCAGGAAGTCACCGACCTTCTCGCCGCTCGCGAAGTCACGCGCACCCAGCATCCGGCCCACCAGGTAGACCAGCGGGTAGTACCGCGCGCCCTTGCCGGCGCCCTGCAGGTCGTCGGGCTTGATCACCAGCGACCGGCGCCAGCGCCGGAGCCGTCCGATCAGGTCGTCGATACCGCGCGGCCCGGAGATCGTCGCCAGGTCCTGGTTCAGGTACGTCTCGGTGGATCCCGCGAACCGGCCGGACAGCGCCGCGTGCACGTACCAGTACAGCGCCTTGTCGCGCTGCAGCGGATCGGTGAACTCACCACCGTTCTCCGACAGCAGGCGGGACAGCACCGCGATGGCCGGGCGGCCGGGCAGCACCCGGGCGTGGTCGAGACCGAGCCGCGACGCGACCTCGTCGAGCACCAGGTTGATGTGGTCGGCGGCGCCGGTCAGCGCCTGCTCGAACTCGTCGGCCGAGACGGCGTCGAGCGCGGAGAACGGCGCCCGGCCGGTCGCGACCGCGTTCACGTTGCGCAGCAGCCAGTCGAGGCTGAAGTCGTACCCCTCGTTGTTCCAGCGCTGCAGGTAGGAGCGCATCGTGGGCCGCGCGCCCGACCACTCGGCGCAGATCTTGGCCAGCGCCAGGTCGCCCTTGGAGAGCTTGGTTCCGCCCGAGTTGACCCGGTTGAAGATCTCGACGACGACATCGGTGGTCTTGTCGGGCCCGGTGATCTGCTCGGCGTGGAAGTCCTTCTCGAGCAGGTTCTGCAGCTTCATCAACTTGCCGACGTGCTGCCAGTTCTTCGCGTCCGTGGCGAGTCGCTCGATCTGGCGTTCCGCGCCGTGGACGAACAGCTCGGTGACGTCGATCCAGAGCGGGTCGTCTTTCATCTTCACCGGGGCGTAGAACTCGAACGACTCCTCGGAGACGTTGAAGCGTAAGCCGGTGAACGCCGCGGGGTCGCCCTCGAAAAACGCGGGCGGGCGTCCGCGTGTGACGCCGTACAGCGAGGTGACCCGCTGCTGTCCGTCGAGCAGCAGCTGCCGGACCCCGCCCCCGGGGCCGCCGCGCACGGCCTTGTCGGTGGTGTCGGTCTCCCACACCAGCAGCGATCCCACCGGATACCCCAGGTACAGCGACCGCATGAACCCGCGGACCTGGTCCCGGTTCCACACGTACCCACGCTGGAACTCCGGCAGGAGCATCGACCCCGCATCGATCTGGTCGAGGATCGTGCTCAATCTCGCCATCGTCTCCCCCGGGTGTTCGCCTGGCACCCCTGGTCTATCAGACTGGGCACAGAGGGAGCGGATGGAGGCAACTCGTGGCACAGCTGGCCTTACACGTCGAGTTCCTGGGCGAGTTCGGCCGACTCGACCCGGACGAACGCGCCCAGGTCCGCACCGCGCTGACCGACATCGCGGACACCCCACTCACGCCGGTTCCCGGCAGCGACATCAGTACGACCCGACTCACCGATCGACTCGCCGCGACGGTCGCGGCACCGGGCGATGTTCGGCTGCTGCTGGGGGTGCGGCCGGACGCCGAGGCCTGGGCTAAATCGCACGCACTGTCGGTGAACGCTGCTTCCGGGGTGTTGGAGATCACCGACGTCGACGCGCTCGAGCGGCTCCTGCCCGACCTGCGCAAGGCCGCCGACGAGGCCCCGTCCCTGCTGTTCGCCCGGCTCACCGACGAGCAACTGCGACGCGCCGGCATCAGCCAGGACGTCCTCGCCGTCGCCCGCACGATCCGCACGCTCGACCAGCTGCGCGACCTCGCGGGCATCCTCCCCGAGGCCCAGTACGCGACCCTGCACCTGCTCGGCGACGGCCTCCCCCCGACCGCGGCCGAGCAGGAGTTCGACAGCGGCGACCTGGCCGCCGCGATCCGCCGCTCCCAGGGCCGCATCGCCCTGGTCGACGACGTCGACGCGCTGATCGCGATCGCACCCTCGCGTCAGCGCGCGTTCCTGCACCCGGAGCAGGAGGCCGTTGCCTACCGGCCCAGCTTCGCCGGACCGGCCACGCTGTTCGGTGGTCCCGGCACCGGCAAAACCGTTACCGCCCTTCACCGCGTCCGCCACCTGGTGCTCCGCGACCCGTCGTCGTCGGTGCTGTTCGTTTCTTTTTCCGACGAGTTGAGCCTGGCCGCCGAGCGCGATCTGGCCCAGATCCTCGACGAACGGCACCGCGTCGCCGTCCGGGTCACGAGCATCCAGCAGTTCGCGTCCGAGCTGGTCAGCGAGCACTACGGCGACCTGCGCCTGCTCACC
Organism: Cryptosporangium sp. NPDC048952; assembly: GCF_043197895.1. Lineage (NCBI taxonomy): Bacteria > Bacillati > Actinomycetota > Actinomycetes > Cryptosporangiales > Cryptosporangiaceae > Cryptosporangium > Cryptosporangium sp. NPDC048952. The sequence continues at coordinate 553,461 of NZ_JBICTY010000001.1, read as the reverse complement.
GACGACGAGTACACCCGGCTCTGGGCGGACGTGTCGCGGCGCACCGGCGGCCAGTACGGACCCCAGTTCGTCCGCCGGGAGTGGGAGAGCGTCGTGTTCGCGCACGGTGTCGCCGACCTGGACGGCTACCTCGCGGCCGACCGCCGGGGCCGCGGCCGGCGCCTGAGCACCGGTCAGAAACAGCAGCTCTGGCCCGCGCTGGCCGAAGCGAACCGGGTGCTGCTCGCCACCGGCGTGTGGACTCCGCTCACCGTCGCCGACCGGGCCGCTGCGCTGCTCGAAGAGCAACCAGAGAAGCATTTCGCCCATGTGGTGGCGGACGAAGTGCAGGACCTGCACCCGGCGCAGTGGCGGTTGTTGCGGGCGGCGGTCGCGCCCGGACCGGACGACCTGTTCCTGACCGGGGACCCGCACCAGCGCATCCACGGGTACCGGGTGCGGCTCGACGGGCTCGGGGTGGACGTCGGCGGGCGGTCGACGCGGCTAATGGTGAACTACCGCACTACCGCGGAGATCCTGGACTGGGCGATGCGGGTGCTCTCCGAGGCCGACTCGGACGACCTCGACGGCGGCATCGACTCGATGCGTGGCTACCGCTCGGTGCGGCACGGCGCCGCACCCGAGGTCGTGGGGTATCCGAACGCCGCGGCGGAGCTCGACGGTCTGGTCGCGACGGTGCGGGACTGGCACACGGACGGGGTCGAGTGGTCGGAGATCGGTGTCGCCGCGCGGACGCCGTCGATCGCGCGCAGTGCGGCCTCTGCGTTGGGTCTTCCCGACGTCACAGTCGGCACCATGCACGGCCTGAAGGGCCTGGAGTTCCGCCGGGTGGCGCTGATCGGCGTCAACGACGGAACCGTGCCGGACTCGTCGGCGCTGACCGGAGAGGACGACGATCCGGTGGCGTACGCACTGGATCTGCAGCAGGAACGCTCGGTGCTGTTCGTCGCCGCGACCCGGGCCAGCGACGTGCTCCGAGTGTCCTGGTGGGGCTCACCTAGCTCAATTCTTCCCTGATACGCCTCTGTATCACTGGCGTCCCGAAATCTCGGATAAAACCGGGATTATCAATTGATACCGGGGCGTCGTCGTCGCACCGCGCGAATCGGTGGAAGGATCCAGGCTCATGAGCCAACGGAGTAGCCGACGGAAGTCGTCACACCTCTCCCTGGCCACTCCCCCGACCGAATCGGCACCGGCCCACCCGGCCGACGCGTTGCCGGAGAACCTGGTCCGGCTGCTGTTCCAGCAGGCCGCCGACCTGGTCGAGCAGAACGATCCGATCCAGGCCGAGCTTTGGTGCTCCGACGTGCTCGGTGCGGTCTGGGCGGCGACCGACGGTGATCCCGCGGCCGAAGAGACGTTTGTGGACGCCTGGATCGCGGCGGCGGAAGGACCGGCGACCGAACGGCGCGCGGCGATGGCGGCGCTGACCGTGCTGGGGACGATGGCCGGTAGCTCGACGATGCGTCGGGCGGCTTCGTCGGCCGCCGAGCGCCTCGGGGAACCGCGGCCGGGCCTGGGACTCGACGACCTCTCCGCCGGGGAGTGCTGGCACTACGGCGACGTGTTCGGCGACCAGGAGACGATCCTCTGCGCGTTCCGCCGGGGCTCGACCGAGCACGCGATGCTCGTCCTGATCGACCACACGCTCGGCGGCATCGCGAAGGACGTGTTCTTCACCCAGGCGGTCGCCGACAGCTTGGCCGACCTGCAGTACGAACTCGCCGCGACGCCGGTGGCGTTCCTCGAACCCATCGAGCCGGCGGTGGCGCGTCGCCGTCTGCAGCGGGCGTTCGCGCTGACCGACGCGAGGGTCGAACCGCGCGTCAACGACGAGTTCGCGCCGCACCGGGCGCTGGCGCTGGCGCGCATCCGGCAGCTGCCGCCGAGCATCGAAACCGGCACGCTGGGCGGGATCGTGTCGCCGGACGCGCTCGTCGCGGAGTTCCTCGACGCCCCGCAGGCCGCCGAGCTGCCCGACCGCGACCTGGCCGAGCGCTGGGCGCGGCTGCTGATCGACCGGGCGCTGGTGCACGCCGACACCCCGGCGAGGGTCGGCCCGGGTGTTCTCGACGAACTGCTGCTGGTCGACGTGCCGGATCACGCCCTGCTGGACGCACCGGCGAAGAACGCGATGCCGGCGGTACTGACCGCCTGGATCCGCTGGGCCGGGCACCGGCAGGGGCTGTCGGCGGCTGCGGTCACGTGGCTGGAGACCGCGCTGGAAGAGATCCTCGACGAGTTCCCGGACGCCTACCGCGAACCCGGTGCGGTGGCACACCGCAACACCTGCCCCGACACCGTCGACCTCCGGACGAGTCGCCGCGCCCAGCTGCATCCGTGGCCCCAGCGAACACCGATCTCGCCAACTGTGTTGCGCGCCACATCCGGGGCGGGAAAAGTGGGACGCGCGCGGCCAAAATAGCCGGTCGTGGATCGGGAGGTGCGGTGTCCGGGCTCCAACTCCCGCCCAGTGCGGTCGACGTCGACTACGGCACGCTCGGCTGGGGTTCCAGCCGGACGATGTCGGATTTCGAGGCCGGTATGTGGCGGCTCGAAACCGCCGAGCCGCGGTTACGGTCCACGATCGCCGCGGTCGACGTACTCGACACGACCCCCGACTGGGAGCGGCTCGTCGCTGCCCACGAGTGGGCGCTGAACGTCGTCCCCCGATTCCGGATGCGGGTCGTGGACCCGCCGCTCCAGCTGGGCAAACCGGTCTGGTCGGTCGATCCGGAGTTCGAGCTGGACTACCACCTGCGCCGGGTGCGCCTCGCCGCGCCGGGAACGTTCGAGGCGGCGCTGGAGCTGTGCCGCACGGTCGTCGACCGGCCGTTCGACCGCGCCCGCCCGCCGTGGGAAGCGCTGCTCATCGAGGGTCTGGACGACGGGCGGGCCGTCTATCTGCTCAAGACCCACCACAGCATCACCGACGGCATGGGCGGCATGCAGCTGGTCACGCTGCTGCACAGCCGTCGACGCGAGCCGACGCCGCACAAGCCGACGGGCGTGGCACCGCCGCCCGAGCACTTGACCGGCCTGGGCGCACTGCAGGAACAGCTCACCGACCGGGTGCGGACGTTGCCGGCCACGGTGACGGCGTCGGTCCGGGCCGGGCTGCAGCTCGCGCGGAACCCCGCGGGCGCGATCGAGTTCACCCAGTCGCTGCTGCGGATGGCCACTCCGCCCGCGTGCCCGCCGTCGCCGTTGCTGCGCACCCGGGGTCTCGGCCGACGGTTCGGCACGCTGGAAGTGACAGTGGACGCGCTGCGGGCCGCCGCGAAGTCGGCCGGCGGGTCGCTGAACGACGCGTACCTGGCCGCGCTGCTCGGTGGGTACCGGCGCTACCACTCCGAGCTGGACACGCCGGTGGAAAAGCTGCCGATCGGGATGCCGATCAGCCTGCGGAGCTCGGCGGACTCGATGGGCGGCAACCGGTTCGGCGTCGCCCGGTTCGCGGCTCCGGTCGGGGTGGCGGACCCGGCGGAACGGATCCGACGCATCCGTGAGCTGGTGCTGGACGCCCGGGCCGAGCCCGCGGCGGACATCCTGTCGCTCGCGGCGCCCGCGCTGTCGCGGCTGCCGGTGGCAGCTGTCGCGCGCTGGTACCTCGCGCAGACGTCGCTGATCGATCTCCAGGCCAGCAACGTGGCGGGCATTCCGGTGCCCGTGTACATGGCCGGGGCGCGGATCGACCGGATGTTCCCGTTCGCGCCGGCCCCGGGGTGCGGTGTGATGTCGACACTCGTCTCGCACACGGGCGTCTGCTGCATCGGCATCACGATCGACACCGCGGCGGTGACCGAGCCCGATCTGTTCCTGCGTTGCCTCTCCGAAGGTCTGGACGAAGTGCTGGGGTTGAAATGAACACGTTGTACCTGGTGCAGTCCGAGACCCCACAGGAGCGGCAGATCATCGCTGCCTGGCTCACCTCGCAGTTCGAGGGTCAGAACGACGACGGTGGCCGCATGGTCGTCGACCTGGCCGACGACCGGCTCCACGAGATCCTCACCGACGCCGAAGACCTGCTCGTCGAGCCGTTGCGGGTGGTATGGCTCCCGGAGGACGAGAACGAGAAGCCGCTCTCCCGGCTGGGGTCGGCACTCGCGCGGCGGGGCAACCGCCGGGCCCGCTCCGGTGCCCAGCGCCTGATCATGCGCGGCGGCTCGGACCGCTACCAGGTGCTGGTCGCGAAACCCGCTACCGTCGGCGACCTGCGTTCGCGCTGGGAGTCGTCGGGTAGCCGGGAACGCTTCGGCCGGTTCGTCGAGCGTCAGGCCGTGCTCGCCCTCGACCGCGCCGAGCGCGCGCTGATCGGCAGCCAGTACAAGGTCGCCCGGTACGTCGTGGAGGAGATCACGGCGTCTCCCCGGTTCCGGGCCGGCATCGAGCGGCTGGCCGACGAGCTGGACCTGTCCGTCGACGAAGTGCAGCAGCGGGCGCTGGCCGCGCTGAACCAGATGGTGGCCGCGCAGAGCCGCCGGGCGATCGACGCCTGGAACCGCCTGGGTCGCTACTTCGCGCGTGCGTACCGGCTCGTCGTCGACGACCGGGGTGCCGATTCCCTGCGCGAGCTGGGAGGCAAGTATCCGCTGGTGTTCCTGCCGAGTCACCGCTCCTACCTCGACCCGCTGGTGTTGCGGCCGGCTCTGCTGGCCCACGGGCTGCCGCTCAACCACGTGATGGGCGGCATCAACATCGACTTCTGGCCGGTCGGGCCGTTGACGCGCCGCAGTGGCTACGTGTTCATCCGGCGCAGCATCGCCGACGACGCCGTGTACCGCTGGGTGCTCCGCGAGTACATGGGCTATCTGCTGTCGAAGCGCTTCAACCTGGAGTGGTACATCGAGGGCGGCCGGTCCCGCACCGGGAAGCTTCGTCCGCCGCGGTACGGGCTGCTGACGTACCTCGTCGAGGCGTTCCGGTCGAGTGGCGTCGAGGACGTGTACCTGGTGCCGGTGTCGCTCAGCTACGACCAGCTGTACGAGGTCGGGCTGATGGCCGAGGAGGCGCACGGCGGTGCCAAGCCGGCGGAGAGCTTCGCCTGGCTGCTGCGGTTCAACCGGGCGCAGGACAGCCAGCGTGGCGTCGTGCAGGTGCGGTTCGGTGAGCCGGTCTCGCTGCGGAACGCGCTCGCCGACGAGCCCGACACCCGGCTGGCGGTGCAGAAGACCGCGTTCGAGGTGTCGCACCGCATCAACGAGGCCAGCCCGGTGATGCCGCGGTCGCTGGTGACGCTCGCGCTGCTCGGGATCGAGGACCGGGCGTTGACAGTCGCCGAGGTGGCGTCGGTGCTCGACCCGCTGGTGGCGTACTTCTCGTCGCGGGAGCTGGCGTCCCGGGAATCGCTGGGACTTTCGGACGACCGGGGCGTGCAGCACACGCTGGACGACCTGGCTCATGCGGGTGTGGTGGAGCGGTACGACAAGGGCACCGAGCCGGTGTACCGGGTCGGGCCCGACCAGCATCTCGTCGCCGCGTTCTACCGGAACAACACGATCCACTTCCTGGTGGCGCGGGCGGTGGCCGAGTTGATGTTGCAGGCCGTGTCCGAAGCGTCGCCGGACGACGTGCTCGAGTACGGGTGGAACGCGGCGCTGGAGTTGCGTGACCTGCTGAAGTTCGAGTTCTTCTTCAGCGACAAGGAGGCGTTCCGGTCGGAGGTGCACCGCGAGCTGGCGCTGATCGACCCGTCGTGGCGGTCGCGGATCGCCGATCCGGACGGGGCGGCGACGTTGCTGGCGTCGCTGCGGGTGCACCTGGCCCACCGGGTGCTGCAGCCGTTCCTGGAGGCGTACTGGGTGGTCGCGCAGCGGTTGGCCGCCCGGGACCCGCGCACACCGGTGGAGGCGAAGGCGTTCACGCGGGAGTGCCTGGACGTGGCGCGGCAGCTGCGGATGCAGCAACAGCTGGCGAGTTCGGAGTCGATCTCCGGGGAGCTGTACGCGACGGCGCTGAAGCTGGCGGCGAACCGGGACCTGGTCGATCCGGGCCGCGACGAGGTCCGCGAGGCGCGCCAGCAGTTCGCCGACGAGATCGGGGCCTGGGTGCACCGGGTGCGCCGAGTACGCGCCCTGGCCCTCGCCGAGCCCGAGCACGTTGCTCCGGTAGTGACGTTGAGTGCTCGGCGGCCGGGGGTTTCGCAGTCGTGAAGCTCTCGGAGCGGCTGGCGGCGATCGCGGCCGGCCCGCAGGGGCCGAGCGTCGGCGCGTTCTTCGACCTCGACGGAACGCTCATCGACGGCTACACGGCGGTGTCGGTCTACCGCGACCGGATCCGCAAGCGGGACGTCGGCCTGCGCGAACTCGGCCAGACGCTCGGCCTGGCGCTGGACATGCGACTGCGCGGCGCCGACCTCGACGCGCTCGCCGCGTTCGCGGTCGGCGCGCTGGCCGGACGCCAGGAGGAGGACCTCGAGGAGTGGGGCGAGCGACTGTTCCGCCAGGAGATCGCCGGCCTCGTCTACCCCGGCGCGCGCCTCCTCGTGGAGGCGCACCGCCGAGCCGGGCACCAACTCGTCATGGCCACGTCGGCGACCTGGTTCCAGGCCTGCCCGGTGGCCAACGACCTCGAATTCGACGACGTGCTCTGCACCCGGCACGGCGTGCGCGACGGGATGCTCACCGGCGAACTGGACGGTGGCTCGCTCTGGGGCCCCGCGAAAGCCCGCGCGGTCGAGGGCTACGCCACCCGGCACGACGTCTCCCTGCAGGACAGTTACGCCTACTCCAACGGCGCGGAAGACGTGCCGTTCCTCGCCCTCGCCGGCTACCCGTGTGCCCTCAACCCCGACGGTGACCTACCGGCCGCCGCCCTCCTGCACGAGTGGCCGATCCTGCGCCTCGACCCGCCGGGCAGCCGCTTCAGCCCGACGTCGCTGGTCCGGACCGGCGTCGCGTTGAGTGCGTTGCTGACCTCGGTGGGCGTCAGCACCGCCGTGGGAGTGCTGAGCCGGTCGCGGGCGACAGCCGCGAACCTGGCCGGGTCGATCGGACCCGACCTGGCCCTGACGCTGGCCGGGGTACGGCTCGACGTGACCGGCGAGCAGAACCTCTGGGCCCGGCGCCCGGCCGTGTTCATGTTCAACCACCAGAGCAGCCTCGACCTCGGCATCCTCGGCAGCCTGATCCGGCGGGACGTCACCGCGGTCGTGAAACGGGAGGCACGGTCGGATCCGCGGTTCGCCGCGATCGGTGCGCTGCTGGACGTCGCGTACGTGGACCGCACCGCCGGGCGTGGGCGTGCCGCGTTGGAGCCCGCGGTGGCGAAGCTGCGTGCCGGGACGTCGATCGCGATCGCTCCCGAGGGCACGCGCTCGCCGACGCCACGGCTCGGGCGGTTCCGGAAGGGCGGGTTCCACCTGGCGATCGAGGCGGGGGTGCCGATCGTGCCGATCGTGATCCGGAACGCCGGGGATCTGATGTGGCGGGATTCGTTGCTGGTGCATCCGGGCACCGTGGACGTCGCGGTGCTGGCGCCGATCGAGACCGCCGAGTGGCCGGTGGAGGAGGTCGACAAGCTCGTCGACCTCGTGCGCGCGCAGTTCGATTCCACGCTGCGCGAGTGGCCTGTGGAAATCTAGCCACGCCACGTAGCCGCGTCGCTACCGTGGAGGCATGTGGACGGTGCGCGCACTCGCAGCGGCATCCCTCCTAGCCCTGTCCGCCGCCTGCACCGCCGAGCCCTACGGCTCCCTCCCACCCCCAGCCGCCTCCTCATCGCCCCGCGCGACGGATGCGCCCCGCGCGACGGATGCGCCACGCCCCGGCCCCGCGGCGACGGGGCCGCAGGGCCCGTGTGCCACGGCGGCGGCACCCGGCGCAGGCCCCGACGCCACTCCCAGCGCGTCCCCCTGCGCCTCGACCGAGGCGGAGGAGGCGGTGGTGGCGCAGTATCGGCGGTTTTGGGTCGAGGTGTTGCCTGCGGCGGCTGCGGCGCCTGCCTCGCGGCGGCGAACGATCCTCGCGGTGGTCACCGCGGAGCCGGAGCTCACGCACCTGGTGCGGAGCCTGGCTGCGCTCGACGCAAACGGGCAGCGCAACTACGGCGCCGACGTCCCGGTGGCCCAGACCGTCCGGGTGAACGGCACGTCCGCGCTGGTAACGGGCTGCCTCGATTCGAGCCGGTCAGGCGTTGCGAACGCCGCCACCGGCGATCCGGTCACCCGGGGCGTGCCCCGGAACCCCGTCCGCGCCGACCTGATCCACGCCCCCGACGGCATCTGGCGCATCTCCGCAGTCACCTACCCCCCGGCCACCACGTGTTGACCCGCCGATGCCTCGCCGTAGCCCTGGTTCTGGTGCTGTTTCCTGCCCCAACTGTCCCAGCCTGGGGAGACGACGCCCCCGTGACCGTCACCGGGGACAACCGGCGGTCGGTGGACGTCCGGGTCCGGGACGACGGGCGGGGCTCGGTGCCCCCGTCGAAGCCCCGGCGGCCGACCGCCGCCGACGCCCCCGAGGCATGGGACGCGTGCCACGAACGCAACAGCGCCTACGGCGCCACCTGTCTGGGCGCCGCAGGCGGTGGCCCCACCCAGCGCGGCAACACCGTCACCGCGCTGGCCGTCGAAGCCAGGAGCCGCCTCACGATCCCGCTCCCCACCCCGTCCCTGCGACCACTGATTTCGTTCGACGACGGCCGCACCGGCGGCCTCACCAACACACCCACCTGGCTCTGGACCGACCCGGCCCACTGGCCCCCCACCGGCACCCCGCTCCTCCGCAGAGCCACAGCGGGCACGGTGTCAGCCGTGGTGAGCGCGGCCCCGGTACGCATGGTCTGGCACCCCGGTGACGGCACCACCGTGGTGTGCCGCACCGCAGGCACCCCGCTGGAAGATCCACGACTCGGCGCGACCGGCTCACCCGACTGCGGCCACACCTACCGCCGCACGTCGGGCACCCAACCCGCTGCGCAGTACCGGGTGACGGTCGGCGTCACCTGGGCGGTCACCTGGGCCGGGTCCGACGGCAGCAGCGGCGTGCTCGCCCCGCTCGTGGTGACGACCACCCTGAACTACACGGTGCGCGAAGGCAGAGCCCAGTTGGTCAGTCCCTGACGGCGCAGCAATCGCGGTACGCCCGCCCGGACCCGCACCAGCACTTCTGCCCCGGCGCCGGCGGCCACGACGTCACAGTGCCCACCCGCCCGAGCTCAGCCGCGTACGCCGCCCTGGTCTCGGACGCCGCGGCGTCGAGCTCCCGCCCTCGCGCGAACTCGACCAGCCCGTCCACGGTCAGGGAAGCAACCCCGAACGAGGCAGAAGACTCCTCGGAATGCGCCCGGAGCATGTCCTCGACGTTCCGCCGGTGCGTGTCGTGGTCGTCGCCGTACTCCGGCACGAACTGCGGCCACTGTGCGGCCATCGCGTCCCACTGCTCGGCAGGCCAGTAGACCAGCACCCGGAGGCTCTTTGTGCCCTTCTGCTTCCGGCCCTTGCGCTGGCCCCTGACGCGGGCGAAGCTCCGCAGGAACGAGTCGATCCGGGCATCCAGCGTCGGCTCGGCGGGTCCGGACTCAGTCACGACTCGCAGCGTACCCAGGCACGCTGAGGACCATGACGGACCTGGTCTGGTACGTGGCCTACGGCTCGAACATGCACGCCGACCGGCTGCGCTACTACCTCGCGGGCGGCCGTCCACCCGGCGCCGCCCGCACCTACCCGGGCTGCCGCGATCCCCGGCCGCCCCGCCGCACCGAGCCGGTGTTCCTCGACGGCGGCATCTACTTCGCGCTGGAATCGCGCACCTGGACCGGCGGAATGGCGTTCTACGACCCCCGCCTACCCGGCCGCGCCGCCGGACGTGGCTACCTGCTCACCGCCGGCCAGTTCGCCGACATCGCGGCGCAGGAGATGGCCCGGCGCCCCGATGCCGACCTGGATCTCGCCGAGGCGCTGGCGACCGGCAGCTACCGGCTCGGCCCGGGGCGGTACGAGACGCTGGTCTGCCCCGGCGTGCTGGACGGGCACCCGATGCTGACGTTCACCGCGCCGTGGGCCTGCGCCGACGTCGAGCCGACCCCGCCCGCACCGCGCTACCTGGGCATGATCGCCAGCGGCCTGCACGAGGCACACGGCTGGGACGCCGAGACGCTCACCGCATACCTGGCCGACCGGCCCGGCGTCCGCGGGCACTGGGACCCGGACGCCGTGGCCGACCGCGTGGCCCGGATCGAGTTCCGCTGGGCTCACACCAGCGGGGGTGGCGTCACTGCGCCGGACGACTCGGAGCCGAACAGCAATTGCCAGCGCGCGATCCGATAACCGAGTTGCCGTTCGAAACACCGCGCTCCGGCCGGAGCCGAATAATCGAGCGCCCGTCCGTCGGGAACCAGTATTCGGGCACTCACCGGAATGCCGTCGTCGCGCCGGTCACACACCACTAGGGCCCGCACGGGCCGACCGTCGTGGTCGCTGGCATTCAACCAGGCCTCACCGGCCATCCCGCCGCCCTGGCGGGCAGCCAGGTACGTCTGGTGGCCGCCGCCCTCGGCGAAGTACCGGACGCCGAACGTGACCGGCGCCTCGGCCGCATTCGCACCAGGAACAGTTATGAACAGAAAGGTGACGGCCAGCGCCACGATACGAATGATGTTCACGATGCACCTCCGGGAGAAACGGACGCATCGAGAATGCGCTCGAAACCACCCGAAACCACGCTTCTCCACAGCACGAGTCGTTGTGCACCGGTGAACTCCGACAGGGTTGACGGGCGCCACGACGGGGCCACCGCCGGACGCGGTGGCACGGAGTGGGTACCATCCGCGCGGTGACGTCGGTCAACGGCGTCCACAGTGAGCGCGGGTCCGGGCACGGGCATCGCCCCCGAGCCCAGGACGTCGCTGCTTTCTCCGCCCGCGCGGCGCGGAAAGCGGCACAGGATGCTGGCGGGGCATAGCCTGTCGCCACAGAGCCGGTACGAGGAGGTCCACGGTGACCAGGGTCGACGTAGTCGCGGTGACACACCGCGGCCTGGTCCGCGGCCGCAACGAGGACTGTCTCGCGGTCGCGGGCTTCCTCTCCGGCGCGTTCGAGAACGAGCCGGTGCGCCTGGAAGTGAACACCGGTCGCCCGGTGTCGTTCCTGGTGGCCGACGGGCTGGGTGGCCACGTCGAGGGCTTCCGGGCCAGTCGGCTCGCGGCGGCGCTGCTCAGCGACGCCACGCCCGAACTGCACGACGAAGAGTCGATCGTGTCCGCCGTCCGGGGCGCCAGCGACGCGGTGTTCGCCGAGATGGCCCACAACCCCGACTGGTACGGGATGGGCACGACGATCGTCGGCCTGGTGCTCGACGGTGACCGGGCGTTCTGCCTGAACGTCGGCGACAGCCGGTGCTACCGGGTGGGTGACGACGGGTCGCTCGACCAGCTGTCGATCGACGACTCGCCGCCGCTGGACCCCGCGTCCGGCCGTCGGTTCACGACGATCGTCACGCAGACGCTCGGCGGCACCCGTCAGGAGAGCATCATCCACCCGCACGTCTCCGTGCACCGCGTGGTGCCCGGTGACCGCTTCCTGCTCTGCAGCGACGGTCTCACCGACTACAGCGAGCCCGAGGCGCTCCCCGCCGCGCTCGCGAACCCGCACTCCGACCCGATCGACAGCGTCAACGCGCTGCTGCACGCCGCGTTCGAGGGCGGCGGCAAGGACAACGTCTCGATCGTGCTGCTGAAGGTCGCCGAGGTCGACTAACTGCCGAGGTCGACTAACAAAGGTGCCGCCGCATCACCACGCAGTGGCTGCGGCGGCCGTCCTCCGGCACGACGCGGTAGCCCAGCCGCGCGTACAGCCGCTGGGCACGCGTGTTGGCGGGCTCCACACCGAGCTCCGCGATGTCGAGTCCACGGCGGAGGATGCGCTCCTCCGCCGATCGCACCAGCAGCGTGCCGATGCCGCACGAGCGGAATGCCGGGTGCACGGCGAGCTGCCACAGCCAGCCCGCGCCGGAGCTGCGCCCGTAGTCGATACCGCCGACGCCCAGCGGTAAGTCGCTGGGCCCGCACACCGCGAGGTAGTCGACCACGCCGGCGGAACGCCGACCGAGAGCAGCGGCAATGAACCGCAGGTGGGTCGGTGACCCGGTCCAAGCACATCCCGCGAGATCCTCGTGGAGGAGATCGCGGACTGTCAGGTCGACGGTGACCGTGGCAACAGCCATGCGGCCATTGTCCGGCGCACCCCGCCGAGATTCAGGCGTTCAGCGCGACGAGCGCGGCTGTCCCGCCGGCGGACGGCTGAGTTTCGGGCCGATCGGTCCGCGTCGTGCCAACGGTGGACGTCGCCGCCCCCGTCGTGGCAGCAACCGCCGTCGCCCCCCTGGGCCTAGCCACATGTGTTCCGCCCCGTTGATCCGGCTGCCGACTCGGTCGCACGTGGTACGGCGACCGACGACGACGGCGCTGGGTTTGCAGCGATCTCCTCGGACGCGTCGGCGTCCGGGGTCACTGCCGCTTCTGTCTCGTTCTGCTCGGTACTGCTGGACGAGTCCTCGCTGGAGGAACTGTCCGAGGACTTCCGTGGAGCGGCCGCCGCCAGTGGAGCGTCCGCCACCGACGCCCGCGACGACGAAGCCCGAGCCGACGGAGCGGCCGCCTTCGTCGTCGGCGCACTCACGGCGTTGCCGCCGCCGAGCGCCACCGTCGACTGTTGCACGCTACCCGGGCTGAGCGTGACGTTCGGAATCGTGGCCGTGCGGCCCGCGTTGTCGGTCACCTTCACCGAGAACGGGCCGTTGCCGAGGCCGCCGTCGGCGACCCAGTGGTTGTCGGTCGTGCGCTCGAGCTGTTCGCCGCTGACCTCGACGTTCGTCAACGGATTTCCGTGGTTGTCGATCAGGATCGACAGGAAGAACTCCGAAGAGCCCTCTTTCACCCGGACGCTGAGCTTGCCCACCGCGGGGCTCGTCACCGCCGAGTACGTGACCGGAACCACGCCCGCCTCGGGGTCGGCGATCTGCTCGAACGCCTCCCGACTCAGGTCGATGTGGCCTTCCTCGCACTCCGGGCACTGGTCGACGACCTTCACCCGGACGCTGCCGGAGGGCCCGGTGACGTCGAGGTACCCGCCGCAGGCCCCGGCGTCGGAGTACTCGGACGGGCCGAGCGCGACGTACAGGTCGTCGGCCGGGAGCGAGGGGTACGAGCAGTTGCCGACGCCGCCGTCGAAGAACGTCGCTTCTCCGCTCTGCTCCACCCCGGCCGGGGGGACCGCCGCGCACGCGGCACCGGCGAACTGGGTCACGCCCGTGACGAACGCGACCGAGCAGAGCACCACCCCGCCGGTCATGCTCGGGGCGAACCACCGCCGGCGCAGCAGCCGACGTAACCCCGCGAACCGGCCTTCGGCCGCCGGAGCGATCAGCTTCGTTTCAGCGGTGGCGCTGCTGTGGAAGTCCGCCGTCTCGAACGACGACACCACCGGCGCGAATCCGTCACCGCGGTCCATCCGCGCGTAGTCCGGTCGAGGTGCCTGCTGCCGGTCCATGCTCGGCCACTCGTCCGCCTGCTGATCCGCGGCGGGCCGGTCGACGGTGGGCCGGTCGACGGCCTGGCGGTCCACTGCCGCGCGAGCCGCGACCGCGCCCGCGACGCCGGTCACGGCGCTGGAGGCGGACGCGCGCCGACGGTGCTTGCCCCGGCCGGAGTCGGGGTTGTCGTCGACGATCCGGAACTCACCGGTGTTGCCACCCTTGGAGCGAGGTGCACCGAAGAAGTCCGTGTCAGCCGGATCCCAGGCGTCGATCGGCTCGTCTTCCCAGCGTTGGCCGGTCACGCCCGAACGCCTTCGTCGGTCGACGCCCTGCTGACCAAGCTTCTGCCTCCACCGCTCCGCGCTGACCCACACCGGCCGACGCACATCTAAACGGATGTCATCGTGCCGCGCGCATGCGGAGTACGGCAGATCCGGACCGTCGGTTTAGGCGCCCCTTCGGGATGTCTTAATCCGCGACGCTCCCGGTCCGGGCCGCCATGCTTGCCGGTCCCGGCTAAAGGGCCTGCACAAACCGGCTGCCCCCCGCTGCAGTCGATTTGGGGGCATACTCGCCTCGACGTCATTGCGGAATCCGGTTCCGGGGAATCCACAGTGTCCGACCACAACCTGGCCGACCGACCGAACCAGCCCCGGAGTGACCCCAACCGCGTCCGTCCAAACCCTGCCCCGTGTATTCGCGTATCTCGCTGTCAGCTGGGGACTAGCTGATACATGGGGGGTTTTCGCCGTTCACGGTCGCGTGTTATGCCTGGAAAAACGGCGAATTCGGTGACCGACGACAGCGAAGGACCATCAGGATGCCGCTGACATTGGTCTCCGCGTTACGCGGGAGACCGGAGCACGTGCCGCCCGATTTCCCGGGGGCCGACCCGTCCGACGGAACCGCAGATTCCGAAGGCTTGTCGTCGTCGCTGCTGTCCGGACGTGTCGGCCTCGGCCCGGTCGCCGCACGATCGGGTGCCGTACTACGGGCCGCCTGGTGTTTCGTCCTTCCGGCGGTCGCCTACGGCGCGGGCCCGGTCGCAGCCCCCTCGATCTGGCAGCACGTGCTCGTCGTCGGTGCGCTCGCGTGGGGCCTGAGCGCCGCCGCGATCTGTTGGACGGGCCGGATCCCGGCCTCGCTGGTCGTCGGCGACGTCGTGGTGTCGGCGGGGCTGCTGGTGACGATGGTCCGGCTGGTCCCCGACGACTTCGTCGGTGCGGCCGGGAGCTGGGTCATCGGGTGGGCCGGTGTCTCGGTGCTGCTGGCTTCCTGGCGGCTCCAGGCGTCGCTGGTCTGGCTGGTGGCGGTGATCGAGGTCGGCGCCTACCTGCTCGGTTCCCGGCTGGCGGGCACGGACGCCGGGAGCGGGGAACCCTTCGGTCTGGCCCGGCCCGTCGCGGACACCGCGCAGGCGGCCGGTGTGCTGCTGGCGCTGGCGGCGATCGGTCTCGTGCTCGTCCGGCTCGTGCGGCTCGGGGCGCTGAACGCGAGCGGCACGATCAGTGTCCGCAACAACGCCCGCCGCACCGACCAGGTGGAGAGCGCCCGCCTGCACGACCGCAGCGTCCGCCGTCTCCTGCTGCACGACACCGTCCTGACGACGCTGACCGCGATCGCCCGCGGCGGACTCGAAGGCCGGGCGGACGTCGTCCGCGCCCGGTGCACCGACGACATGGAATCGCTCGCCCACGATCCGCGGCGCGACGAACCGGTCCGCACCGGACGCCAGCTGATCGACGTCGTCCACCGCCAGGCCGCGCACCGGGGGCTGCGCGTGTACGTCGCCGAGGGCGCCCCCACCGCCCCGCTGCCTGCCGAAGTGACCACCGCCTTCGCCGCCGCGAGCCGGGAGGCACTGTCGAACGTCGAGAAGCACGCGGGCACCACGGAGGTCGGCATCGCCGCCCGTGGCGGTGAACAGTGGCTCGAGCTGACGATCCACGACCGCGGGCGCGGGTTCGACCCGGCGAACGCGCGCACCGGCGGTCTCGGGTTGAAGAAGTCGCTCACCGGGCGGATGTCGGCGGTCGGCGGCGCCGCGAGCGTGCAGTCGGCGATCGGCCGCGGCACTGTCGTGACCCTGCGCTGGTCCGCCGAGGAGGCCGCTCACGTCGGCGTCCTCCCGTCGGCCGAGCCTGCGCAAGCGATCAGCAGCGCTCCTGCTGCCGGCCCGCCCGTCGCCGACAGCGACGACGAGCGCATCCTCGCCGACCGGTACACGAAGTACGGGCTGCTCGCGCTCGCCTGGATCGGCCACTTCTGGCAGGCACTCAGCCTCGGGCTGCTGATCACCAACTGGTCGGGCTACCGCTCCGGCTGGGTCGCGCTCGGCGGCTGGTCCGTCCTGTTCGTCATCACGCTCGTGCAGGTCTACCTGGTCACGCTCCAGGGCAAGCGGGGCCATCCCTCCGACTGGATCGACCGGCACGCCGGCTGGATGACCGTACTGTCGGTCGCCGCGGCGCTCGCGGTACTGCTCGACTGCACGGCCGACGGCCTGCTGACGCCCGCGAACTGGCCGATCGGCGTTCTCGGCTGGATCCTCTCGGTCTTCGCGCTGCGCCGTCCGCTGTGGTTCGACCTCGCCTGGCTGACGATCGCGCTCACGACGCTGGTCGCTGTCGCGATCGAGTGGAACGGTTCGAGCACCGCGGTGGCGATCGCGCTGGGCGTCGTCTTCGGCGCCGGTATTCCGCAGGTCGGTGCGCTGGTGATCGTCTTCGAGCTCCGTCGGCACGCGACCGACGCGGCAAGGGCTCTCGCCGAACAGCTCCGTCTGGACGCCGCACGCGCAACGCGCAACGCGGTGACCGCCGACCGCGTCCAGCGCGACGCCGCACTCAGCCGGGACCTGTTCCCGCTGCTGCGGGCGCTCTCCAACGGTTCGGCGAACCCCGACTCACCGGTCGTCCGGCGTCGCTGCGAACTCGCCGCCGCCGAGGTGCGCGCGCTGGTCGACCACGACGACCTCACCACCCCGATCGCCACGCTGGACGCCGTCGCCGCGGTCACGCGCAGCGCACGCCAGCGCGACATCGTCCCGATCGTGCATCTCGGCGAGGGCCTGGACGTCGCCTCGCCGGGCTGGCAACGCACGTTCGCGCAACTCACGGATCGCATGCTCGCGGAAGCGCTGCCCGGCGAGGCGACGCTCACCGTGCGTGGCTCGTCCGAGGAGATCGCGATCACGTTCTGTTTTCCGACGCGCACCCCGGCGCCGCTGCTGCAGTCCGTGGCGGTCGGCGTCGGTAATCAGTTGGTACCCGACCGTCAGGTTCGAGTGGACATCGAACCGGACATGACAAACACCGCATGGCTGGAGGTGACATGGGACACGAGGAGCACAGCGTGATCCGAGTCTCGGTGGTCGACGACGACGAGATCCTGCTGCACGGCATCGAAGCCTGGCTCTGCCAGGGCAATCCCAACTCCGGTGATGCCCCGGACGGACTCGACGTCCAGGTCGTCGCAACCGCGAAGTCCGTCGTCGACCTGCTCTCCACCACGCCTAGACCGACCCCGACCCCGCCCCCGGCGACCCCACCGAACTACGCGTATCTGCCGGGACAGAACGGCTACAACAACGGGCACCACCGCAACAACGGCGTCAGCCGGCCCACGGGTATCGGCCGGGCGAGCGTGCCGTCGATGCGGCCCAGTCCCTACGCCGAGGAGCCACCGCAGCGCATCAACCCGGTGGCGCTGATGGACCTGCGGCTCCGGGACGGCCGACGGGTCGCCGAGAACGTCCAGGCGTTGATCGACGCCGGGTTCGCGGTCGTCACCTGCAGCACGATCGACGACGCCGGCTTCGTGCACGAGGCGGGCCGCGCGGGGGCGCTGAGCTACGTCCGGAAGTCGCGGGAGGCCGGTGACATGCGTCAGGCGCTGGCCGCGGCGTCCCAGGGCGAACGGTACGTGTCGCAGAGCCACGCGGCGCTGATCCAGCGGGCCCGGTCCTACGGGGTGCCGGAGCTGTCCGGTCAGGAGCGGGAGGCCCTGCGGCTGTACGCGTCGGGGCTGACGATGTCGAGCGTCGCCCGGCGGCTCAACGTCAAGCAGGGCACCGCGAAGAGCTACCTGGACCGGGTGCGCGACAAGTACGAGCAGGCCGGTCGCGCAGCTCGGACGAAGCTCGAGCTGCGCGACCGGGCTGTCGAGGACGGAGTGCTGAGCACGCCTCGCCCCGAATGAGGGAGCGCGGGTGAAACTCAGCTGACAGCCACCGGCGTGCGGGCGAACGTCACCCGCACGGCGGTGCCCGGTGCCAGCTCCGAGACCTGCGAGCTGGGCACCTGCGCGGTGATCAGCTCACCGCTGGGCATCGTGACCGTCACGCGGCTACTGGAGCCGAGGAACGCGGAGGAGGCAACGCGCGCCTCGCTGGTGGAGTCGACGGCCACCTCCACGGCTTCCGGACGGACGTATGCGGTGACCTCGGTGCCCGCCGGCGTGGCGTCGGACTGGGCAAGTGGCAGTTCCTGACCGAGGACCGCAACCTTTCCACCGGCGGCAACCACACCGGGCAGTCGGTTGCTCAGCCCGACGAACTCCGCGACGAACGCGGTCGACGGCCGGGAGTAGACCTCCTCCGGAGGGCCGATCTGCTCCAGGTTGCCTGCGCGCATGACACCGACCCGGTCGGCGACCGCGAGGGCCTCCTCCTGGTCGTGGGTCACGAACAGCGTCGTGGTGCCCACTTCCAGCTGGATCCGCCGGATCTCGTCGCGGAGCTGGACGCGTACCTTCGCGTCGAGCGCCGAGAGCGGCTCGTCGAGCAGGAGGACGGCCGGCCGGATCGCCAGCGCCCGGGCCAGCGCGACCCGCTGCTGCTGACCGCCCGACATCTCGTGCGGGTAGCGGCCGGACTGCGCGGACAGGCCGACGAGCTCCAGCGCCTCGTCCGCCCGCTTCTTGCGTTCCGCGGCGCCCAGCTTGCGTAGCCGCAGTCCGAATGCGACGTTCTCGACGGCAGTGAGGTGCGGGAACAGGCTGTAGGCCTGGAAGACCATCCCCATGTTCCGCTTGTTGGCCGGGACGCGGGTCAGGTCCTTGCCGCCGACGGTCACCGTGCCGGCGTCCGCGTCCTCGAGGCCGGCCAGCACCCGCAGCGCGGTGGTCTTGCCGCAGCCCGACGGGCCGAGCAGCGCGACCATCTCACCAGGGCTCAGCGTGAGGTCGAGGCCGTCGAGCGCGTGCACGGTGCCGAACGTCCGGCGCAGGCCCGCCAGGGCGACTTCGGTAGTCATGAGGCCTCCTTGGAACGCCGTCGACCACCGACGAACGAGAGCGCGAACAGCAAGACGAACGCGAGGACCAGCGAGACCAGCGAGACCGCGACCGAGATCGTGGCGCTGCTCTTGCCCAGCAGGTTGATCGCGACCTGCAGGTTCTCGCGGTTGAGCAGGGACGCGATGGTGAACTCACCGAGTACCAGCGCGACCGAAAGAAACGCAGCAGACAGGACGGCCGAGCGTATGTTGGGCAGCACGACCCGCCAGAGCACAGTGCCCCAGCCCGCGCCGAGGCTGCGTGCAGCCTCCGACAGCGTCTTCACGTCGATCGCCGCCAGGCCCGCGTCCAGCGCCCGGTAGGCGAACGGCAGGACGAGGATCACGTACGCGAACGTCAGCCACAGCGACGAGCCGCTGATGAGGTACGTCACCCAGGCGTACACCGGCGCCAGACCCACCACCAGCACGATCGCGGGGATCGTCAGCGGGAGCAGGCAGAGGAACTCCATCGGCCGGCGCAGCCAGGGCAACCGCAGGCGCACCCAGACCATCGTCGGCACCAGTAGGACCAGCATCAGCACCGCGGTGAGAGCGGCCTGCTCCAGCGAGTAGACGACGCCGGCCGAGAGGTCGGGATAGTCCTCCTGGATCTGGCCCCAGTTCGCGAGCGTCGTCCAGACTTCGGCAGTGCGCCCATCGGCTCCCCGGGTCGTGAACTCGAGCATCGCGTAGAGCGGCAGCAGGAAGAACAGACCGAGGACGACGAGCACGACCCAGCGGAACAGGCTCAGCTTGCGTCGGCGGGTGCGGTTCATCCGAGCCACCTCGACGTGCGCTTCTGCAGCATCGCGTAGAGCCACATGACGACAGCGACGACCACGACCATGCCGAGCGCCAGCGCCTTGCCGACGTTCTCCTGGCCCAGCAGCACCTCGCTGGTGAGCGCACCGCGGATCTGCAGCGGCACGATCGGGCTGCCCTGGCTCACCAGAGCGGCAGCGGTCGCGTACGCCGAGAACGCGTTGGCGAACAGCAGCAGGGTCGAGCCGAGGAACGCCGGCGCGAGCAGTGGGCCACCGACCAGCCGCCAGTACTGCCAGGTCGAGCCGCCCAGGCTTTCGGCGGCCTCACGCCACTGCGGACGGATGCCGTCCAGCGCGGGCAGGAACACGATCACCATCAGCGGGATCTGGAAGTACGTGTAGACGAGCGTCAGACCCGGGAGCTCGAACAGCCAGACGCCGCCGCTAAAGATGTTGAGGTCGAAGTGGTCCTGCAGGTAGATGGTGATAAATCCGGTGAGGCCGATCGTCGCGTAGAACGCGAACGCCAGCGTGACGCCACCGAACTGCGCCAGCACCGCGCAGGCCGACGTGACGATCCGGCGGAGCATCCCGTCGGGCTTCGCCGTGGCCACCGCGTACGCGAGCAGGGCACCCAGGAAAGCGCCGATCAGCGCGGACGCGGCCGACAGCGAGATGCTGAACACGAACGCGTCGACGACCTGGCGGCTGCCGAGCGCCTTGATGTTCTCCAGCGTCGCGCCGCCGCCGTCCTCGGGGTTGGCGCCGAACGCCCCGATCACGACGACGAGCGTCGGAATGATCAGGAAAATGACGATGTAGGCGCCGAACGGGACGACGCCGAGCAGGCTCAGAAGATTCAACCGCCGACGCCCACCCGCTCCGCCCTCCGATGTGGAGAGCGGAGCGGGTGTGGCCAGCGCCTCGACGGGAGGGGCTGACTCAGGCAACGGCCTTCGCCCAGTTCGCTGCCAGATATTCCTTGGCCTTCGTGTTCTGGTCCTCGGTCGGGAAGACCGGAGTACCGGTGACCGCGGGCAGCTTGGCGAAGGCGTCCTTGTCGATCGTTCCGGCCTTGTCCATGGACTCGGCGCGGACCGGACGGGCACCACCGGCGAGCCAGAGGTTCTGACCCTCGTCGGAGTAGAGGAACTCCTGCCAGAGCCGCGCGGCGGCCGGGTGCGGAGCGTCATTGCTGATCGCCTGCACGTAGTAGCCACCCACGACGGCGTTCGCCGGGACGACGGTCTTCCACTCGACCTTGCCCTTGAGCTTCTCGCCCTGGCTGACGTTCAGGTAGTCCCAGTCGATGACGACCGGCGTCTGGCCGGACTCGATCGTGGCCGGGGTCGGGTCGACCGGCAGGAAGTTGCCGGCGGCCTTGAGCTTCTTGAAGAACTCGACGCCGGGCGCGATGTCGTCGGCGGAACCACCGTTGCCGACCGAGGCCATCACGACGCCGCTGAACGCCGCACCGGCCTGCGTCGGGTCACCGTTCAGGGCGACCTTGCCCTTGTACTCCGGCTTGAGCAGGTCGGCGAGGCTCGCCGGAGCCGGCACCTTGCTCGAATCGAAGCCGATGCTCATGAAGCCGCCGTAGTCGTTGACCCAGGTGCCCTTGGGGTCCTTGAGGCCCTCGGGAACGTCGGCGAACTTCTCGGTCTGGTACGGCGCGAACAGGTCAGTGTTCGCCACCGCGACGGCGCTGCCGAGGTCGAAGACGTCCGGCGCGCGGTCCTGGCCTTTGAGCGACTTGGCCGCGGTGATCTCGTCCGCGCTGGACGCGTCGGGCTGCGCCGAGTTGACCTTGATGCCGTACTTGTCCGAGAACGCCTTGATGATGTTCCCGTAGTTGGCCCAGTCCGGCGGGAGGGCAATGACGTTGAGCTCGCCCTCGTCCTTGGCGGCCTTGGCGAGGTCGTCCAGGCTCCCGAGGTCCTTGGCGCTGGTGGCGGTCGCCGCCTTGGCGGTGTCCCCACCGTCACTCGAGTTGTCCTCGGCCGGTGGCGAGCAGGCCGAGATCGCCAACGCGAGCGCAGCCGCGGTGGTGAGCGCAGCGAGGTGGATACGCACAAGTCCTCCTTCACGGTGGCCCCGCGCAGTGCGGCACCAGGGAATTCGTACCGCCGAGGAGCTCCGGACTCCAGGAGTGTTTCCGTTTTGGGACCTGCACTTGCCAGACATTCAGCGTCCGGAAACTCGGCGTTGGTCCAAAACCGGCAAAGTGGTGCCCCGTGGTGTGTGCTCGATCACGTCGCAACTTGACCCGATAACGCATTCTGACCAGGGCGGTTGTCCTGACCGCACGCCGAGGCCTCCCCCGTTCAACGGACACAGTGGAGAATCGGTATCGTTTCGGTGACTGACTCGGGGGTACCTCAGAGCGATGGCCGACACGCAGCAGACGGTCTTGGCGGGCCGCTACCGCCTCGTCGACCAGCTTGGTCGCGGCGGTATGGGCACGGTGTGGCGCGCCCATGACGAGCTGCTGGATCGTGACGTAGCGGTCAAAGAGGTACTACTGCCTCCCGGCGTCGACGACGAGACGCGCGACGACCTCATGGAGCGCACCAAGCGCGAGGCACGCGCCGCCGCCCGGTTGAGCCACCCGAACGTCGTGACGGTCTTCGACGTCGTCGAGGTGGAGGGGCGTCCGTGGATCGTCATGGAGCTGGTCAAAGCGCGCGGTCTGAACCAGATCGTTCGTGACGAGGGGTCGCTGGTTCCGGAGCGGGTCGCCGAGATCGGCGTGCAGCTGTTGAACGCGCTCGGCGTCGCGCACGCGTCCGGCATCTTCCACCGGGACGTGAAGCCCAGCAACGTGCTCGTCTCCGACAACGGCCGGGTCGTGCTCGCCGACTTCGGTATCGCCAGTGTGCAGGGTGACCCGGCGATGACCCGGTCGGGTCTGATCCTCGGTTCGCCGTCCTACATCGCGCCGGAGCGGGCCCGTGGGTTGCCCGCCGGGCCGGCCAGTGACCTGTGGGCCGTGGGTGCCACGCTCTACACCGCCGTCGAGGGGCGTCCGCCGTACGACCGCGACGGGATCGTGCCGATTCTCACGGCGGCGGCGATGGAGGATCCCGACCCGTTCGTGAAGGCCGGCCCGATTGCGCCGGTGCTCACCGCCCTGTTGCAGCGTGAGCCCTCGAAGCGTCCGTCGGTGGAGGAAGCGCGCCTGGCCCTGCGTCAGATCTCGCTGGCCGCGTTGCCGCCCGCCCCCGAGCGGCCCCGCCGCCGCAACCTCTCGGCCACCGCCGTCCTCCCCGCCACCGACCCTGCCCAGGAGAAGCCCTCCAGGCGCGCCGGGGCCGCGAAGCCGGTGAGCCCCGCTGCTGGTGGCATCGCGGCTGGCGGCGCAGCCATCGCGGCTGGCGGCGCAGCCGCGGCCCCCGGCACCCCCGTGTCCGGCACCCCCGTGTCCGGTGCCCCCGTGTCCGGCGCTCCTGCGGCGAGCGCCCCCGTGTCCGGCGCCCCTGCGGCCAGCGCTCCGGTGTCCGGCGGCCCCGCGGCCAGCGCTCCCGTGTCCGGTGCCCCGGCAACTGCTGCGCCCGTGTCCGGCGGGCCCGTGTCCGGTGCGCCCGTGTCCGGTGCGGTGTCTGGTGCGCCCGCGACCGACGCGGCGGCTGGCGCGCCCGCGACCGACGCCGCCGTGTCCGGGGCTGGCGCCCCGACCTCCGGAGCGGCGGCTGGTGCTGCGGCGGTCGAGCCCGCCAGCCCGGCGGCGACCGGTGCCGCCGCAGGCAGCGGCGTCGCGGGTCCGGCTACGCCGGCGCAGCGGACGCCCCCGGAGGAGGCGGCTGTAAGTCCGGCCCCGGTCGCCGCCGGGCTGCCGGAATCTGGGCCCGAGTCGGTCTCTCCGGCCCCGGTCGGCTTCGCATCCGAGCCCGGCACGAAAACCCCGCGCCGCGCCGCCTTCCCACCCGACGGCGACACGCCCGTCCCCGCCACCTACGGCTCCAAGTCGTCCGGCCGCGGACGCCTGATCGGCGTCATCGCAGCCCTGCTCGTCGTCGCTGTCGTCGTCGCCGGCGTGGTCTACGCCCTGGCCAACCGGTCCGACACCGACAACACGGCGGACCCGACCCCGTCGGCGAGCGCCCCGGCCCCGTCGTCCGCCGCCCCGTCGTCCGCCGCCCCGAGCGCATCCCCGAGCGCCGCGCCGAGCACGAGCCCGTCGGCACCGGTGAGCCCCAGCGCCTCGGCCAACACCGGTGGCAGCTCCCCGATCCCCGCCGGCTGGCGCAAGTACACCGGCCCCGGCGGCTACACGATCGGCGTGCCGAACGGCTGGAGCACCTCCAGCTCCGGCGAAGGCATCCGGGTCAACGGCAACAACGGGTTCTTCCTGCTGATCCAGTCGTCGAACTCCCCCAAGCAGGACGCCAAGGCCGACTGGGAGCAGCAGGAGCAGGCGCGCCGCGGCAGCCTTCCCGGTTACCAGCGGATCAGCATCGAGACCGTGCAGTACCGCAACTACGCGACCGCGGCCGACTGGCAGTTCTTCCTCAACCGGGGCGGCGGCCAGGTGCACGTGCTCAACCGCGGGTTCGTCACCTCGCCCACGAAGGCGTACGGCTTCTGGTTCGAGGCCCCGGCCGGACAGTGGGACAAGGCCTACCGGACCTACTTCCAGACGTTCGCCAACACGTTCGTGCCGCCCCAGGGAAGCTAGACGCCTGGCGTCCACCAGTTCCCGGTGAGCACGAGCATCACCTGCAGCGTGATCGTCGCCGGGTAATACGAGTCCTGCTTGATCGGCGTCGAGGTCAGGTACCGCCACTCGGCGTCGATCCAGTGCTGACCGTTGCGGTCGAGCATCGCGGGCACCGCGAACGGCACCACGAACGCCGGTTCCGAGTAGTCGACGAGCGGCCGCCCGTCGAGCGAGTACCCGGCCCGGATCCGCGTCGGTTCGTCGCGGGTGGTGGTGCGTGCGAACGTGTTCAGGTGCGCTGCCGCGGCCACCGACCGCGGATCCCCGGACAGCACCGCATCGGTACCGATCCGCCACGGATCCCGACACGCGTTCCACGAGAACCGGCCGTCGTTCTCGCTCTCCAGGATCTCCCCGTCGGCGGGCCGCGGCGTCCGGTGGATGTGCGTGACGAAGTCGGGCAGCAGCCCGGTGCCCGGCGAGTACTCCGCCTGCAGCCGGGTGATCAACGACAGGTGCGCGTCGAGGACGACGTCCCAGAACTGGTCCCCGGTCACCGCGCGGAACGCCCGGAAGTGGCCGAGCATCCAGTCCGACGAGCGGGAGATGCGGCTGACGTCGTCGTCGCCGTCGCGGGCCCAGTCACCGGCCCGCACGAGGTGCGACTCCGGGTCGATGATGCTGCGCTTGATCGCCTCGATGCGGCGCCGCGCCAGGTCGAGGTAGGTCGTGCCGCCCCACTGCTCGTGCGCGAGCAGCAGCCCGTACGCGATGTCCAGGTCGGCGTCGGCGGCCGAGTCACTGCCGTTGACGCTCTCGCACCGCTCGTTCTGCTCGGCGGCGTGCAGGTCGCTGTCGATCGACGACGGGTGCGCCATCACGTACCGCAGGATGGCGTCGAACTGCTGTTGGGCATTGGGATCGGCACCGGCCATCAGCGCGGTGATCACCAGGCCCCAGCCCTGCGCCTCGCCGACGTACGGCAGGTCGGCGTCCGGGGAGACGACCGCGGACCAGTCCTGGCCGCAGAGGCGCTGCCGCACGAACGCGGCCTGCCATTGGCGGTAGTACGCGACGACCGCGCCGTTCAGGTCGGCTTGCTCCCCGGACGGGCGGATGACGGCGCCACGGTAGTGCGCCCTCCGCAGACTGCCGAACGGAACTCCGACGTATCCCTGGCTTCCCTGCGGATACAGCGCTTCCCCCTGAGCCGATCCCGACGAATGCGGCGCTGAGCGCCGTTCACCGGAAACAGTACCGCCCCCGCGCCCGTGCCCTTCCGGATCGCCGTGCAGCAGGGAGCCGACCACCGGAGCGCTTCCGATCATCAGCGCGACGACACCGCTGACCACTGCGGCTTTCCGGCGGCGTTCCCGCAGCACGCGGCGTCGGCGCGCTCGTGGGCCCTCGTCATCGGTGCGTCGGTAGACGTACGGGGCGGTAGCCGCCGGGCGAGGCATCGGACACCCTCCCGAAGCCTAGTAATGGCATATCTTGTGCCATTTTAGGCTACTTACGGCACATCTCGCGGCCCCGCGTCTTTCTGCGGCCCAGCCTTCTCCGGCTCAGTGGCATCCGGAACGGTCAGGGGCTGGCCGGGCGCCACTGCTGCGTCACCGATGGAAGGCTCCGCCGGAACGGCGAGCGAGCCGTCCTCGTGGTGCGGGGCGTCGTCCCCGTGCCGCGGCGGCACCACGGGCGCCGGCTCGATCGGGATCCGCGCCATCGCCTTCGGATCGTGGATCGGGTGCTCCTCGACCTCGTACCGCCGGATGTACGACCCGACGAACGTCTGGCTGATCGCGGTGAACGGGATCGCCAGGATCGCGCCGATCGGACCGAGCACGGCGGCGCCCGCCAGCACGGCCCCGAACGCCACCGCCGGATGCAGGTCGAGCGTCCGCGCGGTGATCTTCGGCTGGAGCAGGTAGTTCTCCACCTGCTGGTAGATGACGACGAAGATAAGCAGGATCAGCGCGTCGACCGGGTCGGCCACCAGCGCGACGATCAACGGCAACGCCGCCGCCAGGTACGTACCGACGGTCGGGATCAACTGGGAGACCAGCCCGACCCAGAGCGCCAACGCGACCGAGTACTGGATGCCGAGGATCGACAGCACGACGTAGTGCGCCAGCGACGACACCAGGGCGAGCACGATGCGCGAGTAGAGGTAACCGCCGGTCTTGTCGACAGCGATCTCCCAGGCACGCATCACGTCACGCTGGCGGGCCGGTGGCAGCACGGAGCACAGCGACCGGCGGACCCGGGGCGCGTCGGCGCAGAGGTAGTAGCCGAACAGCAGGACGGTCAGCGCTTGGAAGATGATGCCGAACACGCTGGTGCTGAGGTCGACAGCGTTGCTGGCGACGCCCTCCAGCCACCGCCGCACCGGGCCGTCGTCGGCCACGACCTGGTTCTGGATCTGCTGGATCGAGATGTGCGTGCCGAAGGTGTCGTTGGCCCACTCCACGGCCAGGTCCAGGTACTGCGGGAAGCGCGCGGACAACGTCGTCACCTGCGACACCAGCAGCGAACCCACAGCGACCATGAATCCGATCAGCGCCACCAGGACGACGAGCATCGTGACGCCGGTGGCGGCGCCCCGGCGCCAACCGCGGCGGGCCAGCCAGTTCACTGCCGGTTCCAGCGCGAACGCGAGGAACTGCGCCAGGAGCAGCAGGCCGATCAGGTTGCGCAGGCGGCCGAGCAGCCACCAGGTCAGGAAGAAGACGGAGACGGTGAGCGCCGCCAGCACGAACGCCCTCGGCAGCCACCGGGGCATCTGGTCGTTACGACGGCGGTCGGCCGCGTTCCGGCGGTGCCGTTCCGCCTCCTCCAGCCCGAACGCCGTGTCACCGAGGTCGTCGACGGACGCCGCCCGACGCGGGTGGTGGCGTTCGTGTTCGGTCTCGGGATCCGGCGCCGACGTCGGCGCGGGATCCGCTACCGCCGGGCCGGGGGAACCGCGGTGCCGCCCGCCCGCCCGACCGGTCGCGACCCGCTGCCAGGCCGCCCGGGCGTAGGCGGGAACGGCGAGCCGACGCTCGCGCTTAGGCATCGCCGGTTCCCTCCTCGCCCGTGTGACAGCAAAAGGATAGGGCCGTTACGCACGCGACGGTGCGACCAGCTCCTCCCTGAGTTCCCGCAGGTCGTCGAAGACCGCGCGGGCCCCGGCCTCGCGGAGTTCGTCGACCGAGAATCCGCCGGTCCGCACCGCGTAGCTCGGCACGTCCAGCCGTTTGGCGGCCTCGCAGTCCCACACGGAGTCCCCGACCATCAGCGCGTCGCCGCCACCGACCTTCTCGATCGCGACCGCGATGAGGTCCGGTTCCGGTTTCGTCCGCTCGACGTCGTCCGCGGTGGTCCAGTCCTGCGCGATCGAGCGGGCGTCGAGCAGGTCGAGGTAGTGCTCGACGTGATCGGCCTTTCCGCTGCTGGCCAGCACGACCCGCCGCCCCGACTCGGCGACGCTCTCCAGCAGGCGGTGGGCCCCCTCGAACGGCATCACCTCGGGCAGCAGCGGGGCGTACTCGTCCTCCCAGGCCGTTCGGAGCCGGTCGCCGAGGTCACGCTCGACGTCCGAGCCGGCGACGGCCTCGACCAGATGGTCACCGCCCATGCCGATCGCGCGGTGCAGACGCCAGATCGGCGGCGTCAGGTCGTACCGGCGGAACGCCCGGTACCAAGCGAGCGCGTGGTGGTAGTTGGTGTCGACCAGAGTTCCGTCGACGTCGAAAACGACCAGGTTGGTCACTGGCGCTCCTCTCGTTACCGAGCACATACCCCCGCGCGCCGCCGACAGTCGGTTGCGACCGCCACCTAGTCTGTGTTTCACCAACGGGTCTGACACTTCCCTGTGAAGGAACCCCTAGGATGGAGCTCAACCCTCCCACTCGGATGTCATCCCTGCGCCGAGAAGCCCTTCCCAGGAAGGAGGAGCCTCGATGGTTCTCTTCGTCACCATGGTCGTCCTGGCGGTTGCGGTCGCCACAACCGTGACCGCCGGCCAGAAACGCACGCTGACCACTCTCGCGGTCGTCGGTGGTGCGCTCTGGACCGCCGCCGCTGCCGGTCTCGCGCTGATGAGCGGCGTCCCGCCGGTGCTCCTCGCACTGGTCGGGGCCTCGCTCGCCTACGCCGTGCACCACCTCACCCGGCACGCGCTGGCCACTCGTGACGACGGGTTGCCGAACGCGCTGTTCCTGTTCACCCGGCGGCGCACCAGCCGGATCCCGGCTCCGATCGAGACCACTCCCACCGACATCACGCTGACGCTGAACACGATCAAGGTGCTCGACGCCGAGCGGTCGCGGCGCGAGCCGCTGCACTGGTCGGTGGTGGCCGCGATCGGCGCCACCGCGACCGCGCTCGAGGGGTACTGGGCGTACCAGCACCTGATCGGCGGCGGTGGCGCGTTCTCCGACCTGGCCGCGCTGGCCGGGTTCGCGGTGCTCGCCACGCTCACCGTCGCGGCCACCGGGGTCGCCGGGCTGGCCGTGCACATGCGGACGACACCGCGGCCCGACTCGGCGCCGCAGACGATGCCGGCGCCCAGCGACATGGAGACGATCGCGTTCCGCCCCATCTCGGCGGGTGCCACGGGCCGGCTCGGCCGCCGTCGATCGCGCGCCGCAGCGAGTCGCTGAGCGTCACACGGGAACGGCCCGGGCGATCACCCGGGCCGTTCCCGTGTCAGGAGCGTTCGTGGAGCACGGCCACCCGCTCGGCGGCGTCCAGGCGGTAGCCGACGCCGCGGACCGTCGAGATGACCGGACCGGCGGGCTCGACCTTCGCGCGCAGGCGGCGAATGTGGACGTCGACGGTGCGTTCGCCACAGATCACCTGGTGGCCCCAGACCAGCCGGAGCAGCTGGGGCCGGTCGAAGACCCGCCCGGCGTGCTCCGACAGGAACATCAGCAGGTCGAACTCGCGCCGGGTGAGCTGGAGCTGCACCCCGTCGAGCAGCGCCACCCGCCGCGCCGGATAGATCCGCAACGACGCGGCGCCCTCTGGCGCCGCAGGCAGCGTCGGTACGGTCGGCAGCAGCGCCGTCTCCGCAGCCGGCGAGCCGGCCCCGGCAACGCCCACCCCGGCGCCGTCTGCCCCGGTCGCACCGACCGCGTGCGGCGGAGCTTCGACCGAGCGGTCGATGGGAAACGGGGCCGGTGCTACGAAGGCCGGTAGGGGTACCGGTCCGGCGGGAGCCCAGCCCGTGCGCCCGACCTGGGTCAACGTGGGCCGAGCCGCACGGTTGCCGGCACCGAGCTGCAACCCCACCGACGCGGAGATCGCCACGCTCCCGGCATCGGCGTTCGCCGAATCGACCAGGTCGCGGATCTTCCCCGCGAGCTTCGTCGCGGTCTCGAGCGCCTCGGGCCCGGCCACGGCGACCTCGACCGAGATCGTCGCGGCGGTAGCAGACGGACGTGACCTGGGGCGCTGCTGGACTACGCGCATGACCGAATTCTTTCAGACCCTGGTCAAGAAAACAATTCCTATCGGCTTGGTAGACATAGCGATCTCGAACCCCGCCGGGGCACGATGACCCCCATGCCCAACCTCCCGAGCCGGTCCACGTTCCCCGTGCTCCACGACGTGCCGACCCGATGGCACGACAACGACCACTACGGCCACGTGAACAACGTCGTGTACTACGCCTACTTCGACACCGCGGTGAACGGCTGGCTGATGCAGGCCACCGGCGTCGACATCCGGAACCTGTCGGAACTCGGCCTGGTCGTCGAGACGTCCTGCCGGTTTTCCCGGTCGATCAGCTTCCCCGACCGGCTCGAGGTCGGCATCGGCGTGGCCAAGCTCGGCACCTCCAGCGTCGTGTACCGGCTCGCGATCTTCCGCGAGGACGACGAGGAGGCCGCCGCGCTCGGCCGTTTCGTGCACGTCTACGTCGACCGCGAGACACGACGGACATCGGCGATACCACCGGTTCTCCGGGATGTGCTGGCGCCGATGGCCGAGAAGAGCGCACCGTTGTTCCAAGCAGCCGGTCTGCTCGAAGGGAGTCGTTGATGACTGACCTACTTACCGAGTCCGTGTTCACCTGGGGCGCCCCGCCGTTGAAGTTCGGCCCGGGCGCTGTCGACGAGATCGGTTACGACGTCGCGCGCCTCGGCGTCCGCCGCGTTCTGGTACTGACGGATCCACGGATAGCCGCCACCGGACTCCCGGCCCGCGTCGGAGAGGCGCTGAAAGCGGCCGGCGTCGACCACGCGCTCTACGACCAGGTCCACTGCGAACCGACCGACGACAGCCTGCGCGCCGCCGTCACCGCCGCCGCCGAGCTCGCCGGTGACGATGAGTTCGACGGCTATCTCGCGGTCGGCGGCGGCTCGGTGATCGACACCGCAAAGGCCGTCAACCTGCTCAGCACGTCCGGCGGCGACGTGATGGACTACGTGAACAAGCCGGTGGGCGGCGGTCAGGCACCGCGCAAGCCGATGAAGCCCCTGGTGGCCGTTTCCACGACCGCGGGAACCGGCGCGGAGAGCACTCCGGTGTGCGTCCTGGACATCCTCGGCCTCAAGGTGAAGAGCGGCATCAGCCACCCCTCGCTGCGCCCGGTGCTCGCGGTCGTCGACCCGCTCGTCACGCTCTCACTGCCTGCTGCGGTGACCGCGGCGGCCGGTATGGACATCGTCTGCCACGCGCTCGAGTCCTACACCGCGCGCCCGTACACCAGTTTCCTGCGCCACACCGCGGAGACCCGGGTCGCCTACAACGGCTCGAACCCAGTCTCCGACGTCTGGGCGGAGAAGGCCCTCACGCTGATCGCGAAGAGCTTCCGGCGCGCGGTGCTGGTCGGCACCGACCTGAACGCCCGGTCGGACATGATGGCAGCCGCCACGTTCGCCGGCATGGGCTTCGGCAACGCGGGTGTCCACATTCCGCACGCGTGTGCGTATCCGATCGCCGGCATGGTCAGCGAGTACCGTCCGGCCGGTTACGACGCCGACGAGCCGATGGTGCCGCACGGACAGTCGGTGTCGCTGACTGCGCCCGCCGCGTTCCGCTTCACGTTCCCGACCGACCCCGAGCGTCACGTCCGCGCGGCGGACCTGCTGTCCGGCGGCGCGGCCTCCGACGCTCCCCCGGTCGAGCGTCTGCCGGCAACGCTCGTCGCGCTGATGCGCGACATCGGGATCCCGTCCGGTGTGGCTGCTGTCGGCTTCGCCGAGGCCGACGTCGATGCTCTGGTCGAGGGCACGGTCAAGCAGCAGCGGCTGCTGAACGTGGCACCGCGCACACCGTCCGCCGAGGATCTAGCGGGCATTTTCCGCGCCTCGATGGAGAACTGGTAACGCTAGTTTCAGTCTCAACAGGACGGGGAACTGGGGGCGCATAGTACTCCTCCCCCCCAAGGAGCCCTGCATGTTTGCCATCCTGGCCGCGATCACGTTCGGACTCTTATTGTTCCTGGACCTGATCGACCAGCTTCCGATCGGCGATCTGTTGAACTGGAACACGCTCGTCGCGCTGGGTCTGTTGTTCATCGCACTGCACCTGTGCGGTTTCGGCACCGCTTACCCGGCGCGTTGGCGCGGCCGGCGTCGCTGAGCTCACACGCAGATGCCCGGCAGCCTGGAGCTGCCGGGCATCGGTGTTTTCTCAGTGCTCCGCGCCGGTCGACGTGTCCAGCGGTACCGCCCAGCCGCGCACCGTGCCGATCTGGCTGACCTGGCGGCGGAACGCCGCGTCCAGGATCCAGTCGGCCACCACGCGCGGGTGGTTCCCCGGCATCGCGAGCAGGTGGTACCCGCGGGTGACGACCTTGGCCGGGAACCCCGAGAGCGGGATGCCGAGCGGGTTCGCTGCCGCCTTGGCGCCGCTGAGGTCCACGACGAACCCGAGGTCGTGGTGCTTGTACTGGGCTCCGACCCCGAAGCCCAGTGAGGCCGCGACGTTCTTGCCCGCCTGCACACCCTGGCGCTGCGCGTGCTGCGCGGTCATCGGCGTGATCTCGCCCGGCCGGGTCAGGTCCGGCACCGCCGCGCTGTCGCCCGCCGCGTAGACGTCGGGGTGGTCGGGGACGTTGAGCCACGCGTCGACGGTCAGCCGACCGGCCTGCGTCGGCAGGCCCGTGCTCTCGATCAGCGGATCCGGCCGGACTCCGACGCACCAGGCCAGCGTGCGCGTCGGCACGAACTCGCCGTCGGTCAGCTTCACGCCGTCCGCGGTGGCCTCGGCCACCGACGTCTTCATCCGCACCTCGACGCCACGCTTGCGCAGCGTCTCGTCGGCGGCCGTGCCGAGCCTCGGGTCCAGCCCCGGCAGCACGTTCGGCGCGAGGTCGAGCAGTAGCCAGCGGATCTTCTGCCTGCTCAGGTTCGGCAGGTGTTTCGCCGCGGACTCGCTGAACAGCTGGCAGGCCGCGGCCACCTCGGTGCCGGTGTAGCCGGCCCCGACCACGACGAACGTGCACCGCGCCTCGCGCTCCTGCGGGTCGCTCGTCGTGCTGGCCAGCTCCAGCTGGCGCACGATGTGGTCACGCAGGTACAGCGCCTCGGCGATGCTCCGGAACCCGTGGGCGTGGTCCGCCACACCCGGCACCGGGAGGAGCTTGTTGACGCTGCCGGGGGCGAAGATCAGCCGGTCGTAGCGGATCGACCCCCGGTCGCCCTCAGGGTTCTCGAAGTAGACCCGCCGTTCGTCGGTGTCGAGGCCGTCCACGTCGCCGAGGACGAGGCGGGCGCCCCCGAGCGTCCTGATCAGCGGAACCGTGATCCGGCGGGGCTCCAGGATTCCCGCCGACACCTCCGGCAGCAGCGGGAGGTACAGGAAGTAGTCGGTCGGGTTGACCACCACGACTTCGGCGAGTCCCCTGGTCTGACGCACCGCGGTCTTGGCGGCGTGCAGCCCGGCGAACCCGGCTCCGACAACGACGATGCGCTTCTTGTCTGCCACAAACGCTCCTTAGCTCGCTCGCGAAGGGCCTACCCCACTAAGACGCTGCTGAACGGTAAGGCGTGACGAGCTGGTCCACGGGGGCGAAATCGTCGGTCAGCACCTTTGCTTCCCGCACGAACCCTGTCAGGTCGTTTCCACTGATGACGTTCATCGCCGGCGCCTTGGTGGCGAGCGCGGACTTCAACGCGTCGAGCGGCAGCGGCGACGCCGAGGCGAGCACCACGAGGTTACCGCCGTCGCCGCTGAACGCAGCCGTCTCGGCGACCAGCGCGACGTGCGGAAAGACGTCGGCGATCGTCGCGACCTCGGCCTTCACGAACAGGAGTGAGCCGTGGTCGATCAGGTTGACCGCGTACATACCGGTGGGCGTCAGCGTGCGGTCGACCTGGGCGACGACCTGCCGGGTGGTGAGGTGCCACGGCACGGCGACCCCGCCGAACGCGTCGCCGACGACCAGGTCGTAGCTGTCGGCCCGCTGGTCGGCCAGACCGACGCGGGCATCTTCGACGCGCGTCCGGATGCCGTCGCCCTCACGCAGGCCGAGCTGCTCCCGGTCGATCTTGAGCACCCCCGCGTCGATCTCGTAGACCAAGCTGTCGCTGCCGGGCCGGACCGCCTTCAGGTACCGCGGCAACGTCAGACCACCGCCGCCCAGGTGCAGTGCCTTCACCGGGGCACCCTGCGCGCGGAACACGTCGGTGGCAGCGGCGATCACCCGCAGGTACTCGAACTCCAGATGGGTGGGGTCCTTCAGATCGACGTAGGAGTGCCGCAGCGTGTCGAGCTGGAGCACCCGGCCGTCGGGGCGGGCGGGATCGGCGCTGACGCTGGCGCAGTGGTACGCGGTCTCCAACTCGCAGGGGTTGGGTGCGACCACCGTGCCACCGAAACCGAACAGAGCGAGCGCCAACGGACCGGCCATCCGCTTCGGCATCTTCTTCTGGCTGACCGCGATGACGCCGAGGCCGGTGGCGAGCAGCACGGTCGCGAGACCCGTCAGAATCAGCGTCGTCGGCACCATCGCCACCGCGACGAAGCCGGTGCCGAACGTCGCCACGATCGACCCCACCGTGCCGAGCCCCGACAGCCGACCGACGATCGTGCCGGTCTCGCTCAGGTTCGCCAGCCGCGCCTTGACCACGATCGGCGGCACCGCCGAGAGCAGCGCAGCCGGCGCGAACACCGCCGCCGCCGCGACCAGCAGGACGCCCGACGCGTCGGCGCCCTGGACGAGCTCACCGATGAAGCGGACGAGCGGCGTCACCGCGAAGACGAGCGCGCCACCGGCGACCAGCAGCGGCCCGAGTAGATAGGCGGGCGGCAGCCGATCGGCCACCGCCCCGCCCGCCCACGCGCCGACCGCGATCGCGGTCAGCGCGATCCCGATCACCGCCGTGTTCGTCTCCAGCGTGATCCCGACATACGGCGCGATCAGCCGCAGGCTCAGGATCTCCAGCACCAGCACGGCGCCGGAGGCCAGTACGACCAGTGTTCCGGCCAGTACCGGCCCCGGCTGCCAAGGTTTGGGGGTCACGAGCCCCATGGTGAACTCTTTTTAACCTCAGAGCATCACCAGGGTCCCGGTGGTATCGCCGAGGTCGGTCAAAAAGAATTCATTGATCAGGTACCCGAGAACGTCACCGTGACGGTGGTGAAGCCGAGTGACTTGAAGAGGCCCTCGAGCATCGCCTGGGTGTTGGTCTGTGCACGCTTCGAGAGGTCGGTCTCCTTGGCGGCGTCGCCGATCTTCGCCTCGGCGGCCTTGTAGACGTCACCGAGCTTGTTCGGGTCGTCGGTGAAGAGCGACTTGAACCGGTCGATGACGCCACGCTCCTGCGCGAAGACGTAGCTCTTGTCCTGGTCCAGGTTGACCTTCTCCAGCGCCGGCGGGGGCAGGCGCAGCGACACCGAGCGCCGATCCTCGGAGATCGTCAGCGCGTCGCTGGTGATCCCGGAGAAGTCGACGTACGCGTCCACGGTGCCGACGCCGACGAACAGCGTCCGCTGGCCGAGGATCGCCTTCGGGACGTACTTGGTGTCCTTCTCCAGATCGACGACGACCTGGAAGGTGCCGGTCGCGGCCTGGAACCGGGCCAGGTCCTGGATCGACTTGAGCACCACCGGACCGCTGCGGTCGACAGTGCTCTCCGCGAGCGGGCGGTCGTCGCTGTTCCACCACGAGCACGCGCGGAACGTACCGAGGCCGACCAGCAAGATGACGGCCAGCAGGATCAGGCCGAAGACGCGGGAACGGCGGTTTCCTCGGGGCTCGAGGTCCAGCGGCTCGTTGGGCTTGTCAGGCAGTTCGGGCAGCGCGCCCGAGGGTAGCGGCTCAGTACGTGCGATACCGGACTCGTTGTCGTTCGGCATGGGTCGCTCACCTCACCCGGTCGTCGCCGGCGATGTCACCGGCCGGTGACAGTGTGGAGCTACCCGTCAATGGACCCGCGCGAACCTCACCACGGGTCGCGAGCGTCACGCCGACGCGCCGCGTCGGCGAGGTCGACGTCGGCCCAGGGGCCCGTTCCGGTGTCCTGCTCCGCAGGCTTCTGCCGCAACGCCGCCCACCGCGAATCCTCGGATGCCTGGGCCGCGGCGGGCCACTGCCCTGGCTGCCCCTGCGCCGGCACCTGCCCGTTCTGCGGCACCTGCGCATGCGAGGGTGCCTGCCGCCGGGGTAGATCCGGCGTACCCGGGGCGCCCGGGGCCGGGGACCATTGCTGGGGCCTGCCGTTGCTGGGCGCATCGGCCCAGGAGCCGGTGGCGCTACCGGGCACCGACGGCTGCGGCTGCCCCGTGGTCTTCGGCGTCCAGAACGCCTCCGCGTCCGACCCCTCGGGACCGGCGAACAGGTGCCGCCCATCCTCCTTGCGGCTCTCCTCGTCGATCGGCGTCGAAAGCGCCGAGTACAGCAGCACGACGACGATCACCCCGGCGAGACCGGCGATGATCGGCAGCGCGGTCGTCACGTCCGCGCCCTCGGCCGCGCTGTGCGTGTCGTCGAGCGTCACCCTCGCAGCAGCCATACCCACGTAGTGCATGCCGTTGACCGCGACACCCATGATCAGCGCCGCTCCGGTCACCAGCCAGAGGTTCCGCGCGACCACCGTGAACCAGAGCGCGGCACTGGCCGCGACCACGGCGATCACCAGCGACAACGCGACGTACTTCAGGTCGTAGCCGACCGTGCCGTTGAGCCGCATCGCCGCCATGCCCGTGTAGTGCATCCCCGCCACGCCGAGCCCGGCGAACACACCACCGAGGAGCACGCGCCACAGCTTCAGCTTCCCCGTGCCGAGGATCAGCAGGCCGATGCCCACCACGATCACGGCGAGGAACGCGCTCAGGATGGTCGGCACCACAGCGAACCGGACGTCGCTGCCGTTCACCGAGAAACCCAGCATCGCGAGGAAGTGCATCATCCAGATGCCGGTTCCACCGATGGACACCGCGCTCAGCGCCAACCAGCCGTACCGCTTGGCCGCGGTGTGCGCCTGGCGGCTCCGGGCCATGCAGACCAGCCCGAGCAACGAGCCGAGCACCGATACGCCGTACGCCAGTGCGGGCGTCAGCCAGCCGTAGGCAAAGTGATGGACTTCCGCCATCGAGACCCCTCCAGGGAACAGCCGTGGGCCCGAACGCTCGCTCACCTCGCACTCATTCTCAAGGCCCAAATCGGACCAATTCGGAGGGTGTTGAACCGATCACACATGGCCATCAAACAATGGACGACAAACCACATCAAACGCAGGCACGTCAGCGCGGTACGGACGTAGTGCGTGCGTCGGTTTGGGGTATGACCGCGTGCCGCAGCTGGGTCCGCATCGTCGCTCGCGTCGGACGCGCGGCCGGCGGCGGCACCATGTCCTCGCTCGCATAGAGCAGCCGCGTCATCAGCGCCTCGGCCGCACGCTCCTCGGCGGCCGGCGCGGAGAGCGTCGCGTACAGCAGCGCGATGAGCACGGTCCCGACGATCACCGCGCTGGGAATGAGCAGCGTCGTGACGTCGACGCCCTCGACGCGACCCCGACCACCGACTTCGCGCACCGTGGCCGCGAACATCCCGATGTAGTGCATTCCGGTCACGGCGATCGCCATGATCGGCGAGGCGGCCGCCAGAGCGGGGCGGCTCTTGATGACGACAGTGAACCAGAGCGCGACGGTCGCGGCGACGACCGCGATCCCCACCGACGCGGCGACCAGCATCGGGTTGTACATCACCTCACCGTCGAGGACCCGCATCGCGGCCATGCCGGTGAAGTGCATCCCGGCCACCCCGAGGCCCGTGACGACGCCCCCGACCAGAACCTTGAGCATCGACGGCTGTCCGAGCCCGACGACGAAGATGCCAACCGCCACGATCCCGACCGCCATCAGCGCCGACAGCGCGGTCAGCGTCGGGTCGTAGAACACGAACGTGTTGGACACCGTGAAGCCGAGCATCGCGAGGAAGTGCATCAGCCAGATCCCGGTGCCGCCGATCGAGAGTGACCCCAGCGCGAGCCACCGCACGCGGGCGCTCATCCGCGGGGTGTCACGGGCACGAGCCGTACAGATCAGACCGAGCAGACAGCCGAGGACCGAAACCGCATAGGACAGCAACAATGTGATCAAGCCGTATGTGAAGTGATGGACGTGGGCCACGGCCCTGCTCCTTCGCCACGGGTGCGCCCCCGGTAACGAACCGGGGCATCGTGACCCAATGCCGACGGCAATCGCAATCCGCGCCGGACAAGTGACGCACCGTGGTACGAACCAGCGTTCACGTAGAGCGGGGGCGTACCAGGCCCGTTTCATATGCCAGCACCACCAGCTGCGCCCGGTCACGCGCGTTCACCTTGGCCATCGCCCGGCTGACGTGCGTCTTCGCCGTCGCCGGCGACACCACGAGCCGGTCGGCGATCTCCTGGTTCGACAACCCCGCCCCGACCAGCGCGACGACCTCCCGCTCCCGGTCGGTGAGCACGTCGAGTTCGACGGCAGGCGCGGGCTTCCGCAAGTGCCCGGCGAACTCCGCGATCAGCCGCCGGGTGACGCCCGGCGACAGCAGCGCGTCACCCCGGGCGACCACCCGCACCGCCTGCACCAGATCGGCCGGTTCGGTGTCCTTCACGAGGAAACCGCTGGCCCCCACCCGGATCGCCTCGAAGACGTACTCGTCCAGGTCGAACGTCGTCAGGATGACCACGCGGGTCGCGGAGAGCCGCGCGTTGGCGGTGATCCGCTTGGTCGCCTCCAACCCGTCCACGCCCGGCATCCGGATGTCCATCAGGACGACGTCGGGCGTCAGCGCGTCGGCGAGCCGGGCCGCCTCGGCACCGTCCTTGGCCTCGCCGACCACCGTGATGCCTGCCTGCGCGTCCAGCAGCGCGCGGAACCCCGCACGCACCAGCGCCTGGTCGTCGGCGAGCAGCACCCGGATCTCGCTCACAACGGAAGCTCCGCCCGCACCCGGAACCCGCCGTCGGGCTTCGGTCCCGCCTGCAACGTCCCGCCGACCGACTGGGCTCGCTCCCGCATGCCTGGTATCCCGTTTCCGCCACCCGGTGGTGGCTCATCGATGCGATCCAGATGGACGTCCGGCAGGGCGCCGTCCGGGCCGGGATCGTCGATCCGGACGACGAGCAGGTCGTTGCCGTACTCGAGCGTGACAACGGCCGACACGGGCCCGGCGTGCCGCCGCACGTTCGTCAGCGCCTCCTGGACGATGCGGAACGCGGCGAGGTCGACGCGGGCGGGCAACGGCTCCCGCGGCTCACCGACCCGCTCCAGCGTGACAGCGAGCCCGGTGGCGGTGGCCCCCGCCAGCAGATCGTCGAGCCGGTCGAGCGTCGGGGTCGGCTGCCGGGGCGCGTCCTCGTCGACACCGCGCAGCGCGTTCACGGTGGCGCGCAACTCCACCAGGGCGTCCTTGCTGGACTGTTTGATGGCCACCAGCGACGTGCGGAGTTCCGCTTCGCTCGCGACTTCGGTGTCCATCAGGTGCAGCGCGACGCCCGACTGGACGTTGATCAGCGACAGGTGGTGCCCGAGCAGGTCGTGCACCTCACGGGCGATCCGCAGCCGCTCGTCCGAGACGCGACGCCGCTCACCCTCCAACCGGCTGCGTTCGGCCTCGGCCCGGCGGGCCCGGTACTCCTGCGCACGCTCGCGCCCGGCACGGCCGGCCTCGGTGCCCATCATGACCAGCGCGGTCCACAGTGCGACGGCGATCAGCCCGCCGACCGGAACCGTCGGGCCGGTCACGACCGTGAGCTCCGCCGTGATGAACGCGACGAATCCCGCCACCGCGATCGTCCATGCCATCCAGCGGCGGGATCGGGTCTGCAGCGCGTGGAGCGCGACCAGCAGGGCCACGAAGCCGGGCCCCGGCGGGTACCCCAGCAGGTAGTACGCCGACAGCACCGCGGTGACGAGCAGCGCGACCGGGATCGGCGCCTTCCGGCGGGCGCCCAGCAGGAGCGGGGCCAGGACGAGCAGCGCCCAGCCGCGGGAGTCGAGCGGGTGGAAACCCTCGAAGATCTGCTCGGCGAGCAGCGTCCCGCCGATCGTCAGGATGCCGACGCCACCCACCGCGGCCCCCGCCGGCGACTGACGGGACTCCCAGCGTGCTTCCCACCGGCGTCCTTGCGCCTCCCAGCGTTGGGTCTGCTTCTCCCAGCGCTGGGCGTGGTCCTCCCAGCGGCGCTGCTGCCATTCGGCGCGGCTGCGCTCGCGCTCTTCCCAGCGGCGAGCCCGCTCTTTCCAATGCCGCTGCTCGCGCCTCATGGACAAGACCGTAAGCCAGACGACGTCGCCGGTCATCGGCTCACGACGGCACGTGCACGTACTACGCCGGGAGTACGTGGGCGCGCCGCCTGCGCCCTCCGACGCAGATCCACAGCCGCCCGGCAGCCGACGAAATCAGCGCGATCGCGGCCGACCATGGAACACGTCACCTACTCGAACGGAGACCGACATGTCCGCCGAGCACACCCCTCCTCCCCGTACCCGATCGTCCACGGTCGAGCGCGAGCGCGTCGTCTCGATCCTCCGTGCGGCGGCCGAGGCCGGGCTCCTGACGCTCGACGAGGCCGACGAGCGGATGGCCACCTGCTACGCGTCGCAGTACCGCGACGAACTCGCACCGCTGCTGGCTGATCTACCGGATCAGGGCCGCGGTCTGATCCCGCCGGACCCGGAGGAGCAGACCAGGGAACGACAGGCCGTGCGCGCCGCCCTCGGTGGGCACTTCGCGTTCATCACGTTCCTCGGCTTGCTGCTGACCGCCGTCTGGGCGATCGCGGGTGGCGGTTTCTTCTGGCCGGTGTTCCCGCTCGCCTTCCTGGCGTTGACTTTCTTTTCTCACGCTAAGCATCGGAAGCGCCACGCGAGGTGGCGCGCGCACCTCGCAGCCGGTCACGGTCCCGGCGACTTCGCCGAATACCGCGACTACCGCTGCGGCCCCCGTCACCACCATCGCCGGTGGGACTACGACTACTCGTCCCGCTCCTGGTAGATGGGCTTCCCGGGATCCGGCCCGACGCTGTTCGCGTACCACCTCGGTGGGGCGCGACGGCGTCCCCGAGGGGTCGGCGACAGACGTGACGCACGGTGTACCCTTCCCGCGTCAGCGCCCGTAGTTCGTTACGGGGAGTACAGGACCGGAGGCCCCATGTCCGACGTCGACCTCACCGAGGCCGTGTGGCTGCGCAGCTCGCGAAGCGCGGAAGACGAAGGCCCCACCGTCGAGGTCGCGTTCGTCGGTGACCAGATCGCGGTGCGCGATTCGACCGACCCGGCCGCCGTCCTCCTGTTCACCCAGGCGGAGTGGGACGCGTTCCTGGCCGGCGTCAACGACGGGGAATTCGATCTCGACGAAGAGGGCGAGCTCGCCAACTGAGCTCGCCCTCTCCGATCAGCTCTCGGCGCTGACCCGCGGCATCTCGTTCGTGGGAGCGCCGCGGTGCGGGCCGATCCCGTTGTTCGGCGCAGGTGCCTGCGGCTGCCCGGCGGGACCGGGAACCACCATCCGCTGCGTGGTCGCGGCGGCTGCAGCCTGATGGGCAGGTGCCTGCTGAGCAGGCGCCTGCGGTGCGGGCTTCGGCTGCTGAGCGGGCGCAGCAGCCGAGCTCGCCGGAGCTTCTGGCAGTAACGTCGCAGCAGCGGTCTCCTCGACGTCGTCGTCGCCGAAGAGACCGGCACCACCGCCGGTCAGACGGGCGACCGCCTCGCGCAGCCGACCGATCTCCTGCTTGATCTGCTTGCGCCGGGTGTCGAGTTCGGCGACGATCCGGCGCGCCTCGGCGACCGTCTGCTCGGCGTCGGCCTTGGCGCTCGCGCGGATCCCCTCCGCCTCGGTGCGGGCGTTCGTGATCGTCTGCTCGGACTGACGTCGGGCCGCGTCCGTGGCACCCCGCGCGGCCTCGTCGGCTTTGCGCCGCACGTCGGCGGAGTGGGCGTCGGCCTTGGCCAGCACGTCGGCGGCGTGCTTCTCGGCTTCTCCGCGGACCCGCGCGGAGAACTGGCTGGCGTCGTCCTGCACCCGGCGGGCGTCGGCCTTCGTTCGCTCCCGCAGCTCGCCGACCTCGCGCTCGCCCTTGGCGCGCGCGTCCTCGGCGTCCTTGCGGATTGCTGCGGCCCGCTTCTCGGCCTCGACGACGAGCTTGTCGGCGTGTGCCGTCTTCTGCGCGTACTCGGCCTCGATGGCCTCGCGGCGCTCGGCGAACGTCTTCTCGACGCCGGCTTTCACCGCTTCGATGTCCTGCTCGGCCTTGGCGCGGGTCTGGTTGGCGTCCGCTTCGGCCTTCGCACGAATCTCGGCCGCTTCGTCGTCGACCATGGCGAAGATCTGTTCGACGCGCGCACCGAGATGTTTGTAGGACGGTTTATCGACGGTGGGCCGCCGCTCCACCTCCACGACCTGGGTCTGCAGCTCGGTCACCTGTGCGGCCAGCGCGTGGTTCTGCGCCAGCGCATCGTCCCGGCGTGCGGCGAACTGGGACAGTTCGCTCTCGAGCTGGGCGATGTACCGATCGACCTGACGTCGGTCGTAGCCGCGGAGAGCGAGGTCGAACGTGACCTCGGCGGTTGCGGGGTCGCTAAGGGTGAACAGGTTCTGCTCTTCGCCTTGGGCCATACCTCTATCCAAACATGGTCGTCCAGGCTCACCGGACCGCTCCGCGCCGACGCGTGACGCGTGTTCAAAACGGTACGCAGTATTTCAGAATGGTGGTGTGGCTACGCCGAGTGTCGCGCCCGCAGCACTCGCTTCCAACCGAAATAGACCACTGCGAGCACGATCGCGCCGATCACGATGTAGTTGAGTACGTCGCTGTACTGACCGACCGTTTCCCACTGGCTGCCGAGTACGTACCCCAGAACGACGAAGATCGTGTTCCAGACGCCACTGCCGACTGCGGTGTACAGCGTGAACTGCCAGAGCGGCATTCGCTGGAGACCTGCGGGGATCGACACGAGGCTCCGGACGACCGGAATGATCCGCCCGATCAGTACCGCGGTGCCGCCGTGTCGGTCGAACCAGCTCTGCGCACGGTCGAGGTCGCTCTCCTGCATCAGGGGCAACCTTCGCAGCCACACACGGATCCGCGCCTCACCCACCGCGGCGCCCAACCAGTACAGCGCGAGCGCGCCAATCACCGAGCCCAGCGTCGCCGCAGCGATCACGGCCACCAGGTTGAGCCGCCCGGTGCCGGACAGGTAGCCGGCCAGCGGAAGGATGATCTCGCTGGGAATCGGTGGGAACAGGTTTTCCAGCAACACGAGCAGGCCGACGCCGAAGGGACCGAGGAGCTCGACGACATCCACCACCCAACCGGACAAACCGGTGAGCTGCTGTGGATCGTTCGCGTGTCCACCAGCGAGAACGGGGACCATTTCTGCCACGTGCAGCACACCCTTCACCCGATGCGGCATTCCCACTCCGCAACGGGTTACCCGGGTGCGATGGTTCCCTATGCGGGCCGCATCACTGGTTCCGCACCACCGGTGGCGGGTATCGGGTAGACGGGCCGATGCCAAGGCCGAGGGGAGAAGCATGGGTCGGGACGTACCGGCGGTGGACTTCACTCGGGATGACCGCCGTCGCTATCGGGAAAAGGTCCGGCAGTGCCTGGACACGCTGGCGCAGATGCTGGCGGAGTCCCGCTTCGACTTC
Organism: Cryptosporangium sp. NPDC048952; assembly: GCF_043197895.1. NCBI lineage: Bacteria > Bacillati > Actinomycetota > Actinomycetes > Cryptosporangiales > Cryptosporangiaceae > Cryptosporangium > Cryptosporangium sp. NPDC048952. The sequence goes on along the minus strand of NZ_JBICTY010000001.1, from coordinate 510,208 downwards.
GATCGGCCACTGACCGGTCTGGAGATCGAGCTGAACCTGGTCGACGTCGACGGGCAGCCCGCGATGCGCAACGCCGAGGTTCTGAACGCGATCGCCGACGACCAGTGGGCCACCGAGATCGGCCAGTTCAACCTGGAGATCAACATGCCGCCGCGCCGGATCGCCGCGGCCGGCGCGGGTGAGCTGGAGAAGGAGGTCCGCGACGCGCTCAACGCCGCGGACGAGAAGGCCCGTCCGCTGGGAACCCGGCTGGCGTTGATCGGCATCCTCCCGACGCTGCGCGAGACGCACGTCAACCTGGAGACCCTCTCGGCCAACGACCGGTACCGGCTGCTCAACGAGCAGATCTTCGCCGCGCGCGGTGAGGACCTGCCGATCCGGATCGACGGCGTCGAGCGGCTCGACACGTACGCCGACAGCGTCGCGCCCGAGGGCGCCTGCACCAGCGTCCAGTTCCACCTGCAGGTGAGCCCGACGACGTTCGGCGCGTACTGGAACGCCGCCCAGGCGATAGCGGGTGCACAGGTGGCGCTCGGCGCGAACTCCCCGTACCTGTTCGGGCGCCGGCTCTGGGCCGAGACCCGGATCCCGCTGTTCGAGCAGGCCACCGACACCCGGTCCGACGAGCTGAAGGCGCAGGGCGTCCGGCCACGGGTCTGGTTCGGCGAGCGGTGGATCACGTCGGTGTTCGACCTGTTCGAGGAGAACAGCCGGTACTTCCCCGCGCTGCTGCCGCTGTGCGAGGACGAGGACCCGGAAGCCGTGCTCGCGGCAGGCAGCACACCGTCGCTGCCGGAGCTGACCCTGCACAACGGAACGATCTGGCGCTGGAACCGGCCGGTCTACGCCGTGGTCGACGATCGGCCCCACCTCCGGGTGGAGAACCGGGTGCTGCCCGGTGGGCCGACCGTCGTCGACATCGCGGCGAACATGGCGTTCTACTACGGGCTGGTGCGGGCGCTGGTCGACTCGGAGCGGCCGGTGTGGAGCCAGATGTCGTTCGCCGCGGCGCAGGAGAACTTCCACGCCGGTGCGCGTGACGGGATCCACAGCCGCCAGTACTGGCCCGGCGCGGGTGAGGTGCCGGTCTCCGAACTCGTCCTCCGGCGTCTGCTGCCGCTGGCGGCCGAGGGACTGGACGCCTGGGGTGTGTCGGCCGACGAGCGCGACCGGCTGCTCGGGATCATCGAGGGTCGCTGCCTGACCCACCGGACCGGTTCGGACTGGCAGGTCGCCACCGTCGAGGCCTACGAGCGCTCGGGCCTCCACCGGGACGAGGCGCTACGCCGGATGACTGTTGACTACCTGGCCCGAATGCACTCCAACGAGCCGGTCCACACGTGGAGCCAGGACTGAGATGCTCGCCGCTGCCGCGGCGAGCATCCGCCGGTTCCTGCCCGGCGGGAGGACCGGATGGCACCGCACCGCCACCGCGACGCCGCGGGCGCGCGCGATGCGCCACACCGACGCGGTGAGCGGGTCGTCGCCGAGGAACGCCGTGACGGTGGTCGGCCGGCCGGCGGCGCTGTACCCGACGGTGACCGGTTCGACCGGGGCTCCGGCGTCGATGGCGGCCTGGAACACCGCCGGGTAGAACCGGCCGGTCTCGACGCCGCACCGGGTCGTGCCCTCCGGCCACGCCACGACCCGAGCGCCCGCGAGGAGCGCGGCCCGGACGTCGGCAACGGTTCCGGGCAGCGTCGAGAGCCGGTTCCGGTCGACGAAGATCGTCCCGCCCCGGGCAGCCAGTGAGCCGATCAGCGGCCATCTCCGCAAGTCGGACTTCGCGACCATGCGACCAGGGCGGATCGAGCCCACCGCGAGGATGTCCAACCACGAGATGTGGTTGGAGACCACGAGCGCGCCCGCAGGCGCCTCGTCCGGTGAATCGACGATCATGCGGACGTCGAGCGCCCGCAGCAGTGACCGGCACCAGCCGCGCGCGACCGCGGTCCGCTCGGCGGCGCCCAGCAGCGGGTAGACCGCAGCCAGCGGGATCACGGCGAGCACTGCGACACACAGCGCGATCAGACGGAAGACTGTCGTCGCGAGCGGGACCCGCTCCTCGTCGCCGGTGAGGCAGCCGACCGCGCAGGGTGAGTACGGCGCCCAGATCACGGTTCGCCCAAGAACCGACGGAGGTAGCGCGGGTCGGTGTCGGCGAGCGACAGCAGCACGAAGAAGTCAGCGGTGCCGAACGCGGGGTCGTGCGCCGGCGGGCCGCAGACCCTGGCGCCCAGCCGCAGGTAACCGCGGAGCAGCGGCGGGACGAGCGAGAGCCGCGCGGGTGCGCCGACCGGACCGACCCAGGGGTTCCGGGGTTCTACCCGGTGCGCGGCCGGCGCCAGGTACTTGGCGTTCACCACGCTCGCGGTGGCGGCGGCCGCCTCGCCTCCGTCGGCGAGCGGTACCGACGCGCAGCCGGCCAGCCAGCCGTGCCCGGAAAGGTGCAGGTAGCGGGCGATCCCGGCCCACATCAGGCCGATCACCGCTCCGTTGCGGTGATCGGGGTGGACGCAGGACCGACCGGTCTCGACGAGCTCCGGCCGCAGCGCCGCGAGCCGGTCGAGATGGAACTCGCCGTCGGAGTACAGCTCGGCGCTGCGTCCCGGCGGCAGCATCCGGTACGTACCGACGCAGGTGCCGGTCGCGTCGTCCCGGATCAGCAGGTGGTCGCAGAGCGCATCGAACTTGTCGACGTCGATTCCCGGACCATTGATCGCCGCCCCGAGCTCGGTGGCGAACACCTGGTAACGCAGTTCCTGAGCTGCGCGGATCTCGGCGGCTTCCGTCGCGAGAACCACCGAATACCCCGCCGAGACGAGAACGCTTGAAGGCATATGCGAGGTGTAACGCGGCCTACACGTCGAGCGGAAGGAACGCCCGATGAACTTAGTGCGTGTGCTGGTGGGACTCCGGACGGCAACGACAGCAGGCAAGCAGGTGGAAGACCTCGGCGAGTTCCTTGAGATCGGTGATCGGGTGCCGGAAGCCGGCCCGGATCCACCGCTCCTCCCCCGCGACCTCGACGCCCAGCGTCAGCCCGTAGCGGTCGAGGCGGAGCGCGCGGGCGTTGCTCGCGCCGGGCACCGCGGTCTCGCGCGCCTGGGCGCACAGCTCGGCGAGCAGATCCTCATGGTGGTCGGCGAGGTCGTTGAGCAGCTTCTGCTCTTCGGTTGCGAACGGATCGGGCTCGGCGTCGAGGAACGCGTCCACGTCGACGTCGACCCGGCGGAGGCCGTCAGCGCCGGTGTCCTCGGCGTCGTAGCCGGGCGTGACCCACTCGATCTCGGCGAGGTCGAGCCGGTAAAGCACGCTGCCCCGGCCGATGTCGAGCAGCTCCCCGATCGGGTTCACCTCAGCGAAGTCCATCGCGGCGCGGTGCGCGGCGATCCCGGTGAGCCGGGTGGCCCAGCCGGACATCGTGATCCGTCCGCGCCACGGGCTGCCGGCCACCGGCTGCCGGTCGGCCACCATCAGCTGCGCGACCGCGTCGCCGTCAGCGGCCACTGGGCGCAGCGCCCGGTCGACCGGGCTGTCCTCGGCCAGCAACAGCAGGACACGCCCCATGCGATCGACGACGTGCGTGACCGCGAACTCGGTGACGGTGGAACAAACGTCCGGCTGGCATTCCGTGCGAATTCGGGCAGGCAGATGCCCGGCCGCCAGCGTTCGTGCGACTTCTGCCGGGGTCGGCTCCATCACGCCTCCAAAATACGGTTAGGCTCACCTTAGTTAGCGAAGCCTAACCTAGAAGGGTGTTTGATGAACAAGTCCCGGCCCAAGGTCCGGTTGTCGCGCGCACTGGGGATTCCGCTCACGCCGAAGAGCGTGGAGTACTTCGAGCGGCGTCCCTACCCGCCCGGCGTCCACGGCCGTCGACGCCGGCAGCAGAGCGACTACTCGCTGCGGCTGCGTGAGAAGCAGCGGCTGCGTTTCCAGTACGACATCGGCGAGAAGCAGCTGCGCCGCGTCTTCGACGAAGCGGCCAAGAACCGCTCCGGCAAGACCGGCGACGTGCTCGTCTCGCTGCTCGAGCGCCGCCTGGACGCCACGGTGCTGCGCGCCGGCTTCGCGCGGACGATCTACCAGGCCCGCCAGTTCGTGACACACCGGCACATCACGGTGAACGGCCAGCGGGTCGACAAGCCGTCGTACCGCGTCGAAGAAGGCGACGTCGTCCAGGTGCACGAGCGCAGCCGGCAGATGACGCCGTTCCTCACCTCGGCAGCGGGCGCGCACGTCGGCGCCGGCCCCACGGCGCCCTATCTCGACGTCTCGATCGCCAACCTGACCGCGCGGGTCCTGCGCGACCCGGTGCGCTCCGAGGTGCCGGTGATCTGCAACGAGCAGCTGGTCGTCGAGTTCTACTCCCGCTGACGCGACTGAAGTCACGCGAGCCGGGCTGTCGCAGCCGGCGGCCGGACCCCGGTCCGGTCTACCGCGGCAACGCGGTGCGGGAGCAACGCGAGGGCGGCCCTCATCCGATGTGGATGGGGCCGCCCTCAAGTTGTTCGTCAGCGCAGAACTGCACTGTTCAGTGCAGCAGCGCCGGGGAGACCGGATAGCGGTACCGCTCGCCACCGGCGGCCGAGAACGCGGCGAGCACCGTGGTGAGCAGCCACGCCAGCACCAGCGGCACCACGAACAGCGCCGCGAAACCGAACGTCAACACGCCCAGCAGCAGCATCGGAGCCAACGCGGCCAGGAACGCCAGCTGGAAGTTGGCAGCGGCCAGCGCCTGCTCCCGGACGTAACCGGACCGTTCGCCGACCAGCCGGGAGATCACCAGCGGACCGGCGGCACTCGACACCGCACCCGAGAGGTGCGCCAGGACGACCCAGGCGCGCTCGGTCGCGGTCGGCGCGAGCGGCTGCCTCACCAGCACCGGAGCGGCGACCTTTAGCTCACGCACAGTAGTGGGAGCGGTAGCGGCGACCGGGCGACGGGCCGGGCGCAGCCGTACCGGCCGCACACCGCCGTCCAGCACCGGCGTCATGACGCTCATCCGAACCCCTCCTCGACTTCCCCCGGACCCCCGTTGTCGTCCGGTGTGGCCCCATCGTGCTCGCGAACGGTGTCCGAGCGCGTCAGGGATCCCACTGGTTCTAGCCCTGGCCGGGCACCCAGCCGAATCCCAGGGAGAACCCCGGAGGCTGGTCGCCCCTCCATAACCATCCAACCGCGCGCAAGCGAAATCGATGTCGGGCGAACGACAGCAATTACATGGCGAGGAACACACCTCGCGACGCGTTTACCAGGCGTCTTTGCCGACGATCGCGCCGACGATGTCGGAGAGCACGCTCAACCGCGTCAGCTCGACGTCGTGGAAAGCCGGCGCCTCGTGGCGGGCCACGACGAGGACGGTGGACGTGCCCTCGAACGGGGTCACGGCCAGGTGCGGGCCGTCCGGCACGCTGATCGTGCGCGGTCGCAGCGGCGTCAGCTCGGGGTAGCTGAAGTTCTCGGGCGCCTGCCAGCTCGTCCTGACTACTTGGAGTGACGGATCGGTCTCCACGAGTGCTGCCCACTCCGCGCTGAACAGAGCCGGGGCTGCATCGACCAGAGTGGCCAGTCCGCGGCCGGGGTTCGCCGCGACCTGGGACAGCACGCCGAGGTCGGACAGCGCGCCGGGAGGCTCGAACGTTTCCCAGATGCCGTCGACCCGGACGCCGGGCGCGGCTTCCAGCCCGGCGGCGACACGTTCGCGCACCGCGGGGTTGGCCACCGAGACCGTGAACTCGTCCAGCGCTCGGCCGACAGCGCTCTCGAGGACCGTCACCTGCAGGATGTCCGCGCCGGCCGCACCGAGGGTGCGCGTGACGGCGCCGAGCGCGCCGGGCCGGTCCGGCAGTGAGACCCGCACCCGAAGCAACATGTCAGTCAGCCTGCCACGGCCGCGTTACCACCGTGTTGCCGGTGGTCAGGGCCACAATTTAAGGACTCTGCTCGCTGAAAGCGAGAGAGGGCCACCGCGTGCCCTTGCGGGCGTTGACGCCGGTACCGAAGTACCAGCAGAACGGGTGACCCTCCCCGCGTCTGATGTTCCCGCAGTGGACCACTGGTCAAACACCGGGCATTCGTAGGATTAGACGTGCGCCTACCAAACGAGACAAGGCCTACCGAACCGGGGGACGAACTCGACTACCGGTTCTCACTGGCGAACGAACGGACGTTCCTCGCCTGGATCCGGACGGCCCTCGCGCTCGTGGGCGGTGGGCTCGCCGTCGACCAGCTCCTCCCCGAGCTGGGCCGGCCGACGGCGCTGCGGGTCTCGATCGCGACAGTGCTGCTCGTGCTCGGCGCGGCGACCGCGGTGCACGCCGCGTTCCGCTGGGTGCGGGTCGAGAAGCAGATGCGGTCGGGCCACGAACTGCCCAGCTCGTCGTACCCCCGGGTGCTCGCGGTGGTGGTCGCCCTCGGTGCGGCACTCCTGCTGGTCGTGGTGCTGCTGGGCATCGACCGGTGAGGCCACGACCGCCGGGACTGGCGTCCGAGCGGACCGCGCTGGCCTGGGTGCGGTCGCTGATCGGCCTGGTCGGGGCCGGGCTGCTGGTGTCGCGCGGCATGCTCGTGCACTGGCCGTTGCTGCCGGCGGCGATCGGGATCGCCGTCATCGGTCTCCTCGTGCTCGGCGCGGGTTACCTCGGCGAACGTCGGTGGATCGCGCTACGGCTTCCGCGGCCGGGGCCACCGCCGCGCACGGTCGTCGTCGTGATCACTGCGGGCGCGGTACTCGTCGCTGCGCTGGGCGGCGCGGTGTTGGTGCGATAGGTCGCGCCGATTCATCCGGTGTTCGCCAGAAAGCGCTTCGATACGCACCATGCAACCCTGGTACAGGTTCTCGAGTCTCGCCCTCCTCGTCGGCACCGCACTCGCCACGCTGTCCGCGGCCCCGGCCACCGCAGCGGTTCCCACTCACGCGGGAGCTGCAGTCACCCTTCTGGGCCGCGCCTCGATCCCGGCCACCGACTACCAGCCCGGCCCCGACTCCGGCGCCGCACTGGACAAGACGACGGTGAACGGCGTCACGCCGCCGTTCAAAGGCCAGCCGATCCCCGGCTTCTCGGCCGCGATCACCGCGACTGCGGGCGACAAGTCCGGCCGCCGCCTGCTCGCGATGCCCGACAACGGCTTCGGCGCGAAGAACAACTCCGCCGACTTCCTGTTGCGCGCGTACTACGTCGAGCCGGACTACCGCCACGGCGACGTGAAGATCGACGGATTCGTCAGCTTCCGCGACCCCGACCACAGGGTTCCGTTCGACATCGTCAACAAGGACACGAAGGACCGGCTGCTGACCGGCGCCGACTTCGACATCGAGTCGTTGCAGCGCGACGCGCACGGCAACCTCTGGATCGGCGACGAGTTCGGCCCGTACCTGATCAAGGTCGACAAGACCGGCAAGGTGCTGCAGGCGCCGATCCCGCTGGCCGACGGCACCAAGTCGCCGCAGTCGCCGGACCTGAAGGCGGGCGAGACGCCGTCGCTGGCCGCCAGCAACGGCTTCGAGGCCATGGCGATCTCGACGGACGGGAAGACCCTCTACCCGATCCTCGAGGGGCCGAAGGTCGCCGACACCGACAGGACCCGCCGGGTCGTCTACGAGTTCTCGGTCCGGAAAAACAAGTACACCGGTAGGACCTGGACGATCAACGTCGGCGCGGTCGGGCAGCTCGTGGCCGACGCGCAGGTGCTCGACGGGCGTCGGATCGCCTGGCTGGAACGCGACAACTTCGAAGGCGCCGAGGCGAAGGTGAAGCAGATCCACGTCGCGGATCTGGACACCGCCGACAAGTCCGGCGTGGTGAAGTCGACGACGGTCGCCGACCTGCTGAAGATCGCGGACCCGAAGGGCATCTCGTCCCCGGCGCGCGAGGGCGAGTTCGGCGTCGGGCCGACGTTCGCGTTCCCGTTCCAGTCGGTCGAGACGATCTTGCCGCTCCGCGGCGACAAGGTGTTCGTCACCAACGACAACAACTTCCCGGGCAACGACGGCCGCATCACCGGTAAGGCCGACGACATCGAGTTGATCGAGATATCCATTCCCGGACTGCGTTGACAGCCACTCGATCCGTCGCGGAAGCCGTGCAATACTGCGGTTTCCGCGACCGCGAGCGCCTCGGGAGGGCCTAATGACTCAGACAAGTGTTCCGCAGGAGCGCAAGCTGGTCACGGCGATCCCGGGGCCCCGCTCCGAAGAACTTCTCGCTCGACGCAACGCGGCCGTGGCGCAGGGTGTCAGCATCGGGCTCCCGGTCTTCGTCACGGCCGCGGGCGGCGGCATCGTCGTCGACGTCGACGGCAACCAGCTCATCGATCTCGGCTCGGGCATCGCGGTGGTCAACGTCGGCAACGCGAACCCCGCGGTGGCCGCCGCGGTCGCCGCCCAGGCCGCCGCATTCACCCACACCTGCTTCATGGTGACGCCCTACGAGGGCTACGTCGCGGTCTGCGAGGCGCTGAACCGCCTCACCCCCGGCGACTTCGAGAAGCGATCGGCGCTGTTCAACTCGGGCGCCGAGGCCGTGGAGAACGCGGTGAAGATCGCCCGCGCGTACACCAAGCGCCAGGCCGTCGTCGTCTTCGATCACGGCTACCACGGCCGGACGAACCTCACGATGGCGCTGACCGCGAAGAACATGCCGTACAAGCACTCGTTCGGCCCGTTCGCGCCGGAGGTCTACCGGCTGCCGATGTCCTATCCGTACCGCGACGAGGACGCCGGCCTCGACGCGTCCGGGCCGGCCGCGGCCGCTCGCGCGCTCAGCGTCCTCGACAAGCAGGTCGGCGCGCAGAACGTCGCCGCGCTGATCATCGAGCCGATCCAGGGTGAGGGTGGGTTCATTGAGCCCGCGCCCGGGTTCCTGGCAGCCATCGCCGAGTACTGCACGGCGAACGGCATCGTGTTCGTCGCCGACGAGATCCAGACCGGCTTCGGCCGCACGGGCGACCTGTTCGCGTCCGAGCACGAGGGGATCGTGCCGGACCTGGTGACCACCGCGAAGGGCATCGCCGGCGGGATGCCGCTGGCCGCGGTCACCGGCCGCGCCGAGATCATGGACGCTGCCCACGCCGGTGGGCTCGGCGGCACGTACGGCGGCAACCCGGTCGCGTGCGCGGCGGCGCTGGCTGCGATCGAGGAGATCGAGAGCCGGGACCTCGCCGGTCGGGCCCGTCAGATCGGCGAGATCATGCTGCCGGCGCTGCACGGGCTGGCCAAGCGCCACTCGTTCGTCGGGAACGTGCGCGGACGCGGGGCGATGCTCGCGGTCGAGCTCGTGGAGCCGGGCACCAGCGCTCCGGCCGCGCAGTTGGCCGGCGCCGTGAACAAGGCGTGCCACCAGCGCGGCCTGGTGACGCTCAGCTGCGGCACCTACGGCAACGTGCTCCGCTTCCTGCCGCCGCTGGTCATCGGCGAGGAGCTGCTGAAAGAGGCGCTCGACCTGATCGCCGACGCGTTCGACGAGGTAGCGAAGTCACTTCCCGCCGCCGAGGCGGCCCCGTCACCCCGCCCCGACACGGACTGAACCGACGGGCTCCTCGGAGTCCAGCACCGCCAGGACGGCCCGACAGACGACGTTCTGCTCGTCGGAGGAGAGCAGCGGACCCTGCTGATCGGGCTTCTGGTGGTGCAGGAGTCCCGACATCAGCGCGCCCATCGCGCACCGGCCGCGCAGCAGCGCGGCCGGGTCGTCGGAACCGGCCAGCACCATCAGCAGCCGTTCCATCCGGTCGTTCATCCCGAGCCGATCGAACATCGTGTGCTTCACCGACGGGTCGCTCAGCACCGCGGTGAGGAACTCACCGCGCTCGTTCATCTGTGTGATCAGCCGCTTCACCAGCTCGGCCCGTGACCACTGCCCGGCCGCGGTGGCGGCGACGATCCGGTCGACGTCGTCCAGGAACGGCGTGATCAGCGCCTGCAGCACCTCTTCCTTCGACGGGAAGTGGTAGTACAGCGCCGCCTTCGTCATGCCGCAGAGCACCGCCAGGTCGCGGATGGACGTTCCCGCGAACCCGCGCTGCTCGAACAGCTTCGTCGCGGCATCGAGGATCCGTTGCCGCGTGCCCTCGGCCGTGCTCCCAGCCGTCCGCGCCACGATCCACCCCTCTCCACCACGAGTTCCTGGCCCCCAAGCGTACGAACTTCGCGCGCCATCGGACAGGTCTTGTGAATTCCACGTGACACCGACCACCACACGGTTGACACACAGCCGTAGGCTACCCAAAGTATTAACCGACCGATCGATTAATTCCAGCCCGCGGGGGTGTGAGCCATGGCCGGATTGGCCAGGTGGTGCTATCAGCATCGAATCGTTGTGGTGGTCCTCTGGGTCGTCGGCCTGGTGGGGCTCGGCATCGGCAGTCAGACAGCCGGTACCGCCTACAACGATAGCTTCGCGTTACCAGGCACTGAATCGACGAAGGCACTGGACCTGCTCCAGGGCGCGTTCCCGGACGCCGCCGGTGAGTCCGACACCATCGTCTGGCACACCGACAGCGGCACGGTGAAGGACTCGGCCGTCCAGCAGCGCATCGAGGGCATGCTCGGCGAGGTCGCCGGCCGCTCCGACATCGCGTCCGTGGCCAGCCCGTACACCGAGCAGGGCGCGGCGCAGATCAGCCAGGACGGCAGGACCGCGTACGCGACGGTGACGTTCAAGGGCTCGGTCGAGGACGAGGTCGACCTCGACGCCGTCGACAGCCTGATCGCCACCGCCGAGAAGGCCCGCACCGACGGCCTGGACGTCGAACTCGGCGGCAACGCGATCCAGCAGGCCACCCAGGCGCCGCCGGGCAGCTCGGAGATCTACGGCCTGATCGCCGCCGCCGTGATCCTGCTGATCGCGTTCGGCTCGCTGCTGGCGATGGCGATCCCGCTGATCACCGCGGTGATCGCGCTCGCCGCGGGCACCACGTCGATCATCCTGCTCAGCCACCTGATGACGATCGGCACGATCGCTCCGACCGTGGCCGCGCTGATCGGCCTCGGTGTCGGCATCGACTACGCGCTGTTCGTCGTCACCCGGCACCGCAACGGCCTGATGGCCGGGATGTCGGTCGAGGAGTCCGCGGTCCGGGCCCTGAACACGTCCGGCCGGGCCGTGGTGTTCGCCGGCATCACGGTCTGCATCGCGCTGCTCGGCATGCTCGTCCTCGGCCTGTCGTTCCTCACCGGTGTCGGTATCGCGGCGTCGGTCGTGGTGCTGTTCTCGGTGCTCACGGCAGTGACCCTGCTCCCCGCGCTGCTCGGCTTCTTCGGGATGCGCGTGCTTTCCCGCCGGGAGCGTCGCCGCCTGGCCACCGAAGGTCCGCACGACGCCCACACCCGCGGCTTCTGGGCGCGGTGGGCCGGGATCGTCGAGCGGCGTCCGCGCATGCTCGCTGCCATCGCGATCGCGTTGATCGCCGTGCTGTCGATCCCGACGCTCTCCATCCGGCTGGGCGCCTCGGACCAGGGCAACGACCCGGCCGACTCGACCACCCGCAAGGCGTACGACATGCTGGCCGACGGCTTCGGGCCGGGCTTCAACGGCCCGCTGCAGCTGGTCGCGGAGCTGAAGTCGCCCGGTGACACGGCCGCGCTCAACGAGCTGGTCGGTCAGGTCCGGAACGACCCGGGTGTCGCCGCGGTCGTGGCACTGCCGACGCAGCCGGGCGCCGAGGTCGGCATCGTCCAGGTCATCCCGACGACCTCTCCGCAGTCGGAGGAGACCAGCGAGCTGATCGAGCGCCTGCGGAACGACGTCGTGCCCGGAATCGAAGACGGCACCACGATGCAGGTCTACGTGGGTGGCATGACAGCGATCTTCGACGACTTCGCGGACGTGCTCACCGGCAAGCTGCCGCTGTTCCTCGGCGTCATCATCGCGCTGGGCTTCCTCCTCCTGACGGTGGCGTTCCGCAGCCTGCTCGTCCCGCTCACCGCGGCGGTGATGAACGTGCTGGCCGCGGCCGCGTCGTTCGGCGTCATCGTGGCGGTGTTCCAGTGGGGCTGGGGCGCCGAGGCGCTCAACATCGGTGCGGCCGGGCCGGTCGAGGCGTTCGTGCCGGTGATGATGCTGGCGATCCTGTTCGGCCTGTCGATGGACTACCAGGTGTTCCTCGTGAGCCGGATGCACGAGGAATGGGTGCACACCGGCGACAACAAGCGGGCGATCACGGTCGGGCAGGCCAGCACCGGCCGGGTGATCACGGCCGCGGCGACGATCATGATCTTCGTCTTCGGAGCATTCATCTTCGAGGGCCAGCGGGTCATCGCCGAGTTCGGCATCGGCCTGTCGAGCGCCGTCTTCATCGACGCGTTCATCCTGCGGACGCTGCTCGTGCCCGCGCTGATGCACTGGTTCGGGCGCGCCAACTGGTGGATCCCGAAGTGGCTCGACCGTCGTCTGCCGCACCTCACGGTGGAGCCGGCCGACGAACCGGTCGCGCCGCCGCGGCCCGAGGAGAAACGCGAGCCAATCGCCGTCGGATAAGTACTTGCCCACAAGCGACTGTCGCCGGACGCTGGAGTACGAGCGTCCGGCGACGGCGCCGGAAGGAGGCGTGATGGACTCGGTCGTCGAACTCGTGACCGACCTCCGTGCCCCAGTCCTCTACGCCCTCATCCTCGCGGTCGTCTTCGCCGAGACCGCGGTTCTCCTCGGCATGTTTCTTCCCGGTGAGACCGCGGCGATCGTTGCCGGTGTGCTCGCGGCCCAGCACCAGATAGCGCTGCAGGTCGTGGTCCCCCTGGTCACGGTCGCGGCGATCGCCGGGGACACGACCGGCTACCTGCTCGGGCGGCGGTTCGGCCCGGCCGTCCTGGACGGCAGGCTGCTGCGCCGACGCCGTGCGCAGATCGAGCGGGCCACTGCCACGCTGCGACGACACGGCGCGCTGGTCATCGTCGGCAGCAGGTTCTTGCCTTTCTTGCGGACGGTCACTCCCGGCGCCGCCGGTGCGTCGGGGGTGCCGGCGCTGACGTTCGTTCCGGCCGCGTTCGTCGGCGGCCTGTTCTGGGGCGTCGGCTCGACGCTCCTCGGCTACGTCGCGGCCGACTCGTACCACCGCGTCGAGGAAGTGATCGGCAACACCGGGCTGATCGTGCTGGCGCTGCTGCTCGTCAGCTGGTGGGCGGTTCGCCGCCGCCGGCGACGGCGGGCACCGGACGAAGAGAATCCGGACCCCGAGAGTCCCGCTCCCGCCAGGGCCCGACCCGTGGTACCGGTCGTCTCGACGCTGCGCCGCGTACTGACGGTGGGCCACCTCGGTCAGTCCGGCCAGCCGGGCACGACGCTGGGCGTCGTCCGGCCACGGCGGCGAACCGATCGCCGTCGCCCCTGACCTGCTGTTCACTGTCCGCCGAACCACCAGCGGGGGATCTGAATCGCCGATGAGGTGACCGTAGGCAGAGAATGGCGGGGAGCGGGGACGGCGGAGGTGTGCGAACGGTGGAGATCGGGCTGCTGGGTGCGGTCGAGGTCACAGTTGACGGCACCGCCGTCTCCGTCGGTGGCCACCGGCTGCGCGCGGTGTTCGCCCGCCTCGCGCTGGACGCCGGGCGCATGGTCACGGTCAGCACGCTGGTCGACGCGGTCTGGGGCGACGATCCGCCCGCCGGGTCGGGGAACGCGCTGCAGTCGCTGGTCAGCCGGTTGCGGCGGACGCTGCCACCCGGGATCGTCGAGTCCGCCCCGGCCGGGTACCGCCTGGCTGTCGACGCCGAGTCCGTGGACGTCCACCGGTTCGAGCACCTGGCCACGGCCGGGCGGCGCGCGTTGGAAGGCGGAGACGCGCTCGGCGCCGCCGCCACGCTGCGCGAGGCGCTGAGCCTCTGGCGCGGTCCGGCGCTGGCCGACATCGGAGACGCTCCGTTCCGGGAAGCTGTCGTCATCCGGTTGGACGGCGCCCGCCTCGGCGCGCTGGAAGACCGGATTCACGCCGACCTGCAGCTCGGACGCCATGCGGAGGTCGTGCCCGAACTGGAGGCGCTCACCGCCGAACACCCGCTCCGCGAACGTCCGCACGCGCAGCTGATCCTGGCCCTCTCCGGTGCGTCGCGGCAGGCCGACGCGCTGGCCGTGTTCGACCGCATCCGGCGTCGGCTGGCCGACGAGTTGGGCGTCGATCCGGGGCCGGTGCTCAAGGGTGCTTACGCCACGGTGCTGGGCGGCCCCACCGCGGCACCGAGAACCGTGTCGCCCAAAGACGGCGTTCGCGCCCCCGTGGCCCCCAGGCCGGTAGCGGTGAACGGCGCGCGCGCCCGGGGCAACCTGCGTCCGCAGCTGAACACGTTCGTCGGCCGCCGCACCGAGTTGGCCGCCGTGGCCGACCTGCTCGCCGCCGAACGGCTGGTGACGCTCATCGGCCCCGGCGGCGCGGGCAAGACGCGCCTCGCCGAGGAGTCGGGCGCCCGGCTCACCGACCGCAACTCCGGTGGCGTCTGGATGGTGCCGCTCGCGCCGATCGGCGAGGGTGACGAGGTTCCCCAGGCCGTGCTCACCGGCCTGGGCCGCCGGCAGACCGGGCTGCTCGACACGAAGCTCTCGAACGAGGTCAACGCACCCCAGGACGTCGACGCCGTGCTGGTGAAAGCGCTCAGCGCCGGTCCGACGCTCCTCGTGCTGGACAACTGCGAGCACCTGCTGGAGCCGATCGCGTCGCTGGCCCACTCCCTGCTGCTGGACTGCCCCGAGCTGCGCATCCTCGCCACCAGCCGGGAGCCGCTCGGCGTCCCGGGCGAACGGCTGCACCCGGTGCCCAGCCTCGACCTCCCGCCGCCCGGACGGCTGACCCCGGCGCAGGCCGCCCGGTACCCCGCGGTCCAGCTGCTGGTGGACCGGGCCGCCGCGGTGCGGCCTGGGTTCGTGCTCACCCCCGACAACGTCGACGCGATCGTCGAGATCTGCCGTCGGCTGGACGGAATGCCGCTGGCGCTCGAGCTGGCCGCTCCCCGGCTGCGCTCGCTCTCGCCGGAGCAGCTGGCGGACCGGCTCGGTGACCGGTTCCGGCTGCTGACCGCCGGGAGCCGTACCGCGCTGCCCCGCCACCAGACGCTGCACGCGGTGGTGGCCTGGAGCTGGGATCTGCTGAGCGAACCCGAGCGGGTCCTGTGGCGGCGCCTGTCGCAGTTCCCTGGCGGCGCCACGGTGGAGGCCGCCGAGCGCGTGTGCGCGGACGACGACCTGCTGCGCTCCGGCGACGTCCTGGAGACACTCGCATCGCTGGTGGACAAGTCGCTGGTGGAGCTCGTCGCGGAGGCCGATCCCCCGCGCTACCGCATGCTGGAGACCGTCCGCGCGTTCGGCGTCGAGCAATTGGACGTGACGGGTGAGACCGCGACGCTCCGGGACGCGCTCCTGGCCTACTACGTCGAGCTGGTCGAGATCTCCGAGCCCAAGCTGCGCAGCCCGGAGCAGCGGACGTGGGCGAACACGCTGACCGCCGAGTACGAGAACATCACCGCCGCGCTGCGGTGGGCCGTCGACCAGCGACGGGGTGACCCCGCCGTCCGGCTGGTCGCCGGAATGGCCTGGTACTGGGCGCTGCGGGGCGCGCACGCCGAAGCCGACCGGTGGTCGACCGCGGTGCTGCCGCTGACCGACCAGGCGCCGCCGGAGAGCGCCGCGATCGTCACCGCGTTCGCCGGGCTCACCGCCGCGAGCCTGCGCAGCACCTATGAGGAGGCGAAGCGCGAGGCGGAGCGGGTCAGCGAGCTGATCAGGCCCTATGCGGCGGCGCCCGACGCGCACCCCGTGCTCGTGCTCGCCGACAGCATCATCCACTTCCTCGGTGACCGGAACGACGAGGTCGTGGCGAAGCTCAAGCGGGTCTACGAGCACCGCGACCCGTGGGTCAGCGCGCTCGCGCTGTTCCTCGACGCGAACCTGCACGAGAACGACGGCGACCTGCTGGCCGCCGAACGGCTCTTCGAGGACGCGCGGACGGCGTTCGGCGCGATCGGCGACCGGTGGGGCACGGGCGCGGTGCTCAGCTCGCTCGCGTCGATCAAGGCGCTCCGCGGTGACCATCCCGGCGCGATTGCCGCGTTGGAGGAGGCCCGCTCGCTGATCTACGACCTCAACGGGTTCGACGACCTTCCCCGCGTCCTGCTGTGGCTGGCGCTGGAGTGGGCCCGGGTCGGCGACTTCGACCGCGCCCGCGAGTATCTCGACGAGAGCGCGACGCACGTCGCCCGCATCGGCGACGACGACAACGCGCTGGGCTTCCTGGGCGCCGCGCGCGCGAGCGTCCTGCGGCTCACCGGAGACATCGAGGGTGCCACCGCCCTGCTGGCCGCGGAGGTCGAGCGGTACCGCTCCCAGCCGTACGGCCCGCCGCAGATCAACGCCCTGCTGCTCGCCGACTACGGCTACGCGTTGATCGCTCTCGGCGACCCGGAGAAGGCCGGCGACTGCGTGCTGGAGGCGCTGACCGAGGCGGCGGAAGCCCACGACTCCCCGGTGCTGGCCGGCTCGCTCGACGCCACCGCGGCCGTCGTCCTCGCACTCGGTGACGCGGCCGCCGCGGCGACGTTGCTCGGCGCCGCGGCCCTGATCCGCGGGCTGCCCGACCTGGGCAACCCCGACGTCCTGCGCACCCGCGAACTCGCCGCCGCGGCCCTCGGCTCCGAGGAGTTCGAAGCCAGGTTCCGCGACGGCGAGACGCTACCCAGGGAGAGCGTGCCGCAGGTGGCCCGCGACCTGGCGGCTCAGGTACGACGGCGGTAGGCCGCCAGCGAGAGCGGAACGAACACCGCGCAGAGCACCGCGACCGAGATCAGCACCTTGATCGTGGGCGCGGCGACCGCACCCTGCCCGGTGAGCAGGCCGCGCGCCGCTTCGACGACGAACGTGATCGGGTTGACGTTCACCCACGCCTGCAGCCAGCCGGGGAGCGTCTCGGTCTGCACGAACAGGTTGCTGCCGAACGTCAACGGGAACATCAGCATCGCGCCGATCCCCTGCACGGTTCGCGGGTTGCGCAGCAACAGGCCGATCAGCGCGGTCACCCAGCAGAGGCCGAACGCGAACACCAGCACCAGGGCGCAGGCGGCGAGCGCGGAGAGCGGATCGGTCCCGACCCGGAACCCGATCACGGCGCCGAAGCCGAGCACGACGGCAACCGTCACCACGTAGCGGACGACGTCGCCGAAGACCGCGCCGATCAGCGGTGCGGAACGGGCGATCGGCATCGTGCGGAAGCGGTCGAACACCCCCGTCTGCAGGTCCGCGGCGAGGCTCTGGCCGACGCCGAGGCTGGCGAACGCGACGCTCTGCACGAGGATGCCGGGGAGGACGAACTGCAGGTAGACGTGCCGGTCACCGCTCACGGCGCCGCCGAACAGATAGACGAACAGCACCACGAAGATGATCGGCTGCAGCGTGAGGTCGAGCAGTTGCTCCGGTGAGTGCTTGATCTTGATCAGGCTGCGCCAGGTGAGCGTCAGTGCGTGGCGGAGCGTCCGCATCGGGCCGAACCGGGTCGGCGGCTCTTCTGCTTCCGGCCACGCTGTCGTGGCCACCAGGGTCGCTGTCATGCTGCGTCTTCGGCCGGGTGGCCGGTGAGCGTGAGGAACACCTCGTCGAGGCTGGCCCGGCGCAGGCCGAGCTCGCCGACCGCGATCCCCGCGTCGTCCAGGCGTCGGACGACGTCGGCGAGCATCGTGGGTTCGGCGACCGAGGCGGTCACCAGTCCCCGGTTGTCGTTGCGGGTGGTCTGCACGCGCGTGACCGCGGCGACTATCGCCTCGACGTCGGCGAGGTCAGCGGCGTCGAGGGGGTGCACTTCGAGGGTCTGGTCGCCCACCTGGGCCTTGAGCTCGTCCGGGGTGCCGGTGGCGATCAGCTCGCCGCGGTCGATCACCGCGATCGAGTCGGCCAGCTGGTCGGCCTCGTCGAGGTACTGGGTGGTCAGCAGCACCGTCACACCGTCCGCGACCAGCTCGCGGATCGTGTTCCACACCTCGCCGCGGCTGCGCGGGTCCAGGCCGGTGGTGGGCTCGTCGAGGTAGATGACGTCGGGGTGGCCGACCAGGCTCGCGGCCAGGTCGAGGCGGCGCCGCATGCCGCCGGAGTAGGTCTTCGCGGAGCGTCCGGCCGCTTCGGTCAGTTCGAAGCGTTCGAGCAGCTCACGGGCCCGCGCTCTGGCGTCGCGGCGGGACAGCTCGAGCAGTCGGCCGATCATCGTCAGGTTCTCGGAGCCGGTGAGGTCCTCGTCGACCGAGGCGTACTGCCCGGTGACCGCGATCCGGGCACGCACCGAGGGTGCCTGCGTCAGAACGTCGAAGCCGCCGACGCGGGCCCGGCCGGCGTCGGGCTTGATCAGGGTGGCCAGCACGCGAACCGCGGTGGTCTTGCCGGCCCCGTTGGGGCCGAGCACGCCGAGGATCGTGCCGGTCGGGACGGCGAGGTCGACGCCGTTGAGCGCAATCGTCGACCCGAACCGCTTCACGAGGCCTTCGGCCTCGATCGCGTAGGACATCGGGGAGTCTCCTGTCGGAAGGAAGTCACTCCACGATGCGCTTTCGCGCTGTCAGACGTCGCACAGCGTGCTGACAGAGCGAGCTCAGGCCTTTTCGGTGTGCTGGGCGGGCTCTGTTTGCTGGGCGGGCTCGGCTGCGGGGTTGCCGCCCGGGGCCGGCTCTACCGGGGCCGGCTCTACCGGGGCCGGCTCTACCGGGGCCGGGGCCGGGGGGCGGGGTCGGGGGGCGGGGTCATCGCCGCGGGCCGCCGCCACGCGTCCGAGCCGGCTGCGGCGGCGTCGTACGAACGCGATACCAGCCAGGCCGAGCACGAATCCGGCGACGCAGGTCCAGATCCACCACTCGTCGTGGTGGTCTTCCAGCCAGCCGCGCCCAAGCGTCGACAACAGGAGTGCGGCGACTCCCCAGAGCGCCGTGCCGGCGGTGACGACGGTCACCGCGTCGACATCCAGGGGCTCCGGCGTCGGACGTGTCGGACGGCGGGCCATATCGGCAGCGTAACGCGGGAGTGCTCCGGTGCGGCGCGAGGGGCCGCACCGGAGTCAGGGCGTCACTCGCAGGCGTTCTTGAACTTCACGCCGGCGGCCGTGACCTCACCCGAGTCGGGAATCGTCGGGTTGGGGTTGTTGGCCAGCCCGGTGACCGTGTCGCCGAGCTTGTCGTAGGCGGTGCCGAGGTCCTTGGTGGCGTCCTCGAGGTCGCCGTCGCCCTTCGAGCCCTCGGTGCGGATGTCGTCCGCGAGGACGTGGTACGACTCACCCAGCGCGGCCGGGTCGTCGACGTTCTTGAGCGACGCCGACGTGAACTCCTGGATCTTCGTCTTGATGTTGTCGCACGCCTCCGAGTTGTCGGCGCCGATGATCGAGCAGCCCAGCGTGCTGGCTAACGCCGCAGCAGCCAGGGTCGCTCCGACGAATCTCCGGTTCAGTCCAGCCATCGTGCTTCCTTCCCCGTATTTCCTAAGTTGTCATGTTGCTCACTGCCGCGACAGAAGTTATCTGCTGAGGCTCTGATGCCGTCTCCCGGTTTCGTGCCTTCATGCGGGCGACGGCGAGCGTGCCCGCCGCGATCAGCACGGCGACGCCCCCGAGGAGCAGGCCGACGCGCGGCCCGTAGCGCTCGGAGATCGGACCGATGATCAGTGAGCCCAGCGGTGTGCCGCCGAGGAAGACCAACATGTACAGCGCCATCACGCGGCCACGCAGGTGCGCCGGCGTACCGAGTTGCACGCGCGCGTTCGCCGCGTTGTTGTGTGCGATGAAGGTCAGACCCACGAACAACAACACGAGCGCAGCCAGCGGGAAGTTCGGAGCAAAGGCCACCGCGCACTCGAGGACGCCGAACACGGCCGCGCAGCTCAGCACCCACCGGGCCGAAGGCCGCTTGGTGCGGCGGGCTCCGATCAACGCGCCGATCAGCGCTCCGCCGGCGAACGCGGCCGAGAGCAGACCGAACGACGCCGGGCCGACGTCGAACTCCACCTTGGCCAGCAACGGCAGCGTCAGGTTGAAGTTCATGCCGAGCGTGCCGAGCACCGACATCATCGCGAGGACCAGCAGCAGATCCTTCCGGCCCCAGACGAAACGCAGTCCTTCGACGACCTGGCCGCGGGCCCGTTCCACGCGCTTGCCGGTGAGCAGCTCACCGGGGCGCATCGCGAGCAGCCCGGCCAGTACGGCCACGTAGGACGCACCGTTGATCAGGAACGTCGGTCCGGTGCCGATCGTCGCGATGACCAGACCACCGACGGCCGGGCCCAGCAGCCGCGCGGAGTTGAACGTCGCGGAGTTGAGCGAGACCGCGTTGGGCAGCCGGTCGGGGCCGACCATCTCGGAGATGAACGACTGGCGGGTCGGGGTGTCGAACGCGTTCACGGTGCCCAGCAGGAATGCGAAGACGTAGACGTTCCACAACTCGGCCGAGCCGGTGACCACGAGCGCGCCCATGCCGAACGCGAACAGCATCGAGGCCGCCTGCGTGGCGATCAGGACCTTGCGCTTGTCGAGCCGGTCGGCCAGGGCGCCGGCCCAGAGCGTCAGCAGCAGCACCGGGGTGAACTGCAGAGCGGTGACGACGCCGAGCGCGGTGCCGGAGTTGTGCGACAGGTCCAGGACCAGCCAGTCCTGGGCGGTCATCTGCATCCAGGTACCGGTGAGCGAGACGATCTGGCCGCTCGCGAACAGCCGGTAGTTCCGGACGCTCAGCGACGAGAACATGGTGCGGAGTGCCGGGCTCATGCGCGTGCCAGCCGTTCGAGGATCGTGGCGGCCGCGCGCAGCGTTTCCTGATCGGCTTTGTCGAGCTCGGAGAGGCGGGCCGCGAGCCACGCCTCCCGGGCCTGCCGGTCGGCCGCGATGAGCGCTTCGCCGTCGGGTGTCGTCGAGAGCACGATCTGTCGTCCGTCGGTCGGGTGCGGGGCCCGACGGACCAGGCCGCGCTCCTCCAGCACCGCCGCGGTGCGGGTGGCGGCCGGTGGCTGCACCCGCTCGACCTCGGCCAGGCCGCGCGGGGTCAGCACACCGCCGCCCTTCGAGATGCTGAACAGGGCGGAGATCTGCGTCATCGTCAGGCCGTGTGCCGGGCGTTCGGCCCGGAGCCGGCGGAAGAACCGCCCGGTGGCCGACCGGAGCCGGACTGCCAACTCGTCGTAATCGTGCGGATCCGTGAGTGTCACCCTCTTGAAGTCTTACGCAGTGAGGTTGTTACGCACAACTCATTACCTCAGGTAACGATCTCTCGGATCGTCGCATTCCACCAGTGAAATATTGGTGACGTGCGTCTGTTCGTCGCGGTGCTACCGCCTGCCGCTGCCGTTGACCACCTGCGTGGCGCGGTGGAGCGGCTCAACGTCGTGCGCGCGGACGCGGGCGTGGTGCGCCCGGACAGGTGGCACCTCACGCTCGCGTTCCTCGGCGAGGTGGGTGATCCGGAGGACGTCCGGGGCCGCCTCACGGACCTGGTCGCCGCCGGGCGGAGCGCCACCGTGTCGCTCGCCGGCAGCGGGCGGTTCGGTGAGCGGGTGCTGTGGGCGGGCGTGGGCGGCGACGTGGACGGGCTGAGCCGGACGGCCTCCGCCGTCCGGCTCCTGGCGCCCGAGCCGATGCCGTTCCGGGCCCACCTCACGCTGGCCCGCCCTCGGGGCCGGGTGACGCGGGACGAGCTGCGGGCCGACGTGGCCGCGCTCCGGGACTATGCCGGGCCGTCGTGGCCGGCCGACGAGATCCACTTGATGCGCAGCATCGCGGGCACCTACGAGCCACAGGCCTCCTGGAGGCTGCGCCCGGCGCAGGCCTGACCGCAGCGCCCGGCGCGGGCCTCCTGGCCGGTTTACCAGGCGTAGGCCTCCGGAGCGGGCTTGCTTCCGTTCGGGAACGGGGCGGGGAACAGCTCGTCGAGCGCGGTCATCGCAGCCTCGTCGAGCGTGAGCTCCGCGGCACGGAGACCGCTGTCGAGCTGCTCGCCGGTGCGCGGCCCGACGATCGGCGCGGTGACGCCGTCCTGCGCCAACAGCCAGGCGAGGCCTACCTCGGCCGGGTCGTGCCCGAGCTCGGCGCAGAGCTTCTCGTACGCCTCGAGCGCCGTGCGGTGCTTCTCCAGGCCGGCCGCGGACCGCTCGGAGCTGCTCCGCGAGCCACCACCCTCGCGCTGCTTGCGGATCGCTCCGGAGAGGAGCCCACCGTCCAGCGGCGACCACGGGATGACGCCGATGCCGTACCGCCGGGCGGCCGGCAGCACCTCCAGCTCGATCCAACGGTTGAGCAGGTTGTAGTAGGACTGCTCGCTCACCAGGCCGAGGAAGTGCCGCGAGTTCGCTGCCTCCTGGGCCTGGGCGAGGTGCCACCCGGCGAAGTTGCTCGACCCGACGTAAATGATCTTGCCCTGCTGCCGCAGGACCTCCATGGCCTCCCAGATTTCGTCCCACGGCGTTTCGCGGTCGACGTGGTGCATCTGGTAGAGGTCGATGTAGTCAGTTTTGAGTCGTTTGAGGGATTCGTCACAGGCACGCCGGATGTGTAGCGCGGAGAGCTTGCCCTGGTTGGGCCAGCCCCCCATTCCGCCGTAGACCTTCGTCGCGAGGACCGTGCGTTCCCGCCGACCGTCGCCGGACGCGAACCAGTTGCCGATGATCTGCTCGGTGACGCCTTCGCCGGTCTTGCGGCCGTAGACGTTCGCCGTGTCGAAGAAGTTGATTCCCTGGTCATGGGCGGTGTCCATGATCCGGTGACTGTCCTGTTCAGACGTCTCCGGCCCGAAGTTCATCGTCCCCAGGCAGAGCCTGCTGACGTTGAGTCCCGACCGTCCCAACCGCACATATTCCATACGCGAAGCGTATGCGCCGTTGTGTGAACCTGTAGCCCGCCCGGGGCAAGGCTGGCGCTCGCCTGTCAGGCTTGTTCTGGGCGGGCCGTCCACAAACCTGGCAGGGTGGGTGTGTGCTGGAGATCCATACCGAGATCCGGGAGACCGGTCCAGATCGGTACGCGACACTCATCGACGGCGGTTGGGCGATCGGTTCGTCGCTCAACGGGGGTTACCTCCAGCTGCCGGTCGTGAGAGCCGTGCTCGCGGCAGAGGGTCATCCGCACCCGGTGGCGGTCACCACGGATTTCCTGCAAGCCCCCCACGCGGGCGAGGCCGAGATCGTGGTGGAGCGGCTGCGCACCGGCAAGACGATCGGCACGAGCCGGGCCACGCTGATCCAGGACGGCCAGCCGTGCCTGGTTTCGTCGGTGGTGACGAGCATGCTCGACTCGAGCAGCCCGGATCTCGACATGGCGCCGCAGATCGAGTTGCCGTCGCCGGATCAGTGCACGCGGATCCGGTCGGACGTCATGCCGGGTACGAACCTCGCGTTGATGGATCACGTCGACGTCCGGCTCGCGCCGGAGTTCGCGAACGTGGTGCGCGGGCGTCCGGACGGAAGCATGGCGCTGCGTGGGTGGGTACGGATGGTGGACGGGCGTGATCCCGATCCGCTGGTGTGTCTGCTCGCGGCTGATGCGTTCCCGCCGGTGACGTTCACCATCGGGCGCTACGGCTGGGCGCCCACCGTTCAGCTGACGACGTATCTGCGGGTGCTTCCGGCGCCGGGGTGGTTGCGGTGCGAGCTCCGCGGTCGCGTGCTCGCGAACGGCTGGTTCGACGAGGACTGCACGATCCGCGATTCCGCGGGCCGCCTGGTGGCCCAGTCCCGCCAAATAGCCCGAATCCCCCGAGTCCCCACCCCGACCGAGAACTGACGATGCCCCGCGCTTCGCGCGGGGCATCGTCAGTTCTTTGTATGAAGCTGGAGCCCGTTCAGGGCGGCGCTGCCGATCGGGCGGGACAACGCCGCGTATAGGTAATACTCAAGTTGTGCCGCCCGCTCGGCAGCGTCGCCCTGAACGGGCCGCCTACGGTCGGCGGGCGCCGGAGCCGAAGAGGATGTCGTCCCAGCTGGGGAGTTCGGCTTTGCGGCCGCGGCCGCTGCCGGCCTTGGGAGCGGGAGCCGGCGGCTCGGGGCGCGCCTGGTTCGCGCTGGGGGACGTTCCGACGCCGGTGGGGTCGAGGCGCTCGCGCCAGTCGCTGCGGCCTGCGAGACCACTGCCCGAGGTGGGAGTGGACTGCTCGCTCACGTCGCCCCGGCGACCAGCCGGTCGACGCGGGTCGTCGCCCCACGGGTCGGGCCGACGCACCTCGTCGGGGCGAGCTCCGCCAGCCGAACGGGGCTCATCCAGCCACCCAGCCCCCCGCCCACCAGCGGGCCCATCCGTACCGTCCCGGCCCGGAGCGCCATCACGGCCACCGGTCAGGCCACGGCCACCGAGGCCGTCTCGGCCACCCAGCCCGTCCCGACCCGCAGCGCCGTCACGGCCGCCCGGACCAGCGCCGTCACGGGCACCGAGGCCCGCGCCGCTGTCACGACCGCCCGGACCAGCGCCGTCACGGCCGCCCAGGGCGCCGCTGTCGCGGCCACCCAGGCTGGCGTTGTCGCGAGTCAGGGCGCCTCGGCCGGGGCGGCCGGTGAGGCCGTCTCGGTTGCCCAGGCCGGGGGCGGTGCCGCCGATCGGGGGTGCGCCGGCCGCTGCAGCCGGTGCAGCGGGTCCGGTGCCGGCGTCGGCCGCCGGAGGTTCGGGCGTGGGCGTCGGCTCACGCGTCGGCTCAGGCCGGCGGAAGTCGTCGAACCGGGGGTCGAGCGCCCGGCCCCGTCCACTCTCGCGCGCCGCCTGCCGAAGATCACCGCGCCCCTCCCGGGGCAGCTCCCGCGGAACCTCCCGCGCCGGCGCGGCCACGGCCTCCGCGGCGGCGGGTGCCGGCTCCTCGCGACGACGCTCGTCGCGCCGCCGCAGCATCGACAGCGCCGGCACGACCGGACCCTCCTTCGGGTCCACGTCATCCGGCAGCTTCCCGGGCTGAATCCCGAACGCCAGCATCTGCTCGTCCGGTCCGATCAGCAGATCTTCCTGCTTCTCGCTCGAGAGGAAGTTCGCCATCTCGTCGACCGGAGTCACCATCGACCGGGCCCGGTCGAGATCCCAGATCGCGTGCGCGGTCGCCTTGCCCGACGGCCACGTCGCCGTGGTGCGCCAGCCGCCGTCCTCACGGCGGTAGCTGTCCCACGCGACGGTCTCGACGTCGATGCCGTGCGCCCGCAGGCGTCCGTCGACGACGTCGGCAAGCGTCTGCCCACTGTCGGCACCGCGCAGACGCGTGCGCCGAGCGAGCTGCGCCATCGCGGCGCGCTCCTGCAGCACCGGCCCGGCGAAGCGCAGAACCTTCTCCATCGGAACGTTCGCGAGGCGAGCGACATGTTCTGCCGATTCACCGGAACGGATCCGGGACTGAATGTCACGCGGCGTCAACGTCGCCTCCACATCCATCGATAGCTGACCGGGGGTACCGGTCCGCTCCCGCTGGACGGCGGCGATCACCTGGTCGTCGATGGCGAGCGAAAGCATCCGCCCGACCTCGTCGGTCAGAATCATGGCCTGCCCGTCAGCGGAGAGCGCGACGAACCGCAACGGTCGCATTGCGACCTCCCTCTCCAGACACCGGCGAGCGAGCCCACCATACGACGGCAGGGCTCGTGTGCCCCGCATACCACGCCGAATGGGCGCGCCGTTCTCCGGCCAAGACCACGTTACGCACCAAAAGTCGCGTTTGTCTGTCCCGACGCGCCACTGAGGCCACTCATGACAACAAAGTGCGGCTCAGCCGAGGGCGGTCACCACGTGGTCGATGCACGCGGTCAGCTTGGCGATGTCGGTCGGGTCGATGCCCGGGAACATGGCGATGCGGAGTTGGTTGCGGCCGAGTTTGCGGTAGGGCTCGGTGTCCACGATCCCGTTGGAGCGCAGCACCTTTGCGACCGCCGACGCGTCGACCGACTCCGCGAAGTCGATCGTCCCGACGACGTGCGAACGCTTCGCCGCGTCCTTGACGTACGGCGCCGCGAACGACGATGCCTCGGCCCACTCGTAGAGCGTCCGCGCGGACTCCGCGGTGCGCTGCGTCGTCCACGCCAGACCGCCCTGGCCGTTGAACCAGTCCACCTGCTCGGCAGCGAGGAAGATCGTCGTCAACGCAGGGGTGTTGTAGGTCTGGTCCTTGCGCGAGTTGTCGATCGCGGTGACCAGATCCAAGAACGCCGGGATGTACCGCCCCGACGCGCTGATCTCCTCGACGCGCGCGAGCGCGGCCGGCGACAGGATCGCGAGCCACAGCCCGCCCTCGCTGCCGAGCCCCTTCTGCGGCGCGAAGTAGTACACATCGGTCTCGGACACGTCCACGTGCAGACCGGCGGCCGCCGACGTGCCGTCGTGCAGCATCAGGTGATCCCCGGGCACCCGCGTGACCGGGATCGCGACGCCGGTCGAGGTCTCGTTGTGCGGCGTGGCATAAACGTCCACACCGTCCTCGAGCTCGAACACCGGCGCGTCGCCGGGCGCGGACTCGATGATCGTCGGGTCTCCGAGGAACGGCGCGATCTTCGCGGCCTTGGCGAACTTGGCGCCGAACTCACCGAACGAGAGGAACTGGGCGCGATCGCGGATCAGGCCGAACACCGCAGCTTCCCAGAACGCCGTGGTGCCGCCGACGCCGAGGACGACCTCGTAGCCGTCGGGCAGCGAGAAAAGCTCGGCGAGGCCGGACTTGAGGCGTGCCACCTCGTTCCGCACTGTCGCCTGCCGGTGGGACGTTCCGAGGAAGCTCCGGCCGGTGGCGACGAGTGCGTCGACCGAAGCCGGGCGAACCTTCGACGGGCCGGAACCGAACCGACCGTCAGCGGGCAACAACTCTGCGGGGATGGTGATGGTCACGCGAAGATCCTCCCACCGTTGGCTAACGAGTTGAGACACGACAAGGGCGGACCACCGGTTCGGTGGCCCGCCCTAGAGGTCATCCGCCACGACAAGGGCGGACTGCGCCGGGCGGTTCGGTGGCCCGCCCTCGCGTGCAGCTCAGCTGTGCTGGATCGTGTCCCAACCCTCGACCTCGTCGGGCTTGCGCGGGCCCGGGCCGGTGTAGAGCGCGGACGGGCGCACCAGCTTGTTGAGGTTCTTCTGCTCGACGACGTGCGCGGACCAGCCGGCCGTGCGCGCGCAGGTGAACATCGACGTGAACATGTGCGCCGGAACCTCGGCGAAGTCGAGGACGACGGCCGACCAGAACTCGACGTTCGTGGCGAGCACACGGTCGGGACGGCGCGCGTGGAGCTCGGCCAGCGCGGCCTTCTCCAGCGCCTCGGCCACCTCGAAGCGGGTGCTGCCCAGCTCACGGGCGGTGCGACGGAGCACGGCCGCCCGCGGGTCCTCGGCCCGGTAGACCCGGTGCCCGAAGCCCATGAGCCGCTCGCCCTTGTCGAGCGCCGCCTTGACCCACGCCTCGGCGTCGCCCGACTTCTCGACCTCGTCGAGCATCTTGAGGACGCGGGACGGCGCACCACCGTGCAGCGGCCCCGACATCGAGCCGACCGCGGACGAGATGCAGGCGGCGCAGTCGGCACCGGTACCCGCGGCGACGCGCGCGGTGAACGTCGAGGCGTTCAGGCCGTGCTCGGCGGCGGAGATGAAGTAGGCGTCGACGGCCTGGACGTGCTTCGGGTCGGGCTCGCCGCGCCAGCGGATCATGAAGCGCTCGACGATCGTGTTCGCCTTGTCGATCTCACGCTGCGGGACGGCCGGCAGGCCGATGCCACGGGCGGACTGCGCGACGAACGAGAGCGCGGTGACCGAAATCCGGGCGAGGTCCTCGCGGGCCTGCTCGGGGCCGATGTCGATCAGCTGCTTGAGGCCCCAGTAGGGGGCGAGCATCGCGATCGCGGCCTGCACGTCGACGCGGATGTCACCCGAGTGCACGGGCACCGGGAACGGCTCCGCGGGCGGTAGACCCGGACCGAACTTGCCGTCGACCAGCAGCGCCCAGACGTTCCCGAACGAAACCTGGCCCACCAGGTCTTCGATGTTGACGCCGCGGTAGCGCAGCGCGCCCCCGTCCCGGTCGGGTTCGGCGATCTCAGTGTGGAAGGCGATGACGCCTTCGAGCCCCGGTTTGAAGTCCGACATGCTGGCTCAGCTCCCAGTGGTCTTCGGTGGCGGTACGCCCCGGCCGGCTCGACCAGCGGCAGGCGGTAGCCCTCCACCAGTCGGGAACGATTTCTGACATCTTCCTACCGTTCCCGCTAGGTCCGCGAGGTCAGTCCGGACCAAGCCCATTGTGATCGTGTCGCAGCCCACATCGACGGACGACACGTCGGAGACATATCGACGTCACGTGGTGGCCACACCTGTCGGAGGGGCTCCGCAGACAGGCATAAGGTTGCATTGACCACGGAAATCAGGAGGAGCGGTGGAACGCGAGTACGGCGTCGTCTCCCAGGTCGGCGGCATGCGTGTCGGCTACGAACGAGGAACGCTCACCGAGGACACGCTCGCCGACAACTGGTTCGACCAGTTCACCGCGTGGTTCGACGAGGCCGTCGCGGCGCCGGAGATCGTCGAGCCGAACGCGATGATCGTGGCCACCGCGGCGGCGAACGGGACGCCCAGCGCCCGCACGGTGCTCCTGAAGGACGCCGACGAGCGCGGCCTGACGTTCTACACCCACTACACGTCGCGCAAGGGCCGGGACCTGACGGAGAACCCGCGGGCGACGCTGCTCTTCGGCTGGCATCCCCTCCAGCGCCAGGTGAACGTGGCCGGCACCGTGTACCGGGTCGATCCGAGCGAGTCCGACGCCTACTGGAACAGCCGTCCGCACGGCTCCCAGCTGGGGTCGGCGGCGAGCCCCCAGTCGCGCGTCGTAGCGGGCCGAGAAACTCTGGAGCACGCGCAGCAAGAGTTGGCCGACCGCTACCCCGACGCGGTCCCCCGACCCGAAACCTGGGGCGGGTTCCGCGTCGTACCGCACACCGTCGAGTTCTGGCAGGGCCGCCCCGACCGCCTGCACGACCGGCTGCGGTTCCGCCGCGACGGCGAAACCTGGGTCGTCGAACGGCTCGGCCCGTGAGCGGCTCCCCCGATCCCGCTTCAGGCGCGACCGCCGCCACCACGGGCGCCGCCGAAGAAGTCGCCCGCGAGTCGGCCGGCGCGTCCCCGCCCGCAGCGGCGCCCACCGGCGCGGGCGAGCAGCCGCCGGTGCCACGCTGGCGGCGGGTACTCGTCGATACGCGGCCGCTGCGTAACGTCGCCTATCGGCGGTTGTTCCTCGGGCAGAGCGTCGCGTTCATCGGGTACCAGCTGACCGCTGTCGCGGTTCCCGTACAGATGTACGCGATCACCGGGTCGTCGTTCTGGGTCGGCATGCTCGGCGTCGCCGGGCTCGTGCCGCTGATCCTGTTCGGCCTCTGGGGTGGCGCGTTCGCCGACGCGATCGACCGGCGGACGCTGCTGCTCATCTCGTCGGTGGTGCTGTGGGTGGCGACCGGCGCGCTCGTCGTGCAGGCGCTGTTCAGCGTCGACAGCCCCTGGCTGCTGCTGGCGCTGACCGCGCTGCAATCCGCGGCGTTCGCGGTCAGCGGCCCCACCCGGAGCGCGATCATCCCCAGGCTGGTGCCGATCGAGCAGGTGCCGTCCGCGAACACGCTGAACTTCACCGCGAGCAACTTCGGCACTGTCGTCGGCCCGCTGTTGGCCGGCCTGATCCTCGCCAAGTGGTCGTACGCGGTCGCGTACGGCGTCGACGCGGTGCTGTTCACGTTCGCGCTGTACGCGGCGCTGCGATTGCCGCACCTCGAGCCGATCGGCGAGCGGGTCAGCCCGGGGTTGCGCGCGGTCGGGCAGGGCCTGGCGTTCATCGCGCTCAAGCCCGTGCTGCTGATGTCGTTCGCGGTGGACATCATCGCGATGGTGTTCGCGATGCCGCGGGCGCTGTTTCCGCAGGTCTCGGACGAGTGGTACGGCGGCGGGGAAGCCGTCGGGTGGCTCTTCGCGGCGATCGCGATCGGGTCCGTGCTCGCGGGGTTGTCGTCGGGCTGGATCGGCCGGGTGAAGCGTCAGGGCGTGGCACTCACGATCGCGGTGATGGGTTGGGGCCTCGCGGTGGCCGCCGCCGGGCTGGCCCGCAACCTGTGGCTCGCGGTCGCGCTGCTGGCCGTCGCCGGCGCCGCCGACCTGGTGTCGGCGGTCTACCGGCAGACGATCCTGCAGGTCTACGCACCGGACGAGATGCGCGGCCGGATGCAGGGGGTGTTCACGGTGGTCGTGGCCGGTGGGCCGCGCCTCGGCGACCTCCGCGCCGGCGTCACCGAGTCGTGGTTCGGCCCCACCGTGTCGTGGGTGGGCGGCGGCCTGATCTGCGTGGTGCTCGTCGCCGTCGTCGCGCTCTCAGTACCGAAATTCCTCCGCTACGACGGCAAACCGGACGCGTGAGCGGTCCCGCTACGGCGCGCTACGGCGCGCCCGAACGGGACCGCTTCACTCACGGCTGGAGGACGGTAGCCCCGATCGTGGCGCGTGACTCCAATGCGCGGTGCGCGTCGGCGGCATCGGCGAGCGGGAACCGCGCGCCGATGTTCGGGGTGATCACGCCTGCGCTCACCAGGTCGAACAGCTCGCTCGCGGCGGTCCGGAGCTCGCCCATGTAGTGCTTGAGCGTCGGCCGGGTGACGAACAGCGACCCCTTCGACGCGAGGATGCCGAGGTTCACCCCGGTCACCGGCCCGGACGAGTTGCCGAACGACACCATCAGCCCGCGCGGCCGCAGACAGTCGAGCGAGTTCTCGAACGTGTCCGCGCCGACCGAGTCGTAGACGACCGGCACCCCGGCGCCGTCGGTGAGCTCACGCACCCGAGCGGCCACGTCCTCCGACCGGTACGCGATCACCTCGCTGTAGCCGTTCTCCAGCGCGAGCTTCGCCTTGTCCGCGCTGCCCGCCGTGCCGATCGCCCGCACCCCGAGGTGCCGCAGCCACTGCCCGGCGATCAGCCCCACGCCACCGGCCGCCGCGTGGAACACCACGGTCTCTCCCGACCGCACGGGGTAGGTACGCCGCACCAGGTACCAGACCGTCAGGCCCTTGAGCAGCACCGCAGCCGCGGCCTCGTCGCTCACGCCGTCCGGGATCGGCACCAGGGATTCGGCGGGGACGTTCTGCGCTGTCGCGTACGCCCCGTTCGGCCCGGTCGCGTGCGCGACCCGGTCGCCGACGGCCAGCCCCGTCGTGCCCTCGCCCAGTTCGGTGACGACGCCGGCCGCCTCGCTGCCGAGCACGCCGGGCAGCTCCATCGGGTACAGGCCGGTGCGCTCGTAGGTGTCGCGGAAGTTCAGGCCGATCGCGGTGATCCGGATCCGCACCTCACCGCGCCCAGGCGGCGGCAGTTCCAGCTCTTCGTAGCGGAGGACCTCCGGCCCACCGGTCTCGTGGATGCGGATCCCGTAGTCAGCCATTCGGCGCCTCCCCGATCAAGGTATGAGCACCGTAGCGCCGACCGTGGCCCGCGACTCCAGCGCTTCCTGGGCCTTCCCGGCGTCGGCCAGGTCGAACCGCTGTCGCAGGTTCGGCCGGATGATCCCGCGTGCGACCAGGTCCAACACTTCTGCCGACGCGGCGCGCAGCGTCGTGGCGTCCGGAAGGTAGGTCGTGAGGCGCGGACGGGTGACGAACAGCGACCCGCCGGACGCCAGAACGCTCAGATCGAGGCCGGTGACCGGCCCGGACACCGCACCGAACGACACCAGCAGGCCGCGGGGGCGCAGCGCTGCGATCGAACTGGCGAACGTCGTCGCGCCGATCGGGTCGTACACCACCGGCACGCCGACGCCGTCGGTCAGGTCGTGGGCCCGGGCCGCCAGGTCGTCCCGGCGGTACAGCACGACCTCGTCGTAGCCGTTGTCGATCGCGAGCCGGACCTTGTCGGCGGAGCCGACCGTGCCGATCGGCCGGGCGTCGAGGTGGCTCAGCCACTGACCCGCGATCAGTCCGACGCCACCGGCCGCGGCGTGGAACACCACGGTCTCCTCGGCTTCGACGCGGTGCACCTGGCGGATCAGCGCCCAGACCAGCAGCCCCTTGGCGAGTACCGCGGCCGCGTCCTCGTCGCCGACGGCGTCCGGAAGCGGAACCAGCGCGCTCGCCGCCACGTTCCGAACCGTCGCATAGGCCCCGAACGGCACGGTGGCGTACGCGACCCGGTCCCCGACGGCGAAACCGGCCGCCGAACCGGCCGCCCGGTCGACGGCGTGGCGTCGGGCCGGCCCGACGGCTTCGACCACGCCGACCGCGGAGCTGCCGAGCCCGCTGGGTAACTCAGCCGGGATCGCCCCGGTGCGCACCATGACGTCGCCGTAGCTCAGGTCGACAGCGGTCTGCCGAACCCGGATCTCGCCGGGACCCGGCGGTGACAATTCGATCGATTCCACCTGCAGGACTTCCGGACCCCCGGTGGTGCTCAACCGAATTGCATAGTCACGCATCTGACCAGCGTAAATCTAGGCAACAGCTTTCGCGACGACGGCCAGGTCGGCGACGAGGTCCGCGTAACCCTGGTCGCGGGCGTCGTCCGGCATCCGCAGGATCGCGGACGGGTGGATGGTGATCAACGCCTGCATCGAAGGCTCCGCACCCGGCCCCGCGTACGGCATCAGCGAACCCCGGTCCTTCGTCACCCGGTACTTCGAACCGAGCAACGCCTTCACCGCTGTCGCGCCGAGGCAGACCACGATCTGCGGCTTCACGGCCGCGATCTCCGCCGCCACCCACGGGTTGCACGCGTGGATGTGCTCCGGCTGCGGCGTCTGGTGGATTCGCCGCTTCCCGCGGAGCTCGAACCGGAAGTGCTTCACCGCGTTCGTGACGTACACCGCACCCTGACCGAATCCGGCTTCTCCGACCGCGCGCTGCAGTAGCTTGCCCGCCGGACCGACGAACGGCACCCCGCGCTGGTCCTCGACGTCACCTGGTTGTTCCCCGACGAGCAGCACTTTCGCCGTCGGATTGCCGCTTCCGAACACGGTCTGGGTCGCCGGCCCGTGGAGCTCGCAGGCCGTGCATCGATCGGCTGCCGACTTGAGTGCTGGAAGGTCGGCTTGGGCGGGGATGAGAGTGCTGGCGTCCATCGACCGATATCGTGCCCCGGATGGAGTGCGTTACGCATTCCTCGAGGAATCAGGGTCCGGATCCCCGACGATGTGGAGGCGCGATGACGGCGCGGTGGAACACCCCGTCCGGACATCAGTGGACGATCGAAGCGGGCACCCAGCGCGTGACGCTGGTCGAGGTCGGTGGTGGGCTCCGCGAGTACACGGTGAACGGACGCGACGTCCTGGCGAGTTACCCGGCTGACGCGATGGCGTCGAAGGGCGTCGGGCAGATCCTGGCGCCGTGGCCGAACCGGATCGCCGACGGCAAGTACACGTTCGACGGTCAGGACCACAAGCTCGGGTGGGACGAGACCGACAAGCGGACCGCGATCCACGGTCTGGTCCGCTGGGAGCTGTGGGACCGGCTGGATCACACGCCGACAGCGGTGACACTCGCCCGGACCGTCCAGCCGCGACCGGGGTACCCGTTCGCGCTGGTGCTCCGCGTGAAGTACTCGCTGGGCAAGGAAGGGCTGCGGGTCGAGCACCAGGCGATCAACGTCGGCCCGACCGCGGCTCCGTTCGGGCTGGGCATCCACCCGTTCCTGACGCTGGGGGGTGACGCGCTCGACACCGCGACGCTGACGCTCCCGGCCGGGAAACGCATTCTGGTCGACGACCGGCTGCTCCCGAACGGGGAGCTGGAGGACGTCGCGGGCACCGAGTGGGACTACCGGGACGGTCGCAAGATCGGCTCGGCGTCGCTGGACACCCCGTTCGTCGTCACCGAGCGCGGTTCGGACGGCATCGCGGTCAGCGAACTCGTCGACGCCGAGGGGCGCGGCGGGCAGCTGTGGCAGGACTCGTCGTTCGGCTGGGTGCAGGTCTACAACGGCGTCGGGCCCAGCGGTGAGCCGAACAAGGCGGTCGCTGTGGAACCGATGACGTGCCCGCCGGACGCGTTCAACTCGGGCGAGGGCCTCATCCGCCTGGAGCCGGGTGAGCGCTGGACCGGCGCCTGGGGCGTCCGGCCGGTCTGAGCCCCGAGGGTTGCACGCCTTGGGGGCCGATGAGCCACCAAGGCGTGCAACCCTCAGCCGCGCACCCGTTCGAAGCGGTCGAGGGTGTCGCGACGCTCCGCCGCGTGGTCGACGATCGGCTCGGGGTAGCCCTCCGGCTGCTCCGGGAGCGTCCAGGGCTCGTGGATCGCGCCGCCGTCGACCCCGGCCAGCTCCGGCACCCACCGTCGCACGTAGCCGCCGTCCGGGTCGAACTTCTTGCCCTGCGTCACCGGGTTGAACACCCTGACGTACGGCGCCGCGTCGGTACCCGTGCCGGCCACCCACTGCCAGCCGTGGTTGTTGCTGGCGTAGTCCCCGTCGACCAGCAGGTCGAGGAAGTGCGCCGCCCCGCGCTGCCACGGCAGGTGCAGGTCCTTCACGAGGAACGACGCGGTGATCATCCGCACCCGGTTGTGCATCCACCCGACGTTGCGCAGCTGACGCATCCCCGCGTCGACGATCGGATAGCCGGTGCGGCCGGCGGCCCAGGCCTCGAACCGCTCGTCGGCCTGCTTGCCGGAGTCGGTCTCGATGCTGCCGACCCGCCGGTCGAGCGACTCCCAGACGCTCTCCGGGCGGTGGAACATCACGTCCGCGTAGAAGTCGCGCCAGCAGATCTCGTTCCGGAACGTGTCCGCACCCTCCCCGCGGTGCTTCGCCAGCTCGGCGAGGATCGTCCGCGGGTGCAGCTCGCCGTACTTGAGGTGGACCGAGATCCGGGAGGTTCCGTCGTGGTCCGGCCGGTTGCGGTCGGACTTGTAGTGCCGGAGCTTCTCGTCCACAAAAGCGTCGAAGCGCTCGCGTGCGGCATCCTCACCTGCTTCCGGCAGATCGACGTCCGGCAGGTCGGGGATGTCGGGGAAGGCGTCGCGGCCCGTTGCCGGGAGCCAGGATGCCTTCGTCGGCGCGACGACGGGGGCGCGCCAGCCGTGCGTCCGCCAGGCCTTGGAGAACGGCGTGAAGACCCGGTAGGGCGTCTGGTCGGGCTTGCGGACCCGGCCCGGCGCGACGGCGTACGGCGACCCCGTGCGGTGCAGCGTGACGCCGTGCTCGGACAGTGCCTTCTCCACCCGCTGGTCCCGGCGGGACCCGTACGGACCGTAATCGGCGGCGATGTACACCTCCTCGGCGCCGATCTCGGCCGCGGCCCGCGGAACCTCCTTCACCGGGTCGCCGTGCCGGATCATCAGCGCACCGCCGAGCGATTCGTCCAACGCGCGCAATGAACGTGCCAAATGACTGGTCCGGGGGCCGCCGGACGCCCGGAACGGCACCGGATCCAGGACGAACAGGACGCGGACACCGTCGTCACCGGCGGCGCTGACGGCTTCGAGCAGCGCCGGATTGTCGATGAGGCGCAGGTCGCGGCGGAACCAGAAGACGGTGTTCGGCATGGGCCCGATCCTCACCTGACGAGGTCAGACTCGCTACTCGAGGTGATGATCCACAAGATCTGACCGGACGGTTGAGGTCGCCTCCGCGCGGTCGGCACCCTAGGACGTGCGCCGCTCGCTAGGCTGAGTCGACGGTGGCTGGGGACGAAAGGAGCGTAAGGACCGTGATCTTCAAGGCGGTCCGGGACGGGAAGCCGTACCCCGACCACGGTCTGTCACTACGCGAGTGGGCGAGGATTCCGCCCCGGCAGGTACGCCTCGACCAGCTGGTGACGACCAAACGGGAACTGGCGTTGGACAAACTGCTCGCCGAGGATTCGACGTTCTACGGCGATCTGTTCCCGCACGTGGTCGAGTTCGACGGCGCCCTGTACCTGGAGGACGGCCTGCACCGCGCGCTCCGCGCCGCGCTGCAGCAGCGTACGACCATGCACGTCCGCGTGCTGCTGTACGAGCCCGCGTCCGACGACGCGTCGGTCTCTGCCTAGGCCCGCGCCCGGCGTCGCACCTTCAGCGCGAACCAGACGACGAGCACGAGCACCAGCACCGCGAGCGCGTTGACCCAGAACGGCGCCGGGAACGGCGTCGGACGCGAGGACCTGCCGTCGAACCGGTCGTCGTTCACCAGGTCGGCGGCGACGTCGACGTGCCGGGAGCCGGGCGGTAGCTCGATCAGCGTGCGGCGGTCACCGGACGCGTCCAGCCCCAACAGCTCGACGTCGCCGACCGCGGCGTAGTCGGTGTCCTCGACCACGTCGCCGTCGACGAAGAGCGTGCCCTGGGTGTCGCTGCTCAGGTCTTCGGCGGGGCGGTACCGCACGACCGCGAGCTCGCCGTCGTCGGTGCGGCCCAGGACGCGCACCGCGGAGCCGGTCACCCGCTCGAACCCGCCGACCGACGGCGAGCCCGACTGCGCGTCGATCTCGTCGATCTGCCAGGTCCGGTCGTCCAGCGCGTCGCGGGTGCAGAGCTTCGTGCAGCCGGAGAGCGTCAGCACCGCGATCCGGTCGCCGCTCGGGCTCCACGCGCCGATGCCGGCCAGCCGGCGGTCCGCGCCGAGGCGGGTCAGCGTGCGGGTGGTGCGGTTGCGCAGGTCGATCACCTGGAGCGCGTCGCCGACCTGGACGGCGACCCGGTTGCCGTTCGGGGAGAACGCGGCCAGGTTCGCGCGGTTCACGGGCTCGGAGCCCAGGCCGGCCAGCCGGCGGACGTCGCCGCTCTCGACGTCGAGCAGGTTCAGGTCGCCGCCGACCCAGGGTCCGTGGTCCGGGGCGGCCGCGACCTGGACGAGCAACTTCCTGCCGTCCGGTGACCAGGCGATCGGGCGAGCCGAGCCGGTACCGGGGACGGTCGAGCGGGTCGACTTACCGGTGACGAGGTCGGTGATCCAGATTTCCGGTTCGACGCTCTTCGGAGGCGTGGTGGGCGAGCCGGAGGGCCCCACGATCTGGTGCGGTAACGCGTCGGCCACCTCGCCGCCGTCCGGGGACAGCAGCACGTCCTCACCGGTCTGCACGTCGGTCTTGTAGCGCAGCATCCGGTAGACGCCCGACTCCGCGACGACAGCGACTTTGGTGTAGACCGGCCCCTGCATGCCCCAGCCGTCACCGCTGACCAGCACGGTGGCCGGCCCCGGCGCCGACTTGGTCACGCTGGCCTGCCAGCCGAACGGCTCGAACACCTCGGCCGGGACCTTCGCGTCGTCACCCATGTTCTGGCTGCTGCCGTACCCGGCGATCGCGACCGCCAGCAGCGCCACGCACACGGTGATGGCCAAAGCCACCAGCGTGCGTAAGAACTTCACAACTCGGACACCAGTGGAGCGTCGAGCAGCTCGGCGACAGAGACCGGGTCGTCGCCGCCCAGGATCGGTGCGCGGCCCTCGAGCGCGTCGATGCGCCACGGCTGATCGAGGATCGCGATCTGATCGGCGTCGGCCACGGCGTCCGGGGCCACCCGCACGCGGGCCGGAGCCTGAACACGCGCCCCAGCCAGCGCCTCGGCGATCCGCGCGTACACCAGCGGCACGATCCACGGCGCCGCCGTGCGGTCGGCATCGGCGAGCCGCTGCAGGAGGTCGGCCGGGTCGGCCGCGATCGCGTCCAGCAGGCCCGTGCGGCAGCCGAGCAGCGGCAGCAGAGCCGGGTCCACGTCGGTCGGCGCGACCTCGTAGAGCCCTTCCAGGTCGACAGCGTCCGGCGTGCGGAGTTCACCCGGCGCGTGGCCGTCCAGCACGGGTTCGCGGGCCAGCCACCAGCGGCTGTAGCTCTCGATCTCGTAGCGCGTGCCGTCCGGCGTGACCGCGTGGGCGGTCGCGTCGAGGACCTCACGCGGCGGTCCCGAGGCGAGCAGTTCCAGGGCGGCCGGCCACTGGTCCTGGTCGACGAGGTCGAGGTCGCGGATGGCGCGGAACCGCTCGATGCGGGTGCCCGGTGGGGCGCCGACCGTTCCGGTCGGGTCGATCGTCTCGATCACCGCGTCTGCCCAGTCGGCCAGGCCGTCCAGGTCCAGGTCCGCGTCTTCCGCGTCCAGATCAACGAGATCGACGAGATCCAGGTCGTCGGCTTCGAGCACCGTGAACGTGGTGAGGCAGCCGATCGCGGGGAGGACGTCGGGGCCGTGGGCGGCGAGGACGTCGTTCGCGAAGTCCTCGTCGACGACGCCGAAGGGGGCGTCGTCGGTGTTCATGCCCGCGAGCACGCGTACCAGCGGCGAGCCGGGCACGACGAGTTCGCCGGCCGGATACCAGTCGTCGTCGGCGGGGAGCGCGAGCTCGGCGAGCCAGGGTTCCTCGCCCGGGCGGACGCCTGCCGCCGCGACCAGCGCGAGGATCGCGTTCACGAGCGGCTCGGGGTCTTCGGCCTCGACCGAGTCCGCGACGGCGGCGCGGACGCGGTCGTCGGCGAGGATCGTCGCCACGGTGGCTTCCCGGGCGCCCAGGCGGATCAGCAGGTCGCTGCCGACGGCATCGGGGTGGACGACGCGGAGGCCCAGTGGTTCGAGTGTGTCCGAGGCGATGGCGGCGAGGTCCGGGCCCGGCAGGAGGGTGCCCCGGGCGCCGGTGACGGTGCGGCCGTCGGTGAGGGGTACGGGGAGCGCCGAGAGCGCGTCCAGGTCGCGGCTGGAGGGCTCGAGGGCGTGGTACAGGTCGCCCCACCAGCGCGCCGGGCGGTCGAGACCGGCCACTGCCTCGACGACGTCCGCCACACCGAGCCGCCGCACACCGAGCGCGTCCAGCGCGTGCGCCGCCGCCCGTCCGGCCCAGTCCGCCGGCAACAACCCGGGCACGACTCCGGCCAGGGCCCCCACCAGCAGGTCCGCAGAGGGCGCCAACTCACCGACCAACGTGACGGCCTCGCGCGGCGCCACCCGGTCCCACACGGCCGCGCTACCCCCGCCCGCGGCGGGCGGGGCGGCCGCGGCCTCCCCCTCCTCGCCGACGCCGAAGGCGTCGGCGAAAGCGTCGGTCAGTAAGGCGAGGTCCTCTTCGCCCCATGGGAGGCCTTCGCGAGAAGCCTCGTCGGGGACGTTCTCGAGCGGAAGGAAGGGTGTGTCGCGGAGGCCCGACAGGACCCGAGAGCAGATCGCGGCATCCACCGGGGCTTTGCCGAGGCCCGGTCGGGGCACCAGCGCCAGGGTCTCCACTGCCGGTGGCGCCGCGGCCACCAGGGAGACCACGGTGTCCGCGGCGCGGGCGGCCAGCCAATCCGCGAGCGCGCCGGGTGCGACCCGGCGCCGCGAGACTTCGAGCGGGAACGTCGCGGCCAGGTACACCGGCAGCGAGAGAGGCTCGTCGGTGGGCGACGGCGCGTGCAGCACGGCGTCACCGACCAACGCGCCACCATCGAGGGGCACGGCCGCGAGGGTGGAGTAGCTCGCCAGTGCGACGCGCTCCTCCAGGGGGCGCTCGGCCAGCAGCTCGGGAGGCACGGAGCCCTCGTCGGCCGCGACCAGCCAGGTCGTGACCGCACCGTCCGACGCCAGCGTGATCGTGTTCTCGGTCGTCGTGTTCCCGGTGGAGGGGACCCGCTCGATCACCCGCCCGTCGATCTCGACCCGAGTCAGACCCGGGAACGCGAACAGCAGCGTCGGCGAAACGTCGGCGAGCAGCGTGCGCACGAGCTCGACCGCGTCCGCCCGCACCGGCAGCCGGACCTCGGTGTCGAACCCGACGGGCGGCAAGCCCTCGACCGGCCACGCGAGCCGCAACACCGGCACCGCGCCATCCCGCCGTGCCAGCTCCGCCGCAGCGGCACCACCGAGCGCGGCAACCTCGGCCCGCGTCCGCTCGGCCGAAAACTGGATCCCCCCGCCTCGCGAGTACACCGAGGGCTCGTCGCTCACCGCGAGAACGGCAGCGAATCCCACGCCGAATCGGCCTACGGTGGCGGCTCGATCGGCGTCGATCGAGGTGGTTTTGGCGGAGGCGCGCAGGGACGTGAGCCCGTCGACGCCGGCGGAGTCCAACGGCGCGCCGGTGTTGGAGACCGACAGGACGCCGTCGGCGTAGGTGAAGCGCACGACCCCGGGCACACCCGCACGCGCGGCCGCGTCGGACGCGTTCTGGGCGAGTTCCACCACCAGACGGTCGGCGTACCCGCCGAGCCCGCCGCGGACGAGCTCCTCCTCGGCGTTGGCGTCCTCCCGGAACCGGGTCGCGACCCCGGCCCAGGAGGCGAGAACAGCTGCCCGTCGGGCCGCTAGATCAAGACTCATCACCCGTGACCGAGCGGCTCGGCGTCGGCGGAATCCTCCACCGAGCCGGGCGTGTGCACGGTACGGATGACCTCGAGGTCGTCGTCGAGCGCCATCGGCGCGGGCGGCACCGGCGGCGCCGGCTCGACCAGCGCTTCGGAGTGCGCACCACAGCCGTGGTCGGCCGAGACCACCCGGCCGTCGTCGGGCGCGAACAGGTTCCCGCACGCCCCGAACACCGCACCGAGCGAACCGGCCAGCTGCAGGTAGAAGCCGCACGTGCCGCACCGGGCGGGCGCGGCCTTCGCGATGTCGCTCTCCGGACCGGAGCGGCTGGTGTGCCAGCGCTCGGCGGTCTCCTCGCGACCGAGCCGGCTCATCACCCGCGGACGGCCGAACCCGATCTCGTACTCGACCTCCGCGAGCTCGGGGTCGTCGGAGAGCACGTAGCCCGGCACCAGCCGGTCGTCGTCGGGCGCGGTCGGCAGGAGGTCACCGACGCCGAGGTCGCCGGGGCGCAGCCGCTCGCTCCACGGCACCCACTCGGGCGCGAGCAACGCGTCGGACCCCGGCAGGAGCGCGACCTCGTTGATCGTCACGTGCTTGGAGCGCGGCGCACGCGCCAGCGTGACCGTCCAGTACCAACCGGAGTAACCCGGCTGCAGCGCGGCGAACCGGTGGGTGACCAGACGCTCGCCGTCGGCGGTGACACCGACCGCCTCGCCGACCATCTCGTGGCCGACCTCGCGGGCGGCCTCGAGCGCCAGGTCGGTGGCCTGGGCGCACACGGCGTCGAGTTTGACAGCACGAGTTGCCCGACGCACAGGACGGGGCTGGTCGATGGCTTCTGGGTTCCCGGTCACCACAGACTCCAGTGGGGGTACGGCACCTGGACGGTTCACCGTGCGGGTCGTCACATTGCTCATTCTTCCTCACGCGCCCCGGAAGCCGGGAACCCCGGTGCCGTATCGGCGTGTAGTGCAGTTTCTCGCTGGAACTCTACGAACGGAACATCGTCCGTAAAGGTGAACCCTCCGTAGGGAGGTGACTGTAGGGGCCTCGGGTGGGTAACGATGGATGCGTGGTAGCGGACAACGAGGTGCGGCAAGGCTCACGGAAGCCCTTGGCGACCGCGTGGTCCCGCGTGAAACGGGCCCGCAACGCCGACGGCGCCGACCAGACCGGCCTGCACCGCATGTTCGACCTGCACGCCCTGTCCTGCGCGGGCGACGCCCTGGTCGCGGTCGGGCTGGCCGGCACGATCTTCTTCAACGTCCCGGTGGGCGAGGCGCGCGTGCGGGTCGCGCTGTACCTGCTCATCACGATGGCGCCGTTCGCGTTGCTGGCGCCGCTGGTGGGGCCGGTGCTCGACCGGTTCCGGCACGGGCGGCGGTACGCGCTGGCCACGACGATGCTGGCCCGCGGGTTCCTGGCGTACGCGATCGCCGACCAGCTCGACACCTGGGTGCTCTATCCGGCGGCGTTCGGCGTGCTGGTGATGTCGAAGTCGTACGGCGTGGCCCGGTCGGCCGCGGTGCCCCGGCTGCTGCCACCGCGCATCACGCTCGTGGAGGCGAACGCACGCGGCTCGCTGGCCGGGACGATCTTCGGCGCGCTGGCCGGTGGGATCGGTGCCGGGCTCGCCCAGTTCGGGGCCGGCTGGTCGTTGCGCCTGGCGACGGTCGTGTTCCTCGTCGGCATGGTGCTGTCGCTGCGGCTGCCTGCGGGCGTCGACTCGGACAAGCCGGAAGTACTCCCCCGGGTGTTCGCCCTGCTCGCGCACTCCGAAGCGCTCAAACTCTGGAACCTGCCGGTCTGGGCCGCGATCACCGCGGGCGGCACGCTGCGGGCGGTGTACGGCTTCCTCGCGCTGTTCATGGCGTTCCGGGTACGCACCGACGACCTGCTCCTCTCACCGCTGGCAGCGCTCGGGGCAGTGGCGGCGGCGCTGGCCTCCGGCGCGTTCGTCGCGACGCTGATCGGCACCCGCCTCAAACTGAAACGACCACTTCTGCTGGACGCGATCGCGGTGGGCGGCGTCGCGTTCGGTGCCATGGTCGCGGCGGTGTTCTACTCGCTGCCAGCGCTGGTGCTGCTCGCGTTCGGCACCGCGCTGGCGAGTGGACTGGCGAAGCTCGCGGTGGACGCGGTGATCCAGGAGCGGCTGCCGGACGAGTCGCGGGCCAGCGCGTTCGCCCACTCGGAGACGATGCTGCAGATCTCGTGGGTGAGCGGCGGTGCCGCCGGGCTGATTCCGGTCAGCGGCCAGTGGGGGCTGTTCCTGGTGGCTCTCGTGGTCGCGGCGGTCACGCTGCGGGTGAGCGCGTGGGCGTGGGCGTCGCACCGGGCCGCAGTGGCGCCCCCCACTGCGCCCACGTCGGAGTGGACCCACCCAGCGGGTGCCCGGTAAGCCGAAGTTATCTTCTTTGGTATGAAGCGTGCCTTCGCTCTTGCCCTGGTAGCGGCCTCGCTCGGCCTGGTCGCGGCCTGCGACAAGCCCGCGCCCTACGCCACCGTGGCCAGCGGCGGCGACTCCGCCGGCGGCGAAGCCACGGCCTGGTGCTTCGAGGACGGCACGTTCAACGGGTCCACCCCGGGTGACGACTGCAAGGCCGGCCCGGCGAACGCCGGACGCATCGACGTACGGCCCGGTTCCACAGTGCAGGTGGACGTACCGCCGAACGTCGGCGAGGACGGCTGGACGGCGGCGCTGGCCAGCTCCGACGGCAACATCGCGCCGGTGTCGTTCGTCCGCAAGGGCACGAGCTGGATCCGGTTCACGGTGCCGACCGACGCGGCCGGCGGCAACACCTACGTGCTCGAGCTGCTCGCGCTGCACCCCGGTGAGAACGCGGAGAAGGCCCGCGGTCTCTGGCGGTTCGTGCTCGACGTCGACTGATGCGGGTCCTGTTCGTCACCGCGGTCCAGGCGGAACTGGACGCGGCGGGCGTTACCGGGCTGGTCGGCGGCGT
The DNA here is from genome assembly GCF_043197895.1 of Cryptosporangium sp. NPDC048952. Taxonomy (NCBI): domain Bacteria; kingdom Bacillati; phylum Actinomycetota; class Actinomycetes; order Cryptosporangiales; family Cryptosporangiaceae; genus Cryptosporangium; species Cryptosporangium sp. NPDC048952. Next base: position 467,115 of record NZ_JBICTY010000001.1, on the reverse strand, counting down.
GGGCCCGGTCGCGGCCGCGGTGAGCACGGCTCGAGCACTGGCGGTCGAGAAGTACGACCTCGTCGTCTCGACCGGTCTGGCCGGCGGGTTCAGCGACCGCGCGCCGATCGGCTCGGTCGTCGTCGCTTCGACCACCCGCTGGGCAGACCTGGGCGCCGCCACCGACGAAGGCTTCCTCGACCTCTCCGGGCTGGGCCTGGCCGGCGGGGACGTGCTCCCGTCGACCGGCGGTCGCGCCGTGACCGACGCATTGTCCGCCGCCGGCGTTCCCGCGCTCACCGGCGAAATACTCACGCTGTCGACGATGACCGGCACCGACCGGCGGGGCAGCGAACTCGCTGCCGTCCACCCTTCGGCGGTCGCGGAGGCGATGGAGGGCTACGGCGTGGCGTGGGCGGCGCGGGCGGCCGGTGTCCGCTGGGCCGAACTGCGCGCCGTGAGCAACGTGATCGGGCGCCGCGACCGGAGCGCGTGGAACATCCCGGCGGCGTTCGAGGCGCTCCGCCGGGCCGTGGGGGCCCTCTCACAGATCTGACGGTTACCGTTGACGCCATGCGGATGGCGTACTCCCCCTGCCCCAACGACACGTTCGTCTTCCACGCGCTGGCGCACGGACTGGTGCCGGGTTCCCCACCGGTGACGGTGGACTTCGCCGACGTCGACGTCACGAACGGCGCCGCGGAACGCGGCGAGTACGACCTCGTCAAGGTTTCGTACGCCGCGCTGCCGTGGCTGCTGGACCAGTACACGCTGCTGCCCTGCGGTGGTGCGCTCGGGCGCGGCTGCGGGCCCCTGGTGCTCAGCCGGGGCTCGGACAGCGTCGAGGGCAAGACCGTCGCCGTTCCCGGCGACCGCACGACCGCGTACCTGCTGTTCCGCCTCTGGTCGTCCGAGCACCCGCCGGCCGAGGTCGTCGTCCGGCCGTTCGCCGAGATCATGCCCGCGGTGGCGGCCGGCGAGATCGACGCCGGTCTGGTGATCCACGAGGCCCGCTTCACCTACCAGCGGTACGGGCTGCACGCCGCGGCCGACCTCGGCGAGTGGTGGGAGTCCACCACCGGCCTGCCGATCCCGCTGGGCGCGATCCTGGCCCGTAACGATTCCACCGAGGTCACTCCTGCCCAAGCCGCCAAGCTCGTCCGCGCCTCGGTGGAGGCCGCCTGGGCGAACCCGGCAGCGAGTCGCTCGTACGTCCTCGAGCACGCGCAGGAGATGGAGGACGACGTCGTCGACCAGCACATCGGCCTGTACGTGAACGAATTCACCCGCGATCTGGGCGCCGACGGCTACGCGGCGGTGGACGCATTGCTGGGCCGGGCCGCCGAGGCCGGGCTGGTTCCCCCGGTGGCCATCCCCCGGTTGTCCGCCGTTTAGCGACACGGTGTTACCTGCGTACGCATCCTGACCGACGATCGCGGAGTAGCAGTGAAACGAGCAGTACCGGTTCTCGCGATCCCGGCCGCCTGGATTCTGCCGTGGGCCACGCACGAACTCCGGGTGGACGGCGTCCTGCCGGTCCTCCTGCTGCTGGGGATCGCCTCGCTGCTGCGCGGCGGCCGGACGCTGCTCGACCGGGTCGCGCTCGCACTGCTGCTGTTCCTCGGGCTGGTCAGCGCGGTGGGGCTGGTGTTCTCGGTCTGGCCGTGGGGTCTGGACCCGGTCGCGGTGGCCAGGACGGGCTTCCTGGGCCTGATCGCCGGCGCGCTGATCAGCCGCCGCACCCCCCGGCTACCGCTGAAGGTCACCTGGGGCGACGCGCTCCTCGTCGTCGGCAGCGTCGGGCCGGCGGTGTTCCTCTGGTCGTCGTTCTGGGGCAAGTCGGCCGCCGAGCGGCTGGCGATGATGATCGGCGCGGAGGACCTGGCCCGCCACTTCACGATCTTCGACACGATCCGGTCGGTCGGCGGGTACCTGCCGTTCCACCGCGACGAGGTCGCCCGCCAGGTGATCCCCGGTGTGGTCGACTACCCCCAGGCCTCGCACCTGTTCAGCGCGCTGATGGACAACTTCGCCCGGTCGTCCACCGACCTCGGCGACGGGCTGGTCGCGTTCGACCACTACCTCGCGTGGAATCTCGTCGGCTACGGCATCCTGGCGTTCGCGCTGGTCTGGGCCGTGCGCTGGGTGGGCGGGCCGACGCTGCGCGGCTGGCGCCTGGTCGCCGCGACCGCCGTGATCGCGGGCTGCACCGGCGGCGGCTACCTGGTGTCGCTGTTCGACCGGGGCTACCCGAGTGAGGCGCTCGGTCTCGCGTTGCTCGCGATGGTGTTCGCGCTCGCCGCGCGGCCGGTGCGGGGTCCGTGCGAGCAGATGCTCCTGCTGGCGGCCGGCCTGGTCGGCGTCAGCTTCACGTACTACTTCTTCCTGCCGGTCGCGGGCGCCGGGGTGCTGATCTGGGCGCTGTTCTACGCGCGTTCGCGGACACGCGGCCCGTGGCGACTCGGCGCTGTGGCGATCGCGGTGCTGGCCGCCCCGCTCGTGCTCGTCTGGCCGGTGTTGTCGCTGCGGGCAGGCGTCTCGCCCACGAAGGCGCTGCTGCCCGACGTCGGTATTCCGGAGGTCGACCGGCGGCTGGTCATCGCGCTCGTCGTCCTGGTGCTGCTCGGGGTGCTCACCCGCGCGGGGCGGCGGAACCCGATCTGGCGGTCGGTGGGCGCGCAGATCCTGTTCAGCGTGCTGATGGTGGCCGCGATCGGCGGCTACCAACTCGTCAACACCGGCGGCGTCTCGTACTACTTCGAGAAGGCCGTGCACGGCGTGCTGATCTGCGGTTTCGTCGGGTTCGGCGCGATCGCGCTGTTGCTGCCCCGGGACCCGTTCAGCTGGGGCGCCGGCCAGGGCGGTGCCGCTGCGGCGCTCCGGCGGCTGGCTGCGTTCGCGCTCCCGGCTGGCGCCGCGGTGGCGGTCGTGGCGCTCGGGTACGGCCTGCTGGTGCCCGACCGGATGCTCGGTACCCGCACGTCCGACCGCGGTGGGATCACCGAGCCGGACGCCGGTACCAGCCGTGGACGCGCGTTCCACGGCGACAAGCTGTGGCGTCCGACCGACGGCAAATCAGCGGTGAACACGTACCGGCTGTTCCCGGACGGCAACGACGGCACCGTGACGCTCGTGGTCAGCGCGTACCGGCTCTACACGCCGTCGCTGTACCTGGCCGGGTTCCGACGCCAGGGCGGCGAGGCGGCGAGGCCGGTCAGCGGCATCAACGGCTCGAAGGAGCTGAAGACGCTGGAGCACGTCGCCGAGGTGAGTCCGCGGCCGGTGCGGTTCGTCGTCTCGCGGGACGACCTGGCCACCGGCCTGCGGGATGTCGCGAAACGGCGCCCGGAACTGAAGATCGAGCTGGTCGTGCTGCCCGATTACCAGATCCCGACGCCGCCGGCCCTGCCGCCTCCTCCGGGCGGGAAGAAGCGCTAGACCTCTAACTCCCTGGCGACCGCGTGGACGAGTTCGGCGATCTTGCGGGCGTTCTTGCGGTCGGGGTAGCGGCCGTTGCGGAGGTCGGGCTGAACGCGCGCCTCGAGCACCTTGATCATGTCCTCGACCATGCCGTGCAGCTCGTCGGCCGGGCGCCGGGTCTGCGCCGCCAGCGAGGGCAGCGGGTCCACGACGCGCACGGACAGCGCCTGGTCGCCCTTGCGGCCGGCCGCGACGCCGAACTCCACCCGCGTACCGGGCTTCAACTCGGTGACGCCCTGCGGTAACGCACCCTTGTGGACGAAGACGTCGCCGCCCTCGTCGCGGGCCAGGAAGCCGAAGCCACGCTCCGGGTCGAACCACTTCACCTTGCCGGTCGGCACGTCCTGACCCCGTTTTCGTCTCGTGGCGATAAACGGGGGCCGCGGTGCGCCGCCTGCCCCCTGCTTAAGGCTAGCGACCCGGACGCTCGTCAACCAACGGAGTTGCCCTGGTCACTGGGTGACACCCCGGAGCGATTGCTGCTCGTAGGCTGATCGCGTGGCGAGTACCGAGATTTCCGCGCTGGCGCGTCGGCCCGGACGCTGGTTGTTGCGGCTGGGGACGGCGTGTTTCGTGGCGGGCATGGTGTTCGTGGGGATCGTGTTCCTGCCGTTCTTCGCCGGCTCGTCGGCCCAGCCGGCGCTCGCCGCGGTCGGCACGATGCTCGGCCCGCTCGGCTTCGTGCTGGTGCTCGCCGGCATCACCCGCCAGGCCCGCGCCAACAACCGCGCCGCCCGCGAAGCCCTCCGCGCCACCCGCGACTGACCGGGCTTGAACCGTTTGGTGGGGTATACCCCACCAAAACGTTCAAGCCTCCGCGTGCGACTTCAGCCACCCCGGGAACTCGGTGAGATCCTCCAGGACCACGTCCGCACCGGCCGCGCGAAGCGCGTCGGCCGCAAAGGGGCCCGACGCGACCGCGACGGACACCGTTCGCGCGGCTCTGGCGGCGGCGATGTCGGCGACGTGGTCGCCGACATAGACGATCGCGCCCCGCTCGGCCAGCGCCGGCCCCTTCCCCGCCGCGTAGACGTTGCCGACGAGGTCGTCGACCGGCAGGCCCAGGTGCTCGACGTGCAACAGCGCGCTTGGCGCGTACTTGCTCGTGACGACGACCGTGCTGCCACCCAGCGCCCGCACCGCTTCCAGCGACTCCACCGCCCCCGGCAGCGCGATCGTCGGCGCGATCCCCAGCGTCGGGTACAGCGCGCGGTAGCGATCGACCATCGCCGGCACCTGCGCGGCCGGGAACCAGTTCGCGAGCTCGTCGGGCAACGGCGGCCCGAGCCGTGACGTCACGAGCGCCGTGTCGACGTACACGCCGGTTTCTGCGGCCAGCGCGTCGTACACCGCGCCGATACCCGGGCGACTGTCGATCAGCGTCATGTCCAGGTCGAAACCGACGACCGGCGGAGAGAGTGCCACGCCCCCAAAGTTACGTCGGAGGCGCGGCAGGGAGGCGGTCAGCTGCGCCCGCCTGCCGCGCCTCCTGTGCGACGTCGCACGCCCTTCCTAGGTCCGCCACGTTGCAGACCAGGCGACGCCGCCGTCCCGAGTAGCCACGACCCACTTGTCAGCCGCTACCCGAGGAGCCGGAACAACCGTCCTGAGCTGGGCGAAGGCTGAGAACCTACCCGACAAACGGTCATTTGACCCGAAATGTAGCATAGGTCTCATGTGTGGTCACGACCTGACCACCGACCTCGGGCGAGGTGCAGCACCGGATACCCACAGGTATCGCGAAGATCCGACCGGTAATCACATCCGGTCCCCATCGTGGGTCACAGTTCTCTTGCAACTCCCGGCCTGGACCCGTGCAGGAGGACCAATGAGCAACGACTACCTGGAACACGCGACCGTCTACTTCTGGGACGAGAGCGGTTCCTTCAGCGCGGAGTCCGAGCGCACCGGCACCACCGCCCACCGTCCGTACCCAGGCCGCCGCGGCAGCACGAGCAAGAGCCGTCGCTGCGGAGGGGCTCGACCCGGTACCAGCGAAACGCCCAGGAGGCACCCGTGATCGGGCAGGACGCCGAGCGGCTCAGCCGCCACTACTCCGTCTGGCAGCGCCTACGAGAAGCGCGCACGCTCGCCAGGGAGGCCGACGACCTCACGTTGCTCGCGTACGCGCGTGACGACCTGACCGACCTCTCGCTCGCACTCTCGGAGTTCCTGCGTCTCCACGAGCCGCGCGACGGTTCGCCCTTCTGCCCGGAGTGTTCCGGCACGTGGGCACGCGTCCAGTGGCCGTGCCCCATCTGGCAGAACGTCGAGAAGTCTCTCGGCCGCTAGATCAGTGGTGAGCGGCGCCGTCGCCGCTGTCGGGGTGCACGTAGTCGATCCGGTCGGCGGGCAGCGGCAGCGGGATGTCACCGAAGGGGCTGGACGGCCCCTGGTGCTCGCCGAGGAACTCGCTGACCGCCAGGTGCCCGTCCTTCACCACCGCGTTCTTGCTGGTGTGCTTGGCCTCGGACGCCATCGTTCCTCCTCGCTAATGCTGACGAGCACACGATGACCCATCAGCTGACCAGTTACAAGTTTCTCACCGGACAGGGTCGGGAGTACCCAGCGGGACTCCCCTCGTACACCGCTTGATCCGCGTCGCGATCAGCCGGGACCCGTTGAGCAGGCCGTACCTTCGCACGGCCTGAGCGCCGTACTCGCTGCACGAGGGCAGGTAGCGGCACTGCGTGGGCAGGTGTCTGCTGAGCAGACGCTGGTAGGCGCGGATGAGCACCACGCCGCCCCGGCCGGCCACGGTCGAGCGGGGTCGCAGGTCGGGCGTCGCACGCAGGAACGGCACCAGCAGGAGGAGCGTCCCGAGGCTGAGCATGTTGAAGTTGCAGTCGCAGCCGTCGCAACCATCCAGGTTGTCGCAGCCGTCGCAGTTGCACCCGTCGAGCGCGTTCGCTCTTCGTTTTCTGCGTGGTTTCTTGTGCCGACGTTTCACGGCCGCAGACTGGCACCAACGGGCCAGGTGAGGTCCGTCCGTGTCGGCATGCGGACCGTTGAGGCCAGAAACCGGTTAGCGTCTATTCGGTGAGCACGGCGAACCTGGCAGACCACTACCGCGCGCTGACCGACGAACAGCTGGAACGGCTGTTCGCCGCGCGCCCGGATCTGGCCGTGCCGGTGCCGTCCGACTTCTCCGTATTGGCCCAACGTGCGCACTCCCGGATGTCGGTGGCCCGCGCGCTCGACCACCTCGACCGGTTCCACCTCGAAGTGCTCGACGCGCTGCGGCTGGTGGTCGGTCCCGACCACCGCGCCGACCGTGAAGAGGCGCTGGATCTGTTGCGCCACGCCCCGGAGTTCTCGGCGCGGCGGGCGCTCGACCACCTGGTCACGCTCGGGTTGGCGTGGCCCGACGGCGAGACCACGCTGCGGCTCCCGTCCACCCTCGAAGAGGTCGCTTCCCGGTACACCGCGGGTCTCGGGCGCCCGATCGCGGGGCTGATCCACGACGAGCGCAGCGACGACCTCGCACCCGTGCTCGCGGCGCTGCACCTGCCGTCGGTGCCGCAGCCCGAGGCCACGGCGATGATCAGCGACGCGTTCGGCGATCCCGTCCGGTTGAAGACCCTGCTGGACGCCTGCCCGCCGGAAGCGGTAGCGCTGCTGGAGCGCCTGGCCGGCGGCGGCAACCCGGTGGGTGCGGTGCGGGAGGTCCGCCGGCCGACCGACCCGTCCGACGCCGACACACCCCTGCGCTGGCTGCTCGTCCACGGGCTGCTGGTTCCGCTGGACGCGTCGACCGTCGAACTCCCCCGCGAGGTCGGTCTGGCCCTCCGTGGCGACCAACCGTTCGGGCCGGTGCACCCGACCGAGCCCGCGCCGACCCCGACCGCGACGGTGACGAAGGACCGGATCGACGGCACCGCCGCTGGACAGGTCCTGGAAGTGCTCCGTCAGACCGCTTCGCTCCTGGACGGGTGCGCCGACGACCCGCCGCCCGTTCTCAAGGCCGGTGGCCTCGGAGTCCGCGAGCTGCGTCGGCTGGCCCGGGCCGCCGGGGTCGACGAGCCGACCGCCGCGCTGCTGCTCGAGGTCGCCCACGAGGCCGGGCTGCTCGCCCGTACGACCGACGCCGACCCGACCTGGCTCCCGACGTCGTCGTTCGACGTCTGGCAGGCCACTCCGGCGGAACGGCGCTGGACGCAGTTGGCGGGTGCCTGGTTGACGATGGCGCGGATGCCCGCGCTGGTGGGCACCCGCGACGAGCGTGATCGGGCGATCGCGGCGCTGTCGGTGGAGGTCACCCGCTCGGCGGCCCCGACGCTGCGCTCGCAGACGCTGCACGTCCTCGTCGAGTACCCGGGGCCGCTCAGTGAGCCCGACATCGTGAGCGTCCTGGACTGGCGGGCGCCGCGTCGCAGTGGCCGTCGACGGGACGAGGTCATCAGTGAGCAGCTCGGCGAGGCGACGACGCTCGGCGTCGTCGCGCAGACCACGCTCACCGCGTTCGGCAAGGCCCTGCTCCTCGGCGAGGACCCGGTTCCGCTGCTGGCCGGGCTGCTCCCCGAGCCCGTCGACCACGTGCTCGTGCAGGCCGACCTCACGGTGGTGGCCCCCGGGCCGCTGGAGCCCGCGCTCTCCGCCGAGATGGCGCTGGTCGCGGACGTCGAGTCCGCCGGTGCCGCCACGGTCTACCGCCTCACGCCGGAGAGCGTCCGCCGTGCGTTGGACTCCGGGCGCTCCGGCAGCGACCTGCAATCGTTCTTCACCGCACGGTCGCGGACGCCGGTTCCCCAGTCCCTGACGTATCTGATCGACGACATGGCGCGGCGGCACGGTGGGCTGCGCGTCGGCTCGGCGTCGGCGTACCTCCGCAGCGACGACCCGGCGCTCCTCGCGACGGTGCTGGCCGACCGGCGCTGCGTCGACCTGAACCTCCGCCGCATCGCCGACACCGTGCTGGTCAGCTCGACTGTCGTCAACCGGGTGGTCGAGACGCTCCGCGCGTGCGGGTACGTCCCGGCGGCCGAGGACGCCGGCGGCGGCCTGGTGCTGGGCTGGCCGGAGGCCCGTCGGGCGCCGGCACGGATGCCGCGCAGTACCCCCCGCGGAGCGAGCGAGATCTCGCTCGACCAGGACTACCTCGCCGGGGCCGTGGTGGCGGTCAAGCGTGGCGACGAGGCCGCGCGGGCGGCACGGCGGGCGCCGGTGCTGACCCAGCCGGGTGAGGCCGACCCCGGTGCCGCGTTGGGCGTCCTGCAGCAGGCGGCGCGCGACCGGGCGCGCGTCTGGCTCAGTTACGTCGACGCCCATGGCGGCGTCACCGCGCGCATCGTCCGACCGGTCGCGGTCGGGGGCGGTTACCTCCGCGCGGAGGACGACCGCACGGAGACCGAGCACCGGTTCCAGCTGCAGCGGGTGGTCAGCGCCATTCGGACGCCCGACTAGAAGACGTGGACCGCGGTGCCGGCTGCCGTCAGGTCGGTGACCTTCGCTGCGTCGTCCTCGAGCAGGCTCACGTGGAACTGCTGCTGGAAATTCTCGGTGATCGTCGATTCACCAGCGGGGGTGTCCTCGGCGCGGACGACGACCGGGGCGAAGACCACCGAGCCGCCCTTCATGACCCACAGCGTCTGGTGCGACAGGTCGACGCACACCGTCGTGGCGTCGGCATCGGCTTTGCAGGAACCGGCAGCGGACGCGTAGAGCCGGTCGGCGATCTGCGCGGTGGTCTCGTCGGCGAAGCCGGTGACGGTCGGCAGCCCGACGGCGGTCTGGAACTTCTTGATCGCGGCGCAGTCACTGGCGTCCTGCGAGGCGTCCATCGTGATCTGGCCGAAGCGGGCGGTCTGGCCCGAGAGGTACTGCTCCACCCGCGCCTGGCCCGGGCCGGTGCGTCCGCAGTTGCCACCGGAGCGGGACGCCCGGTCGTCGCCGACGCGAGCCGGGGCGGCGAGCGCCGACGGGCTGCTGCTGTCGGAGCTGCGGGCGACCATGGAGACCGCCCCGTAGGAGATGCTGCCTGCGACCGCGGCTGCGGCCATCCCGGCGAAGGCCACCTTCGCGGCCCGACCGGCCGGGTTCTCCCGACGCCGCCGTCCGCGGTTCCGGGTGTGCTTGCCGCGCGGCGCTTCCTCAGCGATATAGATGAGTTCTGTGGTTTCGGCTGAGGATGAATGTCGTCCGGGCACGAGCTGAAGGTTACGCGCGCGTCACACGAAATGCCGAGTCTCCAACGCATTCCGTTCCGTCGCGCACGTATCGTTGCTGGTCAACTGCCCTTTGTGACAGTTGGCACTGCGCGATGCGTACGTGATTAGTGACGCTGGGCGGTTGAATCCGTGATTCATCCCTCCAGAGAGGCCGGTCCGGCCGGCACGACCGGCCACCTGCGGCCGGGCTCAACAGGAGGGACACTTGTTGCGTGCCTAACGGACCGCTCATCGTCCAGTCGGACAAAACACTACTGCTCGAGACCGACCATCCCGATGCGTCAGCGTGTCGGATGGCGATCGCGCCGTTCGCCGAACTCGAGCGTGCGCCCGAGCACGTCCACACCTATCGGCTGACGCCGCTGGGGCTGTGGAACGCACGTGCGGCCGGCCACGACGCCGAGTCGGTCGTCGACGCGCTGGTGCGCTTCTCGCGTTACCCCGTTCCGCATGCGCTGCTGGTCGACGTCGCCGACACGATGGACCGGTACGGCCGCCTGCAGCTGCTGAACTCGCCGGTGCACGGCCTGGTGCTGCACGCGCTCGACCGCGCGGTGCTGGTCGAGATCACTCGGAACAAGAAGGTCGCCCCGATGCTCGGGGCGAAGATCGACGACGACACGGTCGCGGTCCACCCGTCCGAGCGCGGACGCCTCAAGCAGGTGCTGCTCAAGGTCGGCTGGCCGGCCGAGGACCTGGCCGGGTACGTCGACGGCGAGGCCCATCAGATCGACCTCGCCCAGGACGGCTGGACGCTGCGCTCGTACCAGCAGGAAGCCGTCGAGAACTTCTGGGCCGGTGGCTCGGGCGTCGTCGTGCTGCCTTGCGGTGCGGGCAAGACGCTCGTCGGTGCGGCCGCGATGGCCGAGGCGAAGGCCACCACGCTGATCCTGGTGACGAACACCGTCGCCGGCCGGCAGTGGAAACGCGAGCTGGTCGCGCGCACCTCCCTCACCGAGGACGAGATCGGCGAGTACTCCGGCGAGCGCAAGGAGATCCGCCCGGTCACGATCGCCACCTACCAGGTCATGACGTCACGCAAGAACGGCGAGTACCGGCACCTGGAGCTGTTCGGGGCCCGGGACTGGGGCCTGATCGTCTACGACGAGGTGCACCTGCTGCCGGCGCCGATCTTCCGCCTCACCGCGGACCTGCAATCGCGCCGCCGGCTGGGGCTCACGGCCACGCTGGTCCGTGAGGACGGCCGCGAGGGCGACGTGTTCTCCCTGATCGGCCCGAAGCGCTACGACGCGCCCTGGAAGGACATCGAGGCGCAGGGCTGGATCGCGCCGGCCGAGTGCGTCGAGGTGCGCGTCACGATGACCGACGCCGAGCGGATGACGTACGCCGTCGCCGAGCCGGAGGAGCGCTACCGGGTCTGCGCCACCGCGCGCACGAAGATGCCGGTCATCCGCAAGCTGGTGGAGAAGCACCAGGGCGAGCAGGTGCTGGTGATCGGCGCCTATCTCGACCAGCTGGACGAGATCTCCGCCGAGCTCGAGGCGCCGGTGATCGAGGGCAAGACGACGAACAAGGAGCGCGAGCGGCTGTTCGACGCCTTCCGCAAGGGCGAGATCAGCACGCTGGTGGTTTCCAAGGTCGCGAACTTCTCGATCGACCTGCCGGAGGCCGCGGTCGCGATCCAGATCTCCGGGACGTTCGGGTCACGCCAGGAGGAGGCCCAGCGGCTGGGTCGCGTCCTGCGACCCAAGGCGGACGGGCGGCAGGCCCACTTCTACACGGTGGTCAGTCGCGACAGCCTGGACGCCGATTACGCCGCCCACCGGCAGCGGTTCCTCGCCGAACAGGGATACGCCTACACGATCGTCGACGCTGACGACGTGATCGGCCCACCACTGCCCGACGTCGGCTGACG
>NZ_JBICTY010000001.1:0-455517 GCF_043197895.1 Cryptosporangium sp. NPDC048952 | reverse complement strand
CGCCCACCGGCAGCGGTTCCTCGCCGAACAGGGATACGCCTACACGATCGTCGACGCTGACGACGTGATCGGCCCACCACTGCCCGACGTCGGCTAAGGCGTGTAGTCGGAGGGGCGCCAGTCCAGTCCGTCGCGACTGTCGGCACCAAACCGCTGCGCGAGCAGCGCAATGGCCACCAGGAACACCAATATCGCCAGCATCACAAGTCCACTCCCTAGGTGGTCCGGTCCAATATCTGGAAGGATGGGGCCACTTCGAGGGAACGGACAGTGCCAATGACTGCAGAGGTGGACCGATTTGCTGACGACGGTCAGGACCGCCTGCTCCGGGTCCTGAGCGACTGGTCCGTGGGCAACGGTCCGCTCTACCAGCAGCTGGCAGCCGCGATCCGGCGCGGTATCGAGGAGGGGGCGCTCCCCGCGGGAAGTGCCCTGCCCGCGGAGCGCAGACTGGCCGCCGTTCTCGCGGTCAGTCGGGCCACCGTCGTCGCGGCCTACGACCAGCTGCGCGGCGAGGGCGCGGTGGAGAGCCGCCGCGGCAGCGGCACCCGGATCGCGCGCATGGCCCGGGCCGGTCGCGTCGGCGACGGGCGCGTCCCCGGTGGCCACTCCGCCCAGCTGTTCCAGCGGCTGATCGACGGCCCGGGCAGCGTGCTCTCGCTCGCGTCCGCGGCCGGGATGGCCGACGTCGCCGTGCCGTCCGCGCTGGAGGAGGTGCTCCGCCTCGATCTGGCCGACGCGATGCTCGACCCGGGATACCAGCCGCACGGCCTGGCGAGCCTGCGCGAGGCGATCACCGAATACCTCACCGGCCTCGGCCTGCCCTCACGCCCCAACGAGATCCTGGTGACCACCGGTGCGCACCAGGCGATCGACCTGGTGGCCCAGCTGTACCTGCGGCCGGGGTCGCGGGTGGCGGTCGAGGCTCCCGGCTGGCCGGCCTGCTACGACGTGTTCCGCGCCGCTGGGGCCACGCTCGTGCCGGTGCCGATCGACCAGGACGGCGTCCGCCCGGAGGCGCTGGCGCGCGTTCTGGCCGAGTCGCCGATCGACCTCGTCTACCTGATGCCGACGTTCCACAACCCGACCGGCGCGCTGCTGTCCGCCGCCCGGCGTCGCCGGATCGTCGAGCTCGCGGCCGAGCACGACGTCGTCGTGGTCGCTGACGACACGCTGTCGGGCGTCAGCCTCGGGCACGACGTACCGCCGCCGCTCCCCGCGTTCGCCGCGGCGGCCGGCGACCGGCCGGTCACGCTGATCCAGATGGGCTCGCTGTCGAAGTCGGTGTGGGGCGGTCTGCGCGTCGGCTGGGCCCGCGCTTCGGCCGACGTCATCAGCCGCCTCGCCCGCCGGAAGGCGCTGGCCGACCTGGGGTCGCCGATCATCGACCAGCTGGTGGCCGCGCGGATCGTTCCCGGGCTCCCCGCGCTGGTCGACCGGCGGGTGCCCGAGCGTCAGGCGCAGCTGGCGACGATCGAGTCCCTGCTCGCCGAGCACCTGCCGCAGTGGCGCTGGCGGACGCCGCTCGGCGGACCGTCGCTCTGGGTGGAGCTGCCGGGGGTGGACGCGGCGGTGTTCTGTCAGGTGGCGCTGCGGCACGGCGTCGAGGCGATCCCGGGGCGCTCGATGGACGTCTCCGGCGGACACGACTCGTTCCTGCGCCTGCCGTACTGCTTCCCGACGGAGTTCCTGGTCGAAGTGGTGCGGCGGTTCGCTGTCGCCTGGGCCGAGCTCGAGCGGCACGGCCCGTGGGAGCCGAGCCTGCGACCGGTCGTGTGATGAAGCCATCTATCTCGACCTGGCGCCCCGACGGTCAGTTCATCCGCGCCTCGGTCGAGCCCGACCCGCTGGACCCGCGACCGACTGGCTGACGCTCGCCGGTCCGGAGGAGCGACTACGGGGTCGCTCCTCCGGAACCGCGCGAGCCCCGCCCCCGCAAGCGCTGTCCCGACGGCCGGTGAGTCCTAGGCGAACTGCTCCAGCACTGCCTTCGTGAACGCCGGCAGATCGTCGGGCTTCCGGCTGGTCACCAGCTTTCCGTCGACCACGACCTCCTGGTCGACCCACTCCGCCCCCGCGTTGCGGAAGTCGGTCTCCAGGCTGGGCCAGGACGTCAGCCTCCGCCCGGTCGCCACCCCGGCCTCGATCAGCACCCAGCCGCCGTGGCAGATGACCCCGACCGGCTTGTCGGACGTGAAGAAACTCTTAACGAAACGCACGGCCCGCTCGTCGGCACGAACGAAATCACCGTTCGCGACTCCGCCGGGAAGTACCAACCCGACATAGTTGTCCGGATTCGCATCGTCGAGTTCGACATCGACCGAACGAGTGTCGCCATGATCGATGTGATTGAACGCCTGAATTTTCCCGGACGAGAGCGAGATCAGTTCCGGCTGTCCTCCGGCATCGCGGATCGCAGCCCACGGCTGGTCGAGTTCCACCTGCTCGACGCCGTCCGCAGCGACGAACGCGATCCGGGCACCGTTCAATTGCGCAGCCATCGTCAGCCTTTCGTCGTCTTCGTCTCCCCGTGCTGTCGGGAGCCGATTTCCCTGTCGAAGAGGCATCAAACTGACGATGGAGAACTGCCGACTGACCGGAATTGGGACGCAGACAAATTGCTCACGCGACGGAGAGTTGCCTGCTCCCACGACCGGTCGAAGACCTCACCCGAACGGACCAGGGCGCTTGACGATGGCGCTTTCACACCGGACGCTGAGCACTATGAGCACACCTCTGGTTTTGACGCTCTTCACCGCACTGACGGTCGCGGTTATCGCGGGCATCATGGGTGCGGCGATGTGGGGTCGGAAGCACTCGAACGAGGAAGACCTCGAGCCGGCCCACGAGGGAGCCCAGGAGCACTCGCTGTTCGACGAGGTCCGCTCCTAGACCGTCAGGGGCGCCCCGACGGTTTGCGGACGTCGGGCGCGCCCAGCCGGGCGGCGTCGGCCGTGAGGTCGTCCGGCATCCGCTGCGACTCGCGCTCGGCGAGCACGCGGGCGCGATAGTGCTCCACCTCCCGCCGCCGGGTGGCGGCGTCCCAGCCCAGCACCGGTGCCAGTACGTCGGCCACGTCTTCGACGGAATCGAGCCCGCGGTGCGCGGTCTCGATCGAGATCCGGGTGCGACGCGTCAGCACGTCCTCCAGGTGCAGCGCACCTTCGTGCGAGGCGGCGTAGGAGATCTCGGCGGCCAGGTACTCCGGCGCACCGACGACCGGCTGACCCAGCCGCGGGTCCGCGTCGATGTTCGCGAGCAGCTCGGTGGTGAGCGAGCCGTAGCGCTCCAGCAGGTGCTCGATCGCCCCGACGGTCAGGCCGTGCCGCCGCGCCAGGTCGGCCCGGTTGGCCCAGATCGCCGCGAAACCGTCGGCACCCATCAACGGGATGTCCTGGGTGCGGCTCTTCGGCACGTCGCGCAGCCGGTGGGCGGCCTTGTCGATGACGTCGGCGGCCATCACGCGGTACGTCGTGTACTTGCCACCGGCGACGACCATCAGCCCGAGCATCGGCTCCACGACCGCGTGTTCCCGCGACAGCTTCGACGACGACTCGTCCTCGCCGGCCAGCAGCGGCCGCAGACCCGCATAGACGCCCTCGATGTCGTCGTGCGTGATCGGACGTTCCAGCACCGCGTTGACGTGCTCGAGGATGTAGTCGATGTCGACGCTGGACGCCGCCGGGTGGGCGCGGTCGAGGTCCCAGTCGGTGTCGGTGGTGCCGATGATCCAGTGCCCGCCCCACGGGATGACGAACAGCACCGACTTCTCGGTGCGCAGGATGAGCCCGACGTCGCCCGAGATCACCGAGCGCGGCACCACGAGGTGGACGCCCTTGCTCGCGCGCACCCGCAGGCCGGGGCGCTCGTGCAGCATCTCCGAGAGGTCGTCACTCCACACGCCGGTGGCCGCGACGACCGTGCGGGCGCGGATCTCGAACTCGTCGTCCGTCTCCAGGTCACGCACCCGGACGCCGACGACCTCGCGGGCGTTGCGCAGCAGGTCGACCACGCGCGTGCTGGTAGCGGTGACCGCCCCGTAGGACGCGGCGGTGCGCGCGAGCGTCAGCACGAAGCGGGCGTCGTCGACGTGTCCGTCGTAGTAGCGGATCGCGCCGACCAGGGCGTCGCGGCGCAGGCTCGGGAACAGCCTTCTTGCTGACGTGCGGGAGAGGTGCTTGTGGCGCGGCACGCCCCGGGCCGTGCCCAGGATCGATCCGAGCGTGTCGTAGAGGGCCACCCCGGCGCCGTAGTACAGCCGCTGCCACCCGTGGTGGTTGAGCGGCAGCAGGAACGGCGTCGGGCGCACCAGGTGCGGCGCGAGCGTCGTCAGCAGGCGGCCGCGTTCCTCGAGCGCTTCCCGCACCAGGCTGAAGTTGAGCTGCTCCAGGTAGCGCAGACCACCGTGGATGAGCTTGCTCGACCGGCTGGACGTGCCCGCGGCGAAGTCACGCGCTTCGACCAGCGCGACCGAGAGGCCACGGCTGGCCGCGTCGAGCGCGGCACCGGCACCGGTGACTCCCCCGCCGATGACGACGACGTCGAACGTTTCGGTGCGCAGGCGCGCGATCGCGTCGGCGCGCTGCTGCGGCCCGAGCTGGCTGGCGGCGAAACGGGACACCTGGGGATCACGGCTCACTGCTCCACGGTACGTCGCTGCTGACTCCCGTCGACGGCGGGACCAGGCAAAAGCGTGTCTGTCGGTACGGGGAGATACGGTGCGCGCATGCAGCCCAACGCGCCCTCTCCGCGTCCGGCCGGTGGCGTTCCCCGCTGGGTGGCTCCCACCCTGGTCACCCTCGCCGGGCTCTGGGCCGTCGGGGTCACGGCAGTGGCTCAGCCGATCACGTGGGTGACGTCCGAGGTGCTGGTGATCAGTGGTTACCCGGTGCCCAGGGCGTACTGGCCGGGGCTGACGGTACTGATCGCGCTGGTGTCCGGCGCACCTTCGGCGCTGGCCTGGTTCCTGGTGAAGCGGCCGGTTCTCCGTGCTGTCGCGCGGAGCTGGTCGCTCGCGGCGGCGTGCGGGGCGCTGGTCGGGCTGGCCCGGCTGGTCCCGTGGTCGGTCGGCGACACGGTGGTCGGCGTGGTGCAGGCCGCGCTCGCGTTCGCGCTGGCGCTCGCGGTGCGCCGCTGGGCGGGTGCGGCGCCGTCGAGCCCGCGGATCGCGGGCGTGGGGCCGATCGTCGCGCTGGCGTGCGGGTTGGTCGTGCTGCTGCCGTGGTGGTGGGTGGGTGCGCTCGGCGGGCCGCTGGACGTCGTCGCGGCGGTCCTGTCCGCGTTCGCGCTCGGCGCGCTGGTGTCGGGCGTGCGTCGCACCGGTCCGTTGCGCGTTCCGGTGGGTGGCCCGGTCGCCGGGCTGGTGCTCGACGCGCTGGTGCTCGCGGTGCCGCTGACGCTGCTGGCCGGCGCGTTCGGTGCGCCCGGCTCGCAGTTGCTGCTGCTCGCCGTGCTGCCGGCCACCTGCCTGGCGCTGGCGTGCACCGATCCGGCCCGCCGGTGGTCCGGTGTCCTGCTCGTGGCACCCGCCGTCTTCGGTCCCGTCGCTCTGGTCGACGCCGAGGAGGTCACGCTCCTCCTGGTTCCCGGCGACGTACCGCAGTGGGCGGCCATCGGCGCCGCGACCTCGGCCTGGTTGGCCCTCATGGCCGGCGGCATCACCGCCCTGGTCCTGGTCCTCCGTGCTCGCCGCGCGGCCGAGGTCAAGGAGACAGGGGCTCGGGGGCGGGTGTTGGCGGGGGCGCTCGCGGCGGTGGTGGTCATCGCGTCGGCGGTGGTGTGGGTGGGTACGGGGCAGACCGGGTTCCACGGTGACCGGCTGTTCGTCGTCCTGAAGAACCAGACGAACACCAGAGCCATCCCGAACTCCACGAGCAATCTCACCGAGCGCCGCGAGGCGATGTACCGCGTGCTGGTCGGGAACGCCAAGCGCACCCAGGCGCCCCTGCTCGACGCGCTCCGCCAGGTCGGCGCCCATCCGAAGTCGTACTACCTGGTCAACGCCATCGAGGTCGACGACACCCCGCTCGTGCGCGGCATTCTCGCGGCAGCGGAGGAGGTCGCGTCGATCCGGCCGAACCCCGAGCTCCGCCCGATTCCGGAGGTCGACGCCGCCGGCGCCGCCGACTCCCCCACGCTCACCGGCACCCCGGCCAACCTCGACGCGATCAAGGCCCCGCAGGCCTGGCGCGAAGGCGCGGACGGCCGCGGCATCATCGTGGGCTTCTCCGACAGCGGCGTCGACGCCGGGCACGAGGCGCTGCGCTCGACCTACCGCGGCGGCGCCGACAGCTGGTACGACCCGTGGAACCACACGACGTCCCCCACCGACCCGAACGGCCACGGTACCCACACCGCGGGCAGCGCGGTCGGCAAGAACGTAGGGGTGGCGCCCGCCGCGACGTGGATCGGGTGCGCGAACCTGGCCCGGCCGCTCGGGAACCCCGGCTACTACCTGGACTGCCTGCAGTTCATGCTCGCCCCGTTCCGCGCGGGCGGCGATCCGCTCACCGACGGGGACCCGTCCCGCGCGGCGGACGTGCTCAGCAACTCGTGGGGGTGCCCCGACATCGAGGGGTGCGGGGCCGACACGCTCGAACCGGCGGTCGACGCGCTGCGTGACGCGGGCATCTTCGTGGTGGCCGCGGCCGGTAACGAGGGCGCGAAGTGCCGCTCGATCACCGACCCGATCGGTCGGTACGACTCGGTGTTCACGGTCGGGGCGGTGGACGACAAGAAGGTGATCGCGCGGTTCTCCAGCCGCGGTCCGGTGCCCGGGGACGCCGAGTCGAAGCCGGACCTCGTGGCGCCCGGAGTAGACGTGTTGTCGGCGTGGCCGGGCGGCGGATATTCGCGCCTGTCCGGCACCTCGATGGCGACGCCGCAGGTCGCGGGCGTCGTGGCGCTGGTCTGGCAGGCCGCGCCGTCCCTGCGTGGCGACGTGGTCCGCACCGCGGCGCTCCTGCGCGCCAGCGCCCAGGACGCCACCCTCGGCGAGGCGCCAGCCTGCGGCGGCAACGCCCGCAACGTCATCGGCGCCGGCACCATCGACGCCGCAGCGGCAGTCACCTTGGCCCGCCAGGGCGAAGCCCCCCGCCCCCGCTGACCCCCGCCCCGGCCCTCGGCCCGCGGCCCTCGGCCCGCGGCCCGCGGAGCGGTCCCGTTCGGGCGCGTCCCGGCCCGCCCGAAGGGGCCCACTCCGCCGGGCCGCCGTGCCACCCTCGAAGCGGTCTCATTCGGGCGTGCCCTGGCGAGCCGGAACGGGACCGCTCGGGCCGGCGCGGCCGCGCACACGCAAGGGCGGTGCCCGGTGGAACCGGGCACCGCCCTTGCGTGGTGCGAGCTAGCTAGGCGGGACTCAGAAGTCCATGCCGCCCATGCCGCCACTCGGGTCGCCGGCCGGAGCCGCGGCCTTCTCCGGCTTGTCCGCCACCACCGCGTTGGTGGTGAGGAACAGACCGGCGATCGAAGCGGCGTTCTGCAGCGCGGAGCGGGTGACCTTGGTGGGGTCGATGATGCCCGCGCCGACCAGGTCGACGTACTCGCCGGTGGCGGCGTTCAGGCCGTGGCCCGACGGAAGGTTGCGCACCTTCTCCGCCACGACGCCACCCTCGAGACCCGCGTTCACCGCGATCTGCTTGAGCGGAGCCTCGAGCGCCACCTTGACGATGTTCGCGCCGGTCGCCTCGTCGCCCGAGAGGTCGAGCTTCTCGAACGCGACGGTGGACGCCTGGAGCAGAGCGACGCCACCACCGGCGACGATGCCCTCCTCGACGGCGGCCTTGGCGTTGCGCACCGCGTCCTCGATGCGGTGCTTGCGCTCCTTGAGCTCGACCTCGGTGGCCGCGCCGACCTTGATGACGGCCACGCCGCCGGCCAGCTTGGCGAGGCGCTCCTGGAGCTTCTCGCGGTCGTAGTCCGAGTCGGAGTTCTCGATCTCGGCCCGGATGGTGTTCTTCCGGCCCTCGATCTGCTCCGCGTCGCCCGAACCGTCGACGATCGTGGTCTCGTCCTTGGTCACGACGATCTTGCGGGCGGTGCCCAGCAGGTCGACAGTGGTGTTCTCGAGCTTGAGGCCGATCGTCTCGCTGATGACGGTGCCACCGGTGAGGATGGCCATGTCGTTCAGCATCGCCTTCCGGCGGTCACCGAAGCCCGGCGCCTTGATGGCGACCGACTTGAAGGTGCCCCGGATCTTGTTGACGATCAGGGTGGCGAGGGCCTCGCCCTCCACGTCCTCGGAGATGATCGCGAGCGGCTTGCCGCCCTGCATGACCTTCTCGAGCAGCGGGAGCAGGTCCTTCACCGTGGAGATCTTGCCCTCGACGAAGAGGATGTACGGGTCGTCGAGGACGGCCTCCATCCGCTCGGTGTCGGTGGCGAAGTACGGCGAGATGTAGCCCTTGTCGAAGCGCATGCCCTCGGTGAGCTCCAGCTCGAGCCCGAAGGTGTTGCTCTCCTCGACGGTGATGACGCCTTCCTTGCCGGCCTTGTCCATCGCCTCGGCGATGATCTCGCCGACCGAGGTGTCAGCCGCGGAGATGGAGGCCGTCGAAGCGATCTGCTCCTTGGTCTCGATCTCCTTCGACGCGTTGCCGAGAGCCTCGGAAACAGCCGCGACGGCTGCCTCGATGCCCTTCTTCAGCGCGATCGGGTTCGCACCGGCGGCCACGTTGCGCAGACCCTCACGGACCAGCGCCTGCGCCAGCACGGTCGCCGTGGTCGTACCGTCACCCGCGACGTCGTCGGTCTTCTTAGCTACTTCCTTGACCAGCTCGGCGCCGATCTTCTCCCACGGGTCCTCGAGCTCGATCTCCTTGGCGATCGACACACCATCGTTCGTGATGGTCGGCGCGCCCCACTTCTTCTCGAGCACGACGTTGCGGCCCTTGGGACCGAGCGTCACCCGCACAGCGTCGGCGAGCTGGTTCATGCCCCGCTCGAGGCCGCGACGAGCTTCCTCGTCGAACGCGATCAACTTGGCCATTCGGTGATGTCCTCCGATGGTGTCGGACCCCCGGATGCCGCGTAAGACAGCCGGAGACTGCACGGTCGGAACGGTGCCCGCGACGGACGACCCCCCACTGCGTCGGCACGGACCGACGAGCCGGGAGCCTCACCTCCCCGACCTTGGCACTCAAGACTACCGAGTGCCAATGCCCTGTTTAGCACTCGACCCAGGCGAGTGCAAGCAAACGGGGAGGGTCCCACAGGCGTCCGGAGGGCCCGC
The DNA here is from genome assembly GCF_043197895.1 of Cryptosporangium sp. NPDC048952. Classification (NCBI taxonomy): domain Bacteria; kingdom Bacillati; phylum Actinomycetota; class Actinomycetes; order Cryptosporangiales; family Cryptosporangiaceae; genus Cryptosporangium; species Cryptosporangium sp. NPDC048952. The sequence goes on along the minus strand of NZ_JBICTY010000001.1, from coordinate 446,288 downwards.
GGCCGCCCCCCGGCGAGAACCGACGCCGAATCCGAGAGATTGTTCGAATCTCTGAATTACCGACTAGGAATGGCGTACCGGTTTACCGTCGGGCTCAACAAAACAGACGAGGCCCGTTCCGGTCGCACCCACCGGAACGGGCCTCGCTGGAAGTCTGGAACTACGACGCGACGACGGTGACGTTTTCCGCTTGGGGACCCTTCGGACCTTGAGTGACTTCGAAGTCGACTCGCTGGCCGTCTTCGAGAGACTTGTACCCGTCCATCATGATCGCCGAGTAATGGACAAAGACATCAGCGCCGCCATCGACAGCGATGAAGCCATAGCCCTTCTCGGAGTTGAACCACTTGACAGTGCCCTGCGCCACTGTGCACTTCCCTTACTTGCTGGTACCCACGAGGCGCACTCCTTGACCATGCGTCCCGGGTCTTCGTCCAAGAGCCCCGCACTGCACATCGCACGAACACTGGCAAGAACTATGACCGGTCAGGACGGTACCGGACCTCTAGGCAGTACGAAAGTGACGTTTGGAAAAGGGCAGTCTTAGCAAGCAACTTTCTGCAGCCGGGCGCTAATCGATGCGATAACCAGGAGAACCACCAGCCTCACTGGTCTGAGTAAGAGGTATCGCGGTTATCGCTTATCAGCTCTACTACCTACCGCGCTATTCGTACCACTATATGCATTTTATTACTTAGACGAACGGCCTCGCACTGTTTAGTGCGAGGCCGTCCTTGGGCGTCCGGATCAGCCGAGTAGACCAGCTTCGCGGGCTCCGCGCAGCGACGGCGCGATGCGGTGCGTCGGCCCCACGCGGCCCTCGATCGCGTCGGCGGTCTTCAGTCCTTCACCGGTGTTGAAGATGACGGTCTCGGCGTTCGGGTCGAGTTCCCCGGACTCCACGAGCTTCTTCAGCACCGCGACGGTCACGCCACCCGCGGTCTCACCGAAGATGCCGGTCGTCTCGGCGAGCAGCCGGATGCCGTCGCGGATGTCGTCGTCGTCGACAGCGGCGATCGAGCCTCCGGTGCGACGCACCGCGTCGAGGACGTACGGCCCGTCGGCCGGGTTCCCGATGTTGAGCGACTTCGCGATTCCGGTCGGCTTCACCGGTCGGACGACGTCATGGCCCTCGGCGAACGCGGTGTAGACCGGCGAGCAGCCGGCCGACTGGGCCCCGAACACGCGCCAGGAAGAATCGGAAACGATGCCGGCCGTCACCAGCTCACCGAACGCCTTGTCGATCTTGGTGAGCAGCGATCCGGACGCGATCGGCACCACGACCTGCGCCGGGAGACGCCAGCCGAGCTGCTCGGCGACCTCGTAGCCGAGTGTCTTGGAGCCCTCGGCGTAGTAGGGCCGCACGTTCTGGTTGACGAACGCGGTCGTCTCGAACGCGTCGTCCTCCTGCAGTTCACTGGTCAGGCGGTTGACGTCGTCGTAGCTGCCGTCGACAGCGACCAACCGTGGGTTGTAGACCGCGGAGGCGAGGATCTTGCTGGGTTCGAGGTCGGCCGGGATGAAGACGGTGGCCTGCCAGCCGACGCGGGCGGCGTGCGCGGCGACCGAGTTGGCCAGGTTGCCGGTGGAGGCGCACGCCACCGAGCTGTACCCGAGGCCCTTCGCGGCGGTGAGCGCCAGCGAAACCACGCGGTCCTTGAACGAGTGGGTCGGGTTCGCGGAGTCGTCCTTGACCCACAGCGGGGCGCTCAGGCCTACCGCCGCGGCGAGCCGGTCGGCGCGGACCAGCGGCGTCAGGCCCGGGTTGAGGCTCACGCGGTCGTCGGCGTTCTGCCCGACCGGGAGCAGCGGCGCGTAGCGCCAGATGTTCTGCGGGCCCGCTTCGATCTGTTCGCGGGTCACCGACGCGAGCGCGTCGGCGTCGTAACCGACCTCCAGCGGGCCGAAACACTCGGCGCACGCGTGGATCGCGATGAGCGGGAACTCCGCACCACAGTTGCGACAGCGCAGCGCGCGAGCGGGGCTGGCGGTGTCCTGGGCAGCGAGAAGTGACGTCATGGCGAGGCTTGCCTCATCTCTCCCGGATCAACCGGGACGGAGTTGGCACCTGTCGCACCTCGCCTCGCTGTGCGCGATTCGCTGGATGCGATGGTTGCCGGGGCTTCACCGGGCCGTATCCCTCTGCCCCTCTGGATGAGTTCCTATGAAGTTGTGGCGCCCAGTTTACGGCGTGCGGCGGCTCACCGTGCGGTGAGCCGCCGCACACTCAGTGGAACATCCCGCGCCTCTGCGTGAGGATCTGCAGGTGCTCGTGGAGCCACTGCTCCCAGTTGAGCTGCTCGGCGCCCGCGTACTGCACCGTGAAGCGGTTGTACGCGTCGCTGCCGGAGGTCAGGAACCCACCGCGCTTGTCCAGCTCGAGCAGCACGTCCATCGACTGCGGGCCGGAGATGAACGTGACCTCGAGCTCGTTGATCGAGCCGGCGTACTGGTGCGCCGGGTAGTACTCGATCTCCTGATAGAACGGCAGCCGCGACCCGTAGAGCGTGCCCCGCTCCAGGTCGGCGCCCTTGAACTGGAACCCCAGCCGGCTGAACGCGTCGAGCAGCCGGGCCTGCGCCGGTAGCGGGTTCACCTGGATCGGGTCCATGTCGCCCTTGTCCAGCGAACCGGCCAGCTCCAAATCCGTCCGGACGCCCAGCTGCATCCCGTGCAGCGGGTAACCGTTGACTGTCGTCACCGGGGTCTCCCACGGCACCGCGAGCTCGAACGGAACCGCGTGACGCGCACCCGGCTGCAGGCTGAACCGGTGCCCGAGGTGCAGGCGCTGGAACGGCAGCATCGTGTTGTATTCGTAGTCGTCCCCACCGGCCTGGCCCTCGACCTCGACCTTCGCGACCAGTTCGAGCTCGACCTTGTCGACGACCATCTCGACGTTGCCGCCGCTGATCCGCACCTCGCCGCGGAGCACGTCGCCCGGGTGGGTGTGCGGAGAGGCGAGCACGGTATCGACGGACGCGCCGCCGCCGAACATGCCCGAGAGCTTTTTGAACATCACACGATCCTTTGGGTGCGAAGGTGGTCTGCTGATAGTCGCAGTCCGCGCCCTCGAAAGGGACGCACTCGTCAGGGATGCGACTACCGGATGCGGCTCAACTGACAATGTCTTTCCGGAGGAAGCGCCACCAAGCCAGGGCGAGAAAGACGGTTGTGTACGCCACCGCCGAAACCGCGCCCTTCACCATGTCTTCTGCCTCGATCGGAGAGGAAAGCAGAGACAACCACGCCGTTCCGTAACGGGTCGGGAGCAGGGCGCGAAGATCTCCGAGTGCGGTGACCGCTTCCAAGATATTCGAGATGATCCAGAGCATCACGGCGCCACCGACGGCTCCCAATGGGGCGTCGGTTCGCACCGAGAGGTAGAACGCGAGTCCGGCTACGGGTAGCAGAGTCACCGCGATATAGACGACAGCGAGAACGATGCGCCCGAGCGCTTCGGTGGCCGGGATGTCGACGCCGAGCTGCGTACGCAGTGGTCCCCAGCCGAACGCGAGCGTCCCGGCGATCATCGCGACGGTCGGCAGCAACGCGAGCGCGAATCCGCTGTAGGCCAAACCGACTGTCAGCTTCTGCCGCAGGAGCCGGCCCCGCGGCACCGGTGACGCCAGCAGGTAGCGCAGCGTGCCCCAGCTCGCTTCGCTGGCCACCGTATCGCCGCAGAACAGTGCGACGACCACCAGCAGCAGGAAGCTCGAGGCCACGTAGATCGAGAAGAGCGTGAAGTTGGCTCCGCTCGAGGTCGCGAGGTCGGCGAGGCTGCTGCCCTCCTGCGCCGAGTCGGGATCGTCGGGCACGCCGATCTTGAACGCCGCCACCAGGATCAGCGGCAGCACGACCAGGAACCCCAGCGCGATCTGGGTGCGCCGACGGGTGAGCTGGCGTGCGAACTCCGCGCCGAACCGCAGGGTCCGCCCCGGCCGGTGAACTGCCGCGGTCATCGTTGCTCCCCCACGAGCTCCAGGAACACGTCTTCCAGTCGACGCCGGGCAACGAGCCGTTCGACGCCGACACCGGCCCCGACCAGCTCACGGACGACGTCGCTGCGCTCGGCACCGGCCAGCTCGACGACGAGTCCCTGGCCGTTCGGGTGCACGACCTCGACGCCGGGCATCGCGCGGAGCGCGGCGACAGCGGCGTCCTGGTCTCCGGAGGCGACCTCCACCAGCACCGACCGCCCTTCGCCGACGATGTCCCCAACGGTCCCGGCGGCGACGCCGGTGCCCTTGCTCACCACGACGACATGGCTGCACACCTGCTCGACCTCGGCCAACAGGTGCGAGGAGACCAGCACGGCCCGTCCGTCGGTGGCGTAGCGGGACAGCACCGCGCGCATCTCCGCGATCTGCGGCGGGTCGAGTCCGTTCGTCGGTTCGTCGAGCACCAGCAGGTCGGGCAGGCCGAGCATGGCCTGCGCGATCGCCAGCCGCTGGCGCATGCCCTGGCTGTACGTCTTCACCCTGCGGTGCACTGCCGCGCCGAGGCCGGCGATCTCCAGCGCCTCTTCGAGGTGTGCCGACTCGGCGGGGCGTCCGGTGGCCTGCCAGTAGCGGTGCAGGTTGTCCAGACCGGAGAGGTGCGGCAACAGGCCGGGTCCCTCGACGAACGCGCCGATCCGGGACAGCACCGGCGCGCCGGGCACGATCCGGTGACCGAACACCAGGATCTCGCCGCCCGTGGGCCGGATCAGCCCCATCAGCATTCGAAGCGTCGTCGTCTTGCCCGCTCCGTTCGGCCCGAGCAGGCCGACGACCTGGCCGGCCTCGACGGAGAACGACAGGTCCTTCACCGCGAGGTAACCGTCGCCGTAGGCCTTGCGGAGGCCCCGGACGACGAGCGGCGAATCGGCCGCGTCCGGGTCGACAGACACGTCGAGCCGCCGTCGGCGCATCCGGACGATCACCACGGCGACGATCACGCCGAGCGCCACCGCGGCCAGCAGCCCGATCAGCACCCACGTCCACAGCCCGGTCGAGTTCGCGACCGGCACCGGCGTCACAGCGGGCAGGTGCAGGCTGTTCGCCTGCACCGCGACCTGGTAGACGGCCGGCGCGACCGGCCCGGCGTACGCCTGGTCCGCGGTCGCGATCACCAGGCGGACGCTGTGCCCGGACTCGAAGCGGTGACCGATCATCGGCAGCGAGACCATGACCAGCGGCGCGGTGCCGATCGTCGGTGAGAGCCCGGTGAGCCGGACCGCAGCCACCGCCCCGCCGGGCAGCGTGGCCCGCCCGTCCGCGTCGACGTCGTAGAGCTTGAGGAACAGCACCGCCTCACCGGTGGGTGACGCCGCCGCCAGCCGTACCGTCGGCGCACCCGCGACGTCGACCGACCGCTCCAGTTCGACGCCGCTGTAGGCGGCGAACTGACCGGGGACATCGATGCCCGCGCTGGCGAAACTGCTGGTGAGTGCCCCGAAACCGGGGAGCGTCGAAACGCCGGCCGGCGTGGAGTCCGGGGGGTTCGCGATCGGCTGCGGGCTGATGCCGGAGACCCGGACCCGATAGGGATCGTCCGCTGCCGGATACGAGTCCAGCGTGTAGACCCGGCTCGTCGGCCGGGTGTCGCGGACGCTGATCGCCCCGGCGGTCGTGTAGCTGAACTCGTCCGACGGCGTCGGGCCGGAGCCGTCGAGGTAGTGCCGCAGCCAGGCCAGTTCGAGCTCGTTCACCCGATCGGATTCGCGCGTCGACGCGCTCGCGTCGTGGCCACCGGCGTACCAGGCGACCTTCACCGGCGTCCCGTTCGCCGCGATGCCCCGCGCGTTGGCGTCGGCCTCGGAAAGCGGGAACAGCGTATCCTGCTGGCCCTGGACCAGCAGGGTCGGAGCCTTGATCCGGTTCAGCACCGTCGACGGGCTGGAGCGGCGCAGCCGCTCGATGATCGCCGGAGTGGACCGGCCGGTCGTGGCGACCGCGAGGTACTCGCGGCAGAGGTCCGGCGCGAACCGCCCGCACTGCACCAGGTCACCGATCTTCGACGGGTCGACGCTGCTCGGGTCGATCCCGCCCTCGGAGTCCTGCCGGGCACCGAGCAGGGACGCCAGGTCACCGGCGCTGGTGGCGCCGCCGCCGCTCGCGCTGCCGAAGAACAGACCCGCCCAGGAACGCTTGAAGACGCCGTCCTCGGGACCGCCGCCGGTGGCCTCCGGGAAGAACGAGTTCGCGAGGTCGTTCCAGGTGATCCGCGGAACGATCGTGTCGACGCGCTGGTCGTAGCCGGCCAGCAGCAGGCTCAGCGCGCCGCCGTAGGAACCTCCGACCGCGGCCACCCGCGGGTCACCGTCGGCATCGCGCCGTACGTCGTCGCGGTCGGCGAGCCGGTCGATCAGTGCGCGGGCGTCGTTGACCTCGTAGTCGGGGCTGTCCAGCGAGATCGTGCCGTCGGACCGGCCGAAGCCGCGTGCGCTCCAGGTCTGCACGACGAAGCCCTGGCCGGCGAGCCGTCGGGCGTCGGCGGCGACGCTGGCCTTGCTGCCCCCGAAGCCGTGCGCGAGCAGGATCGCCGGCACGGGGTGCGACGAGGAGGCGCTCTCCGGGACGTAGATCGTGGTGTCGAGCTCGATCGGCTCGTTCCGCGACGGCCCCGACTGCACGGTGACCATCGCGTCGGTCGAGCGCACCGACTCGCCGTCGGGCCAGCGGATCCACGCGACCAGCGCAGCGATCACAGCCACCACGACGAGCGTCGTCACGATCCGCCGGGTAGTGACCACCGCACGCCACCCCGAGCGCGCCGGCCCCGGCATCCCGCGCGCTGTATCTGTTTCCACAGCCACACACTAGGTCCGCTTTCCTGAGAGACCGCTGACCTCTCAGCCCCGACACAGCGCCCGACTTGCAGGACGACGCAGACTTACAGGGTGACTTCCGAAGCTCCCTCCCTGACCCTGACCGCGAGCCTGCGGTCGGCTGTGCTCGACGCGCGGCGCGGGGTGGTGCGGCTGCATCCGGAAGTGCTGGCAGCGCTCGACCTCAATCCGGGCGATCCGGTGCTGTTGCGCAGCGCGGACAGGACGTCGGCCGGGATCGCGGCCGTGGGTGACGCGGGCGCGGCGCGCGGGCTGCTGCTTGCCGACGACCTGACGATGGGGAACCTGCGGATTCGCGACGGGGCGTCGGTGGAGGTCAGTGCCGCGCCGATCCAGGCGGCGCGCACGGTTACGGTGGCGGGCGACGCCACTGTCGTAGCCGCGGTTTCGCCGGAGATGCTGCGGCTGGCGTTGCTGAGCAAGGTGGTCACCAGCGGGGACGACGTGTCGCTGCTGCCGCAGGACCTCGACCCCGCGCACCCGCACCGGCCGCTGCTGGAGAGCGCGCGGCGCAGCCTGTCCAACGCGGTCGGCAGCGGCTGGACCGCGGCGCTGCTCACTGTCGTCGCCGCCGAGCCCGAAACCGCAGCGCTGATCACCCCCGACACGATCGTCACCTGGTCCGAAACCTCCGGCGGCGCCGTCTGGGGCACCCGCGGCACCAGCTCGGGCACCACTCCGGTTCGAGGGACGGGCGCACCGGTCTTTCCCCAGACGCCGCCGCGGTCGCCCGGGGCGGGTGGGGCTGCGGGAGCTGCCGCCGCCGCTCGGCCTCAGAGCGTCGACAAAGGGATGCAGCAGGTGTTCGCGGAGCCCGGAGCCGCGCTCGACGACGAACCCCGGCCACCCGAAGACCTGATCGGCCTGAAGAGCCAGGCCGCCCACCTCACCGAGCTGTTCGATCTCGCGTTCCACCACGGCGAGGTGCTGGAGCGCCTCGGCACGACGGTGCAGCTCGGCGTGCTGGTCACCGGCCCGCCCGGCGCCGGGAAGTCGACTCTCGTCCGTTCGGTGGCCCAGGCCACCGGCGCCTCGGTGGTGCGCATCTGGTGCCCGGGCCTCGCCGCGGTAGCCCCCGACGCCGCCGCGAACGCCCTCCGCCAAGCGGCCGCCCAGGCGGAAAAAGAGCAGCCCACAGTGCTCCTGCTCAACGACGTCGAAGCCCTCGCACCCCGCACCGACCCACCGCCGATCGCGACCGTGCTCGTCCAGCTGATCGCGGGGCTGGTCAGCGACGGCAAGACCGCCGTCGTGTGCACCACCAGCCGCCCCGAGGACGTCGACGCCGGCCTGCGTCGCCCCGGCGTGCTCGACCACGAGCTCCGCGTGCCGATGCCCGATGCCGTCGAACGCCGTGACCTGCTCGCGCTGTTCACCCGCAACCTGCCCGTCGCCGACGACGCCTCGCTCGACGACATCGCCGCCCGCACCCCCGGCTTCGTCGCCGCCGACCTCGGAACGCTCGTCCGCGAAGCCGGCGTCCGCGCGGCGATGCGCCAGCGCGACGCGGAGACCCCCGAGATCGCCAAGGTCGACCTGGACGCCGCCGCCCAGTCGGTGCGGCCCACCTCGATGGCCGAGTCCACGCTCGAGGTCGCTTCCCTGAGCCTCGACGACGTCGGGGACATGAAAGAGGTCAAGGAGGCGCTGACCGAGTCGGTGCTCTGGCCGCTGCGGTACCCGGACACGTTCACGCGCCTGGGCGTCGATCCGCCGCGGGGTGTGTTGCTCTACGGTCCGCCGGGGTGTGGCAAGACCTTTCTGGTCCGTGCACTCGCCGGTACCGGGCAGGCCAACGTGCTCGCGGTGAAGGGCGCCGAGCTGCTCACGAAGTGGGTCGGCGAGAGCGAACGGTCGGTGCGCGAGCTGTTCCGCCGTGCTCGCGAGGCCGCGCCGACGCTCGTGTTCCTCGACGAGGTCGACGCGCTGGCGCCGGTGCGCGGCCAGTCCACCGACGGCGGCACCACCGACCGGGTGGTGGCCGCGCTGCTCACCGAACTCGACGGCGTCGAAGGCCTGCGTAACGTCGTCGTGGTCGGGGCGACGAACCGGCCCGACATGGTCGACCCCGCGCTGCTGCGCCCGGGACGCCTGGAGCGGCTGGTGTTCGTGCCGCCGCCGGACCACGAGGCCCGCGCCGACATCCTCAAGGCCTCGTCCCGCAAGGTGCCGCTGTCCGACGACATCGACCTGGCCGACGTCGCGAAGGAGCTCGACGGCTTCTCGTCCGCGGACTGCGCCGCGCTGGTGCGGGAGGCCGCGCTGGCCGCGATGCGCGAGTCGATGGACACCGCCGAGGTCACCGCCGCCCACCTGCGCACCGCCCAGGGCCGCGTCCGGCCGTCGCTCGACCCGGTGCAGGTGGCCCACCTCGCCGCGTACGCCGACCAGCGGGACGCTCGCTAGGGCAAAGCTCCGTATCATGCGCTGCGGAGAACGGAGGCACCGTGTCGATGCGCGCTGTCCTGCCGGTTCCCGGGCACACCGGTCGCGCCGCCCTCGTGGGGGTCGGCGTCGGCGTGCTCACGTTTCTCTGCGGCGTGCCGTACTGGTGCGAGCACCTGACCTCGGCCGCGATCGCGGTGCCCGCCGCCGGTGTGTTCGGGGCCGCCGGCGGACTGCTGCTCGGCACCGGTGACAGTCGGCAGCGCAGCGGCCAGCTCCTCCTGGTCGGGGCGGTGTTCGGCGCGTTCGCCTGGTCGGCGATCTGGGACAGCGGAATCTGGCCAACGTTCGCGTTCTACTGCGAGGGCGTGAGCCTGATCGTCTCCGGCGCCGCCGTGCTCGCTTACCCGGCCGGCCGGCTCGTCGACCGGGCCGACCGCTGCTGGGTGTACGCGGCGATCGGCGTGCTGATCGTCGGTGAGCTGCTCGTCGAGCTCGTGTCGCATCCGGAGTGGAACGACCTCTCCCCGGACGTGTTCTGGCCGACGCTGGTGGCGAACCGTCCGGCCTTCGACGCCGGGATCGCGACCGTGACCGGGCTGCAGGTCGTGCTCGCGGCCTGGTACCTCGTGCTGCTCGTGCGCCGCGGTCGTGCGCTGTCGTCCACGGAGCGTCCGGCCGCGATCCCGGTGCTGATCGGTACCGGCATCGCCGCGGCCGCGATCGCCGCCACGGCACGGACCCGTACGTTCACCGACCTCGAGTCGCTGCTCTCGCTCTACGTCGTGCAGAACACGATCTCCGCGGTGCTCGCGCTGGCCGTGCTGTCCGGAGCCCTGCGTGAACGCTGGCGCGAGGTGGACGCACCGCACCGCGTGGTGCGGATGACCTCGTCCACGACGTCGGTGGCGACCGTGCGCGACGCGCTCGCCGCGGCCCTGCGCGATCCGCCGCTGCGGCTGCTGTTCTGGATCCCGGCCGAGCGCAGCTACGTCGACCGGCGGGGTCGCCTGGTGCTCGATCCGTCCGCGACGGCCGGGCGGTGGCTGGCCGAGGCGCGGATGGACGATCGTCAGCCGTTGGCTCTCGTCGAGCTCGACGACGGTCTACGGCTGCGAAAAGGCATGGTCGACGCCGTGCTCCGCGCCGGGTCGCAGGCGTTGCTCACCGCACAGCTCCAAGCGGTGGCCACCACCCAGCTCGAGCAGGTGTTCGCCGCGCAGGCACGCGTCGAGGAACGGGAGACAGCGGAGCGGCAGCGGTTGGAGAAGGACCTGCGTGACGGAGCGCAGCGACAGCTCGCAGCGCTGGCGGAGCGACTGAGCCGTCTCGACGCTCTTCCGCAGCCGGCCCGGTCCGTGGTGGCGTCCTGTCACGACGAGGTGCTCGGCACGATCGAGGACCTGGAGGCGCTGGCCCGCGGTCTGCACCCGACGGTGCTGCGCACCGACGGCCTCGGTGCCGCCCTCGACGAAGTCGCCGTCCGGCTCGGGCTGGCCGTCCAGTTGGCTGTCGACGCCGGGCGCAAGCCACCGGCAGTGGAGGCCACCGCCTACTTCGCGCTCTGCGAGGGACTGACGAACGTGGCCAAATACGCGCCCGAAGCGCGGGTGCGGATCGAGGTCACCGAGGCCGACGGGTGGCTGCACGGCCTCGTCGCCGATGACGGGCCTGGTGGGGCCAGAGTGGTTCCGGGGGGCGGACTGGCGGGCATCGACGACCGCATCCGCGCTCTGCACGGCCGGACCCTCGTCGAGAGCAGGGCCGGCGCCGGAACCCGGCTGCGGGTGAGCCTGCCCTGCGGTTGATCAGAGCCGGACGCCAAGGCGGCGGGCCGAGCGCTGCCGCTGACGCGCGGCACGCACCCGGCGCAGGCGCTTGACGAGCATTGGGTCGTGCACGAGTGCCTCGTGCCGATCGATCAGCGCGTTCAGCAGCTGGTAGTAGCGCGTGGCCGACAGTGAGAACTGGTCGCGAATGGCCTGTTCCTTGGCACCCGCGTGCTGCCACCACTGCCGTTCGAACGCAAGAATCGCGAGTTCTCGTTCATTCAATCCGGACTCTTGGATCTCGGTCAGCACCGGTTCCTCCGGGCGGTGGTCCATTGACTCCTCGTCCCTCCTCCGGCGCGTCGCGTAGCGTCCCCACTCTAGCCACCGATGCGTCTTCGGACGGGGCCGTGTGAACAGTCTGGCGTGAGCTCGGATCGCCCGGTCGACCACAATCGGCCGAAGGTACGATGACCAACGGTCATGATCTCGGTCTGGCGGAGGAGCGGCATGCCCGTGCTTTCCGACGCCACACTGGTCCTTCCGGTGGGTGTGGTCCAGGGCGGCTGGGTGGCGGTGACCGGCGGCGGGATCACCGCGGTCGGCGGCCCCGAGCGGTCCCGCCCGCGCGACCCCGAGGTCATCGACCTCGGTGGACGGTGGATCGTTCCCGGTTTCGTCGATCTCCACGTCCACGGTGGTGGCGGGCAGAGTTTCTCCCGGGTCGGCACCGCGGACACGATTCGGTCGCTGCACCGCGAGCACGGCACGACGACGTCGCTGGCCAGCCTCGCCACGGCCCCCATGGACGACATGGTGCGCGCCGCCGGAACGCTCGCCGACCTGACCGACGCCGGAAAGCTGGCCGGCATCCACGCCGAGGGCCCGTTCCTCTCCCCCGCCCACGCCGGCGAGCAGGACCCCGCCGCGATGCTCGTGCCCGACCCCGACGCGCTGCAGCGCCTGATCCGCGCCAGCCGCGGCCACCTGCGTGTGCTGACGCTCGCACCGGAGCTGCCCGGCGCGATGGAGCTGGTCAAACGCGCTGTCGACCAGGGCGTCCAGGTCGCGATCGGGCACACCGGCGCGAGCTACGAGCGGACCCTCGCCGCGATCGAGGCGGGCGCGTCGCTGGCTACCCACCTGTTCCACGCGCAGCCAGGGCCGGCGCAACGTGAGCCGGGAGCGGTCGGCGCCCTGCTCGAACACCCAGACGTGACGGTGCAACTGATCGCCGACGGCGTCCACCTCCACGACTCGCTGCTCTCGATGGTGTTCCGCCTCTGCGGCGCGGAGCGGGTCGCGCTCGTGACCGCCGCGATGGCCGCCGCCGGCGCCGGCGACGGGCGCTACCGGCTCGGCGACCGCAACGTCGACGTGCGCGGTGGCGTGGCGCTGGTCGAGGACACCGGGGCGATCGCCGGCAGCACGCTCACCCAGGACGCCGCACTCCGCCGCGCGGTGGACGCCGGGGTGCCGGTCACCGAGGTGGTCACCGCGCTGACCTCGACACCGGCCCGCGCGCTCGGACTCGGCGGCCGGATCGGCGCGCTGGTGCCGGGCTTCACCGCCGACCTGCTCGTCCTCTCCTCGAACCTCGAGGTCGACGGAGTGATGGTCTCCGGCATCTGGGACCGCGCACCCCACTAACCTGGCCTGATGAGCAAGCTTCGCTGGGGCATCCTGGGTACCGGTGGCATCGCCCGGACGTTCACGTCGGACCTGCTGACGCTGCCCGACCACGAGGTCGTGGCGGTGGGCTCGCGTGCCGCCGACACCGCCGAGGCGTTCGCCGCCGAGCACGGCATCTCCTCCGCGCACGCGAGCTACCAGGCGCTGGCCGACGACCCCGACGTCGACGTGGTCTACGTCGCGACCCCGCACTCCGGCCACGCGGCCGCCGCGCTGACCTGCATCGCCGCCGGGCGTTCCGTCCTCGTGGAAAAGCCGTTCACCCTCGACGCCGGGCAGACGACCGAGGTCATCGCTGCCGCCCGCGCAGCGGGCGTGTTCTGCATGGAAGCGATGTGGACCCGGTTCAACCCGGCGATCGCGCTGCTGCGCGAACTGGTCGACGACGGCGCGATCGGCGAGGTCGTCTCCGTGCAGGCCGACTTCGGCTTCGCGGCGGACTACGATCCGAAGGGCCGGCTGTGGGCCCCGGAGCTGGGCGGCGGTGCCCTGCTCGATCTCGGCATCTACCCGGTCTCGCTGGCCTCGATGCTGCTCGGTGAGCCGTCGACGGTGCTGGCCACCACCGGTCAGGCCGCGACCGGCGTCGATGCGAACACCGGCATCCTGCTCGGGTACGACTCGGGCGCGGTCGCGGTGCTGCACTGCTCGCTGCGCGGTGACACGCCGACGCGCGCCGAGATCACCGGCACGCGCGGCCGCATCGAGCTGCACCCACTGTTCTTCCGCGCGAACGAGCTGACTCTGTACCGCCGCGGTGCCGAGCCCCGGCACGAGACGTTCGACCTCCCCGGCAACGGCTACACGTTCCAGGCCGAGGAGGTGGCCCGCTGCGTCCGTGCGGGCCGCACCGAATCGGAGTACATGCCGCTCGACGAGACGCTGGCGATCGCCCGGACGCTCGACCGCGCCCGGGCGTCAGTGAACTCTTTTCAACCTCACGGATCCCCGCGGACTTAGCGAGCCCGCTGGGGTCGGTCGAAAAGAATTCACTCAGCGCCTGACGCCCAGCGGCAGCGTGGTGTATTCGCCGCCGACGTAGTCGGAGTCCTCTCCGGTGAGCCCGTCGGCGAACACCTCGGCGTCGTCCTGCGGGTGGTAGCCGATGGCCTCACCCTCGGCGAGCGACCACCAGCGCCGCTGGTTCGCCGAGACGCCCCACACGTGCGCGAAGCCCGGTGACGGCACGGTGAGCGCGGCCTCCACCAGTCGGCCGGCGTCGTCGAACGAAAGCCAGGTGGCCAGCGCCCGGACGTGCGGCGGCTTCAGGAAGCACGTCCCGATCCGCAGCGACACGACGTCGATGCCGAACCGGTGGTGGTACAGCGCACACATCGACTCGGCCGCGGTCTTCGACCAGCCGTACCAGGTGTCCGGTGCGAACGGGGTGTCGGCGGGGAGCGGTTCGTCCTGCCGCCGCGCGAACCCGACCGCGTGGTTCGAGCTCGCGTACAGGAGCCGGCCGACGCCGTGCTGGCGCGCTCCCTCGAGCACCGCGCGGGTGCCCTCGACGTTCACCGTCTGGATCTCGTCGTACGTCGACTCGGTGGGGATTCCGGCCAGGTGCACGATCGCGTCGACACCCTCGCAGGCCGCGGCCACCGACTCGGCGTCCGCGAGCGAGGTACGCACCGCCTCCTCACCGGGCGCGAGTTCGCCGAGCGGAGCGACGTCCAGCAGCCGCAACGTGCGGCCCGGACGCGCGATCCGGGTGCGCAGCGCGGTACCGATCCGCCCTGCCGCACCGGTCACGAGCACAACTCCGGTCATGGGGTTCCTCTCGCCGAGCGCATTCGTGGTTGGGTTGCAGCATGCCCGAGACGCTTACCTGGCTACCCGCCGCCGACCACCTCGAACTGCTCGCGCCGCCGGTCGCGGCCGCCGTGAAAGAACTCGGCGACGTGCAGGTGGCAGCGATCGACCCCACTGACGCCGACACCGAGGCGTTCTGCGAGCGGTACGGCGAGCCGCTGGAGGAGTCGGCCAACTGCGTCGTCGTCGCCGGCAAGCGGGGTGGCGTCGTCAAGTACGCGGCGTGCCTGGTCCTGGCCACGACCAGGGCGGACATCAACGGGCTCGTCCGCAAGCACCTCGACGTCCGCAAAGTGTCGTTCGCACCGCTGGACGAGGTGGTCGAAGCCACCGGGATGGCCTACGGCGGGGTGACGCCGCTCGGCCTGCCCGCGGACTGGCCGGTGCTCGTCGACAGCGCGGTGGCGGCGGGAAGCAGCCTGGTCATCGGCAGCGGGCTGCGCGAGTCCAAGATCCGGATCTCCGGCGCCACGCTGGCCGGGCTCCCCACCGCCGAAGTGCTGGAGGGCCTCGGCCGATGACCACCCTGCCCCGCAAGCTCACGGCCGGCGACCAGGTTCGCGTGGTCGCCCCCTCGTCGTCGCTCGCACTGCTGCCCGACGCCGTTCGCCTCGCCGCCGTGGGCCGGCTGGAGAGCGAGTTCGGAGTCCGGGTCACCTTCGGCGAGCACGTGCACGAGTCGGGGCCGCTGGGCGTCGGGCCGGTGGCCGGTCGCGTCGCCGACCTGCACGACGCGTTCGCGGACCCGGACGTGGCGGGCATCATGACGGTGGACGGCGGTCACGCCAACCAGTTGCTGCCGCACCTGGACTACGACCTGATCCGCGCGAACCCGAAAGTGCTCGTCGGGTTCTCCGACGCGCTGCAGGGGGCGTTAGTGGCCCGCGCGAACCTCGTCACGTACTCGGGACCGCGCTTCTCGACGTTCGGCAGGGACGCCGAAGCGACGGTCGCGGCTTTTCGGAGTGCGGTGTTCAGTGACGAGGCCGTCAGCTGGGTTCCGTCGCCGGGCAATCAGGGCTGGTGGGTGCTGCAGCCGGGCACCGCCAACGGGCCGATCGTCGGCGGCACCCTGAGCTCGGTCAACCTCCTGCAAGGCACGCCGTACTGGCCCGACCTCGACGGCGCGGTCGTCGTGGTGGCGGAAGACAGCGTCCACGACTTCGCCGGAGGCCTCACGTCGCTCCTGCAGACCGGCATCGTCGTACGCGGCCTGGTCGTCGGCCGGTTCCCGCGGCGGACCGAGATTCCCCAGGAGCTGCTCCGGCACATCGTCACCACCGCACCGCAGCTGGCCGGCGTGCCGGTACTGGCGAACGTCGACGTGGGCCCCACCGACCCCGTCTACACGTTCCCGGTCGGCGGCTCCTGCTACCTGGCCGCGGAGCCCGGCGCGGTGGAGATCGTGCTCACGCGCCACTGACGCGCAACCGGGAGATGCCCCAACCGCACTCCTGTCGACGCGCCGACACGCCGATGGGAAGGCGTGAACGGGCAGCGGCCCGCTGAGCCGGGGCTGGGTGAGTCGCGATGGAGAAGTTCGCCGCGGAGCGTGAAGGGCTGATCTACGAAGGTGCAGAGGGCAGCCCCGGCACCGCCGTGATGCGGCTGATCCGCGCGGACCGCGTGGTCCGTCTCGCGACGATCGGCGGCCTCTACTGGCTCGTCGCCTACGCGGTGTTCAACTGGGCGGCCCGCGACGAGGGCACCCCGTTGCGTACGGCGGCCAACGCGCTGTTCCTGGTACCGATCGCGGTGGCCGTCGTGGCCGCGGCCGTCGCCGCCCGTCGCCGCGCCGGCCAGAGCCGTACCGGCCGGGCGTGGATCGCGTTCGCCGCGTCGTACGCCCTCTGGCTCGCCGGCGAGGCGGTCTGGGTCGGGTACGTCTGGGTCTCCGGCCCCGAGATCCCGTACCCGTCGGTCTCCGATGCCCTCTTCCTCGCCCAGTACCTCGTGGTGCTCCCCGGCTTCTTCATCGCATTCGGGCAGGGCCACCGCTCCCGCCGGGGCCGCGCGCTGTTCGACGTCTCGCTGGTGCTGGTCGGCCTCGGCGCCCTCGGTTGGCGGCTGCTGGCCGCGCCGCAGCTGACGAACACCGAGGGCATCTCCCTCGTCGTCACCGCCGCATACCCGCTCGCCGACATCCTGGTGCTGGTCTGCCTGCTGACGCTGGGCCTGTCCGGTCACCGCCGGCTGCCGGTCTCGGTGCGCCTGGTCGGCTGGTCGTACCTGATCTACGCGGTCACCGACTGCCTGTACATGTACGGCCGCATCCACCGGACGTACGGCGACGGGAGCTGGCTCGACAACGGCTACCAGCTGTCCGCGGTGCTGCTCGCCATCGGTGGCGTGGTCGCCGCCCGGCACCGGGAGCCCGACGCGGTCCGCCTGGCCGTCGGCCGGGACCTGACCGTCGTCCCGCTGCTGGCCGCCGGCACCGCCGCCTCGATCGGGCTGGCGCTGGAGTTCGTCGAGCGCGGCGGTGGCTACGGCACCCTGCTCGTCGGGCTGGTCGTCGTCGCCGGTCTGATGGTGCGGCAGTACCTGGTCACCCGCGACCGCACCGACCTGGCCCGCCAGCTCGCCACCGCCCTGCGCGAACAGGAGCGGCTCGCGGTGACCGACCCGCTGACCGGCCTGCACAACCGCCGGTTCTTCGACGACACGATGCGTACCGAGGTCGCCCGCGCACGACGCACCGGGCGTCCGCTCTCCCTGGTCGTGCTCGACCTCGATCACTTCAAGAAGATCAACGACGAGCGTGGCCACCACGCCGGCGACGTGACGCTGGTCCAGGCCGCAGCGCGGCTGCAGGCCGTGACCCGAGGAGGAGATGTCGTAGCACGCTTCGGCGGCGAAGAGTTCGTCTGGCTGCTGCCGGACACCGACGAGTCCGGTGCGGCGATCATGGCCGAGCGGCTGCGCGCGGCGCTCTGCGCCCGGCCGGTCGAGGTCTCGGCATCCTGCCTGGTGCCGGTCACCGGCTCCCTCGGGGTCGCGTCGGCCATCGGCCTGGTCGACGACGACGCGCTGCTGCGTGACGCCGACCGTGCGATGTACCACGCGAAGGCGACCGGGCGGAACCGCGTCGTGCGTGCCTCGAGCGTGGCGTCGGCCGACACCGCGGAGGTCGAGCTGCCGGTGACCGCCGGCGTCGCCGGTGCCGCTGCCGTGACCGACCTCTGCGCGGAGGTCGCCGACCGGATCGGGTTGGACGAGTTCCAGACGCGACTGGTCGTCGCCGCCGGCCGGGTGGTCGCGCTGCGCTCCCCCGCGCTGTCCCAGACCGACCGCACCTCGCTGCGCCCGGCGTCGGACGCGACCGACCCCGAGATGCTCGCGCTGATCGAGGCCCTGGACGCCCCGGGTGTCCACCCGGCCAGCTCGCGGATCATCTCCAGCTGCCTGCACTGGGCGGAGACCCGGGTGCGCGAGGTGCCGCGGGCGTCCCGCGCGGAGGACCGCACGATCGGCTTCGACGACACGGTCGTCGACGAGCTGGTGGCCGGCGTCCAGGCCGACATCGTGACGGCGATCGAAACCATGCCGGAAACTGTCAGGGTTCACTAGCAGAGTCGTCGGCATGGCGAATTGGAAGCAGTTCTCCGCCGAGGCACCGGACCTCGCGGAGAAGATCAAGGCACGGTTCACGGCGACGAAGCACCACGTGTTGGCGACGCTGCGCGCCGACGGATCACCGCGGGTCAGCGGCACCGAGGTCGACTTCTACGGCCCCGACCTGACCTTCGGATCGATGTGGGAAGCCCGGAAAGCGCTCGACCTGCGGCGGGACGGCCGGCTGGCGCTGCACGCGAACCCGGGCGACGGGACGATGGACGGCGGCGACGCCAAGATCAGCGGCGTCGCCGAGGAGATCGTCGACCAGAAGGCGTACATCGACGAACGGCACCCCCCGGAGCCGTTCCACCTCTTCCGCGTCGACCTGCTGGACGCGGTGCTCACCTCGGTCGACAACGAGCGCAACGTGATGATCGTCGAGATGTGGCGGCCCGGCCAGCCGGTCCGCCACATCGAACGAACCTAGGCTTAGGCGGCGGTCGGGTAGGCCCAGACGGTCCGCCACTCCGAGCACGTGTCCCGCCATGGAGCCTGCCGGTCGCGGCAGATTCTCCAGAGCACCCGGTGCGGCGGTTCATCGGCCGCCGTCGGCGCGTAGCCGGTCGCCGAGCTCGTGTGGCCGGCACCTTCCCGGTGGTAGATCGAGCGGACCCCACCGCTCGTCGTCCGCCAGCCGACGTACACCGAGTCGCCGTCGCGACTCAGGTCGGTGATGCCGCAGATGATCCGCACCAGATTCGCCCCGACGGCGGACGCGACGCAGTCCGCGGCCGCCCCGTCGGTCGTGCTGCCGGTCGCCGTCCGCGGGGCGGCGGCCAGCGGCAGCCCGACGACGATCGTCGCCAGCACGACCGCCCCCGCGACGACGGCCACCCGACCGCCGAACCCCGATCTTCTCCGTCTGCGCTGAGCGCGATGCAACCCCTTCGACACGGCTTCCTCCCCCAGGCCCCTGAACCGGATCCGTCCGGATTCAACTAATTACGCTAAGTAGTGGCGTAACGCGGCGCAGCCCCGCCGAATCCCCCTTCCGGTCAACGCTCACCCCGTCCCCTCAGTCGGACGCCCGCCGAATGGTGGGCGCGCCGCACCCCGGCGCACCCCGGTCGGGGGTCGCGGCCGGGACGGGAACTGTGCGCGGACGCAGAACCGCCCCCGCGCGGAGAGGGGAGGCGCGAGGGCGGTGCTGAGTTCAGGGATCCGAACCAGGTGGTCAGGCGATGGAACGCCACCAACCGTCGGGCTTCGCCGGGGCGTCGACGTCGACCGCTTCACCGGGGCGCGGAACCGCCACCCGGACGCCACACTCGTCGGCTTCGGTCAGCAGCCGCTCGACCGGTTCGGACCAGTCGTGCAGCGCCAGGTTGAACGTCCCCCAGTGCACTGGAACGAGCAGACCACCGTTCACTGCGACGTGCGCGGCGACACCCTCCTCGGGCGTCATGTGGATATCGGGCCAATACGGTGCGTAGGCGCCGATCTGAACCAGCGTCAGATCGAACGGGCCGTGGGCGGCGCCGATCGTCTCGTAGCCCGCGAAGTAACCCGAGTCGCCGGTGTAGAACACCTTGCGCTCCGCGCCGGCCACGACCCACGAGGCCCACAGCGTCGCGTTGTCGGAGCGGAGGCGTCCGGAGAAGTGGCGGGCCGCGGTCGCCGTGAAGCCCAGGCCGGCGATCGTGGCGGTCTCGTCCCAGTCGAGCTCGACGATCCGGTCGCTCGGTACGCCCCACCGCTCCAGGTGGGCGCCGACACCGAGCGGGACCAGGAACGACGCGTCCTGGAGCCGGGTCAGCGTCCGGATGCTCGCTTCGTCCAGATGGTCGTAGTGGTCGTGCGAGATGACGACGGCGTCGACAGCGGGAAGGGAAGCCAGCTCCAGCGGAACCGGGTGCAGGCGGCGCGGGCCGGCGAGCGACGACGGCGAGCAACGCTCGCTCCACACCGGGTCGAACAGCACCCGGCGGCCCTCGATCTCGAGCAGGACGGTGGCGTGGCCGAGCCAGGTGGTGCGCAGCCCGGTGGAGGCCGGCTCGCTGACGCTGGGCGTCACGATCGGCACCGGCTTGCTGGGACGGCGCCGCTGGCGGCCGAACAGCATCTCGCCGATCATGCCGCGCCCCCCGGGCACGGCGGCCAGCGCCGACGGCTGCTCGTTCTGGAACGCGCCGTCGTGGAAGCGCGGCGACTGGCGCATCCGGTCGAGCCGGGCACCGCTCGGACGACCGCCGATGGCGGACGGGATGTCCCGGACGGCCCAGGCGAGCGACGCCACGACGCCGGTGACGGCTAACGCGGCGAATAACGGTCCGGTCCCACCGCGTGGTGATTCATTCGTGGTCAAGGCGGGTCCCCTCCCCGTAGCTGGTGGCACAACGAACAAGAGTGGTCACCCGGTGCCGTGATACCGAATCGCGACGTACGTCACATCAGGACGACTTCGTCGAGCGCTGCTGCCGACCCGCGGTCATCGTGTGCGTGCACGACACGGTGAACCCGGTGTTCTCCGCGACCAGGACACCGTCGACCTTGATGCGGCACCGCAACTCGACCGCGGCCTTCGGCGGCGGGATCAGCGGACGGTCCTTGACCCGGACCTCGCCGAGCAACGTCAGCCGGTCCACGTCCGGGTAGTGGAACGTGAGTTCGTTGTCCCAGGACGAGCCGAACGCGGTGTTCTTCTTGTCGGCCAACGGTTCCAGCGAGTAGCTGGCCTTCATGTCGACGAACGTGGCCGGGCGGACGGTCTCGAGCTCGAACGACACGATGTGCGTCTCGGTGGACGGTACGGAGCGCAGTGCCGAGCAACCGGTCAGCAGCGCCAGCACTGCCACCGGGACCGCGAACCGCCGCATGCCGACAGCCTAGTGTTCGGCCACCAGGACACTTTCGATACCCAGTTGGACGCGGGCAGCGTTGCGGTTCGTGATGAACGCGCTGATGTCCTGGGCCACGGTCCGCGGCGCGAAATAGTCGGGCGCGTAGTGGTCGAGCTCGGGGCGAACGCGGCACTCGGAGTCGGGCATCAGCTCGTCGAGCCGCTGGAGTGCGGTGTTCAGATAGTCGGCGGTACGCCCACCACCCAGCAGCAGCGTGGGTGAGTGGATCGACGCGTACCGCCGGCCGTCCGAGTCCAGCCGCGCGATCTCGTCGACCTCGGCCGGAGCCGTCGCCAGGATCGCCCTGGTCTCCGCGCCGTCGTCGCCGTGCAGCAGCATCTCGGCCAGCGCCCGGTAGACGAACATCGGCGCGTTGCCGAGCGGCACCATCCGGCTGCCCTTGAGGAACGTCGCCATCGCCGCGCCGTACCGCCCGGTGGCGAGCTGGCGACGGAACTCCGGGATCCAGCCGGCGTCGAACGAGCCACCGATGCTCACCGCCGGCTCGTAGACGACCAGCGCGTCGACCGGGCGCCACAGCGCGAGGTGCAGGGCCACCAGACCGCCGTGGCCGTGCCCGAACAGCAGGTCGGACTCGGTCTCGCGCAACACCGCGTGAACGTCGGAAGCCTCGGCCTCGATGCTGTAGAACGGCCCCTGCGGTCCGCTGCGGCCGCGCCCGCGCCGGTCGATCACGTGCACGCGGTAGTCCTCCGCGAGCTCTTCGGCGAGCGATCTGTAGTGCGACGCCCGGCGGTTGTTACCAGGGACGACGACCAGTCCGGGCCCCTGCCCGAGGCTGAGCACCCCGATCGGCGTCCCGTCGGCCGACCTGACGGTGCTGCTTGTTTCGGTGCTCATCACCGGCGCTCCCCTTCGCCCGACCCGGCCGCGCTTACCGACGCTCGTGCATCAGTGTGCGGATACGACCTGTTAGGACGCTGATAGAGCGCTGACACCGGCGTAGAGTGTTGCGCCATGCACCCACCCTTACCGCCGGTCAAGGGTGGCCGCCACAAGCGTCCCAGCGATACGCCGTACCGCGTCATGGCAGGCCTGGGTGCCGCCATGGTCCTGGCCGCCGGCGCGATGACCGTACTGAACCGCCCCTCCGACGACACCGCGGTGACCGCGTCGAGCCCCCTCGCCGCGGTGAGCGAATCTCCCTCGCCCCTGCCGGTACCGGACACGCCGTTCGAGCCCTACGTCGACGTGGGCTACTACCCGCCGTACGACCTGGCGGGCTCGGTGGAGAAGGCCGGTATCTCCCGCTACATCCTGGGTTTCGTCGTCGCCAAGGACGGCTGCACGCCCAGCTGGGACGGCGACCTCGCGATCGACGACGAAGAGGTCCGCCAGCGGATCGACGACTTCCGCGCCGCGGGCGGCGACGTCCGGATCTCGTTCGGTGGTGCGACCGGCGACGAGCTCGCCGCCGTCTGTGATTCCGTTCCTGCTCTGGCCGACGCCTATCAGCGTGTCATCGACCTGTACTCCGCCACGGCGGTGGACTTCGACGTCGAAGGCAACGAGCTCGGGGACACCCCGGGGCACGTGCGGCGGGGCGAGGCGATCGCTCTCCTGCAGAAGAACGCCGAGGCGAGCGGCAAGAAGCTCGACGTCTCGCTGACGTTGCCGGTCAATCCGAGCGGGTTCACCGCCAGCCCGGTTCGCATCCTGACCGCGGCGGCGACCGCGCACGCCCGGATCGACGCGGTCAACGTCATGGCGATGGACTACGGACGCTGGGCGGCGCCCGAGCCCGAAGGAATGATGGGCACCTACGCCACCCAGGCGATGACGAACGCCGTGGCGACGATCCGCGAGGTGTTCGGTCTCAGCGAGGAAGAGGCCTGGAGCCGGATCGCCGTGACCCCGCTGATCGGCGTCAACTCACCGGCGACCGAGGTCTTCTCCCTGGACGACGCCGTCAAGCTCGGTGAGTTCGCGCGTGAGAAGGGCGCCGCGTTCTACTCGATGTGGTCGGTCACCCGCGACCGCCCGTGCCCGACCGGCGTCGAAGCCGACGCGGACTCCGACGCCTGCGCCGGCAACGCCCCCAACCCCTTCGCCTTCACGAAGGCCTTCCTCGGAACGCCCGGCGACTAGGCCCTGTCCTGCGAATCTCGCTCGCAGCGAGGCCCCGCTCAGCCGAGCATGGATTCGCAGGACAGGGCCTAGAGGGCGAGCTCGCGGAGGACCGCGGGGATGCTCCCGGTGCGGGCCAGCGCGTCGCGCTGCCGGTCCGCGCCGGTTCCCGTGCGCTTCAGACGTTCCAGTCCGCTGACGACGTCCGGGGCGTCGTCGCACAGCCCGACCAGCTCGTCGACGAGGGACCACGCCGGTCGAACGCGCCCGGACCGGGGATCCAGCAGCGTGCCGCTCATCCCGGCACGGGCCGCGTTCCAGTGCGCGGCCGCCAGCAGGTGATCGGCCACCGCCGGCCCGTCGACCGCAGCACCGACCAGCCCGCGCACCAACTCGGCCAGCAGAACGGTGTCGTCCACCGTCGCGGGGGTGTCAGCGACCCGCACCTCCACGGTCGGGTAACTCGCGGACGGCCGCACGTGCCACAGCACCAATGAAGCGTCGAGCATCACCCCGGACGCGACGAGCGACTCCACCGCCCGGTCGTACTCCTCCGCCGACTCGAAGTGCGGAATCGGGCCGAGGCTCGGCCAGCGGTCGAGCTGCACCGAGCGCCAGCTCGCGTACCCGGTGTCGACGCCCTCGTGGAGCGGCGAGTTGACCGTCAGCGCCTGGAGCACCGGCAGCCACGGCCGGATCCGCCGGCACACGTCGATCGCGGCGGCCCGCGACGGCACCCCGACGTGCACGTGGGTGCCGCACACCGCCGGATCGTGCGCGATCGCCCCGTAGTGCCGGGCGATGGCCACGAACCGCGGATCGTCGACCGGGCGCCGGTCGGTCTCCGCGACCGGCGTCGCCCCCACCGGCACCGCGAGCACACCGGCCGAGGCAGCGGCCGAAGCCACCGCCGACCGGTTCTGCGACAACTGTTCCCGCACGTCGCTCAGATCGACGGTCGGCTCGGTGACCATCTCCGCCATGCACCGCCGGAACTCCGACCGGCTCCGCGACACCAGACTTTCCGGCAGCTTGGCCGTCACCTGCTCGATCACCGAGACGTTCTGCCCGGTGACCGGGTCGACGAGCAGGTACTCCTCCTCGACGCCGACCGTGAGCGCCGCGCTCACCCCGGACGCACCGCGGTCAGCAGAACGACAGCGATCCGCTCGGCGTCGGAGTAGGCGTCGCCGTCGAGTTCTTCGTCGTAGACGTCCGGATCGACCTCGCGGTACGTCCACTCGAGGTCGGTGGACGCGAGCCGCTCCGCGGCGGCAGCCCGGAGCGAGTCGTGGCCGTCGACGATGCCGACGCCGCTGAACAGGACCAGCGAGCCGCCCGGCGCGAGCCGCGTCGTGGCGGCGTCGAGGATCGCGAGCGTGAGCCCGTGACCGCCGGGCCCGCCGCCGTCACGGTAGGCGCGCCCGGCCGGGTCGACCATGAACGGCGGGTTGGAAACGATCAGGTCGAACGACCCGTCGACGTCGGAGAGCAGGTTGCTCCGGCAGGGCCGGACGCCGCTCGTGCCGGCGACCGCGGCATTGACGCGGGCGTAGCGCAGCGCGGTGTCGTTGATGTCGACGGCGAACACCTCGGCGCCCGGCGCGCGCTTGGCGACGGTGATCGCGCCCGCTCCGGTGCCACAGCCGATGTCGACGGCGCGGCGCACCGGCGTGGTGCGGGCGAGCACGTGCGCGGCAGCGGCATCGGCCATCCGGTACGTGTCGGGGCCGAAGAACACCGCGTTCGCCGCCGTGGTGGGGAACGCGGAGTGAACGAACAGCTCGCCGTCGTAGGTGGAGAATCGCACGGTGCTGCGCCAGGCGTCGCCGTCGCGTTCCAGCACGCCGGCGGCGTCCATCAACTCGACGATCGACGGCGGCAGCGTGTCGGGCCGGAACGGTCGGCTCCACCCGAGCGCGCCGCGCAGGTCGTGCGCCCAGGCGTTGCCCGGCCGACGGTTGACCCGCTGGTGGGTGACCGGCGTGACGGTCGTGAACGTGTATCCGGCGGCCCGGAGCGCGCGACCGAGTTGCTGCAACGCCTCGTCGCCGGCAGCACCATCCCGCGCATCGACCAGCGCGCTGTGTGTCGTCGTCATGCGGCCGGTGCTGCCCGGAACCGGTTCGTTTAATCCGAATCGTGTTCGGCGCCGTTGGCCCGCTTCGGCGGCGTGGATTGCTCACCGCTGAGCGAATCCAGCAGGTCCTCCGCGGCCCGCTCGGCCGCCTCCCGTGAATCGTCGGTGAGCACGGGACGCGCTCCACTGACCTCGATCTGCTGCGCGACGAGCGCGACCACGTCGCCCGCAGTCAGCGCGAGGTCGGGTGAATCTTCTGGCGGGGTGGTCATGCCGGTGCTCGCAGTTCGTCGGGTATCTCGCCGCGTTCGGAGGCCGCGATCACCTCGGCCGACCAGCGGACGCGACTGCACGGCCAGGTGGGCGCCGCGCCCCAGTGACCGGCGTTCCCACACATCGGGCTGTCGCCGTAGCGCTCGATTGGCTCGTGCAGATCGAGCAATCTGTATGCGGTTGCGACGTCTTCGGGCGTCAACGGTCTGTGCCACACCAAGCCCATGGATTCCCTCCCTGGGATCATGCTCTGCCCGGACAGAGCGATTCTGATGGCCCCTACCCCTCGTCATTGAATCCACACGCAAAGTGGGATGCCAACTTTTAGCAATTCCCATCCCACTTTGCTCGGGCGGCGCTCACCTCCGTGATGTGTGTTTCCGCCCAGTTGACAACGCTGGGCATCGCCTCCCAGCGGTGTCAGCCGGTACTTCCCCTGTGACGGACCCGTCCCGACAGTGGTCCGCGCCACCAGCCCATCACGCTCGAGCCCGCGGAGGGTCTGCGTGAGCATCTTCCGCTCGCACCCGCGAACGTGCGGTGCAGATCCCGCTGTTACCGACTCGGAAATAGCGTCGCTGCATGACACGAATCGCATTCGCCGGGACGGGGGCGGTCGTCGCACGCTCGCCGGTCCGCTCGAGGCCGCCGGGCATCCGGTTGCCTTCGGCTCCCGTTCCACGCTTGCCGACGTCGTGGCAAGCGCCGACATGGTGGTGAACGCCGTACCCGGCGACGTGTCCGTTCAGCTCCTGAGCGGCGCGTCGTTCGCCCCCGGGCGCGGTGCTGATCGACGTCGCCAATGCAGTGCACATCGGTCCGGACGGGTTCGCCACCGGTCTGCGCTACCCGGGGAGCAGCCTCGCCGAGGAACTGGCCGCCGCACTGCCGGACGTCCGGATGGTGAACATGATGCACGTGTCGCTGATGGCGCATCCGCCCGCGGCGATGACCGCGTTCCTGTCGGGCGACGACCCGGACGCCAAGACGCTGACCCTGGCGCTGCTGGGCGACCTCGGCTGGGCATCGGACCAGGTCGTCGACCTGGGCGGACTGACGACGGCCCCGCGATCCTCACGTGGGGGCCCGTGCCCTTCGGCCTGTCGATCACGCGGACCTAGGGCACGAACACGATGCGCTCGTCGGTCTGCTCGTTCCACGCCTCCGCGATCCCGGCGAGCGGCACCGCACGGGCCTGCACGTCGATCGCGCCGTCCGCCACCGCCGCGGCGATCTCCGGCAGTTCCGCGAGGAAGTCGCGGGCAGGCACGGACCCGATGCCACTGCCGACGATCTGCAGGCGCGCCGCGCGCAGGGCCGCGGACGGGATCGGCGCGGTGAAGCCGCCCATCGACCCGATCTGGATCCAGGTCAGCGGGGCGCTGCGGTCGGCGCGCTTCGTGAGCAGCGGCACCATCGCGTTGGCGGACGGCTCGCCCCACACGTAGTCGATGACGACGTCGACGTCAGCCGCGCGCTCGACCCGGTCGAACGTAATGACCTCGTCGGCGCCGAGCGCGGGCAACGCGGCGAGCCGCGCGGTGTCCCGCCCCGCCGCGATCACGTGCGAGGCACCGAACAGCTTGGCGATCTGCACGGCCATCCGCCCGGCGTTGCCGGTGGCGCCCAGCACCAGCACCCGCTGGCCCTTCTCGAACTCGACGCGCCGGCGCAGCGCGACCCAGGACGACATCGCGGGATTCATCGCCGCGGCGATCCGCACGGGGTCGACACCGTCCGGCAGCACCACGCTTCGTCGGACGTCGATGACGGTGCGTTCAGCGAACATGCCGAGCTTCGTATCGTCCAGAACCGCGAAGCGGAGCTTGTGGTTTTGATCGCGGACGACCCCGTCGATGCCCGGGACCAGCGGGAACGCCCCGGCGCTGCTGTAGTGCGCGCCGGTGGCGCGGGAGCGGGTCAGGTGGTGCAGGCCGGAGGCGAGGACGTCGACGACGATCTCGTCGCTGCTCGTCGGCTGCGGTTCGGGGTGTTCGCGGTAGGCCGGAGTGGTCTCGGGGGTGTCGATGACAGCGGCGCGCATTGAGCTCTCCTGTTTGTTCGTATTTCCAACCATCTTCAGAATGGTTTGTAATACGAACCATGTCAAGTAGTCTCCTGGCATGAGTACCGATGCGCTGATGGACGCCCTGGTCCGGACGTCGTTCGAGGTGATGGGCGCGCTCACCCGCATCGGTGCCGCGCACGACCTGTCGCTCACCCAGTTGCGGGTGCTCGGCATCCTGCGTGATCGCCGGGCCCGGATGACCGAGTTGGCGGTGTTCCTAGGGCTGGACAAGTCGACGTTGTCGGGGCTGGTGGACCGGGCCGAGAAGCGGGGCTTGCTGGCCCGGGGGAAGAACCCTGACGACGGTCGGGTCGTGGACGTCTACATGACTCCGGCCGGCCTGGAGTTGGCCGACCGGGTCTATGTCGAGGTTCGTCAGGCCCTCTCCCCCGCGACCGACCGCCTGGATGCCGTCGAGCACGATCAGCTGATTCGCTTGCTGGAGCAGGCTCTGGGCGGGCCGCGGTAGTCGCGCGGAGTCGCGCTGGATCACGCGGTCACGGGGGTCACGCGGGTCACGCGGGTCACGCGGGTCACGCGGGTCACGCGGCGACGGGGGCCTCGCGGCGGCTGCGGCGCAGCGGGACGACGTTGCCGCGGCGGGCGGCGAGCCAGAGGAAGACGATCGTCAGGATGACGCCGGCGGTCACCGTGTAGAGGCTGCCCTCGGGGCCGAACGTGCCGCCCGTGACGATGTCCGAGCCCGACAGCGTGGTCTCGAGCAGCCCCTTCGAGTCGCCGTTGCCGGAGACCGACGCGCTGACGATGCCACCGAGGGCGAAGTTCCACCCGAAGTGCAGGCCGATCGTGACCCACAGGCTGCGCGTGGCGGCGTAGCAGGCGGCGAGCATGAATCCCGCCTCGATCGCGATCGCGGTGGCGCCCCAGAGGGTGGCGTCGGTGTTGAACAGGTGTGATGCGCCGAACAGGACGCCGGTCAGGATGAGGGCGAGCCAGGTGCCGGTCAGCTTCTCGACCCAGCGGAACAGGATGCCGCGGAACATCAGTTCTTCGGTGGTCGCGGCTGCGGCCATGAAACCGAGGAGGCCCAGGGCGCCGCTGACGGAGCCGTAGCCGTCGACGTGGAAGTCGCCGAGGAACCAGATGTTGACGATGACCGCCGCGCACATGGCGAGGCCGATCGCGGTGCCTCGTACCAACTGGGTGCCGGCTTTGCTTCGGTCCAGTTCGGTGACTTTCCGCTTTTCGGTGCGGCGAACGACCCAGCCGTAGACGAACGCCGCCGCTACGGCGACCACCAGGCCGACGATGAGGCTGAGCCAGGGGTTGCCCTGCGCCGCGGTTGCTGCCTGGCCACCGATCGCAGCGACGGCGACGACCGCTACGAGCTGGAAGATGAATCGCATGACCGCTCCTTGAGGGGGTCCGCGACCAGGGTGCCGCGGCTACAAGGAACGCTATGAATTTCAGGGTTCTGAAACGTCACCGCGTGGTGGACACCTGCATGTAGCTCGCTCGGGGGACGCGACTCCATACCTCTCCGCATCAAACCGGGGCCCCGACGTACGAAGCATTAGTCGCCATGGCCGAGCTTCACCAAGTCGCACGGCCCGGCCCCCGCAAGGAAGGCGCGGCGCCTACACGGTCACCTCAACTCCGCCAGAGAATGCCGAGTCGTGCAGCTCGAGCTTGACCAGCTTCTGGCCCTTTGGGATGTCGAACACGATCGTGCCTTTGACCTGGTTGCCCGGGTTGATCTCGTTGAACAGGACCTGCTGATCCTCGTTGACGTACAGAGACGCGGAGTCGTCTGCCGTGTACTCCTGGCCAGATGCGTTGAACGCCTTCTGGACGGAGGACGCGAGGCTCTGGGGCTCGTCTCCGATGTTCTTGACTGTCATCGCCACGAGGCAGAATTGGCCTTGAGCCGTCTCGTTGGCATATTCGCCGCCGACCTTCGTCGCCCCGCACTTCACGCTGGACACGACGAACTCGAACTTGCCGTCACGTACGGGGCTACCCAGCTTCGCGGCTGCGGCGGCCGGCGCCTTCTCGTCGACGTTGGCTGCCGATGCTGTCGCGGAAGCTGCCGCATCGTTGATCGCGGTCGAGTCGTCGTCGTTGCTACCGGAGGCAATCATTGCGACGCCGCCACCGCAGCAGACCAGCAGCAACACGACACCGCCGAGGACGAACCAGGGCCACTTGCTCTTCTTCTTCGGGGGCGGCCCGTAGCCGTAGGGCGGCTGTTGCGGAAAAGATTGCTGAGCTGGGCCAGTCATCGCGATCCCCCTAGGAACTCGTCCCCTTTACGATGAGAACTGCCCGCTATGGGAAGTTTTAACCGATTACTGACGATGTCGCGTGGCTGGCCTTCGTGGCCTAACCCCGACGCGCGCGGGTAAGTACCGAGCCCTGATTCGTGAGCCCTTCAGCGGGTCAGCGCGTGAGGTGAAGAGACTTGAACCCTGACCGCCCGATCACAAGTGCGGCGTGACGCGCACCTTGCCGTCCGCCGTCAACCGCTGACGTCCATTCCGCTGCTGGTCAGAGCCCTGCCGTCGTCGCCGCGGCGGAGTCGCTACATGTTCAGCTGTCGCGCAGCCAGGCCGCTCGGGCTGCGATGGCGTCTCCGGAGATGGCGGCATGCGGAGCCACGACGTCGAACTCGTGAAATCCGCCGGGCTCGCGCCGGCGATGACGATGCGTTGGGGGTCGATGTTGAGTTCGGCGGCGTGAGCCGACGTCCACGTCAGCCCGGCGTAGCAGTCGGCGACGGGACCGGGGTGCGGCGTCCGAAGCGGTTGTCTCCGACGATCATGCCGCCGCCGTGGATGTGGTAGATCGCCGCGGTCGGGGTCGCCACGCGCTTCGGCAGACAGATCAGAAGCGAGATGTCCGGTTCCCCGTCCGGCCCCGGCACGGTGCGCTGCTGCACGCTGTAACTGCCCCCGCGGGCGAGGTCCTCGTCGGTCGGGGCTTACACGCCGGGGACGGAAGCGCGCATCTCGGCGATGTTGTCGGGGCGGTAGGCGTCGGGCGCGCGCACGCTGCCGAGCATCTCCACCACGGGCGCAAGTTCTGGGTCGAACGGCGGCGGCGGTCCGACCGGGACCACGACGTGTGAGGACATGGGTTCTCCCGCTCAGACGGTCGGGACTGTCCCGCCGTCGATGACATACTCGGCGCCGACGATCGCCGAGGCGCGATCGGAGACCAGGAACCCGACCAGGTCGGCAATCTCCTCGGTGTTGGCGAAGCGACCGAGCGGTACTCCTCCGAGGGAGTCGAAGATGGTCTGCTTCGCTTGGTCGCGGGTGATGCCGTTGCCCTCGGCGACCCGGTCCACGAACCTTTCGTACGCCTCGGTCTCGATCCCGCCGGGGCTGATCGCGTTGACCCGCACACCGCGCGGCGCGAGCTCGTTGGCCAAGCCCTTGTTGTACGTACGCAGCGCGGCTTTCGCTGCCGCGTACGCAAGGGACGCGTCGTACTGCGGTAGCTCACGCTGGATCGAGGTGAAGTGCAGCACCACGCCCGATCCGGACTCGATCATCGCCGGCAGCAGCGCACGGTCGAGCCGCACTGCCCCCAGGAAGTTGAGGTTGAGCTCGGTGAGCCATTGGTCGTCGTTGATGACGGCGAATCCACCGGCCGGCGTCGAGGCACCCCCCACGACGTGCACCAGAATGTCGAGTGCGCCGGCCTCGGCGATGCGCGCGGCCACGACGTCGGTGCCATCGGCCGTCGAGGTGTCCGCTTCGATGAACCGGTCGGGCTGGTCGTACCCGTCGGGCATCGTGCGGGCCGTGACGTACACATCGGCGCCCATCTGCCGCAGTCTGTCGACGACGGCCCTGCCCGAGCCCTTCGATCCGCCCGTGACGAGCGCGCGGCGACCGTCGAGACGGTCGCGATCCGTAACAGTCATGGTCAGGCCCCGTGGTTGGCGATGACGATTTCGGCGATGAGCTCCTCGCGCAGCGTGAACCGGTAGTCGAGCTCAGCGACGCCGCCGGGGAACGTGCCCTCGAGCCGCACGGTCACCACGCAGTGGGTGTCGTCGATGAGGCGAGCGCCGATCTGCTCGGTCGTGTACTCGAACTCGGAGCCGGCGTCGCGCAGGAACGCGTGGACCTGGTCGCGGCCACGGAAGGTCTCGCCCTGGTCGACGGCCACCACGTCCTCGGTCAGGAACTTCGAGGCGGTGTCGGCGTCGCGGACGATGTGCACGGCGAGGAAGTCGCGCACGGCGGTGGGGAGATCGTTGTTGTGCGTCATGAGAGCACCGTGCGGCCCGCCGCGGCGGGAGAGTCAAGCCCCTGGACCCTCTCCCCGGGGGAGGGTTCAGACTGCGGGAGTGTTGACGATCGGCGAGCTATCGCGGCTGACCCACCTGAGCGTGCGGACCCTGCGTCGATATCACGAGGCCTCTTTGCTGGAACCCGCCGTGGTCGACCAGGCCACCGGCTACCGCTACTACGGCGTCGACCAGATCCCGACCGCGCAGGTGATCCACCGGCTTCGTGAACTCGATGTCCCCCTGGGCGACGTGCGGCGCATCCTGCAAACCCCCGACCCCGCTGTTCGCGGGGGCCTGGTCGCAGAGCACCTGCAACGCCTCGAGGACGAACTCGACCGCACCCGGGCAGCCGTCGTGTCGCTGCGTCGTCTGCTCGAGCCTTCTCCAGCACCGATCGACGTGGAGCTGCGCGCTGAGCCCGCCCGCACGGTCGCGGCGGTGGAGGCCGTGGTCAGGAGTAGTGACGTCGAGGCCTGGTTCGCCGGCGCAATGGCCGAGCTGCAGGCGGCCGTCGGTGAGGCGGTGGCCGGACCGCCGGGCGGCAACTACGACAACGCCCTGTTCGAACAAGAACGTGGTCACGCACTGGTGTACCTGCCGACGGCCACTCCACCTCGCGCCGGACGCGTGCACCCCGTGACCCTTCCGGCCGCCGAACTGGCCGTCGCGACCCACGTCGGCGAGCACGACGGGGTCGAGGTCACCTACGGCGAACTCGGCACCTGGGTGGTTCAAAACGCCATGTCGGTGGCCGGGCCGGTGCGCGAGGTCTACCTCGTCGGCCCGCGCGACACGAGCGATCCTGCGGCGTGGCGTACCGAGATCGGCTGGCCGGTCTTCCGAGTCACCTGAGCCGGAACGTGAACTGCCTGGTCAAAGAGAGCTGGTGAGGGGGCTTGAACCCCTAACCGCCCGATTACAAGTGCGGTGCGACGCGTCCGTCGACGTCCGGAAC
Organism: Cryptosporangium sp. NPDC048952; assembly: GCF_043197895.1. Classification (NCBI taxonomy): domain Bacteria; kingdom Bacillati; phylum Actinomycetota; class Actinomycetes; order Cryptosporangiales; family Cryptosporangiaceae; genus Cryptosporangium; species Cryptosporangium sp. NPDC048952. Next base: position 413,615 of record NZ_JBICTY010000001.1, on the reverse strand, counting down.
CGCCCGCCACCGTCTGTTCCGGCGCTGGTCAGCGATGGTTGGACGTCCGACTGCGTCCGTCGCCGTCTGCGCCAATTGCGCGGCCACCGTGACATCTGGGTGACAGGGTTCGTGACCGCGCCACGGTCACCTGCGGACGTTACGCTGACTGGCGACAACAGCACCACGCTGATCCACGCCGCTGGGAGATGCCGCATGACTGGGATGGTGGCGCCGGCCTGGATGCACGACCAGGTCACTGCCGAGCAGTACGCGGCCTGGACCGAGGAGCAGTGCGCGGGTATCGAAATCGTCGACGGGATGGTCGTTGTAAGTCCCAGTGCGTCCAAGCGCCACAACCGCCTGGCCCGGATCCTCGCGAACGTCCTCGACGCCGCTGGCGGCACCGACTGGAACGCCGACACCGACTTCGACGTGCAGCTGACGGACGTTCCGTTGAACAATCGACGGCCCGACATCACGGTCTATCGGGCCGACACCATCGACGCCGCACCCACCCGGCCGGAGCACGTTTTGCTGGTCGTCGAGGTGGTGTCGCCCGGCTCCGAGACCACCGACCGCATCGTCAAGACCGACCAATACGCGAAGGCTGGCATCGCCTTCTACTGGCGAGTCGAGCAGACCGCGACCGGCATCCCCCTCGTCTACACCTACGTTCTCGACCCCGCCAGTAGTCGGTACCGCGAGAGCGAACTCCACACCGGGGTCATCAAGACGACCGCACCGCTCACGATCGACCTCGACCTCGGGCGGCTCTGACGAAACGTGGCTACTCCGCCAACCGGTCAAGTCGCTCGGTAACGCGAACTGCCCGGTAAAAAAGAGCTGGTGAGGGGACTTGAACCCCTAACCGCCCGATTACAAGTGCGGTGTGACACGTCCGCCACCGTCCGTCCAGGGCCGCTGTCTTCCACTCCGCCCCAGGTCAGAGCTGGACCGCCGTCCGACTGCGTCCGTCGCCGTCCGCCGTAGTTGCGCGGTCCGCGTGACATCTGGGTGACACGCTCGCGAGCCAGTCGGCGCGCAGGCTGCCCGTTCGAAAGTCGATCCACAGGGCTTTCGGGGTGAGCCAGGACCACGTCTCTGGTGGCAAACTGTAGGAACTGAAGGAGGAGGTGGATGCCATGACCGCTGACCCGCATCCGGCCGCCCTGCCACCGGACGACGAGCCGAGCCTCGACGAACTTGCGCGACGCCAGGGCATCAAGCCGGTGACCTCACTCAGCGAGCTCGCACACCCCGAACTCTGGGAGAGCGACGAGGAGTATGAGCAGTTCCTCGCCGACCTCTACGCGTCCCGACGTGGAGCCGCGTCAACGTGAGTTACGTCGTCCTGGACACTGACGTCGCCTCGGCAATCCTGCGAGGACGGCTGGCCGACCCATTAGCCACCCGTTTGACGGGTCGCGATCTAGCAGTCACGTTTGTGACTGTCGCCGAGTTAGAACGCTGGCGCCTGGTCCGCGACTTCGGGCCGCGACGTACGGCGACGTTGGCTTCCTTCTACACCCGGGTCGTCGTTCTGCCTTATAGCCGTCGGGTGGCCGAAACCTGGGGCGCGCTGCAGGCGGGCGCGCAGCTCCGCGGCCGTCCACGTCCGCAGAACGACACCTGGATTGCAGCTTGCTGCCTGGTCCACCACGTTCCGCTGGCGACCTTCAATGTGAAGGACTTCGAGGACTTCCAGGTACACGACGGTCTCGAAATCTGGGCAGCATGACAATCTCACAAGTCCCGGCGCCGGGCGACAGCGACCGGAACCAGCGGCGAGCCGCCTGAGCCGTAAGAACAGAGAGCTGGTGAGGGGACTTGAACCCCTAACCGCCCGATTACAAGTCGGGTGCGCTACCAATTGCGCCACACCAGCAGGTCACCCAGATGGTAGCCGCTCCGTGCTCACTGGTGCGTCTGCGCACCCAGCACGAACTTCGTGAGGTCGGTCCAGTCGAACGGACCGATCTCGAACGGCTCCGCCGGCGGCTCGTCCACCAGCGCGTCCTCGAACTCCGGACGCCACCCGCCGACCGTCGCCATCACACCGGACTCGAGGTAGCTGCCGACGTCCAGGTTGAACCAGCGCCGAGGTGTGGGCCGTCGTCCGGTGCCCGGCGGCCGGGGCGCGTCCAACCCCAGATAGCTGTCCTGCGACCTCAGGACGCCGGCCGCCGTCATCTCGGAAAGGTCACACACCTGCGCGCGGATCACCCGCGACCACGCCGTGAACCCGTCGAGCTCGGAAAGTTCCAGGTCCTCCCGCGCCCAGTACCGCTCGAACGGCGGCGCCGGCGCCGTCAGAGCGTCCGAGACCCACGAGAGCAGCGACGACGGCTCCACCGACTTCGAGTCGCTCAGGTCGTATCCGGAAGCCCACCAGGCGCGCAGGAACTCCTCCAGCGGTCTGCGGGTGGAGGAACCGAGTCGGGACATCGCGAGGTATAAGTCAGAGTTGGTCCGCACCGAGTCCACTGGACCATCCAACTAGAACTGAGCGCCGCCCAACAGGCCTCAGGCCAACCGACTCGTCGACTGACGAATACGCAATTCAGTCGGAATCGTGGCCCGCATGGTCGGGGTCTCGTCCCGGTCGTCGCGACTGAGCAGACGCCAGGCGGCCCGGCCCTTCTCCGCGTGCGACTGGTGCACCGTCGTCAACCCGCTGGCGCCGGCCTCGGGGATGTCGTCGAACCCGGTCACGGAGACGTCGTCCGGCACCGAACGCCCGGAACTGCGCACCGCCTGGACCGCGCCCAGCGCGAGTACGTCAGTGGTGCACGCGACAGCGGTCAGTTCGGGGTAGGCGTCGAGCATCTCCTTGGCCGCGGCGGCCGCGGAGTCGATCGTGTTCTCCCAGCACTCCCACACCGGCACGTCGTCGCGGTCGAGCTGCAGCCCGTCGAAGAGGCCGTCGAGCCGCAGCCGGACGACGTCGTAAGGAGACGACCGCTGCCGGTCCGGCGTGACCTGACCGCCGGGGCCGCGCTGCGAGCTGATGCGGCTGCAGATGATGCCGATATTGCGGTGGCCGAGCTCGGCGAGGTGTGCTCCCGCCTTCGCGGCGGCGGCGCGGTCGTCGATACCGACGTAGTCGGCTCCCGCAGCGTTGAGCGGCTCGTCGACGATGACGGTGGGCACCGGGCGCGCGAGCGCGGCATCCAGGTGGGGGTCGTCGTTCGGCAGCGAGTAGACGATGAAGCCGTCGACGGCGGCGGCCGCGGCGAGTGCCGGGTCGGTGCCGGCGCCGGGAACGGCCGGTACGAGGAGCAGCCCGGTCTTGGCGTCTTCACATTCGCGCGCGAGGCCCTCGAGGAACTCGACAGCGGCGGGGTCGCGGAACGCGTACGACAGTGCCTCGGTGAGCAGTAGTCCGATCGCGCCGGCGCGGCGGGTGCGCAGCGACCGGGCGAGCGGGTCCGGCCCGGGGTATCCCAGGCGCTTCGCAGCTTCGAGCACCCGCTGACGCAGCTGTGGAGATAGCTGGTCGGGGCGGTTGTAGGCGTTGGAAACTGTCGTGCGAGACACGCCGAGTTCCGCCGCCAACGACGCGAGTGTGGCGGTCCGACGGGGCTGGCGCTGGGCCATCATGGGCGGACCCTAACCGATCAAGCGCTCGGCGTATACCCGCCGGTAACCCAGGGCCTTTGTGATGTACGTCATCGGCGCACCCATCGTGACTATTTGAATCGATTCATGCGCATAGAGATTACCAAGAGAAATCAGTCGTTTACAGGGCGTTAATCGGCGTAAAGCATTTCCTTTCGCCGAACAGCAACGTCAACGACATGTTGGGGTTATCTTTGCTCCACGGGCGACGGAGCCATGTGCGCCGTCCTCGCCACTCGGATCGTCCGGCACGTTCCTGCCGGTGGAAAGGACTGCATCACCATGGCAACTGTCACGTACCAGGGCGCCAGCCGGGTTTACCCCGGCTCCACGAAGCCCGCGGTCGACAAGCTGGACCTCGAGATCCAGGACGGCGAATTCCTGGTCCTGGTCGGCCCCTCCGGTTGTGGGAAGTCGACTTCCCTCCGGATGCTCGCCGGTCTCGAAGACGTCAATGAGGGCGCGATCCTCATCAACGACAAGGACGTCTCGCACCTCCCGCCGAAGGCTCGCGACATCGCGATGGTCTTCCAGAACTACGCGCTGTACCCGCACATGACGGTGGCGGAGAACATGGGCTTCGCACTGAAGCTCAAAAAGACGCCGAAGGCCGAGATCGCCGAGAAGGTGCGCGACGCCGCGAAGCTGCTCGACCTCGAGGAGTACCTCGACCGGAAGCCGAAGGCGCTCTCCGGTGGTCAGCGTCAGCGTGTTGCGATGGGCCGGGCGATCGTCCGCCAGCCCCAGGTCTTCCTCATGGACGAGCCGCTGTCGAACCTCGACGCCAAGCTCCGTGTGCAGACCCGTTCGCAGATCGCCGCGCTGCAGAAGCGGCTCGAGATCACCACGGTCTACGTCACGCACGACCAGGTCGAGGCCATGACGATGGGTCACCGCGTCGCGGTCCTCAAGGACGGCCTGCTCCAGCAGTGCGACACCCCGCGTGCGCTCTACGACCGCCCGGGCAACGCGTTCGTCGCGGGCTTCATCGGCTCGCCGGCCATGAACCTCAAGACGGTCCCGCTGACCGAGGGTGGCGCGCAGCTCGGCCCGATCGTCGTCCCGCTCACCCGTGAGCAGGTCGCGGCCGCCAGCGAGGGTGGCAGCAAGAACGTCACGATCGGTTTCCGGCCGGAGGCGATCGAGGTCGTGTCCGACGGCACCGGCCTCCCGCTGGTCGTGGACCTGGTCGAGGAGCTCGGCTCGGACGCCTACGTCTACGGCCACTCCGAGATCGGTGGCGACGACACGCGGATCGTCACGCGTACCGACGGTCGCAAGGTTCCGGCGCTGGCCGACACCGTGAGCCTGCAGATCAACAAGGACGACGTGCACGTCTTCCACGCCGAGACCGGCGCCCGCATCGACTGACGCAGTACCCACCGTTGAAAGCCTGCACCGACCCGGTCGGTGCAGGCTTTCTTCATTCTGGGCGACGCCATGCGCGCTGACGCCGCACGCATAGTGCCGCTCGTGGTGGTCGCGCTGGCAGCACTCGCCGTCGGCTGGCGGCCCACCGCGAGAAAGCTGGGGCTACCCGGGCTCGGCCTGGCGCTCACGCTCGCGACGATCCTCGTCATCACGCTTGCCCCGGCGCCGGCGGTCTTCGCGAACGACACGAGCCACTGCATCCACGGGGGCTGGCAGCCCACCTGGATGCCGTGGCCGATCAACGGCCGGAGTCTCAACGTCTGGATGTTCGTGCCGCTGGGCGCCTTCGCGGCGCTGACGCGGCGGAAGACCCTGATCATGGCCGGGATGCTGCTCCCGTTGAGCATCGAAGCGGCTCAGCGGTTACTGCCGCTGAGCCGCTTCTGCGACACCCGTGACGTCGCGGACAACGTCTACGGGTTCCTGCTCGGACTAGCCCTTGCGACGCTGGCGCGCTACCTCGGCGAGCAGCACGGCCGCCGCCACCGACGCGTTCAGTGACTCGGTGTCGTTCGTCATCGGAATCGAAACCCGCTGGTCACAGGCTTCTCCGACCAGACGCGAGAGACCACGTCCCTCGGAACCGACCACGATGACGACCGGCTCGGCGCCCACTTCGAGTGAGTCCGTGGAGACCTCGCCGTCGGCGTCGAGACCGAGAACGGTGAACCCCTGCTCCTGCAGCGACCGTAGCGTCCGGGTGAGGTTGGTGACGCGAGCGACCGGCAGACGGGCCGCCGCACCGGCGGAGGTCCGCCAGGCAGTGGCGGTCATGCCCGCCGCACGTCGTTCCGGAAGAACGACGGCGTGGGCGCCGAACGCCGCGGCCGAGCGCACCACCGCACCCAGGTTGCGCGGGTCGGTGACCCCGTCGAGCGCAACGACCAGCGGCGGGCCGTCGACGCTGGCCAACACGTCTGGCAGATCCGCATACGCGTAGGGCGGAACCTTGAGCCCGATGCCCTGGTGCAGCACCCCACCGGTCATCCGGTCGAGCTCGGCCCGGCTCACCTCGAGGATCGACAGCCCACGGTCACCAGCGGTCTGCACCGCCTCGTTGATGCGCTCGTCGACGTCGACGCCGAGCGCGAGGAACAGCGCGCTCGCCGGGATGTCGGCGCGCAGCGCCTCGACCACCGGGTTGCGGCCGACCAGCAGCTCAGCGCCCTCCCGGGTGCCCTGACCGCGCCGACCGGGGGTGGCACGGGGCTTGTCGGGACCGGAGGTGCGGCGAGCAGCCGCGGCTGCCGACCGGTTCGCCTTGTGCTTGTACCGGTCGGCGGCCTTGGGCGTCGGCCCCTTGCCTTCCAATGCCTTGCGCCGCTGGCCACCCGAGCCGACGACCGCGCCTTTCTTGGTTCCCGTCTTGCGACGGTTCGGGCGCTGGCTGTTGCCGGGCATGCGCACTCTTTCGATCAGAGGGTCCAGCGTGGACCCGCTGGAGTGTCTTCCACCACGATACCGGCCTCTTTGAGCTGGTCCCGGATGCTGTCCGCCGCCCCGTAGTCCTTACGGCCACGGGCTGCCTGCCGCTGCTCCAGCGCGACCTTGACCAGCGAGTCGACGACGTCACGGAGATCTTCGGCCGAACCGGCCTCGGATGCGGCCCACTCGGTGCTCAGCGGGTCGAGCCCGAACACCTCCAGGCCGCCCCGCACCTCCGCGAGCGCCGAGCGGACGCCCTCGTCGTCGCCCGCGGCCAGCGCCGCGTTCCCCGTCCGTACCGCCTCGTGCACGGACGCGATACCGGCGGGTGTGCCGAGGTCGTCGTCCAGTGCGGCCGCGAAGGCAGGGCTGGGCACCCCGTCGACCGCGCCCACCCGCTCGACCGCCCGCTCCACGAAGTTCTCGATCCGCCGGAAACCGACGGCGGCCTCGAGCAGCGCTTCTTCGCTGTAGTCGATAGTCGATCGGTAGTGCGGCGTCGCGAGGTAGTAGCGGGCCTCGATCGCCCGGACGAGGCCGAGCACGTGCGGCAGGTCGATGACGTTGCCGAGCGACTTGCTCATCTTCTCCGGGCCGAGGTTCAGCAGGGCGTGGTGCACCCAGAAGTTCGCGAACCCGAACCCGGCCGCCTTCGACTGCGCGATCTCGTTCTCGTGGTGCGGAAACACCAGGTCGAGGCCGCCGCCGTGGATGTCGAACGCCTCGCCGAGGTACCGGCCGGCCATCGCCGAGCACTCGAGGTGCCAGCCGGGGCGACCGGGGCCCCACGGCGTCGGCCAGGAAGCAGTTGGCGGTTCGTTTGTCTTGCGCCCCTTCCACAGGGCGAAGTCGCGCGGATCGCGCTTGCAGTTGTCGTCGGCGCCGTCGCCCTGCATGTGGTCGAGGCGCTGCCCGGACAGGGCGCCGTACTCCGGGTACGACTGCACGTCGAAATAGACGTCACCCTCGGCGTCGTAAGCATTGCCGCTGTCGATGAGCCGCTTCATCAGCTCGATCATCTCGGGCACGTGCCCGGTGGCCCGGGGAGCGATCGTCGGCGGGAGGCAGCCCAGCGCGGCGTAGGCGTCGGCGAACGCCCGCTCGTTGGTGTAGGCCAGCGCCCACCACTCGACGTCCTCGGCCTTGGCGAGGATCTTGTCGTCGATGTCGGTGACGTTCTGTACGAACGTGACCTCGTAGCCCGACCGCGTCAGCCAGCGCCGCAACACGTCGTAATTGACCGCGGAGCGCAGGTGACCGATGTGGGGCGCGGACTGCACCGTCGGACCGCACAGGTAGATCCCGCATCGCCCCGGAGTGATCGGAACGAAGTCGCGGACAGACCTGCTGGCGGTGTCATGGAGACGGAGAGTCACGCCGCGCGATTCTACCCAGTGCCCGACAACTAATTCGAACATTGCCGCAACGCGAGCAGCGGCGGGGTGCCTCATAGGGGTTATGGAGGACGAGGAGTACCACGAGTACGTCCGGTCCGCGTTACCCGTGCTGCGCCGGCTGGCGTACGTCCTCTGCCAGGACGGGCACCGCGCCGACGACCTCGTGCAGAACGCGTTGGTCAAGCTCTACCTGGCGTGGGACAGGGCACGGTTGGCCGACAACCGGCTCGCCTATGCCCGAACCGTGCTCGTCCGGGTGTTCCTGAGCGAGCGCAGGGCCAACTGGGCCCGCCGGGTCGTGCTGGTCGACCGCGTACCCGAACACGTGGCCGTCGCCGGCCCCGACCCGGCCTCCACGCTCGCGCTGCGGGCCGCGCTGGCGACCCTGCCGGCGAAACAACGCGCTGCACTGGTGCTCCGTTACTACGCAGACCTCTCGGTCGACGAAACAGCTGAGGCGTTGGGCTGCCCGGCGAACACGGTCAAGAGCCACACCGCACGGGGCCTAGCCGCGCTCCGCCGCGTCCTCCCCGAAGAAGTCGCTTCCACCCAGGAATGGAGCGGACGATGAACGAGCCGACGCTCCGAGAGTTGCTGCACGACGTGGCCACGGAGATGCCGATGCACACGGACGTGGATTCCTATGCCGCGGCGTCCACAGCGAAGTGGCGGCGCCGTCGCCGACAGCGGCTGATCATGGCCGGCGCGGCGGCGCTGGTGCTGCTGTTGACGTTCGGGAGCGTGGCGCTGGCGTTGGCGACCGACAGCAGCCGGGTTCCCCCGGCCACTCCGGTGCCCGTGTCACCGACGGTCGTTGCACCCACCGCGTTCGACCCAGCGGCGCTGCAGGTCGAACCGGGTTGGCTGCCAGCGGGTCTGGATCACTGGCGGGTGGAGCAGGAGCCCCGGGGCGCGCGTTACACGGCGACGACGAGCGGCGGGTTCGAGGACAGCGCGCAGCGGGTCACCATCTACGTGGCAGCGCGCGGTCTCGGGGTGCCCGACCTCGAACCGTCGAACAAGCCCATGCGACGCGCGGCTGGACCAGGACCGGAGATCAACGGCTCCGCGACGACGTGGATCCCGCGGGAAACGAGCCGGGGTGTGCGTACCTGGGCCGGTGAGCTGCGGTTCCGGTGGGCGTCGGGGGCGCAGGCTTCGGTCGACGTCCGGGACACGCAGGGTGCGAAAGAGGTGGCCGTGCGGATCGCCGAGTCGTTGCGCGTGACGTTCGGCTCGCCGACGCCGCTCCCGTTCAGGTCGGTGACGCCGAAGGTGCCGCTGACGCGCTTGGACATCTCGTCCGGTGGGGGTACGTCGTCGATCCGGGCGATGTATCTGGCTCGGGCCGGCGTGGGGCCGGGGGTGGAGTTCCAGCTGAACATGGGCGGTTCGGCGCCGCCCACCATGCAGATCGGGCCGTATCCGGTCGCGAAGTCGAACGTGTCGGGCGGGGAGTACCACTACTACTTCGCGCCCGATGGGGACACGAGGGTGATGGTGGTGAGTCGGCCGGAGCCGGGCCGAGTTTCAGCGGGGGTGGACTTCGCGGAACGGGCGATCGCCGAGTTCGAGATGACCGGCGACATCCGAGACCCGTCGAGCTGGAAGTAGTTGTCACGCTGGCCGCCGCGCCCCCTCCCCAGCCGCGGCGCGGATTGACAGGAAGCTGTCCGCTGCCAGGGGTGTCGCTCGACAGGTTCCTGGCAAAACGCGTGCGTGGTACATCTTGGCCCCGATAGGGCCGGGGGTATCGCGTCTAGCGTTGGCGTCATGAGCAATTCGTTGGTGGAGCGCCTGATCGGTGCGTTGAACGGGCATGACCTCGATGGCATCGCGGCCTGTTTCGGGCCGGACTTCGTGGGTGAGTGGCCGGCGCACCCGGCCCGGGACGTGCACGGGCCGGAGCAGGTGCGCCGGAACTGGGAAATGATCTTCACGATGTCGCCGGACATCACGATCGCGATGACGAATGCGGTCGAGGTCGGTGACGAGACGTGGGGCGAGTGGCACTACACCAAGGCAGCCGGCCAGGAGCTGCGTGGCGTCATCATCATCACGGTGCGCGATGGGCTGATCCGGCGATCACGGTTCTACATGGAGCCGGTCGACGCCGCGGACGCCGCGGTGCCGGGCGGACCGAACCTCGCCCGCGACTGAGCGACTGAGCGACTGAGCGGTTGGGCTGGGTGTCGCTCGCGGCTGACACAATGGGGTTGTGCGGCGGGACGACGACTTCGGGAGTGCGCTGCGCAGCCTGCGGCAGCGGCTCACGCCGGGCGAGGTCGGCGTGGCGGCGTCGTTACCTGCCGTCCGGCGCGTGCCCGGCCTGCGGCGGGACGAGCTCGCCGGCATCGTGGGCGTCTCGGAAGAGCACGTGAAGCGCCTCGAGCAGGGTCGCCGGCGACCGTCGATCGGTGTGGTCGATTCGCTCGCGCGAGCGCTGCGACTGACGTCGGGAGAGCACGCCCGGCTGCGTTCGCTGGCCGGGTTCGCCGCGTCGCCCGAGCCGGACGGCATGGTCCCGCGCGAGGTAACGGAGACGGCCCGTCGGATGCTGGACCGGCTGACCGAAGTCGCGGTCTGTGTCTGCGACGCGAGCTGGACCGTGCTGGCCGCGAACGAACTCTGGCACTCGGACGTGTGCACCGTTCCCGAGACGCCGGGGCGGGATCGGAACGTGGTCTGGCGGGCGTTCACGGAGGCCGGGCCCTCGGTGTTCCGCGAACCCGACCGGCTCGACGGTTTCCGGGCCACCGTTGTGGCCGAATTGCGTGATGCGGCCCGTCGCTACCCGGCCGACGTCGAGCTGTCGTCGATGATCACCGATCTGCTGGCCCGAAGCCCGGAATTCGTCCAGCTCTGGGATGCTCCACCCCTCTCGGGCGGCCACGCGGACCGACTGCGCGTACCGAGCCCGATCCACGGCCACCTGGACCTGGATCTCGACGTCCTCACCCTCAACCCGGGCGACCTACGAGTAGTCGTCTACACCGCGGCCTGAGCCGAGCCACGCGCAGTCGGGCCGGTCCACCTGGACCGGCCCGACCTCTATGACGCAGTGACTCTGTGGCGTTGTGGGTGGTCTTCGAATGATCACCTCCTCAGGTCAGCGGTCTGGTGGGTGGTGGCAGATGTCTGCGGACGGACGGCCGGGTCGAGGCCTTTCGGCGCGAGACCGGGCGGCAGGGCGACGGTCGGCGGCGGATCCGCATGTCATCTCCAGCTGGTCGGGTAGCCGACGGCGTTGATCGACTTGGCGGCGGTGCCGTCGGCCTTGGCCTTCATCACCCGCGGAGCCGTTTCGGTCTGCTGCGCCCACGCCGCGTAGGCGATCGCGGTGCCGGTCGGGTCCCACACGGTGTCCTGCTCGCCGATGTCCTTCGTGCGGGTCAGCTGCTTGAGCCCGCTGCCGTCGGCCTTCATCGACCAGAGGTCGTAGTTCCCGCCGTCGAGAGCCTGGCTGAAGACGATCGCGGCGCCGTCGGGGCTCCACGCGGGGCTGTTCTTGTCACCGCCGGAGCGGGTCAGCGCGATCTCGCGCGAACCGTCGGCCCGCACGGAGACCACCTCGATGTCGTACGGCTCGCCGCTGCGCTCGTCGATCGTGCCGCGCGTGACCGCGAAGCGGGTGCCGTCGGGAGCCCAGCTGATGCCGGTGCCGTAGTAGTAGCCGTCGCGGCTCACCTTGCGAGCGCCGGTGCCGTCCGCCTTCATCACCCAGATCGCGCCCTGCGTCTGGAAGGCGATCAGCTTCCCGTCGGGCGAGAGCTCCGGGCCGACGGCCTCGGTGTCCAGCGCGGTCAACTGCCGGCGGTGCGACCCGTCGGCGTTCATCGTCCAGATCTGGGCGCCGAAGCCGGTCGTGCCCTGGTCGGAGTACACGATTCGGCGGCCGTCACGCGAGTACGACCCGTACTTGCGCTGGAACGCCTCACCGGTGAGCAGCGTCTTGGTGCTGCCGTCGACGATCTGGTCCATGTCGCGGCCGTTGTCGACCAGCAGGCTCCAGTCGCTCTTCGCGGTCCACGTGGATCCGCTGGGCGACTGAGCGGCCAGCGCCGGGCTGGTCACAGTCAAAGCCAGCGTCGCGCCCAGGAAGGCCGTGGTGATCGTCCGCCGCATGGTGTTGCTCCCCCGTAGTGCCCGCACCCTTCGCGCTACCTGTCGGCTCCGAATGCGCACCTTGAAGGTTTTCGCCCCGTTATATTGTGGTATAGCGTAGATCACACCAGAGCATCTGGTGTGTCGACGTCGTCCGGGCGACCGGTGCCGTCGCAGGGCACCGGCGTGATCAGCTCGGGGTGCTGCTTCAAAAAAGCGCGGGCTCCGACGTCACCAACAGCCGTTTCCCGGACTGCCTCCCACTGGGATGCGGCGATCAGCACGGGGTGTCCGCGCTTACCTCCGTAGGTAGCGGCGGCGACGATCGCCCCGGCGCGGTATGCCGCGATCACCCTGCTCACAGCGTCAGGACCGAGAAAAGGCGTATCGACGGGGACGAGGACGGCCGCAGCGGCATCAGCCACTGACAGCGCAGCTCGCACTGAAGAGCCCATCCCGGACTCCCAGGCCGGGTTGTGGACGACGGTCGCGCCCGGAACGGTGAGCGGCACAGCACCGGATACAACGAGGATCGAGCCACACCCCCCGTCGCGCAGCAACGCAACAGCCCGGTCGACGAGGCGCGAACCCCGGTACTCCACCAGCGCCTTGGGCCCCCCGAACCGCCGCCCCGCGCCAGCCGCCAGCACGATCCCGATGACGTCCACGGCCGAAACGTAACGGAGCCCGGGCCGAAAACGGCCCGGGCTCCGAAAAGCGCAGGATCAGGCGCGGTAGCCCGTCGGCTCGCCCGAACCGAGGTCGACGATCGCGGCCACCGGGCCACCACCGTCGGGGCCCTGGTGGGCCGCGGAGACCGACACGAACACCGCCGGGTCGCCGGTCACCGCCGCTGTCACACCGCCGACGGTGGCCTTGATCTGGCGGTGCCAGTGCACGTCGGAGTCGTCGAGCATCGCGTTGCGGCGGCCGCGGACGACGCCGTCCTGGGAGACCTCGCACTTGAGGAAGACGTTCACCAAACGCCCCTCCAGGTCCGCGGAACGGGGCCGGTCCGGGAGCGAAAGGCCCGCGGACTTGATCGCGTCCCAGATCCCGTCCGCGTCGAGCGCGTCGTTCATGACGCCGTGCCCGATCCGGTACCGGCCACCGACGCCCCGCGCGTTGCCGACGACGACGACCTGGGCTTGGTCCAGCTCGACGCCGGACGAGCAGGAGGCCACCGAGGAGTAGAGCGAGCGGTCGTGCATGACGTCCGCGTCGGTCGGCATGGAGATCTCGCCGAGCGCGACCGCGATACCCAGTGCGGTGGTGCCGTTGGAGAGGTCCATCGACTCGTGGGTGTGCTCGGTCCACACGGTCTTGCCGCGGCTCTTGGCATCGCGGATCGTGTGGATCGTCAGCAGCGGGGTCTTGGTCTGCACGTAGTGCACGTCCGCCGGGTCGGTGATGCCGGCGCGCTCCATCGCGACCTTCACCGCCGCGGCGACCTTTTCGACCATCGCGACGCGGCCGATGTCCTCGGGCTGCAGCACCTCGCTCATCGCGAAGCCGACAGTGAGGCGGGGCTCGTCGGTCTGCTCGGCCTGGTCGGCCGGGATCGTGGCGAAGATCGTCGCGTGCGGCGAGAGAACACCGTCGGTGCCGCCCGACCACACGATCGGGATCTGCTTGACGTCTTCGGCGCTGCGGGTGCCCTTGGCGACCAGCACCTCACGGAACGCCCGGTCGGCGATGATGCGGGTGTAGTCGTTGACGCCGCCGTTGCCTTCGGTCTTGCCGATCACGGCGACGACGCGGTCGGCGTCCAGGATCTTGTCGTCGATGAGCTGCGCGAGGCCCGACGCGTCGCTGACGTTGAGGATCGGGACCTTGCGTACTTCGATGGCCTCGGGCATTAGATCTCCTTCGTTACTACGGTTCCCACGGTTTCGTGGACGGCGTCCGCGATGTGGTCGAGCGAGGTGATCACCGATCGCCCGCCATTCTCGGCGAACCGGCAGGCGGCCTCCACCTTCGGACCCATCGATCCGGACGCGAAGTGGCCCTCGGCGGCGAGTTTGCGCATCGATGCGACATCCACTGCCCCGAGCGGTCGAGCGCCTGGGGTACCCCACCCGACGACCGCCGCCTCGACGTCGGTGGCGATCACCAGCGTGTCGGCGCCGAGCGTGTGGGCGAGCAGCGCCGCACCGAGGTCCTTGTCGATCACCGCTTCGACGCCACGCAGGCGACCGTCGGACTCGCGGACCACCGGGATGCCACCACCGCCGTTGCAGACGACGACGTACCCGGCGGCGAGCAGGGCCTGCACGGCGGGGGCGTCGAGGATCGCCCGGGGTTCCGGTGAGGCGACGATGCGGCGCCAGCCACGCTCGCCACGGTCCTCCCAGCGCTGGCCGTGCTGAATCATCAGCGCGGCCTCGGCCGACGGCAGGTAGCGGCCGATCGGTTTGGACGGGTTCATGAAGCCGGGGTCGAGGGGGTCGACGAGGGCGCGTGTGACCAGCGCCGCCACCTGCTGGTCAGCGAGGCGCGCGGAAAGCTCGTTGAGCAGGACGAATCCGACAGTTCCCTGGGTCTGGGCACCGCACCAGTCGAGCGGCACCGGCGGCACCACGTGCGCGGCCATCTCGTTCTTCACCAGCAGGTTGCCCACCTGGGGGCCGTTGCCATGGGTGAGCACGACTTCGGCACCGGCGGCGACCACGTCCGCGATCGGCCCGGCCGCACGCTGGATCGCCGCGATCTGATCCTCGGGGCGGGCCCTGCCGTCCGCCGAGGTCATCGCGTTCCCGCCGAGAGCGATCACGACTCGCATCAGGCGAGCGTAGGAACGAATCCGCCTCGGTTCATTGGCAACACTCGCCCAATCAGCTGCCGATTCGACGGTAACGATCGGTGCGGGCTTTGACGCGCTGATCGGATTCCTGGTCGAGGAGGCCCACCAGCTCGTGTTCGATCACCCGCCCGAGACGGGCGAGGAACGCCTCCGGCTCGTCAGCCGCGTCCGGACGCTCGGCCACGATCCGGTCCACGATCCCGTGCCGCAGCAGATCCCGCGACCGCACCCCCTGGGCAGCGGCCATCTCGGGCGCGCGCTCGGTCGTCCGGTGCACGATCGCCGACGCGCCCTCCGGCGGGAGCGGCGAGAGCCACGCGTGTTCGGCCGCGATCACGCGGTCCGCGGGCAGCAGCGCCAGCGCGCCACCGCCCGTCCCTTCCCCCAGCAGCACGCACAGCGTCGGTGTAGGCAGGTCGATCAGGTCAGCGAGGCAGCGCGCGATCTCACCGGCCAAGCCACCCTCCTCGGCTTCGCGCGACAGCGCGGCACCCGGGGTGTCGATGATCGTGACGAGCGGCAGGCGCAGTTCCTGCGCCAGGCGCATGCCCCGGCGGGCAGTCCGCAGCGCGGCGGGGTCCAGCGGGCTCTCCGCGGTCTGCCCGCGGCGGTCCTGCCCCAGAACGACGGCCGGCGCGGCGCCGAAGCGGGCCAGTGCCAGCCGCATGCCGGAGCCGGTCTCGCCCTGCTGCGTGCCGTTCAGCGGGATCACCGGCTGGGCCGCGTACTTGAGCAGCCGCCGGACGCCCGGTCGGTCGGCGCGGCGCGAGCGGGTCACCGACTCCCAGGCCGGGACGTCCGCGAGCTCCTCGCGGGGGACGTCGGCCACCCGCGGCAGCCCGCTCCGGGGCGAGCACAGGACGTCCAGCGTCCGGACCGCGAGGTCGGTGACCTGCTCGGGCGGCAGCACGGCGTCGACCAGCCCGTGCATGAACAGGTTCTCACCGGTCTGGACGCCGGCCGGGAACTCGCGGCCGTTGAGCAGTTCGTAGACCCGCGGCCCGAGGAACCCGACCAGCGCCTCCGGCTCGGCGACCGTCACGTGCCCGAGCGACCCCCACGAGGCGAACACGCCGCCGGTCGTGGGGTGGCGCAGGTAGACGAGGTACGGCAGGCCGGCGGCCTTGTGCGCGGTCACGGCGCGGGTCATGTTCGCCATCTGCAGGAACGCGACGGTTCCCTCCTGCATCCGGGTGCCGCCGGACGTCGGGGCCGCGATCAGCGGCAGCCCCTCGCTCGTCGCGCGTTCGACGGCGGCGGCCACCCGCCGGGCCGTGGCGACGCCGATCGAACCGGCGAGGAAGCGGAACTCACCGACGACGACAGCGACCCGGCGCCCACGCATCCGGCCCGCGCCGGTGAGCACCGCCTCGTCCACACCGGTCTTCTCCCGGGCCGCCGCCAGCGCCGCGCGGTAGTCGTCGTCGGCGTCGACCGGGTCGGTGACCGGCTGGTCCCACGACTCCCAGCTGTCCTCGTCGAGCGCACTCGCGATGAGTTCACGTGCGGAGAGGCGGCGAGGAGTCATGAGTTCCATCATGCACCGAAATACTTACCGGAATCGTTACAGGAAGACGGATCTCACACGCCGTCGTCGGTTTCCAGGCGACGGCTGGCCTCCTCGGCTTCCTCCCTGGTCGCGTAACGGGGTTCCGCGAGGTCGTACAGGAGCTCGTCCTCTTCCTCACTGATCAACAGCTCTTCCAGATCGACACCGGGCCCGACGATGTCGTCGGGCTGAAGTGGCGCCGCGGTGTGGTGCACGGTCATGAACCCGCTGCCCGGCGCGAGTTCCGGCACCTCGAGCGCCGGAAACGTCGAGCCGGCCAGGTGGAAGAGCTCGTAGATGGCTTCGCCGACGCCGGCGACCGGTTCGGCTCCGTGCGGGTCGCCGTCCCACGACCGGATCCGGGCCAGCTGTCCGGCCTGGAGCAGCGCGTCGGGGTCGGCGATCTGGTAGTCGTACCGGGCCCGGACGGTGACGGTCATCGGCGGCGCACCGCTGGTGACGATTTCCTCGTGCAGCTGGTCGTGCTCGTCGTCGTCCTCGTCGAAGTCGTCTTCGTCGAGATCGGCGAAGACCGGGCCCCAGCCGGAGGTTCCGAAGATGACCTCTTCGTAGCGACGGGCCGAGGTGCGGAGCCCCTCAATTGCAGCCAGAGCGTCCCGGACCGGCGCATCAGCGTCGACCATGACTGCGGCGTGCCGTCGGATGGACTCGGCCAGAACTTCGGCCGCGGCGGCGACATCCTCGTTCGAGAAGGCGTTCGACATGCGGGAGAATCTACGGGGGCTTACGCCGAGCCACTAACGGCGCGCCCGCGCCAGGATCAGTTCGCCCACTCCGCCCTGCACCACGACGTCATAGCGGTCGTTCTCACCTGCCCAATCGCTCGGCGTCCAGACCCGACCCGCTCCGACGCCGGACGTGACGACACCGTCGATGTCGACTGTTCCGGCGCCGCTCCGCGTCGACACTCGCGTCGCGACGTTCGGCGGCACGTACACCGTCGCGCGGGACGCGCTGGACAGCGACGCGGTGACCGCACCGGACGGCGCGGGCAGCCAGACGTAGGCGGTGTCGAGCCCCGCGGTGACGTCCAGCCGCTGGAGGCGGGCACCGCGCAGGTCCACACTGACGCCGCTCGCGCCGCCGGCCAGCGCCACGGAGGACCAGGTGACCCGGCTGGTGAGCGTCACTTCGAGCGAGCCGCCGCCGAACCGCACGCTGACGTCGTCGCCGTCGTGCGTCAGCACCGGGGCCTGCCCGTCGCGAACCTTGACGCGCAACAGATCGTCACCGAGGTCGGCGACCTTCACACCGATCTTCTGTGCGCCGCTGACCACGGAAAGAGACGCCGAAGACCGGTCGCCCAGCGGTAACGCGAGAGAGCTGGGCTGCACGAACCGGCCGTCGGCGGGCCGGGTGCAGGCCGCAACGAGTAACAGGATCAGCAGCCCGAGCCCGGCGCGTCGCATGCTCCTACTCTTTCCCGTCCAGCCACGCGAGAACCGCATCGGTGTGCTGTCCGAGAGTCGGCGGCGCTTCGTTGACCGCGCGCCCACCCGCGAACTGGTTCGAGTCGAACCGCAGCGGCGGGCCGGGCAGCGTGATCGAGCCGAGCACCGAGTGATCGACGTCGACCAGCAGGCCCTGCGAACGGGTCTGGTCCCAGTCGTAAACGCGGTCGAGGGTCCGCACCTCACCGGCGGGGACGCCGATCTCGGCCAGCATGGGCAGCAATTCAGCCAAGGGATAGTGCGCGAAGACCGCATCGACGGCGGAAACCACCTCGTCCCGCGCCCGGACCCGCTGCGGGTTGGTGGCGAACTCAGGCCGGTCCAGGGACGGGAACGCCGCGATGAACCGCCGCCACAGTGCCTCGCTGCCCACCGAGATCTGCAGCGAGCCGTCCGCACAGTGGAACAAGCCGTACGGCGCGATCGACGGGTGGTGGTTACCCGACGCGTGCGGCACCTCGTGAGCCACCGTGTACCGCGTCCCCTGGAATGCGTGCACACCGACGATCGCCGCCAGCAGGCTCGTGCGCACGACCTTTCCGCGGCCGGTCTCGTTGCGCTCGTGCAGCGCCGCGACGACGCCGTACGCCCCGTACATCCCGGCGAGCAGGTCGCCGATCGGCACGCCGACGCGCGTCGGATCGTCGGCGGACGGCCCGGTGAGCGACATCAGACCGGCCTCACCCTGGGCGATCTGGTCGTAGCCGGAGCGCTGGCCCTCGGGTCCGTCGTGCCCGAACCCGGTGATGCTCAGAATCACCAACCGGGGATTGAGTTCGTGCAGCCGCTCGACGCTGAAGCCGAGCCGGTCGAGCACGCCCGGCCGGAAGTTCTCCACGAGCACGTCGGCCCGCTCGACGAGCCGCCGCAGGACGTCCGCCCCGTCCGGAGACTTCAGGTCGAGCGCCACCGACTCCTTGTTCCGGTTGCAGGACAGGAAGTACGTCGAGATCGAATCGTCGGGCCCGACAAACGGCGGCCCCCACGAGCGGGTGTCGTCACCACCCGACGGGTTCTCGATCTTGATCACCCGCGCGCCGAGGTCACCCAGCATCATGGCCGCGTGCGGCCCGGCCAGCGCTCGGGACAGATCCACTACCAGTACGCCGTCCAGCGGCCCGTTCGATCCCATCGATCCAGGCTAAACGCCGAACTTCGTGAACGCCGTACGGGTCGGCAGGCGGTAGGGCTCCTCCCCGCTCAGGGCGTTCAGGATGGTGGCGGCCCGGTGGGCCCCCAGGCCCAGATCAGGCGTCCCGACGCCGTGCGTGTGCAGCTCCGCGTTCTGGACGTAGATCCCGCCGGTGACGCCGGGGTCCAGCTCCACGCGGTAGTCGGAATCGATCCGGAACCGCCCGGCGGCGTCCCGGTGGATCACCGACTCCAGTGGCGCGAGGAACACCGGCTGCCGGGTCGAGTACCCGGTGGCCGCGACCACCCGGTCCGTGCGCACCGAGATCTCCCGCTCCTGCAGCAGCTCACGGCACTCGAGCGTGATCCCGTCCGGACCCCGGGAGGCTCCAACGACCTCGACGTTCGGCGACATCGTCAGCGGCACGGAGCCGCCCGCCACCGTGCGCTCGTACAGCTCGGAGTGGATCGCGTCGATCGTCTCCGCGTCGATCGCCTTGTACAGCTGCCACTGCGCGGGCACGAGCGCATCCCGGACGTCCTCCGGCAGTTGCCGGAAGTAGCGGGTGTAGTCGGGCGTGAAGTGCTCGAGCCCGAGCTTGGAGTACTCCATCGGCGCGAACGCCGGCGCCTGGGTCAGCCAGCGCAGCCGGTAGCCGCCGTCGCGCTGGTGACGCAGCAGGTCGAGGAACACTTCGGCGCCGGACTGCCCGGACCCGAGCACCGTGATGTCCTGCGCCCCGCGCAGCGACTCCTGCCGGTCGAGGAACTCCGAGGAGTGGAACACCTCTTTGCCGAGCAGCGGACGCAACGGACCCGGAACGACGGGCTCGGTACCGACGCCCACCACGGCGTTCCGGGCCCGGACCAGCGTCGTCTGGGCGGTGAGCACGTCGTAGACCTCGGCGACGAACAGCTGCTCGGTGGCGTCCCAGGAGACCGACTCGACCTGGCGGCCGAACCGGCAGGACGGCAGCGACTCGGCGACCCACCGCAGGTAGTCGTCGTACTCGAGCCGCGGGACGTGGAACCGCTCGGCGAAGTAGAACGGGAAGAGCCGGTCGCGCTGCTGCAGGTAGGAGAGGAACGACCAGCGGCTCGTCGGGTCGACGAGCGTCACCAGATCGGCCAGGAACGGCACCTGCAGCGTCGCACCCTCGATCAGCATGCCGGGGTGCCACGAGAACCCCGGCCTGCCGTCGAAGAACACTGCGGAGACGTCGGGCAGCGGATCGGCGAGCGCGGCCAGCGACAGGTTGAACGGCCCGATCCCGATGCCCAGGACGTCGTACGGCTCAGTCACCTTCGTACCTCCCAGAGGGGATTGGGGATCCGGACGTACACGGACTGGGTCTCCACCGGCCCCACCAGCTCGTCGAGCCCGGCGATGCGGGTGAGCAGGTTGGCCTTGCACGGGAGCTCGGGCGCGTCCAGCAACGGGTTGACGAAGCCGACGCGGTGCGGTTCGAGCGCGCCGCGGGCCGCACGCAGCACGGCGGTCTCGTCGGCGAGACCCGACGACCCGATCGCGCCGACCAGCCCCAACAGGTTGTTGACCCCGACGTAGTACGTGACGCGCTCGTCGATGACGTCGTCGGGGTTCGTGGCGTCGCTGTGCCTGCCGAGGTCCGGCAGCAGCGCGTGCAGCGTCCCGGCGCGGCTCGGGGACAGGTAGTAGCCCTGGTTGTCGCGGTACCAGCCGCCGACCGGCCAGCCGGCCGGGTCGAGGGTGACCAGCGTGTTCTGCTGGTGCGCCTCCAAACCCAGTCCGTGGACGCCGTGCAGCCACGCCACCGGCGCGATCACCTCGTCGACGAACCGCCGCAGCCACTCCGCGGCCACCGCCGCGACCGGACGTCCGGTGGCGATCGCAAGGTTCTCGATCAGCACGGCCAGGCCGGACCGGGAGTCGGCGAGGTCGGGACGCTCGGCCACCAGCCCGGCGACGCACTCCACCCGGGAGTCCGGGCCGAACGGGTTGTCGCGCAGGCTCACCGCGAGTGCGACCTGCCCGTTGGGGTCCTCGGTCGGCAGCGGCACCGCGGCCCAGGCCGGGTCGCCGAGAATGCGGAACCGCGGATACGCGGCCGCGAGCAGCTCGCCGAGCCCGGCGTCGACCAGCCGGTACATCTCCGCTCCGCGGATCAGTTCCGGTACGAGGTGCTCCCGTCGTGAATTCGTGATCCGGACGCCCAGCGAGAACTTGAGCATCCGGTTGGCGTCCGCCCGGTACAGCGTCCGGACCGAGGACGTGGCGGCCCAGCTCGGACCAGCCGAGCCCAGGTCGTGCAGCCGCCGGTCGGCGATCAGGTCCTGGACGTCGGCTCGGGCGAGTAGCGCGCTCGCCTGGCGAAAGTGGGCGGGGATCAGTGCGGTTCCGGCCGGTGCCCGCACGCCGTGGGGGGCCAGCGCGGCGAGCTGGTCGAGCGCTGACACGTCGGTGGCCGAGCCGTGGCGGACCAGTTCGCGGTCCACCGCGAACCAGTGCAGGGGGGCCGTGCCGCGCAGCTCGGGGGCGGCGCCGAGTTCGTCGACGTCGGACAGGCCCGGTCTGCTCTTCGGCGTCGGGTGCAGCGGATGCCCGGCCACCAGAGCCTGCTCGGCGACGAGGAACGGCGCCATCGGATCGCCGTTGGGTGTGGCGGCCCGCCCGCGCAGGTAGCGGTCGAGGCGACGCGTCGAGTCGATGACCTGCTCGACGAGGTCGGCCGACGAGCCTCTGGCCTCGGTGGCCAGGAGTGCCGCCAGGAGCGTGGCGTCCACGGGGCTGCCGGTGGCGAAGCAGACGGGTGAGAAGCGGTGCCAGCCGGTCGCCGAGCGGTACCGCAGATCGGTGACGAGCCGGACGCCGCTCACCGCGAGCGGGATCTCCAGCCGCTCGCCCGTTGCCGGCACCGGGATGCGGGCCTCGCGCACCCAGCAGCGGAGAAGCGCCTGCACGGCGAGCGTGTTGGCGACACCGTCCACCGTGGAAGCACCGGTGCGGCCGGTGCCAGTGGTGCGGCTCCGATCGGACGCCGCACCGAGCAACCGGTTGAGAATGTCGGGTTCGGTCATCGGGCGGCCTCCAGCTCTTCGGTACCCGCGCTCACCACCGCGGCGAGCAGAGCGTCGACGTCGGCATTCGTGGCGTCCGGATTGAGGAGTGTGAGCTTCAGCCACACGCGACCGTTGATCTCGGTGCGACCTAGAACGGCCGCGCCTGCGGCCAGGAGTGCCCGGCGGAGCCGGGCGTTGATCTCGTCGGTCGCTTTGCTGTGCACTTGATTCGCTCCGCGAAAGCGAAACACGACGGTGGTCAGCACCGGTGGCTGGTACAGCTCCAGTGCTGGTTCTTTTTCGATCGACGTTCTGGCGTGCGACGCGAGGGCGGCGCAGCGGTCGACGAGGGCGCCGAGCCCGTCGCGGCCGAGGGCCCGGAGCGTGACCGCGATCTTGAGGGCGTCCGGACGGCGGGTCGTGCGCAGGGAGCGGCCGAGGAGGCTGGTGTAGCCGGCGTCCTCGTCGTCGGCGGGATTGAGGTATTCGGCTCGTCGCGCGAGGGTGGCGAGGTTGGTTTTGTTCGCCGTGATGAAGATGCCGGCGGCTACCGGTTGCCAGCCGAGTTTGTGCAGGTCCAAGCCGATGGAGTCGGCGTAATTCAGGCCTTTCAGCTTCGGTGCGAGCGTTCGGCTGAACAGTGCCCCGCCTCCGTAGGCGGCGTCGACGTGGAGCCAGACTTTGTGTTTTTTCGCGACCTCGGCGATCTCGGGGAGGGGGTCGATGGCGCCGAGGTCGGTGGTGCCTGCGGTGGCGACGATTGCTATCGGGGTGTGGTCCGATGTGCTCAGGGCGTCGTCCAAGGCGTCCGGGTCGAGGCGGTGGTCTCGGCCGGTTCTCACGGGGAAGAAGGCGTCCTCGCCGAAGCCCAGCAGGCCCGCTGCGCGGTGGATCGAGAAGTGCGTGACTTCTGAGCCGTAGATGCGGTAACGCCCGGGCGGGAGCCCGTTGCGGGTCGCGCCGGGTATCGCGTGTTCGCGGGCGAGGAGGAGGCCGAGGAGGTTGGATTCGGAGCCGCCGGTGGTTACGACGCCGTCCGCGGTGGAGGGGTAGCCGGCGAGGTCGGCCAGCTCGGCGATGACGGCCGGTTCGAGCGACGTGCCGATCGGGGCCTGGTCCCAGGAGTCCAGCGAGGGGTTGAGCGCCGAGGCGGCCAGATCGGCGGCCACCGCGACCGCGAGCGGCGGGCAGTGCAGGTGAGCCGCACACCGCGGATCCGCCGGCTCCACCGACCCACCCGCAAACGCCCGCACGATCTCCGCAAGCGCCCCGACCCCGCCTCCAGCGGCATCCGCGGATTGCCAGGAAGCGGTCGAGTCCAAGGGGTCGGGGGCCGACGGTTTCCTGGCAGAACGCGCGCGGTCGTCCTCGAAAACGGCGCGCCATGCGGCGTCGAGTGCGCGCGGCGCGCCGGCCGGGGCCGGGCCGCCGCGGTCGCGGGCGCCTGCGGCGAGGGCCTCGAGCACGGGCTCGAGCAGTCGCGCCAACACGGCAGGGCCGTCGGCCCCACCCGCGAGCGCCGTGCCGTCATCGCCGTCGCTGTCGCCGCGCTGCGCGGTACTGCGCGGTGCAGCGGTGCCGCGCGGTGCAGCGGTGCCGCGCGTCGCGGCGCGGTCGTTTTCAGAGGCGTTCGAAGCCACGCTGACGCTCCCAGTCCGTGGTGACAGCGGCGAACGCGGTCAGTTCGGCGTCCGCGGCCGACGCGAGGTGCTCGACGACCTCGTCACCGAACGCCCCGCGAGCCACCGCACTCCCCCGCCACTCCGCCGCCGCGGACTCGAGCGTTCGGGGCAACGGCACCCCGTCACCCCCGGCCGGCGGCAACGGCAACTCGTGCTCGAGCCCGTACAACCCAGCGGCTACGATTCCCGCCACCACGAGGTACGGATTCGCATCACCCCCGGCGATCCGGTGCTCGAACCGCCGCGACGCCCCCGTCCCGATCACCCGCACCGCCCGCGTGCGATCGTCGGTACCCCATGCCGCCGCGGTCGGCGCGAAAGCGTCCGGAGAAAGTCTTTTGAAGGCATTTATCGTTGGCGCGCAGAGCAACGTGAACGCTGGCGCACACGCCAGCACCCCCGCCAGGAAGTGCTCCTCGAACACCGGCCCATCCGCACCATGCAGCGAGAAGTGCACGTGGCACGAATTGCCCTCACCCGAGTCGAACTTGGGCATGAACGTGATCGCCCGCCCGGCCCGCTCCGCGATCTGCTTCGCACCAGTTTTGTAGAAGACGTGCCCGTCGCAGGCTTCCATCGCCTCCCCGTACCGGAAAACGATTTCGTACTGCCCGGGATGCACCTCGCCCCGAGCGGACTCGACCCGCAACCCCGCCTCGGTCATGTTCCGCAGCAGCGCACCGACGAGGTCGTCGAGTTCCCCGAGCCCGGTGAGCGCGTAGTCGGTGTTGAACCGCGACGCCGTACGCAGACCGCGGTATTCCCCTTCGAAGGCCTCGCGATAGGACTCCGAAAACACGAGGAACTCCAGCTCGGTACCCACGAGCGCCGTGAGCCCCCGCGCCGCGAGCCGCTCGAGTTGCGTCCGCAGAATTTGACGCGGCGCCACCGGAATCGGGGCCCCGGAAACGTCGACGGCGTCCGCGAGCACCAGCGCGGTGCGCTCACGCCACGGCAACGGGCGGGCAGTGCCCAGATCGGGGCGCAGCACGAAGTCGCCGTAGTCCCCGCGGTAACCAGCGGCGGCGCGCATCTCGACGTCGGCCGAGAGCAGATAGTCGCAGGCGCCGTAACCGACCTCCGCGACCTGCGAACGGAAGAAATCTCCGGCGAGCCGGGTGCCCTGCAACCGCCCGTACAGATCCGGCAGAGCGAGCACGACCTCCGCCGCGTCGGCCAGAGCGGTCACCGTCCCGCCTCGCGCACCAGCGGGTTCGGGACCGTGCCGTGCACGATCTCGAACTCCTCCTTCTCGGCCCGGTCGTGGAACCCGCCGCCGGTGAGTTGCTCCCGGTTGAGGCAGATGCGTTCGACCTCGGGCGCGGTCAGCCCGTAGGCCTCCCGCCGTTCCGCGAGCTCGGGCCGGTCGTCGAAATAGGCGTCCACCGACTCGCGGACCAGCGTCCAGAACTCCGGTACGTCGACGAGCACCGCGAGCGGCCGGAACACCCCCGCGAACACGGCGGTGACGATCGAGTGCGCCAGTTCCTTCTCCGGCCAGCGCGGGAGCAGTCGGTCGGCCTCGTCCGGCAGGCCCTCGTAGGAGCGCCCGGGCAGCAGGTTCACGTCCTCGGCGAAGTCCTTGAGCATCGTTCGCACGGGGACGTCGTCGGGGCCGAACACCACGACCGTGTTCTCCCCGTGCGGGCAGAACGCCAGGTCGTGAGTGTGCAATGCGTGGAGCGGCGCAGCAAGTACGACGTCGATGAGCTTCCGGATCCAGACTGCGGCGGGAAGCCCGGAACGGTTGGTCAACTCGGCGACGAGCGGAACTCCGTCCGAGCCGGTCACCAGCAGCGACGCCAACGACCGGGCCTTCTCCCCGTCGCGCAGGTACGTCTGCACCGGCTCGCGCCACACCGCCGCGAGCAGCTCGTGGTAGCGGTACGGCGCGTCCGGGACGCGGTCGAACAGCGGGTGCCGCACCGCCACCGACGCGACTTCGCCGAGCAGGTCGACGTGCTCCTTCAAAAAGGGATCCGATGCTCGCAGCGCGTGCAGCCACGACGACACCGCAGGCGCGCCCGCGGTCGGGCCGGCGGGCAGCCCGCGCCACACCAGCGTGTTCCGGATCAGCAGCGGCACCTTGACGTTGCGCTTCTCCGGATGGTCGACGTTCACCAGCGTGCGCACCGAGGCGAGCACCCGGTACCGGTCGGGGGCTTCGCCCAGGATCACGATCCGCCCGTCGGCCAGGTACGGCGCGAACAACGTGCGGACGCAGGCGTCGAGATGAAAAGGGTGCACCGGAAGCCAGACGTAGCCTTCCGGAGCCCTGAACGCACGTCTTGTTGCGGGATCGAGCTCGTCGTCGAGGGACACTCCGTGCGCGCTCGCCAGCGACGGATGCACCGCTATCCACGTGAGGCGCAGCGTTCTCCCCGCCTCGGGTGCGTACGCCTCGGCGTCCGACGCGGTGAACCCGAGCCGACCCTTGTTCAGCACCATCGCGGGGTGCCCGGCCTGCGCCGCTTCGAGGTCCACGTAGGACGCGTCGGCGAGCTCCTTCGCGGTCGGCAGGTTCTGCCGGAGCAGCGCGTCGGCCGACCAGGTCGCGACGAGCTCGCGCAGCGCCTCCGCGGTGGTCGGACCGTCCAGGCCCAGCGCGTCCCGGGCGTCGACGAGAAACTCCATCGGGTCGTCGGCCGGCTCGCCGTTGCGCCGCACCGAGTCGGCGTCGATCTGCCAGCTCTCGAACGCGCCGCGGTCGGCGGTGAACGTGTACTCGACGTCGCCGAACACGGCCCGGTAGCGGCGGTCGCCGAGCGGCTCGGGCCGGAGCATGTCCTCGTAGGACAGTTCGGCGAGCGCGCGGGTGAGCAGGACAAGCCCGGCCTCGCGCCAGGCGGACGGATTCATGGCGGGGAACTCCTGTGCTGGTTGGATCTGCCGCGTCGCAGGTCAACGCATGTTGCGAGCAGCGCGGCACCACTTTCTACACTCCCCCGCGCCTACCCGGATCTGGCAAGGGGTGAGAACAGTCACGCGCAGGCGCTCAAGGCGTCGGCGAGCCGTTCGAGGACGGAGTCAGCCTGCTTCTCGGTGATGACGAGCGGGGGCAGGAGGCGCAGCACCGCGTCGTGCCGACCACCCAGTTCAACGAGCAGACCGCGCCGCAGACACTCTGCGCGCACGCGTCCGGCCAGCTCGGATGCCGCGGGTCGCGCGCCGAGGTGGTCGGGTTCCGCGTCGGATTCCACGAGTTCGACGCCGAGCATCAGCCCGCGACCACGGATGTCGCCGATCGCGGGGTGATCGAGGGCCTTCAGGCCGGTTTTTAGCCGTTCGCCGATCTGCTCGGCATTCTTCTGCAGGGCGTTCTCACGGACGAACCGCAGCGTCGCCGCCCCGGCCGCCATCGCCAGCGTGTTGCCGCGGAACGTGCCGGCGTGCGCGCCCGGCGCCCAGACGTCGAGGTCGTCGCGGTAGAGCACCACCGCGAGCGGCTGGCCGCCGCCGATCGCCTTGGAGGCGATCAGAACATCAGGAACGATGCCCGCCCGTTCGTGCGCCCACATCGTCCCCGTCCGGCCGACACCCGTCTGCACCTCGTCCACGATCAGGGGACGCCGTGAGCCTGCGTCACCGCACGCATGCGACGGAGCCAGTCGTCCGGAGCAGGGATCACACCGCCCTCGCCCTGCACGACCTCCAGCAGCATCGCCGCGGGTATCAGCACGCCGCTGTTGGGGTCGTCGAACAGGCGCTCCACGTAGGAGGCGGTCGCGTGGGCGCCGAAGTCCCCGCCGAGCCCGAGCGGGCAGCGGTAGGCGTACGGGAACGGCAGCCGGGTGACGTCGAGCGCGGGTGCGCTCTTGCCGGTGGTCGCGCCCGACGCGGTGAGCGCCGCCAGCGTCATCCCGTGGTACGCGCCGGTGAACGCCGCGACGCCGCCTCGACAGGTGGCGATCTGGGTGAGCTTGAGCGCCGCCTCGACCGCGTCGGTACCGGCGGGGCCGCAGAACTGGATTTTCGCCTTCTCGGCGAATCGCGCCGGGAGGGTGGCGAAGAGTTCGGTGGTGAACGCGTCTTTCTCGGGTGTCGCGAGGTCGAGCGTGTGCAGCGGGCGGCCGGCGTCGATCGTGCGGCGCATCGCGTCGACGACGACCGGGTGGTTGTGCCCCAGCGCCAGCGTGCCTGCCCCGGACAGACAGTCCAGATAGGTCCGTCCGTCGGCGCCGTGGATCGTCATGCCTTCGGCGCGCACCGGGACGATCGGGAAGTGTCTCGCGTACGTGCGTGCGGAGGACTCGCGAGCGGCCTGCCGGTTGAGGATGCCGGTGCTGTCGACCCTGCTGAGCACGGTCATGTGAGGGGACTTCCCTGAAGTAGTGACCACGTTGGACTTAGGTAAGCCTAACCTCGAGGTCTGATCAGGGCGGTACGCCACGCCGGTGGCTGACCGAGAAAGGCCGGCATCGCGAACTCGAAGCCGTAAGCACCGGCGTTGGGAAAGATCAGCAGGTCCCCGGCGCGGACGCGCTCCACGGTGACATCGCGGGCGAGCACGTCCTCAGGAGTGCAGAGTTCGCCGCACACGGTGACCCGCTCCCGTTCGACCACCGGGCGGGGCAGACCGACCGGCCAGTCGTCGATCGGCACGACCGCGAAGTTGTGCCGGATCTCCCACGACGTCGGGAGCTGGAAGTGGTTGATCCCGCCCCGGACGACGACGAACGCTTCCCCGTACGCGCGCTTCACGTCGACGACCTCGGTGGCGTACCAGCCGATCGGCCCGGCCATCCAGCGGCCGGGTTCGAGGACGAGTTCCACTCCCTCGGGGGGTTCCAGGGCCGCACCGAAAGCGGTTATGTCGAACTCGGGGCCCGGTTCGAACGGGATGCCGAGCCCACCGCCGACGTCGATCGTCCGCAGGTGCAGGCCGTGCTCGTCCGCGGTGCGAACGGCCCAGTCGACCGCTCCGCGGACGTACTCCGCGTGCAGGTCCGCGTCCATGTTCCCGCTCACCGCATGCAGGTGAAAACCCACGAAATCGACGCCAGGCAGCGAACCGACAGCGCGAATGGCCGCCGGGATCTCAGGTTCCGGGATGCCGAACGGACTGGGGAGTCCGCCCATCGTGAGGCCGTGGGCGTGGTCGATCCTGACCGGGGAGCGTTCGGGATTGACGCGGAGTGCGACGGGGACCTCTCGGCCCGGGGCGTGGCGTCCGGTCGCGACCGCGGCGCGGGAGAGGCGGTGGAGTTCGAGCAGGCTCTCGACGTTGATGGTGAGAGGGTGCTCGAGGGCGAGCAGCCCGGCGAGCATCGCCGAATTCTTCCCCGGCCCGCTGACCACCATGCGACCGCCTGTCGCACTGGGGCCGACGGGTGGCGCTTCAACGACGGCGGCGCCGTGCGCGGCGGCGCCGTGCGGAGCGGCGCCGTGCGGAGCGGCTCCATGCGGAGCGGCTCCATGCGGAGCGGCTCCATGCGGAGCGGCTCCGTGCGCGGCGGCGGCGCTGTGCGTCGCGGCTTTTCGGGTGGCGGCGATGGCGAGGTTGGCTTCGGAGACCGAGGCGACCTCGAAGCCGTGGAGGATTTCGGCGAGTGCTGCGAGGAGCGGGGGGAAGGAGTTGGCTTTGACCGCGTAGAAGACCTTGACCCGGCTCGGGAGCGCTCGAACCAGGCTCTCGGCACGTTCTTTCGCAGCCGCGAGATCGTAGAGATAGCCCCCGACCGGTTCGCCGGAGTTCCGCGAGGCGAGCGCGGCAGCCCGCACCGCAGGGGGCACCGCGTCGACCGGCAGTGCGTCCGCGCCCTCGAACGAACGGGGCAGTTCCACCGTTGTCCTTTCATCCTTGGGGTCCGACGGCAGGCTACGCGAACAAAGACAGTTCGGACGTCTCACGCCTGAGGTGGTCCGCATGGCGAGCATCGGTGAGTCAGGATGGTGAAGTGAGCAGGAGTAACGAGGCCGTGCCGCGCTGCGGCGCCCCCACCCGTTCGGGGCAGCCGTGCCGAAACCGCGTGGCCCACCCCGGCGACCACTGCCAGCTACACCAATCCCAGCCAGCTCCTACGCGCAACCGCACTCCGAAGCCAAAACCCGCGACCGGCACAGAGGCTGCGCTCCGCAGCGAGCCCACAACTCGGCCCGCGCCTGCGGCCGACGCAGAACCCGCAGCCGGCAGCCAGCCCGCAACCCGCAGCGAGGCTGCGGCTGGCGCAGAAGCCGCCTCTAGCACCGAGACCAAGTCCGGTGCGGAACCTGCCGTCGGCGGCAAGCGCGCGGCCAAGCGCGAACGCGCCACCAAGCCAGAATCCGTCGCTGGCGCAGAGCCCGTGATCGAGGGCGTCCCTGCGGCTGGCGAGGAGCCTGCGGCCGAGGGCAAGGGAGATGCCGCACCGGAGCAGCCCGCTGCGGAGACGGAGACTTCGGCGAGTACCGGGAGCGGGTCGGACGAGGAAGCTCGCGAAGGGGAGACGCGGGGTGGCCGACGTGGGCCTTCGCGGGCCGCGCGGCGCCCGGGAGCATCGGCGCCGAGGCGTCCGGCCACCACACCGCGGAAGAACACCCGTCCGCGCAGAGTGACACCGCCCGCCGACGCACCACCACAAATCACGCCTCCACCACGCCCACCCCGCCTCCGCAAGCAACCTCCCCCGCCCACCCCCGACAACTCGCCTCCGCCCCCTGACGCCTCCCCCACCCAGAACCCACCGACATCACCAGCAGGCGCGGACACAGCCGCCACGCCGGTGACCGACACCGACGCGGCCACCACAGCCGCGCCCCCTGCGGCGACATCCGCCGCAGGGGGCGCGGCCGCGTCCAGCGCGGCCGCGGCCAATGCGGATGCGGCCAGCGCAGATGCGGCGGGCGCGGATGCGGACGCAGCGGACGCGGACGCAGCGGGCGCGAGCACGGGCGCGGATGCCGCGAGCGCGGATGCGGATGCCGCGAGCGCGGATGCGGCCAGCGCGGCCGCAGCCAGTGCGGATGCGGCGGGCGCGGATGCGGAGGCGGCGGACGCGGACGGGGATAGGCGGCCGGGGGGTGGGGAGGCTGGCGCTGAGTCTTCGGTTGGCGGTCGGGGCGGGGGCGGGGGCGGGACTGCGGCTGGGCAGGAGCGGGCGGCTGGCGGCGGGGCCGAAGGGGAGGCTCGGGATCCACGGTTGGATCGGGCGGCGGCTCGGTGTGCGTCGGCGATCAACAACGGGGCGATGGAGGCGGTCGACGTGCTCGCCGTGCCGTACCTCGGCGAGGCCGGATGGAACCAGCTCCGCGACGCCTGGCGCAAGGAGAACTGCGCGCTCGTCGCGACGGTCGCGCGCCAGGCCTTGGAGTCGCCCGCCCGCCTGCACGACGCGGCGGGCAAGCTCGCCGCGCAGGTGTGGGTCTGGCTCGGGCGACCCTGGCTCGAGCAGATGATGGTGCGCGAAGTCGTGAAGAGGTTGCCGATTCTCGGCGAGTCCCAAGTGCGGCCGGTGGCGCGCGCTGTGCAGCTCGCTGGCATGCGACTGTGCCACGCGCACGACAAGGACCTCACGCACTGCCCGTGCTTCGCCGACCTCGTGAAGAACGAGGGCGAACGTCGCCCGAAACAACTCCTCGACGCCGCCCCTAAAGGCTGGGATGGCCTGTCCCGCCTCCGTTAGGCCCCGGGGCGTGAACACCTTGGGGGCCTATGACCCGCCAAAGCGTTCACCCCTCAGCGGCCCCGAGGGGCGGACAGCCGCCCCGCTACCCGCTGCGCCGGGCTGGGCCTAGCGGGCCAGGACTTCGGACATTCGGGTGGGTTCGCGGGCCAGCAGGGTCGCTAGGGTGCTGGCATTGCCCGGCAAGCCGTGGGCGTCGTAGTACAGGAACATCGCGCCCAGGGCGTCGCGGGCGTAGCCGCGCAGCGGGGTGTCGAGGTACCAGTCGTTTGGGTCCACGCGTTCGGCCCGCGCGCCGAGCAGCGCGGCCACGTCGGACACCGACAGCAGCTCCGGGCCCGCGAGTTGGTAGGTCGCGTACGAGTGGCCCGACTCGGTCAGCACGCGGGCCGCGACGAACGCGACGTCCAGCAGGTCGACGAACGCGAACCGGGCGTCGACCGAGTACGGCACCTGCAGCACAGGAGCCGGCTGGAGGTTCTGCGCGTAGGCGCACGGCTGCAGGATCGTCCAGTCCGCGGACGACGCGAGCAGCAACTCCTCGCTCCGTGCCTTGGCCCAGTGATGCGGCATCGCTTCGATCGCTGGGTGCAGCACCGAGTGGTAGACCACTCGCGGCACGTCGGCCGCGAGCACGTTGGCCACGAGCGACGGCTCGGACGGATGCACGTTCGGCGCGATCACGTACACCGCCGAGACGCCGTCGAGTGCGGTGGCGACTTGACTGGCGTCGGCCAGATCAACGTGCACCGTTTCGGTGGCCTCAACCACCTGACCCGGGCGCACCAGCGCCCGGGTTTCCACACCCCGAGCGGCCAGCGCCGCCAACACCGCCCGCCCCGTCTTCCCGGCCGCCCCGGTGACAGCGATCACCACGATCCTCCACTCCGGCCTCGTCGGCCACGCTCGCCGACCCGGCCAGCTGATCAGAGCACGTCTACGTCTGCGTGGGTGCGGCCGTCGGCCAAGGCGGGGAAGCCTGGGCCTCGGTCGAAGAAGGCTTCGGGGGTCGAGGCGCGGGAGGCGCGGAGGGCGTCGGACGCGGCGACGTCGATCGAGCCGTCGGAAGCCAGTACGACCCCGTAATCCGCCGAAGCCCCGGCCACCGACACCTTGCCCCACGCCAGGTCGCGCGCGACCTCGTCGTACGGGCGCTCCAGCGGGTCGCCCCACCCGCCACCGCCGGTGGTGCGGATCCGGATCACCTCGCCGGCGCGCACCGGCTCGGCGTCGGCCAGCGCGTCCACGACCCGCTCACGAGGACCACCCGGATCGATGACGACCTCGAACGGCCGCCCGGCCTTACCTCCGCGCACACCCCAGCACGCCAGCAGCGACCGGTCCGCGATCGACATGAACGACGCGTCGCGCAGCATCCGCACCCGCTTCTCGTATCCCAGGCCACCGCGGTACCGCCCGGCACCGCCGGAGTCCACAGCGAGCCCGAGCGACTCCACCACGAACGGCCACCGCGCCTCGGCGAACTCGACCGGGATGTTCCGTGAGTCCGGAACGACGTGGATCGTGTCCTCGCCGTCGGCGTAGTACCGCCCGCCCGAACCGCCCCCGAGCACTTCACGCATCAGGTACGGATCCCCGAGAGCGTCGGTCCCGTAGACCCCCGTGTACCGGATCGTCTCCTGGTCAGCGGGCATGCGACCGTCCACGGCCTTCGCCACGACCCCCGCCAGCACACCCAGAAGCCGCAGGATGACGAACGTCCGCGCGTTCGTCGGGGCCGGGAAGATCGGCGTCAGCAACGTGCCTGGCGGCGGGAACTTCATCTCGATGAGCGGGATGACGCCCTCGTTGACGTCGAGTTCCGCCATCCGCTCCGGGGAGTCGGCGAGGTTGCGCAGGATCGGCGCCAGCCATTTGGCCAGGAAGTTGCCGTCCGAGTAGTTCGCGCAGTGGTTGATCGGGCCCTTGGCCTGGGGCGACGTGCCCGTGAAGTCGAGAATCAGCTTGCCGTCGGTGACGCCGTCACCGGCCGAGACCTTGGTGAGCGTGATCCGCTGGGCGTGCAACTTGGGCTCGTCGACACCGTCGTGCTCGGCGTAGTCCTCCCAGACGTACGAGCCGTCGGGAATCTTCGAGAGCAGTTCCTGCTGGAACACCCGTGTCGTGTTCGCCAGGATCGCGTCGAAGCATGCTTCGACGGTTTCCCGCCCGTACCGCGCGAACAACTCCCCGAGCCGCCGCGCTCCCATGAGGCACGCCGAGCACTCGGCGTCGAGATCGGCGGCGAGCGAGTCGGGCATTCGCGAGTTGCGGGTCATGATCTTCAGCGCGGCCTCGTTCGGCACACCGGCGTCCCAGAGGCGGATCGGCGGGACCATCAGGCCCTCTTCGAACACGCTGGTGGCGGCCGAAGGCATGGAGCCCGGCACCGCACCGCCGATGTCGTCGTGGTGGCCGAAGGCCTGCACGAAAGCGACGACGGAGCCGTCGTGGAAGACCGGCACCGTGACGCACAGGTCCGGCAGGTGCCCGATCCCGCCCTCGGACAGGTAGACGTCGTTGTGGAAGAAGACGTCACCGGGGCGCATCGAGGAAAGCGGGTAGTCGCGAGCGACCGGCTGTACCAGCGCCGAGTACGAGCGGCCGGTGAGTTTGCGCAGCTTGCGGTCGTGGATGCCGGCGCGGAAGTCGTGCGCGTCGCGGATCATGGGCGAGCGGGCGGTGCGCCCGATGGCGGTCTCCACCTCGAGCTCGATCGCCGCGAGTGTGCCCTCGACGATCTCCAACACGATCGGGTCGACGGGGCTCACGCGACACCCTCCTTCGTGATGATCAGGTTGCCGAAGCTGTCGACTTCCGCACGGAAGCCGGGGTGGAGAGGCACTGTGGAGCCGTACTCCTCGATGATCGCGGGACCGATGATCGTGTTCCCCGGCGACAAATCGGGGCGCCAGTAAATCGGAGTCTCCTGGTAGTCCGCGTCGAACCAAACCAGCCGAGTGCCCGAAGCGACCGGCGGACCGCCGGGCTCCAGCGACACCAGCTCCGGCCGACGGATCGGCCCCACGCCGGTCACCCGCAGGTTCACCCACTCCACCTGCTGCTCCGGCTTGTCCCGGAAGCTGTAGCCGTAGGTCTGCTCGTGCGCGTCGTGGAACGCGTCTCGGGCGGCGTCCAGGTCCAGCCCGGACACGGGCACTCGCACCTCGAAGGCCTGCCCGTAGTACCGCAGGTCAGCGGTGCGCACGTACTGCTGCTCGGCGCGCGAGAAGCCTTCGCCGTCGAGCGCGACGGCGGCCTGCGCTTCCAGCGCCGCAAAAGCAGACGCGACCCGGGAAGGCTCCAGAGCAGAGTGCCGCGCCACCAGCGTCTGCACGTAATCGTTTTTGACGTCGACGGTGAGCAGGCCGAACGCCGACAGGTTGCCCGGATCGCGCGGCACCAGCACCGACGCGCATCCGAGGATGTCGACCAGCCGGCACAGCAGCAGCGACCCGGACCCGCCGAACGTCACGAGCGTGAAGTCACGGACGTCCAACCCGCGCTTCACAGTGACCTGGCGCAGCGCGTTGGCCTGGTTCCAGGCCGAAATCTCCAGCACGCCGGCCGCGACCGACGGCAGGTCCAGCTCGAGCGAGTCGCCCAGCTTCGAAAGCCCGGTGGCAGCCGCCGAGACGTCCAGCGGAACCTCGCCGCCGAGCAGGTGCGGAGGGATGCGGCCCAGCACGACGTGCGCGTCGGTCACCGTCGGCTCGGTGCCACCGCGGCCGTAGCAGAGCGGCCCGGGGTCGGCTCCCGCTGATCGCGGCCCCACCTTCAGTGAACCTTCGCGCGACAGCCACGCCACCGAGCCCCCGCCGGCGCCGACCGTCACGACGTCGATCATCGGGATTTTTGACGGGTACGCGCCGACGGTGCCCTCCGTCGTCAGCGTCGGCTCACCGCCCAGAACCACGCTGACGTCGGTCGACGTGCCACCGCCGTCGCACGTGAGCACGCGCTCGAACCCCGCCGCACCGGCCACCAGCGCGGCTCCGAGCGCACCGGCCGCCGGACCGGACAGCACCGTGGTGATCGGCTGGTGGACGACCTCCTCGGCCGAGAGCACGCCGCCGTTGGACTTCATGACGTAGAACGGCACGCCCTCCGGGAGGCGCGCGGAAATCCCCCGCACGTACGCGCCGACCCGGGGCTTCACGGCCGCGTCGACCAGCGTGGTCATCGCGCGCTCGTACTCGCGGTACTCCCGCAGCACGTCGCTCGACAACGACACGATCGCGTTCGGGTGCTCCTCCGCCAGGACCTCACGCATCCGACGCTCGTGACTGGCGTCCGCATAGGCATGAAGGAAGCAGACGCCGAGCGTGTCGACGCCCTGATCGCGGAACCACCGTGCGACCTGGCGCGCCTCGGCTTCGTCGAACGGACGGATCTCGGCGCCGGTGTGGTCGAGCCGGCCACCGACGGTCTTCACCAGGTCGGCGGGCACGATCCGCGGCGGCTTCACCCAGAAGTATGAGTTGCCGTAGCCGTCCGGCACGCTCTGCCGGGCGATCTCGAGCAGGAACCCGAAACCCTCGGTGGTGATGAAGCCGAGGCGGCCGACTTTCCCTTCGAGCAACTGATTCGTGGCGACGGTGGTGCCGTGCACGAACGCTGTCACGTCGGTGTCGCCCTCGACGAGCGAAAGCACTTTCCGGACGCCGTCCAGGAAGCCTTCGGCGGGGTCGCTCGGGGTCGACGGAGTTTTCGTCGTGACGAGGCGACCGCTCTCCTCGTCGATCGCGACCACATCGGTGAACGTGCCACCGGTGTCGATGCCGATCCGCAGCCGTCGCGCCATGCGCCCTCCCTGACTGGACTCTTCACCCGAATTCAACGGGCAGGTTCCGCCAGGTTCGTCGTCAAGTCTTGCTAAGGCGGCGGGCGCTTACGTGGTGGCCGCTGCCAGCGCGGTGAGGGTCGGGCCGAGTGGGGCGTCGACGCGGATCAGCGCGTGCTCGTCACCTCGGGTGGGCCCCTGGTTGACGATCGCCACCGGGATGCCGGCCTGGGTCGCCTGGACGACGAATCGACGCCCGGAGTACACCGTCAGCGAGGACCCGAGGACAAGCAGCAGACCCGCGCCGGCGACCGCTGCCTGGCAGCGGCTCACCCGGTCCTTCGGGACGCTTTCACCGAAGAAGACGACGTCCGGCTTGAGGGTGCCGCCGCAGTCGATGCAGTCGACGACGGTGAACCGGTCGAGGTGCTCCTCGGGGAGATCGACGTCGCCGTCCGGGTTGACGGTGTCGGGGTCGAAGTCGTGCCCGAACCCGTCGTTCGCGGCGCGGAGGCGATCGTCGAGCTCGAGCCGGGGGCTCTTCTCCCCGCAGTCGAGGCAGATCACGTGGTCGAGCGAGCCGTGCAGCTCGATGACGCCGTCGGCGCCGCCGGCCTGGTGGAGACCGTCGACGTTCTGGGTGATGATGTCGCCGACGAAGCCCTGGCCCTGCAGGGCCGCCACCGCGCGGTGGCCGTCGTTGGGCTCGGCCCGCGAGATCATCCGCCAGCCGAGGAAACTGCGTGCCCAGTACCGACGTCGCGCGACGACGTCCCGCGTGAAGGCCTGGTAGGTCATCGGGGTGTGGTTGCGCTTGAAGGCGCCGGACGGGCCACGGTAGTCGGGGATGCCGGACTCCGTGGAGAGGCCGGCGCCGCTGAGTACGACGACGTTGCCCTCACGGACGAGCGTGGTGAGGTCGGGGACCGTGAGCGTCACGGTCCCAATGGTGCCTCAGGCTCGGACTTCCGGCTCGTGGAGGAGGAACCAGCGGTGACCGGCCGGGTCGACGACCACGCCCGCGTAGCCGTACGGGCCGGCCGCGACCTCACGTTCCACCTCGGCGCCGGCGGCGACGGCGCGCCGCGCGACGGCGTCGACCTCGTCGTTCGACACCAGCGAGAGGTGCAGCGTGACGCTCACGCCGCCCGCCCGCGGCGGAGCGATCAACCCCATCTCCGGGAACTCCTCGGCGAGGAACAGCCGGAGCGGGCCGATCTGCAGCGTGGCGTGGCCGAGCTTGCCGTCGGGCATGATGATCGGCTCGCCGACCAGCTCGGCGCCGAACGCTTCGACGTAGAAGTCGATCGCGCCACGGCCGTCTTCGACCGCCAGGTACGGGCTGAACTGCTCGATGCGGATCGGTGTGGTGGTGGGCGTGGCCATCAGGTCCTCCTCGAATTGGTCGACGGCGAATCGCACGATGTCCTCGAGCCAGCCTTCCTCGGCGGGATCGGCCGGCATGTCGACCGGAGCCAGCTCCGCGGGCCGGCCGGAACGGCGCGGCTGCGGGCGGTCGAGCGCCTGCTGCAGCCGCAGCCGGAACGCGGCGGCGAACGTCGGGTCCGGGGACTGGGGCTCGCCCGGGTCGCGAAGGGCGTCCAGCGGATCAGTCATTGCTGCTCCCCCTCCTCGTAGGCGACGCGGAACGCGGCTCTCGCGCGGACGATCAGCGCTTCGGTGGCGTGCCGGGTGCGCCCCAGCAGGCGTGCGACCTCCGGGACCGACAGGTCGTCCACATATCTCAGCGTGAGCGCTGCCCGGTTCGCCGGCCCGAGTCGCTGCAGCACCTCACGGGCCCGGAGTACGTCGAGCCGCGCGTCCCACGGATCGTCGGGACGCTCGAACACCTGCAGCGAGCGTTGCTCACGGGCTTCCCGGCGCCAATGGTCGACGAGTTTGTTCCGCGCGACGGTGACCAGCCAGGCCGCGGTGGGGCTGGTGCCCTGGCGAACCGCTGCCACCGCCGCGAGGAACGTCTCGCCGGTGAGGTCCTCGGCCAGCGCGGTGCTACCGCACCGGGCCCGCAGGTACCCGTAGACGTCGGGGAGCGCGCGGTCGTACAGCGCCAGCAGCGCTGCGCTGCGGTCGGCGTACTCCGGT
Organism: Cryptosporangium sp. NPDC048952; assembly: GCF_043197895.1. Classification (NCBI taxonomy): domain Bacteria; kingdom Bacillati; phylum Actinomycetota; class Actinomycetes; order Cryptosporangiales; family Cryptosporangiaceae; genus Cryptosporangium; species Cryptosporangium sp. NPDC048952. The sequence goes on along the minus strand of NZ_JBICTY010000001.1, from coordinate 375,495 downwards.
TCGCTGCTCACACTGTTTCATCGTCCGGGGCTCGGAAACTCCGACGGAGGAGTCTTGAAATAGTTTCAGCCTGGCCTTGAGTTGGGAGAACCATGCCACTTACCGGTGAATACGAGCCGAGCCCGTCCGATTGGGCGCGCAAGCAGGCCGAAACGTTCGAAGCGAGCAACGGCACCGAAGCCAACGAGTTGCGGGGAGTGCCGATCATCCTGCTGACCTCGGTCGGCGCGAAGAGCGGCAAGCTGCGCAAGACCCCGCTCATGCGGGTGGAGCACGAGGGTGAGTACGCCGTCGTGGCGTCGAAGGGTGGAGCGCCGGAGAACCCTGTCTGGTTCTACAACCTGGTCAAGAACTCGCACGTCGAGCTGCGTGACGGCGCCGTGGTGAAGGACTACGAGGCGCGTCAGGTCGACGGCGACGAGTACGAGACCTGGTGGAAGCGCTCGGTCGCGGTGTGGCCCGACTACGCCGAGTACCAGAAGAAGACCGACCGCAAGATCCCGCTGTTCGTGCTCACGCCGATCGAGGGCTGAGCTGCTGCTACAGCCCTGGCCGCAGCAGGCTAGGGCTGTAGCAGGGCGAATCCGGCCTCGGCAGCGACCACGGCTTCGGGGTAGAGGTCCGCGGCGGTGCGTCCGGCCATGAGTTCCCGCCAGTTGTTCCGCGCGAGCACCCGCTGCACCGCCAGGATCTGCGCCGCGCGCAGTTCGGCGACGAGCCCGTCGCCCAGCGCCGCGGCGAGCGCCTCCTCGTCCGAAGCTACGAAAGCAGCGACTCGCGCCGCCAGCGCCGGGGTCTCGAACACCAGGCGGTGGTACGCCAGCACCTCCGGGACGTCGTTGAGCCCGGTCACCGGGTCGCGCTCCGCCAACCCCTCGAGGAACCGCCGACGAAGAGCGTCGACCGGTTCCGGGGAGCCCTGGACGATCCGTGCCGCCTCGCCGAGGTGGTCGCCGATGCGGTGCAGGACGAGGTCTTCCTTGGTCGGGAAGTACCGGAACAGCGTCGGCTTCGACACCTCCGCCGCGTCGGCGACGTCCGCCACCGACACCGCGTCGAACCCTCGGTCCAGGAACATCCGGATCGCCGTGGCGGAGATCGTGTCGTGCGTGCGCTGACGCTTGCGTTCGCGGAGCCCGCTCACGACTCGCCCCTCGGCTCTCAGTGAAAGGAACTGCTCTGGTCGGTGACGCTCTGCCGGAACGTCCGCGGGGGTGAGCCGAGGACATCTTCCACCCCCGAGGAGACGAACGCGGGCTTCCCCATCGTCGCGCCCCAGGCGGCGAGCAGCATGTCCACGGCCGGGGCGGGCCAGGTGCCGGCCGTTTCGCGGCGGAACTCGTCGGGCGTGAGCTCCTCGAACTCGATCTTCCGGCCCAGGACGTCGCCGATGATGCGCACCTGCTCGGCCTGGCTCAGCGACTCGGGGCCGGTCAGGACGTGGTCGCCCCCGCCGTGCCGGAGGGCCTGCGCCGCGACGGCAGCGATGTCGCGGTCGTCGACCGGGGCGGTCTCGGCCGCGCCGTAGGGCCAGCGGACCGGTTCTCCCGCTCGGATTGCGGGCGCCCACCAGGCCAGCGCGTTCGACGCGAACATGCCGGGCCGGATGAACGTCGACTCGAGTCCGGAATCGGCGATCAGTCGCTCGATGTCGGCGTGGAGCGTCGCCATGGGATTGGGCTGTTGGAAGAACGGGTGCGGGGTGCGGTACGGCGAGGAGAGGAACACGACCCGCCGGGTGTGTGCGGCAAGGCGCTCGATCACTGCTGGGACCGTCGCCGGTGGGGCGGTCCAGACGAGGAACACGGCGCTGACGTCCTCCAGCGCGGTGTCCAGGGATTCCGGCACGGTGAGGTCACCGGTGACGACCTCGACGTTCGGCGGCAGCGAGGCGGCCTGGCGTACCAGTGCACGAACCGGAACCCCGGCGTCGACGAGGTTGTCGACGAGAAGACTTCCGACGCGACCCGTGGCTCCGGTGACAAGTACTGACATAAGAATCTCCCTCGGTAAAATTCGTTACCGAGTTACATTATCGCGGAAGTGATGGTGGTCTCGGCCACCACCCGCCCACGGGCGACCACCCACCGCGGCGCAGCATGACGCCGCAACACGTCGACGATCCGCTCGGCGTCGTGCACGACGAAGTTCGCCGGGGCTCCGTCGGCGATGCGGTGGTCGCGGACGCCGAGAACCCTCGCCGCATCGGTGGTGACCAGGTCGAGCAGAACCTGCTGCGCTTTCGCGGTGCGGAACTCGAGCAGGTGCGCGGCCAGGAACGCCACCTCCCAGAGGTTCGCGCGACCGAACGGGTAATAGGCGTCCTCGATGTCGTCCTGGCCGAGGGCAACCGGGAGGTTCAGTTCGCGGAACAGCGCGACGGGCAGGTGCAACGGGCCGGTCTGCGGGTCGCTGACGAACCCGAGCCCGGCCCGGCGCGCGAGCCCGGCGAGGCGCAGGAGCGACGGCTGCGGGTACAGCGCGAGGGCACGGGCGTGACACGCGACGCCCCGGCCTTCGAGGCCGTGCACCAGCATCGCGGAGGCGAGCATCTCGGTTGTGCGTAGGTTCGGGTCGCCGGCGTCGTCGGTGAGCATCGCTACGCGTTTGCCTGTTCGTGCGGCCAGGGCGCACGCCCATTCGACGTGCCTGCGCGCGTCGGTGTCGGTGTGCTCGATCCAGGGGATGCCGCCGACGACGTCGGCGCCCAGTCGGAGCGCCTCCTCGCAGAGTTCGGCCGCGCCCGGGTCGCGCAGGACCCCGTCCTGTGGAAAAGCCACGATTTCGACGTTGAGAATGTCGGCGAATTCGGCTTTGGCGGCGCTCACGGCGGCGAAGCCTTCGAGGCCGGCGGCGGTGTCTACGTCGACGAACGCCTGGATGTGGAGGGTGCCGTGCCGTACGGCTTCGGTGAGCGCGCGCCGGATGTGGGGTAGGGCGTCCTCGCGCCGGTAGTTCTTCTTCACCGCGCTGGCCAGTTCGATCGACGTCATCGCGCCGGCCATCCCGTCGGCGGTGTAGGCCGACAGCGCCCCGTCGCCGACCCGGTCCAACGTGTGCACCTTGTCCAGGTGCAGATGGCAGTCCACCGCAGACTCGGTGACGAGCCGCCCCTCAGCCGCAATCACCCGCACCGCGCCGCTGGCGCCGGGCACGCCGTCCGCGCCGTTCGCGGCAGGCGCGCCGTTCGCGGCAGGCGCGCCGTTCGCGGCAGGCGCGGCGTTCGCGGCAGGCGCGCCGTTCGCAGCAGGCGCGGCGGGGGTGCCGTTCGCGGCGGGGGTGTGGAGGGCTGTGCCGCGGGGGAGGACGCGTAGGCGGCCGGCGTCGACCGTCAGGTCGACGACGCGGCCGTCGCGTAAGCGTGCGTCGGTGACGACGAGGTCCATGCCGACGCCCTAGGAGCGGCGGCGGCCGATCACACCGCCCACGATGACGCCGATCAGCGCGATGCCCGCACCGAAGATCGCACCCTGGAAGAACCCACCCGCGAGCAGGTCGGCGCCACCCGCCGGCGCCGCCTTGGCCGGAGCCGTGAACACCCGCGGCCCCGCACCCGCGCCAGCCGTCACGCCGGCACTCGCCGCGCTACTGTCCCCGGCACTCGCCGCGCTGCCGTCCCCGGCACCGCCTGGCGCCGCGACCGCCACCACCTGGCCGGCGCCCGGCACCTCGCCCGCGGCCTCGGCCGAGACCGGGGCGTTCAGCAGGGAATCCACGGCGGCGAAGAACTCGCCGGCGGTCTTCTTCGCAACCCCCGACAGCACCCGCTGCCCCACACCCCCGACCGCCCCACCGACCACCGCATCAGCGGCGTAGGACAGCAGCGTCGTACCGGAATCACCCTGTTCCAGCGTCACGAGCACGTCCGCCGACACCGTGCCGGGCGCACCCGCCCCCTTCGCCCGCAGCACGAACGACGTCGGCTCCTGCTGGTCGGTCAGCCGCACGTCGCCGACGTACGAGCCCTTGATCGACGCCACCCCCGCGGTCACCGTCATCCGGTACGCGTCGTCACCGACCTGCTCCAGCTGCTGGCACCCCGGAATCGTCCGCACCAGCACGGCCGGATCGTTCAGCGCCGCGTACACCCGCTCGACCGGAGCGTTCAGCGTCGCCTTGCCGTTGACCTTCATCTATTTGGTTCCTTCCAACGCAAGAGCCTGCTGTTCACGGAGCGCCCACAGTTCCGAGGGCGAAATCGGCATCCGGGTCACGAAGAATCCCTCCGCGTCCGAGATCGCCGATGCGAACAGCGCCGCGGAGGGGATGACACCGGCTTCACCGGCACCCTTCACCCCGAGCGGATTGAGCGGTGAGGGCGTCTCGAGGTGGTCGGTCTCGACCGTCGGCACCTCGGACGCGTACGGGATCAAAAAGTCCATGTACGACGCGTTGAGCGGCTGACCGTTCTCGTCGTAGACGATCCGCTCGTACAGGGCGCCACCGACGCCCTGCGCGACACCGCCGTGGATCTGGCCCTCGACGATGCGCGGGTTGATCAACGTGCCGCAGTCGTGCACCACGCAGTACCGCAGGATCTTGATCTCCGCGGTCTCCGGGTCGGTCTCGACGACCGCCGCGTGCATCCCGCTGGCGAACGTCGATCGGATCGGCGAGTAGTAGTCGGTGGCCTCCAGCCCGGGCTCGTCGTCCTCGTCGATCGGCGGTTTGCTCATGTCGGAGGTGCCGGCGAACTGCGTGGCCCGCTTGGCCTCCTCGTCGAACGCGTACCGCAGCGGGTTGGAGAGCACCGCCACCGTGCGCAGCGGAATTCCGCCGTCGGGCACCCCTTTGATCTGGACGACCCCGTCGACGATTTCGAGGTCCTTCGGATCGGCCTCCAAGGCCTCTCCGGCGATGCGAAGAGCCTTGGCCCGCACCTTCCGAGCCGTCAGAGCGACCGCGTTGCCGCTCATCACCGCGGCCCGGGACGCGAACGTGCCGACCGCGTACTTGAAGCGCCGGGTGTCGCCGGTGGTGACCGACACGTCGTCGACCGGCACGCCGAGCTCCTCGGCGGCGATCTGCGCGAACACGGTCTCGTGGCCCTGGCCCTGCGTGGTGAGGCCGGTGGCGACGACGACCTTGCCGGTGGTCTCGACCCGGACGAACGCACCCTCGTACGGGCCGGGGCCGGTGCCCTCGACGTAACACGCGAGCCCGATGCCGACCGTCCGCCCCTCGGCCTGCGCGGCGGAACGAATCGCCTCGAACTCGTCCCAGCCGACCAGTGCCTTGATCTTCTCCAGCGACGTCGGATAGTCGCCGGAGTCGTAGATCAGCGGCCGCCCGTCCTGGAACGTCAGGTGGTGGTCGTACGGCATGTCTTCGACCTGGATGAAGTTCCGCGAGCGCACCACCGCCCGGTCCAGCCCCAGGTACGACGCGATCGCGTCCATCGTGCGTTCCATCGCGAACACACCCTGCGGACGCCCGGCGCCGCGGTACGGCGTCACCGTGACCGTGTTCGTGTACATCGAGCGGAACTCGACGCGGTAGGCACCCGGCTTGTACGGCCCGAGCAACTGCGTCGACGTGACGATCGGGACGATGATCCCGTAGGGCGTGTAGGCGCCGTTGTCGTGCCAGAACTCGACGTCCAGGCCGAGCACGTGGCCCTCGTCGTCGAAGCCGACGGTGACCTTCTGCAGCTGGCCCCGCTCGTGCGTGGAGCTGATGAAGTGCTCCCGCCGGTCCTCGACCCACTTGACCTCGCGGTTGAGCTTCACCGCGGCCCACGGGATCAGCACTTCCTCCGGCCAGGGATGGACGATCTTGACGCCGAACCCGCCGCCGACGTCGGGCGCGATGACGTCGATCCGGTCGACCGGCAGATCCAGCTTCGCGGCCAGCGCGAACCGGACCGACGTCGAGGCCTGGGTGGACGTGTAGACGCGCAGGGACCGGTCGTCGGCGTCCCAGCGCGCGTAGACGCCCTTGCCCTCCATCGGCATCGACGCCGAGCGCTCGATGTCGAGGTCCAGACTCAAAGTGTGGGGCGCCGCCGCGATCGCCGCCGGAGCGTCGCCGACCTCCTGCACGAGGTGCGCCGACACGTTGTCGGACACGTCGTCGTGCACCTGATGCGCGGCCTCGATCGAGGCGGGGATGCCGACGACCGCCGGCAGCACCTCGTACTCGACGACGATCCGCTCGCACGCGTCCTCCGCGAGGTACCGATCCGTGGCCACGACCATGACGACGGCCTCGCCGACGTGCCGCGCGATGCCGCTGGCCAGCGGCGTGTTCACCCGCGGGGCGTGCAGTGCGGGGTGCGGGATCAGCAGCGGGAGCGGTTCGGACACCCGCGGGTTCGGGTCCTCGGCCAGGTCTTCGTACGTGTAGATCGCGACCAGACCCTCGACCTCGAGAGCCTCGGTGACGTCCACGTCGACGATGCGCGCGTGGGCGTGCGGGGAGCGGACGAACGCCACGGCGAGCGCACCCTCGCCCAGATCGTCGAGATAACGACCGTTGCCGGACACCAGACGGGGGTCTTCACGGCGGGTCATCGGGACCCCGAACGCACGGGTCGCCATCAGGACTCCTTCTGGAGCTCGGCCGCGCGCAGCACCGACTTCACGATGTTCTGGTAGCCGGTGCAGCGGCAGAGGTTGCCGCCGATCGCCTCGCGCGCTTCGCCCTCCGTCGGTTCCGGATTCTCGCGAAGATAGGCCGTGATCGTCGTGACGAAGCCCGGCGTGCAGAACCCGCACTGCAGGCCGTGACAGTCGACGAACGCCTGCTGCACCGGGCCGAGGCCGCCGTCGGGGGCGCGGCAGCCCTCGACGGTGGTGATCTCGGCACCGTCGACGCTCACCGCGAACAGCAGGCAGGAGCGCATCGGACGACCGTCGACCAGCACCGTGCAGGAGCCGCAGACGCCGTGCTCGCACCCGAGGTGCGTGCCGGTGAGTCCCAGGTCGTGGCGGAGGGCGTCCGCGAGCAACCGACGTGCGGGCACGGAGGCGGTGCGGGGAACCCCGTTGACCGTGAAGGTCACCTCGTGCTCGCGCAAGCGCTCGGTCATGCGGCTACCTCCGTTCTGGCCACCGCATGCGCGGCGGCTGCCTTCAACGCCCGGCCGGTGAGCACTTCGGCGAGGTGACGCCGGTACTCAGCGGTGGCGTGGATGTCTTCCTCCGGCTCGACGACCGAGCCCGCGTACTTCCCGGCGGCGGCCCAGTCAGCGGCATCGTAGGAACGCCCTCCGACAACTTCGGTGAAGTCCACGGTCACGGGCGTCGGGCCCATCGAGACGTAGGTGCCGCGAGCCGACGCGATCCGCAGGTCCTCGTCGAGCGTGATCAGTGCACCCAGGCCGCACATCGCGTAGTCGCCGTGCCGGCGGGACACCTCCAGCCAGGCGCTACCGGTGTGGCGCGGCGGGATCGGGAACGTCACGCTGGTCGCGAGTTCACCCGGCTGGGTGGCCGACTCGAGCGGCGCGAGGAAGAAGTCGTCGACCGGAACCACGCGGTTCCCGGACGTCGACGCGAGCTGGACGGAACCGCCGAGCAGAGCGAGCACGGACGGCATCTCACCGGCGGGGTCGGCGTGGACGATGCTGCCGACGGTCGTGCCGCGGTTGCGGATGGTCGGGTGCGCCACGTGTATCAGTGCCTGCCGGAGCAGCGGGAGCGCGCGTTCGGCCTCGGGGTCCCGCTCGATTTCGGCGTGCCGGGCGATCGCCCCGACCGTGACGGCATCGGTCGTCACGTCGATCCGCGCCAGCTCACGGAGCCGGTTGACGTCCACGAGGTGACGCGGCGCCGCGAGGCGCATGTTGAGCATCGGAACCAGGCTCTGGCCACCGGCCAGCACCTTCCCGTCGGCCCCCAACTCGGCCAGGACGCCGAGGGCTTCTTCCAGCGTTTCGGGACGGTGGTACTCGAACGCCGATGGTTTCATACCGCGATAGTCCCTCGCTCGGTCTCCCGGCGACCGCTACGGGGCCGCCGGGAGATCAGTGTTCCTACGGCTCCTTGTAGGCGCCGGGTTCGTCGACGATCAGCACCGCGCCTCCCGCGTCCTTCCCGGCCGCGGTCTCGGTCGCGCCCTCGTCCTCCGGAGTCGGAGTGGGCCGCCGCTCGGCGAGCCAGAGCTCCTTCAGGTGCGGCGGAGCGATCGCCTTCGCGATGTGGAAACCGACCACGGCCACGATCGTCCCGAGCGCGATGCCGGAGAGCGAGAAGTCGTCGGTGAACACCAGGCTGACGTTTCCGACACCGATGATGATGCCTGCGGCGGCCGGGACCAGGTTGATCGGGTTCGCGAAGTCGACCCGGTTCTCCCGCCAGATCTTCGCGCCGAGCAGGCCGATCATGCCGTAGAGCACGACCGTGATACCGCCGAGCACACCGCCCGGCGTGGCCGAGACGACCGCGCCGAACTTCGGCGAGAACCCGAACAGGATCGCCACGATCGCGGCCACGTAGTAGGCGGCGGTCGAGTAGACGCGGGTGGCCGCCATGACGCCGATGTTCTCCGCGTACGTGGTGGTGGGCGAACCACCGAACGTCGACGCGACGACGGTGCCGACGCCGTCGGCGGCGATCGCGCGGCCCATCATCGGGTCGAGGTCGTCGCCGGTCATCTCCGCGACGGCCTTGACGTGACCGGCGTTCTCCGCGATCAGCGCGATGACGGCGGGGAGCACCAGCAGGATCGCCGTCACGGTGAACGAGGGGAAGTGCCAGCCGACGACCTCTTTGCCGTCCGCGGCAATCGTGGTCTGCGCCGGAAAGCCGAGCCAGTCGGCATCCTTGACGCCGCCGGGCTGGGACCAGTCGACGCGCCAGTGGGTCGTGACCTCACCGGCGGACGCACTGTACGACGTGATCTGGCCGAAGATCCGGTCGAACACCCACGACAGGACGTACCCGAACACCAGCGCGAGGAAGATCGCGATCCGGCCGAGGAAACCCCGCACACCGACCGCGACGACGATCACGAACAGCATCGTGATCAGCGCGATCCACTGGTCCTGCGGCCAGTACGTACCGGCCACGACCGGCGCCAGGTTGAAGCCGATCAGCATGACGACAGCGCCGGTGACGACCGGCGGCAGCACCGAGTAGATCGCGCGCGAGCCCACGAAGTGGATCAGGACGCCGACCAGCGCGAGCACCACGCCGGCGACGAGGATCGCACCGGTCACCTCGGCCGAGTCGCCGCCCTGCGCGCGGATCGCCGCGACACCGCCGACGAACGCTGCCGACGTACCCAGGTAGCTAGGTACCTTCCCGCTGACGATCAGCAGGAAGATGATCGTCGCGACACCGCTCAGCATGATCGCCAGCTGCGCGTTCAGACCCATGATCAGCGGGAACACGAACGTCGCACCGAACATCGCGACGACGTGCTGCGCGCCCAGGCCGATGGTCCGCGGCCAGGAGAGACGTTCCTCCGGCCGGACCACCCCGCCGGGCGGCGGTGCCTTGCCCCCGTGAACGACACTCCACCTGAATGCCATGACCGAACCCCTTTTCCGCCGCCCCGGTAATAGCGACGAATATCCGGGTCTGGTGACCTGGGTCTCATGGTCAAGACACCACTGACTAAGCACCGACCGGTTGGCGGAACCTGCCGAGGGGTAGGTCGATTCGTCAGTGAATGTCGCCCGCGTGATGTGACCGCAACATTAACGACACCCGACTGAGCGACGCTCGGGCGATTCGCAGCTAGTCACAGGCGTATCAACCTGAACTTCGACCGGCACCTAGCGTCAGTAGCACTATGGGGATCACCGGACGCGCTGCGATCGTCCGGCTGGGAGTGCTCGCAGTGCTGTGGGGGTCGAGTTTTCTCTGGGCCGCCATCGCGCTGGAGGGCCTCCCGCCGGGGGTACTCACCGTGGTCCGGCTCGCCTTGGGCTCCGCGCTGCTGCTCGCCGTCTGCCGGATCCGGGGCATCCGGATCCCCACCGAGCCGCGGGTGTGGATGCACCTGGCCGTGGTCGCGGCGATCGGCAACGTGATCCCGCTGCTGCTGTTCGCCTACGCGGTGCGGTCCATCGACTCGCACGTCGGCGGCATGCTGAACGCGACGACACCGCTCTGGACGCTGGCGATCGGCGTCTGCCTCGGCGGTGTGGGTCCCGTCCGCGGGCGCTATCTCGGCGGCCTGCTCGCGGGGCTGGTCGGCACGCTGATGGTCATCGGCACGTGGCCGCCCGGAGAAGGGCTGCCCGCGGTGCCGACGATGCTCGGGCTGACGGCAGCGGCCAGCTACGGCGCCAGTTACGTCTACATCGACCGCTACATGTCGCGCCTCGAGCGACCGCCGATCGCGCTGGCCGCCGGGCAGCTGGTGGCCGGCACCGGGCTCGCGTTGATCGCGCTGCCGGTGGCCGGACCGCACTCGCTGGAGGCCGTTCACCTCGGGCCGGCGGTCATCGTCGCGACGATCGCGCTCGGCGCGTTCTGCACCGGCCTCGCCACCGTGCTCAACATCCGTCAGGTGGCCGACGTCGGGCCGGCGGCGTCGGTGGTGCTCTACCTGCTTCCGATCGTCGCGGCGGTGCTCGGGTGGCTGGTGCTCGGCGAAAAAATCACTCCGTCGACGATCGTCGGAACTGCGATCGTGTTGGCCGGAGTGGCACTCACCAGGACGCCGCAGTTGACGACAGAGGAGAGAGCATCAGGTGGTAGCGGTTCACGGCTACGAGCTGGCACTGACCTGGACGGGTAACCAGGGAACGGGCACCAGCGCCTATCGGGCGTACAGCCGATCGCACGAGATCGTCGCGGAGGGCCGCCCACCGCTGTACGGATCGTCCGATCCGGCGTTCCGTGGCGAAACCGATCGCTGGAATCCCGAACAGTTGCTCGTCGCGGCGCTCTCCGCTTGCCACCTCATGTCCTACCTGCACGTGTGCGTCGAATCCGGCGTGGTGGTCGTCGACTACACCGACGCTCCGACCGGTTCGATGACGCAGACGCCCGGCGGTGGGGGGCGGTTCACCGAGGTGGTGCTCAAACCGTACGTGACGCTGGCGCGCAGCAGCGCGGACAAGGTCGAGTTGGCGACGCGTCTGCACCGCGACGCGAACGCGCGCTGCTTCATCGCGAGTTCGGTCAACTTCCCGGTGTCGCACGAGCCGACCGTGGTGGTGGAGGACTAGGACCTCCCGCGGCCCCGGTATTCGACCCGGAGCCGAACGCGGGAACGCATCGCGATCGCGGTAGCCACGAGAACGACCGCACCCCCGATCCCCGCCGCGACGACCCGGACTTCGCGCCGTCCCCGCGGCGGGGTGGTGTCGGCGGCCCCCGCGACCGCCGACCCCTCCGCCGTCTTCGGAGACGCTCGGCCCGCCGCTGTGGCCGGGTTCCGCGGATCCGCTGACCAGAGGCGCTCCAGACAGCGCAACTCGTCCGCATCAGCTCCGCACGCAGCGGCAAACGACCGCACGGTCCGGTAATCGATCGGGAACTGCTCCCCCGAGCAATAGCGGTGGAGCGTCGAACTCCCCACGCCCGCCCGGCGCGCGAGCGCCTTGTAACTCTGGTTCGACAGCGCCTTCAACCCACGCAGATAAACGGCCACACCGGCCGATTCAGCGGCTGGTCCCATCGAAAAAGTGTTTCCGATGGGACCAGCCAAAGCTATGCACCACCCGGCCGGTCCGACCGGGCAGCACGCCCGCCGGAACGGGACATCAGCAGGACGGCGACCAGGAGATCCGGATCTTGTCCACGGTGCCGATGTCCTGCCCGAACACCGAGGCATTGGGCGCCAGGCAGTACGTCCGCCCGTTCGAGAAGTGCAGCAGCGCCCCGTCGTCGTTCCGGCTGTTGAACACCAGGAACGCACCCCGACTCCGCGCCCCGAGATTCTGGTAGCCGGACGTCACGTCCCGGAACGCCGCCGTCGGTTTGTCGTCGAGGAAATTCTGAGCGGTCAGATAGAAGCAGACCCGCGGGTACTCACAACCCCATTTCGAACTGGCCTGCGCCGGCGACCCCACCGCGAACGAGCCGGCGAGCACCGACCCGATCACGGCAGCGGCCACCAGGACACGCTTGGTCCAGCCACTGCCAACCCCCGTGCGTAAAGACATGCGACTTTCTCCTCATCGGTGAGACAACACCGAAGAGGCTCACCCGCCCACCGCACCGCCACAACAAGTCCCGCCCCACCTGGGACGCGTCCCGTAAGAAACGACCCTGACCTGCTGGGACACGCAGAGAACGGGACGCCTACAGCCCGCGAATCTCCAGCACCCGCAACGCCAACGCGAGATCGAGCCGCAGCGCCGCGTCGTCAGTGAACGGACCCACGAGCTTCTCCAGCTTCGTGATCCGGTACCGCAACGTGTTGTAGTGAAAATGCAGCCGTCGCGCCGCCTCGGCCACCGTGCAGTTCGTCTCCAACAACACCGCCAGCGTCCGCCGCAGGTCCGCGTTCTCGGGCGTGTCCGCCGCCAACTCCCCGAGCACCTCCTCCACGAACCCACGCAGCTCCGACGTGTCGGGGATCAGCGACAGCAGCCGGTGCACGCCGAGCCGGTCGAAACTGGCCCGGGCTCCGTCGCCGTGCAGCCGACGACCGATCCGCACGGCCTTGCGGGCCTGCTCGTAGGCCCGCGGCAGCTCGGAGGGCTGCGACGCCGGCCGGGAGATCCCCAGCGAGAACGACCGCCGCCCGCCACCGCCGTCACCGACGACCTGACGCACCAGCTCGTTCACAGCCCGCTCGACGGCGTCCGCGCCCCCGCCGCCGGCCGGCAGCCCCAGCAGGACCACGACCTCCCGGTTGAAGTTCACCACCGGTGCGCGAGGATCCCGCCAGCGCACGACCGACTGCCAGGCCGTCGCGAACCGCTCCTGCACCGGCCGCAGCTCCGGGGCAGCGCCGGTCGGCGTCGTGACCGGGTCCAGCTCGGCGACCACCGCCACCAGCGGCCGCTCCACGTCCCACCCCAGCGTGCGCGCGTGGGCGACAGCGGCCGGCACGTCCTCGACCCGCCCGGTGAGCAGATCCCGCAGGAAGTCCGCCCGGTACTTGCCTTCCACGGCGTCGATGGCGAGCTGTTTGGTGACAGCGAGCGCGGCCACGGTGGCAGCTCGCTCGAGCGAGTAGACGTCGGCGGCGTCGAGCGGCACGTCGGAGAACGCGACGATCCGGCCGTGGTCGATCCGCCCGGCCACTATCGGCACCGTGGTGTGGAAACCGCCTTCGTGCGGGCGGACGCCGGTCGGTTCGTCGTCCACGCGGAACCGGCCGGTCGGGTCGAAGCAGCCGGTTTTCTGCAGGTCGTCGGCGTCACCGGCGCGGGCGTTCACCCGTCCGTCGGGCGTCGTGACGATCACCGGCCCGCCGAGGATGCGGGTCAGCTCGGCCGCGAGGTCGTCGAGCCCACCGCCTTCGAGGACGACGCTCACCAGCGCCCGGTGCACCTCGTCGGAGCGGGCCAGCACCGAAGCCTGCCGGTGCAGCAGCGCGCTGAGCACCTCGTTGAGGATGTCGTCGAAACCGACGGACTCGGCCACCTCGACGATCGGGAAGTTGCGCCGGTCGGCTTCGGCGAGCACGTCGGCCGGGAGTTCGTCGAGGTAGCGGTGCAGTTTGACCGCCAACGCGGCCAGCCCTCGCTCGTCGAGTTCGCGGACCAGGTCGATCAACTCGATCGTGCTGTGCTGCAGCGGGTAACCGGTGGTGAGCAGCAGCTCGTGCGGCTTCACCCAGGGAAGGATGTCCGGTACTTCCATGACGTTGAGCCGCTGGACGACACGGTCCAGCCCGCCCTCGCCGGCCAGCACGCGGGCGCCGGTCAACGTGCTCGCCTCGAGCACGTCACGCACTGGCAACCCGACCGGAGAAGCCGTCAAATTGGCCGAAGGACCCCGGCCATCCTTGGCAATTCTTCCCATGCCGACCACCGTAGACGCGGTCTTACGGTCAGCCACGTGGAAGGGGCCCTGCCTGGAGCTGCGTCAGCGTCACTGGCGCACGTTTTGAATGGGCCGGTCCGAATCGTCACGGTCACCGCCTCGCTCTCGCGCGCCCTGTACGTCACCACCGGCGATCCGGACGTCCCCGCGCTCTGCGTCGCCGCCGCCGATGCGGTGCGGGTTCCGTGCGCGGTCCTGCTCGGCCCCGGTGTCCCGGTTCCGACGGTTACGGTCGGTTCGCCCGCCCGCCTCGGCGAGGGCCGCGTCGAGTTCACCGACTCCGCCGTCGCCGTCGCCCGCTGGTGGCGCGCGTCCCGCCCGCAGGTGCCCCTTCTTCAGATCGACGACAGGCGGCGAACCATCGGCGCATGGGTCGAGCACACAGCGCCGACCGACGCGTCCCGCACCGCCGACACGGCTGCGCCGCTCGCGCCACCGGCCGACGTGCTCGCTGCGGCTGCGGCGCTCGAGCCCGGCCTCGCCGGGGGCCATCTCGGCGTAGCCGCGGCGCTGGGGAGCGGTCTCGCCGGGGGCGATCTCGGCACGGGAGTGCGCGCGCTGCTCGGGCGTGGGGAGGGGTTGACCCCGCTGGGGGACGACATCCTGGCGGGGATTCTCGTGACGTTGGCGGACCACGAAGCGGGGAGGGTAATGGGCTCGATGGTTGCCGAGGAGCTGGCGTCCCGACCGGGGGCCACGACCGCCGTGTCCGCCGCCCTCCTCACGCACGCCACCCGCGGCGAATGCATCCCCGAACTCGCCGCAGTGCTCACCGACCCGCTCGACCGGCTCGACTCCGCCGTCGAGGCTCTGCTGCGCGTGGGTCACTCCTCCGGCGGTGGCCTGCTGCACGGCGTCCGCATGGGCTTGAAAGTTCTGACCGGACCGAAAGGATTGGTGAAGTGACCGCTTTGCACCACATCGAGCTGCGGCGCGGCACGTACCGCGACTCGGTCCAGCTGCTCCAGGTAAGTCAGGCCGTGAGCGGCCTCGACGGGGTGTCCAGCGCGATGGTCGCGATGGGCACCGAACTCAACCTCGAGCTCATCGAGGGGATGGGCTTCGCGCTGCCGGACGACGCGTCCGCCGGCGACATGGTCGTCGCGATCGCCGCGGCCGACGAGACGACGCGGGACGCGGCGCTGACCGCGCTGGAGTCGGCGCTCGCGGCGAAGACCCCGCAGGCGAGCACGGACGCCACACTGCCGCCTCCGCGCACCGTCGGCGCAGCCGTGACCACCGCGGGAGCGAACCTGGCGCTGATCTCCACACCTGGGCGCTACGCGTTCGCCGACGCGGTGGACGCGCTGGACGCCGGCGCCTCGGTGCTGGTCTTCAGCGACAACGTGCCGGTCGAGCAGGAGATCGCGCTGAAGGACCTGGCCGCCGAACGCGGCCTGCTGGTGATGGGTCCGGACTGCGGCACCGCTGTCGTCGGCGGCGTTGGCCTGGGTTTTGCGAACGTGGTACGGCCGGGTCCGATCGGGATCGTGGCGGCGTCGGGAACCGGTGCGCAGCAGGTGCTGGCGCTGCTGGACGCCGCGGGCGTGGGTGTTTCGCACTGCCTGGGTGTCGGTGGACGCGACCTGTCCGCCGCTGTGGGCGGCCGTTCGACGCTCGCCGCGCTCGACGCACTCGACGCCGACCCGGCGACCGAGACGATCCTGGTGATCTCGAAGCCACCCGCCCCCGAGGTGGCCGACGCCGTCCGGGCCCACGCGGAAACGCTCTCGAAGCCAGTGGTGTTCGGGCTGCTGGGCAACGGCCGCCCGGATCTGACCGCGGTCGTCAGCGAGGTGCTCGGATCGAACGCGCCAGCGTCCTGGCCGAACTGGCTGCCGTCCGACGAGCCGCGCGACCTGGTCGCCCCGTTCAGCACCGGGTCGGGCGCACTGCGCGGCCTGTTCAGCGGCGGGACGCTCTGCGACGAGGCGATGGTGATCGCGTCCGCCGCACTCGGTCCGATCGCGTCGAACATCCCGCTCGACCCGGCCTGGGCGTTGGGTGGCGACTTGAAGACCGACGGCCACGCGATGATCGACTTCGGCGACGACGCGCTGACCGCCGGGCGTCCGCACCCGATGATCGACGGGACGCTGCGCCTGGACCGGCTGGCGGTGGAGGCGGCGGATCCGGCGTGCCGGGTCGTGCTGCTCGACATCGTTCTCGGGCACGGCGCGCACCCGGACCCGGCGAGCGAGCTGGCACCGGCGATCGCGTCCGCGCTGATCACCGCCGACCGGCCGTTCGAGGTCGTCGTCGCGCTGGTCGGGACGTCCGGCGACCCGCAGGGGCTGTCCCGCCAGGCTGCCGAGCTGCGTGGAGTCGGCGCCCGGGTGTTCCTGTCCAACGCCGAAGCCGCCCGCGAGGCGGTAGCGATCCTGCAGCCCTCCGAGGTGACCGAATGAATTCTTTTCGACCGACCCTTGCCGAGATCGCTCAGCCTTCCGGGGGTGAATGAGGTGGAAAAGAGTTCATTGAGTTCTTTGCTGACCGATGAGCCGTCGATCGTCACCGCCGGCGTGGACCTGTTCACCGAGGCGCTGACCGCGCAGGCCGCGGCCGTGACGCCGGTGGCCTGGCAGCCGCCCGTCGGGTCGGTGGACGCGCTGGCGCGGGTGATGGCCGACCGTCGGCGGGTCGCCGCGAACGCGTCGGCGCTCGACCGCATGCTGGCGGCGGGCGCGTCGCTCGTCGACGTCCGGCCGGCATCGGAGGTCGTCGGCCTGCAGGCGGGCCAGTTCCGGCACGCCGGGCCCCCGATCACGTGGGAGCGGGCGTCCGGACCTCTTCGTGGCGCGCTGATGGGTGCCGCGTTGTTCGAAGGGCTGGCCGCCTCCCCCGAGGAGGCCTCGAACCTCCTGTCCGGCGGTTCCGTGGAGTGGGCGCCGTGCCACTCCGACGGCGGCGTGGGCCCGATGGCAGGCGTGGTCTCGCCGTCGATGTGGGTGTTCGTCCTGCGTGACGAGGCACACGACCGGACGTCGTGGTGCTCGCTGAACGAGGGCCTGGGCAAGGTGCTGCGGTACGGCGCCTACGGGCCGGAGGTGATCGACCGGCTGCGGTGGATGTCGTCGGTGCTCGGCCCGGCGCTGCAGGCCGCGGTGCGGGAGCACGGACCGGTCGACGTGAAGGGGATCATCGCGCAGATGGTCCAGATGGGCGACGAGGGCCACAACCGGAACCGCGCAGGCACGCTCATGCTGCTCCGTGACCTGATGCCCGCGATGATCGACGCCGGTGTCGCGTCGTCGGACGTGGCTGACGTGGCCCGGTTCGTCGGCGGCAACGACCACTTCTTCCTGAACCTGGTGATGCCGGCGTGCAAGCTGCAGACCGCGGCGGCGTCCGGGATCCCCGGGTCGACGGTCGTCACGACGATGGCGCGCAACGGCACGGACTTCGGGATCCAGGTGTCGGGTACGGGTGACCAGTGGTTCACCGGGCCCGCGAACACGCCGCAGGGGCTGTTCCTCGGCTCGTACGGGCCCGATGACGCGAACCCCGACATCGGCGACTCGGCGATCACCGAGACTGCGGGCATCGGCGGGTTCGCGATGGCGAGCGCGCCGGCGATCGTCCGGTTCGTCGGCGGGACGGTGACGGACGCGCTGCGCACGAGCCGGGAGATGTACGGCATCACGACCGGCGAGAACGCCGCGTACGCGCTGCCGATCCTCGACTTCCGCGGTGCGGCGACCGGCATCGACGTGACGAAGGTGGTTCGTTCCGGCGTGCTTCCCCAGATCAACACGGGCATGGCGGGGCGGGTCGCGGGTGTGGGGCAGGTGGGGGCGGGGTTGGTGACGCCCCCGATGGAGTGCTTCGAAGGTGCGCTGGACGCGCTCGCGGAGGCCGCTCCCCCGCTTTCCTGAGTCGTCTCGCGGCGGCCGCGGGGCCGTGGCGGCGGCCGTCGCGGAGGCCGTTGCGGAGGCCGCTGCAACTTTCGGAGCGTCGCGCCGGGAGTGGCCGGGGTGCGGGTAGGTGGCGGCGTCCGAAATGTCTGGGGCGTCGTTGACCTGGGCCGATGTCTCGAGTGCGAGGGTCGCTGCCCCTCCTGCGGTACCCCCGCACCGCCGGAGTTCGGACCCCACGGCGGCCCTCGCACTTCTAGCCGCCGCTCCCGTGCCATTGCCCCCGGCACGCGGAGCGGCGGCTCTGCGTTGAACCGTTCGTGCTGGTCGATGAGGCTCGAACGGGGTACGGCAGGATGGCGGGCATGAACCCGCAGGTCGGCTACCCGGCTCCGTCGGCACCGCCGAGGCCGTTGGCGTCATCCGTCAACCGCTGGGTCGCCCGAATCCTGGACGGGCTGATCCTTTTCGTCCCCGTGGCGCTGTTTTTCATTGTGTTGTTCGGCATCCCGCTGTTCCTGTCGCTGGCGAGCAGCGAAGGCAACGGTGCGTCGGAGGGCGGCGTCCTGCTCTGGATGTTCGTGGCGTTCGTCGGGTACGTGCTGGCTATCGCAGCGACCCTGGCGCTCACCTATTGGTACGCGGTGAAGTACCAGGTCAGACATGGTGGGCAGACGCTCGGCAAGCGGTGGCGCGGGATCCGGGTGGTAGGTCTGGACGGCGCCGGGATGACGGCGCCGCAGGCACGTAGGCGCTGGCTGGCGTCCGACGGCGTGGCGGTGTTGGGCAGCATCCCCTTCCTGGGAGCGCTGATCGGCATCTACGTACTCTTGGACAACCTGTGGCTGCTCTGGGACAAGCCCAACAAGCAGTGCGCGCACGACAAGTACGCGAAGACGATCGTGGTGGAAGCAGCAGATGGGTGAGGTGATCCGGTGACCCCGATCCCCGGTTGGTATCCCGACCCGGCGGATCCGGACACGCAGCGGTACTGGGACGGCGAGCAGTGGCTCGGTGCCCCGCTGCCCGTGAGCGCCACGCCACCGCCAGGCCCTCCCGCCGTCGAGCCACCCCCTCCCCCCGCCCCGACTGCGCCAACCGCGCCGACGCCCCAGACCGGCTGGACACCCGGCTGGACACCACCGTCGTCCGGCGGCTCCGGCTCGGGCGCCTCCGATACGGGCACACCCGAAACAGGTCCGGCCCGCCCAAAGGCCCCGACCTGGGGCAACCCACCCAAAACCCCCACTCCGGGCCCCAACACTCCGGGCCCCGGCGCACCGGTCTCGGGCGCACCGGTGTCCGGCGCTACGGGCCCCGGCACCACGGGCCCCGGCACCACGGGCCCCGGCACCACGGGCCCCGGCACCACGGGCCCCGGCACCACGGGCCCCGGCACCACGGGCCCCGGCGCCACGGGCCCCGGTGCGCCCGGCTACGGTGCGCCTGGCCCGGGCGCGCCCGGCGCGCAGGGGCAGCCCGGCTGGCCCGCTGGGCAGGGCGGCGCGCCCGGCGCGTCGGGGAAGCCTCGGTGGGGGCAGCCGCCGGTGCAGCTCCCCCCGCTGCCACCGGGTCACATCCGCATCCCCGGCACCACCACCACGATGCCGATCGACACCACGAAGCTCGCGCCGCTCGGCCTGCGCGTGCTCGCCCGCGTGATCGACGTCGTCGCGGTGTTCCTGCTGTGCCTGATCGTCAACGGCTACTTCTACCTGCAGTTCGCCGAGGAGATCGGGCCGAACATCAACGACATCCTGGTCGGCCAGGAGACCCTCTCGGCAGAGGCCAGCCGCCTGAACTGGATCATCTTCGTCCTGACGATCGGCCTCTGGTTCGCCTACGAGGTGCCCGCCACCGCCAACAGCGGCCAGACGCTCGGCAAGCGCATCGTCGGCATCCGGGTCATCCGCGTCGTCGACGACAAGTCGTTGACCTTCGGCCAGTCGATCCGGCGCTGGCTGATCCTGATGCTGCCGAGCCCGGCGGTGAGCTTCCTGTGCGGCCTCCCGCTGCAGATCGCCGACCTGCTGTGGTGCCTCTGGGACCGCCCGGGCCGGCAGTGCCTGCACGACAAGGCCGTGACCTCGATCGTCGTCCGGTCCGCCGCGGTGCCGGTCCCGGCGAAGACCGAGGCCAAGGCCGAGAAGTCCGATCGATGAGGAGCCTGAAGATGCCGCTGACCCGCGCCGACCTGGACACGATCCCCCGCTACGTGGCCGGCCGTAACCCGAGCGACGTCGCACGCGAGGTCGGCATCCCGGAGGCGGTGAAGCTGGCCAGCAACGAGGTGCCGTTCGGCCCGCTGCCGGGCGTCGTCGAGGCGGTCGCGGAGGCGGTGGCGCAGACCCACCGCTACCCCGACCCTGCCGTCGTCGCGCTGCGCAACCGACTCGGCGAGCGCTACGGGGTCGCCCCGGACCGCCTGGTCTCCGGCTGCGGCTCGGTCGCGCTGGCCGAGCACATCGTGCGCGCCGCGGTGCTGCCGGGCGACGAGGTGCTCTACTCCTGGCGCTCGTTCGAGGCCTACCCGATCATCGCGACCTCGTGCGGCGCGACCAGCGTCCGGGTCGCGAACCTGGAGAACCACGCCCACGACCTGGAC
Organism: Cryptosporangium sp. NPDC048952; assembly: GCF_043197895.1. Classification (NCBI taxonomy): domain Bacteria; kingdom Bacillati; phylum Actinomycetota; class Actinomycetes; order Cryptosporangiales; family Cryptosporangiaceae; genus Cryptosporangium; species Cryptosporangium sp. NPDC048952. Next base: position 355,138 of record NZ_JBICTY010000001.1, on the reverse strand, counting down.
GCGATGGTCGACGCGGTCACCGACCGGACGCGGGTCGCGATCGTCTGCACGCCGAACAACCCGACCGGACCGGCGGTGCGCCGGGACGATCTGGAGCGGTTCCTCGACCGGGTCGGCCCGGACGTCCTGGTCGTCATCGACGAGGCGTACCGGGAGTTCGTCCGCGACCCCGAGGTCCCCGACGGGCTCGACGTCGCACGCAACCGCCCGAACGTCGTCGTGCTGCGGACGATGTCGAAGGCCTGGGGCCTGGCCGGCATCCGGGTCGGCTGGCTGGCCGCCGACCCGCAGGTGGCCGAGGCCGTCCGCAAGGTCGTCACGCCGTTCTCGGTGAACCATGTCGCTCAGGCGGCGGCGCTGGCCGCCCTGGACGCCGAGGACGAGATGAAGCGGCGGGTCGACGTCGTGGTGGCCGAGCGCTCCCGGGTGCACGCCGCCGTGCGGGAACTCCGGCCCGACGTGCCGGACACCCAGGCCAACTTCGTCTGGCTGCCGCTCGGTGACGACGCGCTGGACTTCGCGACGAACTGCGAGAAGCGTGGCGTCATCGTGCGGCCGTTCGCCGGGGACGGCGTGCGCGTGACGATCGGTACGCCGGCCGAGAACGACATGTTCCTCAGTGCGGCTCGCGAGCTACTCGCCTGACGTAGTCGCGCAGTACCGGCACCAACTGCGCGAGCGAGGCGGTGTCCACCCATTCCTCGTCGCCGTGGTGGCCGCCGCCGATCGGGCGGGTGACAGCGCACGGTACGCCGACCGCGGCGTACTGCGCCGCGTCACTCGACCCGAACGAGAGACAGCTCCCGCACGTCACTCCGGTGACCCGCTCGACGCTGCGCGCGAACTCCGCGAGCAGCGGGTCGGTGAGGTCGTGCTTCACCGGCGGGAACAGCACGAGCAGCTCCAGGTCGGCGCTGTGTCGGCGGCAGATCTCCGCGACGTCACGCTCCACCGCGGCGAGCTCCGACGGCCCCATCACCCGGATGTCGAGCACCGCTTCGGCCTGGTCGGGCAGCTGGTTGGGTGCGGTGCCCGCCCGCAGGAAGCTGATGTTGAGCGTGTCGACATGCGGGTCATCGATCGGGAACCGCCGCCGGATGTCGGCGAGCAGATCCAGGAGCTTCATCGAGGCGCTCTCGCCGGTCCACGGCCGTGACCCGTGCACCGGCACGCCGTACGTGCTCACGCGCACCCGCCAGGCGCCCTTTGCCACTTCTTCGAGCTGCCAGTTGTCGCCGCCGTCCGGCAGCACCGCCACGCGCGGCCGGTAGCCCTCGTCCTGGAGCAGCAGCTTCACGCCGAGGTCGCGGGTCTCCTCGTCGGTCGTGATCATCACACCGAGGTCGTAGCGCTGCAGATCGGCTCCGAGCTCGTCGATCAGCACCAGGTAGGCCGCGATCGCGCCCTTCATGTCGAACACACCGCGCCCGACGGCCCGGCCGCCGTCACGCTTCAGCGTGAACAGGTGCTCGGGGCCCGGGACGACGTCCAGATGAGCGGTGAGCATGACCGCGGGCGACAGCGTCGGACGCACGGTGGCCACCAGCGCTCCGAAGCCGTCCTGGTCGAACCGGCGAACCAGCATCCCGCGCTCGGAGAGGTACTCCCCAATGAAGTCGAGGCCTTCCTCGCACGCGATCAGGTTCCCGGACACCGTGGGCAGCTCCACCAGTCGTTCCAGGATCGCCAGCAACGATTTCACGGCGCCCGGATCGGCCTCGAGCTCGTCCCGCTCCAACAAAACTCCGAACCTCCTAGGCCATGGCCTGTACCTCTTCGTCGTGCTTCGCGGCACCGTCCCGGGCCCAGAGCCGCGCGTACACCCCGTCGACGGCGATCAGGTCGGCATGCGTGCCCTGCTCGGCGATCCGGCCGTCGACGAGCACGACGATACGGTCGGCGCGTGCGGCGGTCGCGAGCCGGTGGGCGATCACGACCGTCGTTCGGCGCCGCGACAACGCGTCACCCGCCGCCAGCACCACGGCCTCGCTGGCCGGATCGAGCGCGGCCGTCGCCTCGTCGAGCAGTAGGACGTCGGGATCGACGAGCTCGGCGCGGGCCAGCGACACCAGCTGCCGCTGCCCCGCGGACAGCCCGCCGCCACGCTCGGAAACCGAATGACGGAATCCGTCACGGATCGCACCGACCATCCCGATCGCACCGACCGCGCGGGCAGCCTGCTCGACGGACGCCGGAGGGCTGCTCGGGCGGCCGTAGCTGATGTTCGATGCCACGTCACCGGTGAACAGGTGCGCTTCCTGCGGGACGACGCCCAGCCGGGCGCGGTAGTCGGCCAGCCGGAACCGGCGCACGTCCACGTCGTCGACCAGCACCGCGCCGTCGGTGACGTCGTAGAAGCGCGCGAGCAGCTTCAGCACCGTGGACTTGCCGGCGCCGGTCTCCCCGACCAGCGCGACGGTTTCCCCCGGCTCGATCGTCATCGAGACGCCCCGCAGCGCCTCGGTGTCGGCGTTGGCGTAGCGGAACCGGGCGTCGCGCAGTTCGATGCGCCCCGACAGGTGCGCGGGCACCGGCTCCGGGTCGTCGGTGTCGCTGACCGACGTCGGGGTGCGCAGCAGGTCGCCGATGCGGCCCAGGCCGATGCGGGCCTGCTGGTAGCCGTCGAAAACCTGGGAGAGCTGCTGGATCGGCTGGAAGAACAGGCCGAGATAGAGCAGGAACGCGGTCAGGATGCCGGGCGTGACATCGCCGTCGGCGATGCGGTGCGCGCCGACCGCGAGCACGGCCGCCTGCGCCAGGTCGGACAGCAGCCCGATGAACGGGAAGAACGTCGCGATGTAGGTCTGAGCACGCATCCGGGACCGCCGGTAGGCGTCGCTGCGGCCGGCGAAGTCGGCCGCCGACCGCTCCTCCCGCACGTAGGCCTGCGAGACGCGCAGGCCGGCGACGTTCTCCTGGAAGTCGGCGTTCACGATGCTGACGCGTTCCCGCGCCTGTTCGTAGGCCACCGCGGAGAGCCGCCGGAAGATCAGCGTCGTGATCACCACGATCGGCAGGACCGCCAGCGCGACCAGCGCCAGCCCGGCGTCGACGATCAACAGCGCACCGGTGACGCCGACGATCGTGAGGACGCTGACCACGGCGGTTGCCAGGCCGGTCTGCAGGAACGTCGAGAGCGCGTCGACGTCGGTGGTCATCCGCGTCATGATGCGCCCGGCCAGCTCGCGCTCGTAGTAGTCGAGCCCGAGTCGCTGCAGGTGCGCGAAGCTGCGGATCCGCAGCAGGTAGAGCACCTGCTCACCGGCCTTCGACGCGGTGACGGTCTGGGTGCGGACCGCCACCCAGTCGACGAGGACCACGACGACGCCGAGCAGGCCCGCGACGGCCAGCTGGGCACGGGAGTTCCCGACCACACCGGCGTCGATCGCGTGCTGTGCCAGCAGCGGGAACGCGACGGTGGCCAGCGCGTCGACAGCGATCAGGGCGACGGTGGCCCACAGCAGCCAGCGCACCGGCCGGAGCAGCAGGCCGAGCCGGAACCGCGGGTCGGGGGCGCGCGGGTCGACGCCCGGCAGTTCCGGCACCTCGTCGGCCGGTGGCAACGCCCGCACCTGCTCGAGCAGCTCGGGCGTGGCGGGCATGCCGCCCTGGTCGCCGTGCAGCCCGATCGACGCCCGGCCACCGCTGGCGGGTTCGCGGGCGGCGACGAGCGGGTCCGTGGCGTTCTCGACCGCGGGCCAGAGCTCCGGGGTGATGCCCGTAGCGTCCGGATCGGGGGCGGCGCCCTGATCGCCGACCGGGTCCGCCTCGGGGCCGTCCTCCGGACCGGCCAGCAGCGACCGGAACAGCGGGCTCCGCTCGGTGAGCTCGGCCTGGGTGCCGACGTCCACGAGGCGACCGCCGTCGAGCACGGCCACCCGGTCGGCCAGCGCGAGCGTCGACCGCCGGTGGGCGATGAGGATCGTCGTGCGGTCGGCGGTGACCTCGCGCAACGTCGCGTGGATCGCGGCCTCGGTGACGTTGTCGACAGCGGACGTCGCGTCGTCGAGCAGGAGGACGCGGGGGTCGGTGAGCAGCGCGCGGGCGAGCGCGATCCGCTGGCGCTGACCGCCGGAGAGCGTCAGGCCGCGCTCACCGACGAGCGTGCCGTAGCCGTCGGGCAGCGCGCTGATGAACCCGTGCGCCTCGACGGCACGCGCGACGGCCTCCACCTCGGCGTCGGTGGCGTCGGGCCGGCCGTAGGCGATGTTCGCCCGCACCGTGTCGGAGAACAGGAACGCTTCTTCGAAGACGACGCCCAGCGCCCCGCGCAGGTCGGCCAGCCGTAGGCGCCGGACGTCGATGCCGCCCAGCGTCACCGCGCCGGAGCGGGTGTCGTAGTAGCGCCCGATCAGCTGCGCGACAGTGCTCTTCCCGGAACCGGGCGGACCGACCAGCGCGAGCGTCTCGCCCGCGCGCACCTCCAGCGTGAGGTCGTCGATCGCCGTGTCGCCCTCGGAGTAGCCGAAGACGACGTGGTCGAGGCCGATCGGGAGCGGCCCGTCGGGCAGCGGCTCGGGGTCAGCGGGGTCGACGACGCCGGGCTCGCTCTCGATCACGTCGTAGACGCGCTCCACGCCGGCGCGGGCCAACTGGCCCTGGGTGAGCAGCCCGGACAGCACCCGGGTGGCGCCGGCCAGCGTGGCCAGGTAGGCCGCGAACGCGACGAACGTACCGATCGTGATGCGGTCGGTGAGCGCGAGCCAGCCACCGAGCGCGAGCACCGCGACCTGCCCTAGCTGCGGCAGCGCGGCGAGCGTCGGTGTGAGCACCGCGTTGATGCGGGCCGCGCGCATCCGGTCGGCGAACAGCCGGCGCGCAGACGTCTCCAGCTCGGCGATCTCGCGGGCCTCCTGCGCGAAGCCCTTCACGACCCGGACGCCGGTAACCGCTTCCTCGACCCGCTCGGCGACCTCTCCGGCGCGCTGCTGCGCCGACCAGGTGGCCGGGAACAGGCGCTGGCGGCTGCGGCCGGCGGCCCAGGCGACGGCGGGGGTGACCGCGAGCGAGACCAGCGTCAGCGGCACCGAGAGCGAGAACATCGCGACGACCGCGATGACGAACAGCAGCACCATGCCGAGCGAGAACGGGACGAACGCCAGGATGCCCTGCACGAGCTGCAGGTCGGAGATCGCACGCGAGACCACCTGGCCGGTGCGCAGAGAGTCCTGCCGGGGCCCGTCGAACTTTTGCAGCGTGGCGAACACAGCGTTTCGCAGGTCGTGCTGCACGTCGAGCGAAAGCTTTCCGGCGGTGTAGCGGCGTAGGAAGATCGCGCCGAAGCGCACCAGCCCCAGACCGGCCAGAATCACCGTGATCAGCGTGACCCGATTGACCCGACCGGCCACCGCGTCATCGATGGCCTCCCTGGTCAACAGGGGTACGACGCCTTCCACGAGGGTGGCGCCCAGCGATGCGGCGATGACCCCTACGACGAGACCGGGGTGGCGGCTCCAACTAGCGGCGAAGAGACGGCGGATCCATCCGGGAGTGGGGGCGGTCGACACATTCGGAGATTACTTCGCTCCTCCGACAATCTGCCGAGCCGCAGGTCGCGGCTACCCCGCGAGGCTCTGGCCGGCGAAGTCGGCGGCCGACTTGTTCCGCAGCTGCGCCCGATTCTTGGCGAACTGCCGCCGGTAGTCGGTCGCCGTCACCCCGAAGTGCGCCTTGAACCGCCGCGCGAAGTAGTTCTGGTCGGGCCACCCCACCGACCGGCCGATCTGCGTCACCGGCTCGTCGGTGTCGAGCAGCAGCTCAGCGGCCTTCTCGACGCGGTGCCGGGCCAGGTAGGCCATCGGCGGCAGGCCGGTCGCGGACTTGAACAGGCGCACCAGGTAGCCCGACGTCAGGTGCAGCTCGTCGGCCAGCTCGGCGAGCGTCCACGGGTCCGCCGGACGCTCCTCCAGCAGGCGCATCGCGTTGAGCACCGCGCCGTGCGTCGGGCCGGCCGGTTCACCCTCGCGGGCGGCACGCGCAACGACGCTGAGCGACAACGTCAACCGCGCCAGCATGTCGCCGCGGTGCGTCAACGTCGACTCGGACCCCAGCTCGGCCAGCGCATCCAGGTGGTCGGCGCACTCGGCGAGCCGGGAGTCGGATAACTGTGCGTTGAGCACTCCGCGTCGCTGCATCGCCATCGGCCCGGTCCACAGCAGGTACCCCATCCCGGGGTCCTCCCGGCACCACGCCAGTTCCCGATTGAGGATCTCCGCGCCGAAGCACAGGTTGTAGAGCCGTAAGTCGCGGCACTCCTCGTAGCTGTGCCACACCCCCGGCCGCAGCACCACCACGTCGCCCCGGCGCAGTGGATCCCGACCGGCCGGCGTCACGTGGACACCTTCCCCGCCGAGGACGAACGCCAGCTCGAAAAAACTATGCGTATGCGTCTTCTGTACCGTGGTGTGAAGGTAGCGAAGGGCGCGCGCCTGGGCGCCTTCGCGCAGGTAGAGAAGGCCGCCCTTGCCTTCTCCCACCGGGTCGGTCCGCATGTTCCGACGCTACCGCGCGAAGACGCGGAAGTTAATTTCGTGCTACCCGGGGCGCATCGAAGGCTATCGACGCCCCTGTGACGTAGCGCATGCTTCCTGGCCAAGACCGGGCGATGAACCGTTTCAATTCATCACCCGACACAGCCGTCCCGGAGGTGAGGCCATGCCCGCGCACACGCGCACCCGGCCCGCGAAGCAGGCGCCCGCCGCCGATCCGCCGTCCGTCCGGACGACGAAGAAGCGCCAAGGGAGCCGGCTCTGGCTCTTCCTGGTCCCGGCGCTGGCGCTCTACGCATTCGTCGTCCTGGTCCCGAGCGGACGCGGCGCGATGCTCGCGTTCACCGACTGGGACGGGCTGAGCCCGGACCGCGCCTGGATCGGCCTCGACAACTTCACAGCGATCTTCGACGACGCGGACGCCCGCTCCGCCGTCTGGCAGACGCTGCTGGTCGCGGTGGCGATCACGATCATCCAGAACGCGGTCGGCCTGCTGCTGGCGCTCGGCGTCAACTCTCGGATCAAGAGCCGCAACGTCCTGCGGGTCTTCCTGTTCGCCCCCGCGGTCATGACGCCGGTCGTCGTCGGCGCGCTGTGGAAGAACCTGCTCGCGCCGGACGGCGCCGTGAACTGGGCGCTGGACACGTTCGGCCTCAGCAGCCTCAAGCAGGACTGGCTCGGCGACCCGAACGTCGCGATCTGGTCGGTCGTCGGCGTGGTCGTCTGGCAGTTCGCCGGCTACTCGATGGTGATCTTCCTGGCCGGCCTGCAGGGCATCCCGCAGGACGTCTACGAGGCCGCCGACATCGACGGCGCCGGCCCGGTCCGCCGCTTCCGGCACGTGGTGTTCCCGCTGCTCGCACCGGCCACGACGATCAACCTGATGCTGTCGATCATCGGTGGACTCAAGCTGTTCGACCAGGTCTGGGTGATGACCGGCGGCGGCCCGGGCCACTCCAGCGAGACGCTCTCCACGCTGATCTACAAGGACGCGTTCCAGTTCGGCGAGTTCGCGTACAGCATCGCGCTCGCGATCGTCCTGACGATCTTCGTCGCGATCATCTCCAGCGGCCAGTACGGGCTGCTCCGCAGGCAGGAGGCCGCGACTTCATGAAGGGCACAGTCTCATGAGGACCTACACCTGGCGGACGTTCGCCCTCGAGTTCGTCATGCTGGCCGTCACCGTCGCGTTCGCGTTCCCGCTCTACGTGCTGGTCAACCTGTCGCTGCGCGACCCGCGGGACACCGCGTCCGCGGCCAGCCTCACGACGTCACCCACCGGTCAGAACTATGCCGACGCCTGGCAGCAGGCGGGTCTCGGCGGGGCGATCCTCAACAGCGCGCTGGTGACGATCGCGAGCGTCGTGATCATCGTGCTGGTCTCGTCGCTCGCGGCCTACGCGCTGGCCCGGTCGACCGCCGCCTGGTCACGCGCCACGTTCCTGCTGGTCATGCTCGGTCTGCTGCTGCCGTTCCAGCTCGCGCTGCTGCCGCTCTACCAGACGATCCGCGACCTGCACCTGCTCGGGACGCCGTGGGCGCTGGTGCTGTTCTACAGCGGTCTGCAGGTGCCGTTCGCGACGTTCCTGTACGTCGGTTTCCTGCGTGCGCTGCCCAAAGACTACGAGGAAGCCGCGCTGCTGGACGGCGCCTCTCCGTTCCAGGCGTTCCGCAGCGTCGTCTTCCCGCTGCTGCGGCCGATCACCGGCACGGTCGTGATCCTCAACGCGGTGCTGGTCTGGAACGACTTCCTCACGCCGCTGCTCTACCTGAGCGGCAGCACCCAGCAGACGATCCCGGTCGCGATCTTCGGCTTCCTGGGCCAGTACAGCTCCCAGTGGGAGCTGGTCTTCGCCGGCCTGGTCATCGGGTCGATCCCGATCCTCGTCGTCTATTTCGCCATGCAACGCCACATCATCAAGGGCTTCGCCGGAGGGCTGAAGGGTTGAACATGCTGACCCCGTACGCACTGAGTACTGACGGCCGTTCCACGCCGCTGGGCGTCGACGAGCGAACCCCGTTACTGTCCTGGCGCTTGCGGTCCGACCGCAACGGCGACCTGCAGACCGCCTACCGCCTCGAGGTCACCGCCAACGGTGTCACCGCGTGGGACACGGGCCGGGTCGACAGCCCGGAGAACAGCGGCATCGCGTACGACGGCCCGACGCTGCAGTCGCGCACCCGCTACGACTGGCGCGTCACGGTCTGGGACGCCGACGGCGCCGAAGCCGGCACCGCCGAGTCGTGGTTCGAGACCGCGCTGCTCCACCCGGACGAGTGGGAAGGCGTCTGGATCGCCCGCGACCCGAACGTCCACCCGCCGTTCGACCCGCCGGTCGTCGACGACCTGACCGACCGGGTGCGGCACCTGCCCGCACCGCCGCACCTGCGCCGGTCGTTCGAGCTGGACCGCAAGCCGGTCCGGGCGCGCCTGTACGCCACCGCCCGTGGCGTCTACGAACCGCGCCTGAACGGTGCGAAGGTCGGCACCCAGGAGCTCGCACCCGGCTGGACCGAGTACCGCACCCGGCTGCTGTACCAGACCTACGACGTCACGGACGCCCTCATCGAGGGCGAGAACGTGCTCGGCGCGGTCCTCGTCGACGGCTGGTACGCCGGGTTCATCGGGTTCGACAGCAGGCACCAGGCCCAGCACTACGGCGACGCTCCGCAGTTCCTCGCGCAGCTGCACCTGGAGTTCGCCGACGGCTCCACCCGCACCGTCGCCACCGACGCCGACTGGGTCGAACGGCCGGGCGCGATCCGCTACGCCGACCAGCTGATGGGCCAGTACGAGGACGGATCCCGGACCCTGACCGGATGGGACGCGGCGGGCTACGACGCCGGTGACTGGACGCCGGTGATCGTCGCCGACGCGGTACCCGGGTCGCTCGTGGCCGAGCCGGACGAGCCGGTGCGGGTCACCGAGGACCTGGCCGCCGTCTCGGTGACGGCGGTCGGCGACGGCCGCCACCTCGTCGACTTCGGCCAGAACATGGTCGGCCGGGTGCGTCTGACGATCCGCGGCGCGAAGCCGGGCCAGCGGATAGTGCTGCGCCACGCCGAGGTGCTGACCGACGGTGAGCTGTACCTGGAGAACCTGCGTACCGCCGAGGCGACCGACATCTACCTGGCTGCCGGGCGCGACACAGAGGTCTTCGAGCCGCAGTTCACGTTCCACGGGTTCCGGTACGTCGAGGTCACCGGATACCCGGGCCTCCTGGCCGGGAAAGACGTCGTCGGGCGGGTGCTGCACAGCGACGTCGACTTCACCGGCGAGTTCTCGTCGTCCGACGAGCTCGTCAACAAGCTGTACGGCAACATTCGCTGGGGTCAGCGCGGCAACTGGGTGTCGGTGCCGACCGACTGTCCGCAGCGCGACGAACGGCTCGGCTGGCTCGCCGACGCGCAGATCTTCGCGCCGACCGCGACACGCAACGCCGATGTACAGGCGTTCTTCGCCCGCTGGCTGACCGACGTGCAGGCCGGCGCGACGTCCGGCGGCGCGTTCCCGGACGTCTCCCCGAGGGTTTCGATGCTCATCGAGGGCGCACCGGCCTGGGGCGACGGTGGCGTCATCATTCCGTGGCTGCTCTACCGGACCTACGGCGACGTGCGGACGCTCGAGCGCTCGTACGACTCGATGGTGGCCTGGATCGAGCACGTCCACCGCCACAACGCGGACCTGATCTGGCGTCACCGCACCGGCAACAACTACGGCGACTGGCTCCAGGTCGACGCGGAGACCCCGCGCGACCTGCTGGCCACCGCGTACTTCGCGCAGAGCGTCGCGCTGGTCGCCGCCGCGGCACGCGCCCTCGGCCGGGACGCGACAGCGTACGAGGACCTGCACGGTCGCATCCGGGACGCGTTCCAGCGGGAGTTCGTCGAGGACGAGGGCCGGGTCCAGGGCGACACCCAGACCGGCTACCTGCTCGCGCTCGCGTTCGATCTGCTGCCACCGACGTCGGTGGACAAAGCGGTCCAGCGGCTCGCGGCCGACGTCGAGAAGCGCGACCACCACCTGACCACCGGCTTCGTCGGTGTCGCACTGCTCTGTCCGGTGCTCACGAAGTACGGGCGGGCGGACCTCGCGTACGCACTGCTGCACCAGGACACCTACCCGTCCTGGGGGTACTCGATCGCCCACGGCGCCACCACGATCTGGGAGCGCTGGGACGGCTGGACCACCGACCGTGGATTCCAGGCGGCCGAGATGAACTCGTTCAACCACTACAGCCTGGGCTCGATCGGCGACTGGCTCTACGGCGGCGTCGCCGGCATCGGCCAGACCCCGGACTCGGTCGGCTACCGCGAGCTCGACCTGCGTCCGGCGGTCGGCGGCCGGTTGACCTGGGCCAGGGCGAGCCAGGAAACGGTCCGCGGCCGGGTGGCGTCCGGCTGGCGCCTCGACGGCGACCAGGTCGTCGTCGACGTGGAAGTTCCGCCGGGCGCAACGGCCGACCTGGTCGTACCGACCTCCGACCCGTCTTCCGTCCGTGAACTCGCCCCCGGTGAGTCCGCGCCGGCCGACGGCCAGGCCACGTCCGGCGGCGAGTCCGTGCAGGCCGACGGCTCGGCGACGCTCGGCGGCGAGCCCGCCGAGGGCGGGCTGCGCGTGCGGCTCGGCTCCGGCACCTACCGATTCACCGCATCCCGATAAACCCCCGAAACCCCCTCCCGGGAGGACATCGATGTCCAGAAAGCGGATTCTCGCGACCGCAGTGATCGCGGCGAGTCTTGCGCTCACCGCAGCGTGCTCCGGTGGCACCAACGCGGCCAACGAGAGCAGCGGCGGCGGTGACACGCTGCGGATCGCGTCCGTCGCGACCGACCGCGTCGGCGTCGAGGCACTCATCGCCGAGTTCAAGAAGAGCAACCCGAACGTCGACGTGACGACCTCGTTCGCCGACACCGACCAGTACCAGGGCACGCTGCGGACGCAGCTGGCCAGCGGTACCGCTCCGGACGTCTTCTTCGCGTGGCCCGGCAACGGCAACCCGGGCGCGATCGAGGTGCTGGCCCCGACCGGCTACATCCAGGACCTGTCCGACCGCCCGTGGGTCAAGGACATCCCGGACGGGATCAAGCCGGTCACCGTGGTCGACGACAAGACCTACGTGGTGCCGCTGACGTTCGCCGGCATCGGCGCGCTCTACAACAAGCAGGCACTGGCCGACATCGGCGGCACCGAGCCGAAGACCTGGTCGGAGATGCTGACGCTCTGCGCCACCGCCAAGTCGAAGGGCAAGGCGCTGTTCGCCCTGGGCAATCAGACGAACTGGGTCACGCAGCTGGCCGACTACGCGCTGGCCGCGACGCTGGTCTACGGCAAGACGCCGGACTTCGCCCAGCAGATGACCGACGGCAAGGCCACGTTCGCGGACTCGGCGTGGAAGACCACGCTGGACCAGTACCTGGAGATGAACAAGAAGGGCTGCTTCTCGGCCAACCCGCTCGGCACGTCGATCGAGAACGCGATCTCGCAGGTCGCGTCCGGCAAGTCGGTCGGCATGATCCACGTGACGTCAGGCCTCAACCAGCTTCAGTCCGAGGCCCCGAGCGGTACCGAGTTCGGCATGTTCGCGGTGCCGGCGACCGACAACGCGGCCGACACCTGGCTGCCGGGTGCGGCAGGCGGCTCGTACGCGGTGAACGCGAAGACGAAGAACGAGGACCTCGCGCTCAAGTTCATCGACTTCCTGGGCACGCCCGCGGCGATCAACATCTACGCGAAGGAAACCGGCAACCTGCCGGGTATTCCGAACGACCAGTTCACCGCCGACCCGGCCCTGCAGCCGCTGGTCGACGCGCAGAAGGCCGGCAAGACGGTTCCATTCATGGACCAGCTCTGGCCGAACCCGAAGGTGCAGAACGTGCACTTCGCAGCGATCCAGGACATGTTCTCGGGTAAGGCGACCCCGGACCAGGTCCTGACCCGCATGGACGAGGCGTACAAGGGTTAGACCGGCAACAACAAGGCGGGGCGGCCCCGAGGGGTCGTCCCGCCGTTTATTCCGTCCCGATGGTCAGTGGGTGGTGAGCTCCAGCGCCCAGCGCATCCGCTCCGCCGCCACTTCCGGGTGCTCGCCGTATTCGGCCGCGAGCCAGCAAGCGCAGCCGGTAGGGCCACCGAAGCTCCGCAGACTGACGTCGATCGCTGCTTCCACCTCTGCGGGCGTCGGGCGCTCGGAGGGCTGCAGCGGACTGACGAACAACGCCTCGGCCGCCACTGCAAGCGACATGTAGATCACTCCTTTCTCTCGACTCGATCACCCATTCCTACCTTATTCCTACCCAAACAACGCCTCTAACTCGCGTGACGTGCGCATTCGACTTCCGTTCACCGGGGCCATTCCCGGTCGCCCACCATTCCGCCGGTCACGTCCATAAACCGGTCCGCCATCGCGCTAACGGCGACGGTGGGTTCTCAGGTATAGGTGCAGATCCTCGTAGCTGCCGTCGGACGGGCCGGCGGCAGCACGGGCCAGGTCCAGCCAGGTTCCGACGCTCGGCCGTACCCGCTTGATCGCCGCGGTGAGGTCGGCCTGCTCGATCGGGCGCGCCTGCCCGCGCCGCAGCGAGTCCGACAGCGCCGAGTCGGCCGCGCTCTCGACCACCCGGCGCAGGTCGGCGGCGGAATACCCGGCCGCCGCTTCGGCGACCTCCGCGAGGTCGAAGTCGGCGACCATCCGGTCACGCAGCTGGAACCGCAGTATCGCGGTCCGCGCCGTGCTGTCCGGTGGCGCGATCAGCACCATCCGGTCGAGCCGCCCCGCGCGGCGCAGCGCCGGATCGAGGTCCCACGGCCGGGTGGTGGAGGCAAGCACGAACACACCGGAGTCGGCGCGGGCCAGCGAATCGAGCTCGAACAGCAGCTGGTTGACGACCGCCCGCAGCGTGCTCGGATTCTGCAGCCGCGAGCGCTTAGGGCCGATACCGTCGATGTCGTCGAGGAACAGCACGCACGGCGCGTTGCGGCGGGCGGTGGCGAACACCGCGTGCATCCGCCGTTCGGCCGCCGGATTGGACGCCAGCAACTCCGCCGTCGGCGCGGGCCGGTCGAGCAGGTCGGCGCGGCCCACCCGGTAGAAGTTCGCGCGCAGCTCACCGGCGATGGCCCGCGCGACGAACGCCTTGCCGCACCCAGGCGGGCCGTAGAGCAGCAGACCGCCGGTGGTGCGCTTGCCGAACGCCCGGGCCAGTTCGGGACTGCGGATCGGGGCGATCGCCCGCTCGATCCGCTCCTTCGCGTCGGACGCGCCCGCGACGTCGGCCAGCGACAGATCAGTGAAGACGACCCCGTCGACGTCACCCTCGCCGACCGGATCGGGCAGCCCGTCGTCCACCCGGCCGACGTCGGGTAGGTCCCCCACCTGGGCCTCGGCAGCGTCCCAGTCGAAGCCGGAGCGGCCCACCATCGCCGGATCCGCGCTCGGCCGGTCAGCCGCCACCCGGCTGCCCGGGCGGGTGGCGCCGAGCTCGGCGGATGCGCGACGCAGCAGCGCGATCGCCTCTTCGTTGGCGGGGTCGGACCGCAGCACGGTCGAGCAGTGCTCGAGCGCCTCGGCCGCGCGCCCGCGGTCGAGCAGGAGACCGGCGACGTGCAGACGCAACGGGATGTCGCCCGCGGCTGCGTCGACCGCAGCCAGCAGGCTGGCCAGGAGCGGATCCTCCTCTGCCGGTCGCATGCGCGAAGAGTATCGGCCTTCGCTATGCGTCGTTCCCTGACGGTGCACAGCTCACATCAGTTCCACCCGAACAGCTGATGCTCACATGAGCACGAGAGCCACCGCGGTGGCGGCCAGACCCTCGCCGCGGCCGGTGAAGCCCAGACCGTCGGTCGTGGTTGCGGAGATCGACACCGGGCCACCGATCGCCATCGCGAGCGTCCGCTCGGCCTCGGCCCGGCGGGTGCCGATCCGCGGCGACTCTCCGATCAGCTGGATCGCGACGTTTCCCACCACGAAGCCCGCGGCGCGGACCCGGGACGCGGTCTCGGTGAGCAGCGCGACCCCGGACGCACCGGCCCACTCCGGCCGATCGGTGCCGAAGTTGGTACCGAGGTCACCGAGGCCGGCGGCGGAGAGCAACGCGTCGCACGCGGCGTGCGCGGCGACGTCACCGTCGGAGTGCCCGGCGAGCCCGGGCTGGTCAGCCCACTGCAGGCCCGCCACCCAGCACTCCCGACTCTCGTCGTAGGCGTGCACGTCGTTGCCGATGCCGACGCGGGGCAACTTCGGCGCCGGCTCGTCGACGAGCACCGGAGCGCCCAGCGGAGCGGGGCTGATCGGCGCAGGGAGCTCGGACCCCAACTGCACGGTGTCCGGGATCTCTGGGAGTGCGGGCAGTGGCTCAGGTGTGGTCGTCACACCCGCGAGCCTGCCACGCCGCTCTCCGCGGCGAGCACGGCGGCAGCGACGACGAGATCGAACGGGCGCGTCACCTTCAACGCCGACGAGTGCCCCGGCACGGTGTGCACCGGCAAGCCGAGCCGCTCGACCAGCCCGGCGTCGTCGGTCGGTGCCAGCCTTTCTGGGAACTCCTCGCAGGCCGCGTGCGCCTCGGCGAGCACCGAGCGGGCGAATCCCTGCGGCGTCTGCACCAGCCGGAGCCGCTCGCGGTCGATCGTGGACGAGGCGGTGCCGTCCTCGCCGAGCTGACGAACGGTGTCGACGACCGGCAGCACCGGAACGACGGCCGGATGCCCGGCACGCACCGCTGCGGCGACCGCGTCGGCGAGTTCCGGTGGCGCGAGTGCCCGCGCGGCATCGTGCACCAGCACGACGTCGCAATGAAGAGGGGCAGCAGCCAACGCGGCGGCCACCGACGCCTGCCGGGTACCGGCACCCTCGACGACCACCAGTTCGGCCGTGAGCACCACCGGAGCGAGCAGGTCGCGCACGGTTTTCGTAGCGCCCGGCGGAGCGGCGACGACGACGGCCGCCACGCTGTCCGCCGCGGCCAGCCGCCGCACGGCGTGCACCACCAGCGGTTCCCCGCCGAGGTGCCGAAGAGATTTGGGGGCCCCAGGACCAAGACGCTCGCCCCGGCCGGCGGCCGGGACGAGCGCTACGGTGTCCTGTGTGGAACTAAGACGCAAGGACCTTGTCGAGCAGTTGCTCGGCGTCGTCCTTACCGGTTCCCTCGGCGAGGGCGAGTTCGCCGACGAGAATGTCACGAGCCTTGGCGAGCATGCGCTTCTCTCCGGCGGAGAGGCCACGCTCCTTGTCACGGCGCCACAGGTCGCGGACGACCTCGGCCACCTTGTTCACGTCGCCGGAGGCGAGCTTCTCGAGGTTCGCCTTGTAGCGACGCGACCAGTTGGTGGGCTCCTCGGTGTGGGGAGCGCGGAGAACCTGGAAGACCCGGTCCAGACCCTCCTCGCCCACCACCTCACGGACGCCGACGATTTCAGCGTTCTCAGCAGGGACGCGAACAGTGAGGTCGCCCTGCGCGACCTTCAGGACGAGATACTGCTTTTCGACACCCTTGATCGTTCGGGTTTCGATGGCCTCGATGAGAGCGGCCCCGTGGTGGGGGTACACAACGGTCTCGCCGACGGTGAAAGTCATGAGTCGGAAACCCCTTTCGCTGTGTCAAGGATAACACGGCGTCACCGCGATCGGGCATGGTCTAGCCCACTGAAACCGCAGGTCAGGGGACGTGACAAAACTCTTGGAAGCTTGACAGCCGCACCCTCGACCTGATTCACGCGCTGGTCATCGTCGGTTGCCGGGCTCCGCACAAAGGACGGAACCGGGTTCCGGCGAGACCCGCATGTGAGATGGGCCGCAACCCTGGGAGCAGCTCCGAAACCCCTGGTTGAACACCCTGACGGGCAACACCGTTCACCCCTGACTACGGATTCCGTAGGTGCCGGTTCACAGGTCGAGCCGAACGGCGGACGCGGGACCGACGCGAACGACCGAGGCGCACCCGGCCCCCAAAGGTTTTCCACAGCGATTTGGGAGTGAGGTGGCGCACTGTCGAGCCGTCGGTCACAGTAGAGGTCGAGCGTGGTGGAGGCGCCGATGAGCCGCCGACCTGGCAGTGACGATCCGGCCGACGGGGAGATCCGCGGCCTGCCGCCCGAGTGGGGCACCATCGTTGTTCCCGACGACCTTCGCGACCTGGCCGACGAGATCGCGACCGTTCAAGCCGAACTAGCCACCCGCCAACCGCTGAGCCGACGTCGTCGCTGGTTGCGGCGCCCGGGGATGTCCGGGCCGCTGTGCGCGCTGATCCTCTTCCTGGTCGCCGCGATCGGCAGCCTGATGGTCATCGTCCTGCCCAAGCCCGCCCGCCCGCCACGGCGCGAACCGCTCGCCAGCCCGAGCGTCGCCGTGGGGGTGGCCGGTGGGTTGGTGCCCGCGCTGTCGCTGAGTGGCGACGGCGGGCGGAACGCGTCGCTGCGCGAGTTCCGCCCGGCGGTGATCCTGATTTCGCCCGCGGCGTGCACCACCTGCGCGGCAGTGCGGAATCAGCTGGTGACGGCCACCGACGAGACGCAGCTGACCGTCGTCTGGGTTACCGAGAGTAAGCAAGCAGTCACGCTGATCGCCGGCCTTCCCGCCGGACGCCTCATCTCGCTGGCCGACCCCGCCGGCACCACCAGAGCCTTGATCGCCGGCGTCTCGGCCACCGGGCCGACAGCGGTGCTGATCCGTACCGACGGGCGCATCCGACGGATAGCCGCCGACATCGGTGACCCGTTCCAGCTCAGACCCGAGCTCGCCGCCTTGACGATCCGCTGAACCGGCCGTCCACGGCGTGGGCCCTGGTCCGAGCCTGCCATCCGGAACCGGCAGCGGTGGTCACCGTCGGCGTGACGGCGCTCGCCGCCACCGCGGGCCGCTCCGCCCCCGGGATGGTGGCGGTGGCGCTGGCCGTGCTCTCCGGCCAGCTAACCACCGGCTGGAGCAACGACTGGCTCGACGCCGAGCGCGACACGACGGTGGGCCGTACCGACAAACCGGTGGCCACCGGTGAGGTGGCGCGGTCGGTGGTCGGCACGGCGGCCGTGGTCGCCGGCGTCGCCTGCATTCCGCTGTCCCTGCTCTCCGGCTGGCGCGCCGGCCTGGTGCACCTGGTCGCGGTGGTGTGCGCGCTGGCCTACAACGCCCGGTTGAAAGCGACGCCGTTCTCCGCGCTGCCGTACGCGCTCGCGTTCGCAGCGGCACCGGCGTTCGTCACGCTGGCCCTGCCGGGGCACCCGTGGCCGCCCGCCTGGCTGCTGGCGGCGGGCGCTGCGTTGGGAGCCGGTGCGCACTTCGCGAACGTGCTGAGCGACCTCGAGGACGACGCGGCGACCGGGATCCGCGGGCTGCCGCACCGGCTGGGCCGCAGCGCGAGCGAGACGATCGCGGCCGGGCTGATGGCGCTGGTCGCGGTGCTGCTGACAGTCGGGCCACCCGGGCCACCCACCGGACTCGCCTGGGCGATCCTGGCGGCCACGGCCGTGGCGCTGGCGGGAGGGGCTGCGCTCGGCCGGCGACCCGGCTCCCGGACGCTCTTCCGCGCGGTGCTGATCAGCGCTGTGGGCGACGTCGTCCTGCTGCTGCTGAGCGGCTCGACGCTCTGAGCAGGTAATCCGTCTCGTCGGCGTGGCACACGGACCCGATGCGCGAGCGCGAACCGGCCAGACACTACGCTATAGCGGTCTACGCAACGTAGATACCCGGAGGCCAGAGAGGAACCACCGTGAGCCGCTGGACCACTCGGTCGGCCGGGGGCACCGGCCGCCGCGCCGGAACCCTGGTCACGCTAGGCGTCGTCGGCGCGTTCGCGCTGACCGGTTGCAGTTCCGGCCAGGTCGCCGAGACGGCGATCAAGGTCGCTGCGATCCCGGGTGTCGACGCCGCCGCCGGCGACGTGGCGGTCCGCAACGTCGTGGTGTCCTTCCCCGCGGAGGGCTTCAGCTGGCCGGCCGGCAGCAACGTGCCGCTCCAGCTGACGCTGATCAACAACGGCAACACCGGCGACACGCTGACGTCGGTGAGCAGCGACATCGCGGGCTCGGTCGTGCTGCAGGAGGTGCCCGAGGGCGCCCAGGCGACGATCGGCCCGACCGAGACGCCGTCGGCCGCCGTGTCGGAGACGGTGTCGCCGTCCGCCGGCGCCTCCGTCTCCGATGGTCCGTCGCCGTCCGGCGCCGTGGTCACCGGAACTCCCACGCCGACGCTGAGCAACGGGCAGCCCAGCCCCGCCCCGTCGCGCGGAACCCCGTCGCCGGTCGTGAACTCGCCGCTGGCCACCGCCAGCGCCGCTGCCTCCCTGCCGCTGGACGTCCCGGCCAAGCGCGCGGTGCCGCTGCAGCCGGGTGGCCCGCAGCTGGTCCTGGTCGGCATCACCAAGGCGCTCGACCCGGCGGCGACCGTTGCCGTGACGCTCACCTTCGAGAACGGCGGCGCCGTCACCGTGAACGTGCCGTTCGCGCCGCCGGAGTCGCCGCTGCCGCGGACCTCGATCACCCACGCCCCGGGCGAAGAAGGCGAGCACTCGAACGAAGAGAAGGACGCCCACACCGAGTAGTCGGGCTCGATCGGGAGACGGCGGGTGCCAGTGGCACCCGCCGTCTTTTGTCGTACGGCCCTCGTAGGGTTGCGCCCATGCCACCCCGCACCGCCAGCAAGGCGAACCGCGATCGGCCCGCCTACCGGTGCACCGAGTGCGGCCTCACCGTCCCCAAGTGGGTCGGTCGCTGTCCCGAGTGCCAGGCCTGGGGAACGATCGACGAGGTGGGCGCCGGTCCGGTCGCGCTCCAGCAGGTCGGCCCCGGCCCGGTCACCACTCCCGCGCGCCCGATCGGCGAGATCGACGTCCGCGCGGCCAAGGCCCGCCCCACCGGTGTCGACGAGCTCGACCGCGTGCTCGGCGGCGGCCTGGTCCCCGGTGCGGTGCTGCTGCTGGCCGGTGAGCCCGGCGTCGGCAAGTCCACGCTGCTGCTCGAGGTCGCCCACCGCTACGCCGCCGGTGGGGTCGCGCCCGCGCTCGTCGTCACCGGTGAAGAGTCCGCGGCCCAGGTGCGGCTGCGTGCCGACCGCACCGACCGGGTGCACGACCAGCTCTACCTGGCCGCCGAGACCGATCTGTCCGCGCTGCTCGGGCACGTCGAAGCGGTGTCACCCGGCCTGTTGGTCGTGGATTCGGTGCAGACGATCTCCTCCCCCGCGCTCGACAGCGCGCCGGGCAGCGTCACCCAGGTCCGGGCCGTCACCGCGGCGCTGATCGCGTCGGCCAAGGCGCGCAACATGGCGACGATTCTCGTCGGGCACGTCACCAAGGACGGCAACGTGGCCGGGCCGCGCGTCCTCGAGCACCTGGTCGACGTCGTGCTGCACTTCGAAGGCGAGCGGCACTCGACGCTGCGCCTGGTGCGCGCGGTGAAGAACCGCTACGGCCCGTCCGACGAGGTCGGCTGCTTCGAGATGTTCGACGGGGGCATCCGCGGCCTGGCCGACCCGTCCGGCCTGTTCCTCACCCGGCACACCGAGGCCGTGCCCGGCACCTGCGTCGCGGTGCTGCTGGAGGGCGTCCGGCCGATGTTGACCGAGGTGCAGGCGCTGGTCGCACCCAGCAACCTGGCCAACCCCCGCCGGGCCGTGAGCGGTCTCGACTCCGCGCGGGTGGCGATGGTGCTCGCGGTCACCGAGCGCAGGGGCCGGGTGAAGCTGCACGAGCGTGACGTCTACACCGCCACCGTGGGCGGGGCCAAGATCACCGAGCCAGCCGGTGACCTCGCGGTCGCGCTGGCCGTGGCGTCAGCCGCCCGGGACTACGCGCTGCCACCCGACCTGGTCGCGATCGGCGAACTCGGCCTGTCCGGCGACGTCCGGCGGGTCGGTGCGGTCGAGCGGCGGCTTGCCGAAGCCGCACGGCTGGGGTTCCGCCGGGCCCTGGTTCCGTCCGGCTCGGTCGAACGGAAGCCGAAAGGCATCGCGGTCACCGAGGTCGACGACCTGCGGGCCGCGTTGGGGCATGCGTTCTCCGAGAAGGTGCGTAGCCTGTCCGAAGCGGCGTCGGCACCGCAGGGGTGAGCCTTGCCCAGTGGGGGCACCCTGAGACCGTAGACTGCCGGAGAATCAGATGCCTGGAGGTACAGCCGTGGTGGGGACGGAGCGCGAGGAGCAGCTCCGACAGACGCTCGCCCGGATCGCACCGGGTACCTCCCTGCGGGACGGGCTCGACCGGATCCTGCGCGGCAACACCGGCGCGCTGATCGTCTTCGGGCACGACAAGACCGTCGACTCGATCTCCACCGGCGGGTTTCCGCTGGACGTGGAGTTCACGCCGACCGGGCTGCGCGAGCTGGCGAAAATGGACGGTGCGTTGGTGCTGTCCAACGACGGCTCGCGCATCGTCCGCGCCGCCGTCCACCTGATGCCCGATTCGTCGATTCCCGCCATCGAGTCCGGCACCCGGCACCGCACCGCGGAGCGGGTGTCCCGCCAGACCGGGTTCCCCGTCATCTCGGTCAGCCAGTCGATGCGCATCATCGGGCTTTACGTCGGCGGCCTGCGCTACGTGCTCGACGAGACGTCCTCCATCCTCTCCAAGGCCAACCAGGCGCTGGCCACGCTCGAGCGCTACAAGCTGCGCCTCGACGAGGTCGCCGGCACGCTCTCGGCGCTGGAGATCGAAGACCTGGTCACCGTCCGCGACGCGATGTCGGTCACCCAGCGCCTCGAGATGGTGCGGCGCATCTCCGACGAGATCGCGGGTTACGTCATCGAGCTCGGCACCGACGGGCGTCTGCTCAAGCTTCAGCTCGACGAGCTGATGGCCGGCGTCGACGCCGACCGTGAGCTGGTCATCCGTGATTACCTGCCCTCCGGGCGCCGCAACCGGTCGGTCGAGGAGGTCCTCGACGACCTCGACCGGCTGTCGGCAACCGAGCTGCTCGACCTGACGCTGGTCGCGCGGGGCGTCGGCTACCCAGCCACCGCCGACGCGCTCGAGGGCGCGGTCAGTCCCCGTGGCTACCGGCTGCTCGCCAAGGTGCCCCGGCTTCCCGGTGCGGTCATCGACCGGCTCGTGGAGCACTTCGGCGGCCTGCAGAAGCTGCTCGGCGCGACGGTCGACGACCTACGCGCGGTCGAGGGCGTCGGCGACGCGCGCGCCCGCTCGGTGCGCGAGGGCCTTTCCCGCCTCGCCGAAAGCTCAATCCTCGAGCGCTACGTCTGAGTGCACGGCCCGTCCAGGGCGGGCTCCACCGGCCGTTGTTACGGAGAGACGGTGAATGGCGCCGGCTTGCTCTCCAGCGTGCCCAGGCGGGCCACCAACTGGTAATTGCCGGACTTCACCGGGGCGCCGGTGACGCAGTTCTTCGACGACGTCGTGCCGCCCCACTTGATGAAGTAGTTCAGCGTCTCGCCGGGCACGATCTTGCGGTCGACGCTGGACGCGGCGGCGTCCGCACGCGAGCTGCAGTCGTCCGACGACCACACCTGGGTCTTGCCGGACAGGATCTTCAGCTCCTGCTCCTTCGAGCCGAAGTCGCGGCGGCAGGCGGCGTTCGACGTGTTCTTCACGACCAGCCGCATCGACGCGAACTCACCGATGCGCACCGCGCCGTCCGACGGCACCGCGGTGAGCGTGAGCGCCGAGTCCGGGCACGCCGCGGCGGCCGACGTCGAGCCGCCGGCCGGCTGTTGCGGCGCGGCGGTGGCCGAGTCGGGCGATTCCTGGCTCGGTGACGCGCCGGCCGAGCCGACGCCGGATTCACCGGGGTCGCTGGGGCTCGCGCCCGCGGCGGGTGAGGCGGCACTGGCTGACGGCACGCCTGCCAGGCGCGCCTCGTCCGTGCCTGATCCACGTGTGATCAGGCATGACGCGGCTACGAGCAGAATCAACAGGGCCGGCACGATGAGAAGCAGGCGCCGACGCCAGTAGACGCTGGATGGGTGGGGTCCGACCGTCCAGTTCATGGTGTCCGAACGGTATCGCCCCTCGGCTTCTCGCGTGCGACGGCGCGCCGCAGGTCTCAACCTGACGTGGAGACAATCACACGCTCAAAGCGTCCAATTCGAAGTGTCATGGCCGCTGCCGCTGGCTGCGCCGCGATTCACGGCGTCAAATACCATCTGATCCGATGCTCCCCACCCGCTTCGCCGCCCTCGTGCTCGACTGGTACGGCGAGAATGCCCGCGATCTCCCCTGGCGGACCGCCGACGCCACCCCCTGGGGCGTTCTGGTCAGCGAGATCATGCTCCAGCAGACGCCGGTGTCACGCGTCCTCCCGGCCTGGGAGGAGTGGATGAAACGCTGGCCCACTCCGGCCGCGATGGCCGCGGACGAGCCGGGTGAGGCCGTCCGCATGTGGGGGCGGCTGGGATATCCGCGCCGCGCCCTGCGTCTGCACGAGTGCGCGGTGGCGATCACGTCCCGGCACAGCGGCGAGCTGCCCACCGATCTCGACGCGCTGCTGGCACTGCCGGGCGTCGGGGCGTACACGGCACGGGCCGTGGCGTCGTTCGCGTTCGGCCAGCGGCACGCGGTCGTCGACACGAACGTCCGGCGGGTGCTGAGCCGGGTCGTCACGGGGGTCGCGGACTCCCCGCCCGGTTCCGCGGCACGCGATCTCGCGCTCGCGGAGCCGCTGGTGCCCACGGACGACGCGGTGGCCGCGCGGTACGCGGTCGCGGTGATGGAGCTGGGCGCGCTGATCTGCACCGCGCGCTCGCCGCGCTGCGCCGACTGCCCGGTCGTCGCCGACTGCGCCTGGCTGCGCGCCGGCAAACCGGCCTACGACGGTCCGGTGAAGCGCCCCCAGGGGTACGCGGGCACCGACCGCCAGGTACGCGGGCGTCTCTTGGCCGTCCTGCGCGACGCTGACGGCCCCGTACCGCAGGCGGCACTGGACATCGTCTGGCACGAGCCCGTGCAGCGCGCACGCGCTCTGGACGGGCTGGTCACCGACGGCCTCGTCGACCCTCTCCCCGACGGCCGCTACGCCCTCCCCGGCGCCCGCTGAGCGCTGCACGTTCCGTGCCCGTATAGGGGTCCAGAACGTGCAGCGCTCAGCGGCACAGCAAAGGGCGGGCCGCGAAGCGGCCCGCCCTTTGATCAGACGACTTACTCGGCGGCCGGAGCCTCACCGGAGGACGCGATCTCCGCGGTCACGGTGTCCGGAATCTCGGCCGGCTTGTCCGCGCCGGCGAACGTGAACTCGCCCTTGGTGCGGTCGGTCTCGTCGGTGCCGGTGACGTCGACGAGAACGATCTGGCCAGCGGCCAGCTCGCCGAAGAGGATCTTCTCCGACAGCGTGTCCTCGATCTCGCGCTGGATCGTGCGACGCAGCGGCCGCGCGCCCAGCACCGGGTCGTAGCCCTTGGCGGCGAGAAGCTTCTTCGCGCCGTCGGTGAGCTCGAGCCCCATGTCCTTGTTCTTCAGAGCCGTGTCGACACGCGCCAGCATGAGGTCGACGATCTCGACGATCTCGTCCTCGGTGAGCTGGTGGAACACGATCGTGTCGTCGATACGGTTGAGGAACTCCGGACGGAAGTGCTGCTTCAGCTCGTCCTGGACCTTGAGCTTCATCCGCTCGTAGTTGCTGGACGTGTCGTTGCCCGCCTGGAAGCCGAGCGACACGGCCTTGGCGATGTCGCGGGTACCCAGGTTCGAGGTCAGGATCAGCACCGTGTTCTTGAAGTCGACGATGCGGCCCTGGCCGTCGGTGAGACGACCGTCCTCGAGGATCTGCAGCAGGGTGTTGAAGACGTCCGGGTGAGCCTTCTCGACCTCGTCGAAGAGCACCACGGAGAACGGCTTGCGGCGCACCTTCTCGGTGAGCTGGCCACCCTCGTCGTACCCGACGTAGCCGGGAGGGGCACCGACCAGACGCGACACCGTGTACCGGTCGTGGAACTCGGACATGTCGAGCTGGATCAGCGCGTCCTCGTCACCGAACAGGAACTCGGCAAGCGCCTTCGAGAGCTCGGTCTTACCCACACCGGACGGGCCGGCGAAGATGAACGAACCACCGGGACGCTTCGGGTCCTTCAGGCCGGCCCGGGTACGCCGGATGGCCTGCGAGACGGCCTTGATCGCCTGCTCCTGGCCGACGACCCGCTTGTGCAGCTCGTCCTCCATGCGCAGGAGACGGCTGGTCTCCTCTTCGGTGAGCTTGAAGACCGGGATGCCCGTCCAGTTCGCCAGGACCTCGGCGATCTGCTCGTCGTCGACCTCGCTCACGACGTCGAGGTCACCGGCCTTCCACTCCTTCTCGCGCTGCGCCTTCTGGCCCAGCAGCTGCTTCTCCTTGTCGCGCAGCGACGCGGCCTTCTCGAAGTCCTGCGCGTCGATCGCGCTCTCCTTCTCGCGCCGGACGCCGGCTATGCGCTCGTCGAACTCGCGAAGGTCCGGCGGCGCGGTCATCCGCCGGATCCGCATCCGGGCGCCGGCCTCGTCGATCAGGTCGATCGCCTTGTCCGGAAGGAAGCGGTCGGAGATGTACCGGTCGGCCAGCGTCGCGGCCGCGACCAGGGCACCGTCGGTGATGGAGATCCGGTGGTGCGCCTCGTACCGGTCGCGCAGACCCTTGAGGATCTCGATCGTGTGCGCCAGCGATGGCTCGCCGACCTGGATCGGCTGGAACCGGCGCTCGAGAGCGGCGTCCTTCTCGACGTACTTGCGGTACTCGTCGAGCGTGGTGGCGCCGATCGTCTGCAGCTCACCCCGGGCCAGCATCGGCTTGAGGATCGATGCGGCGTCGATCGCGCCCTCGGCGGCACCCGCACCCACCAGGGTGTGGATCTCGTCGATGAACAGGATGATGTCGCCGCGGGTGCGAATTTCCTTGAGCACCTTCTTCAGGCGCTCTTCGAAGTCACCGCGGTAGCGCGACCCGGCGACCAGTGCGCCGAGGTCGAGCGTGTAGAGCTGCTTGTCCTTCAGCGTCTCGGGCACCTCGCCCTTGACGATGGCCTGGGCGAGGCCCTCGACGACGGCGGTCTTGCCGACGCCGGGCTCGCCGATCAGGACCGGGTTGTTCTTGGTGCGGCGGGACAGCACCTGCATGACCCGCTCGATTTCCTTCTCCCGACCGATGACCGGGTCGAGCTTCTGCTCGCGCGCGGCCTGCGTCAGGTTGCGACCGAACTGGTCGAGGACGAGCGAAGTCGACGGCGTGCCTTCGGCCGGGGCACCGGAGCCGGCCGGCTCCTTGCCCTGGTAGCCCGAGAGCAGCTGGATCACCTGCTGGCGGACCCGGTTCAGGTCTGCCCCCAGCTTCACCAGGACCTGGGCGGCCACGCCCTCACCCTCGCGGATGAGCCCGAGCAGGATGTGCTCGGTGCCGATGTAGTTGTGGCCCAGCTGTAGCGCTTCGCGGAGCGACAGCTCGAGGACCTTCTTGGCCCGCGGCGTGAACGGGATGTGCCCGCTCGGCGCCTGCTGCCCCTGCCCGATGATCTCCTCGACCTGCTGGCGGACACCCTCCAGCGAGATCCCCAGGGACTCGAGCGCCTTGGCCGCGACGCCCTCACCCTCGTGGATGAGGCCGAGCAGGATGTGCTCGGTGCCGATGTAGTTGTGGTTGAGCATCCGGGCTTCTTCTTGAGCCAGGACGACAACACGCCTCGCGCGGTCGGTAAACCTCTCGAACATCCCTCGTTGCTCCTCACGTGCCGGTGAGCACCGTGTGGTCGCGAACACCTGATGGCGTCCGTCCCACCACTGTAGTCGGGTGGTGACCTCCGGCCACCCGCCATGGGGACCGGATCAAGTACGACCACAGTTCCTACAACGGTGAAGCCGAAGTATCGCTTCCGACCAGCTGTCCGCTGAGAGCGAACAACCGTATCTGCCGCTACCAGCAGATTACGGACGTCGCGCCCGGGCGACGCTCGCGGGGTACCGACCAGGGGGAGCTACTGGGGAAAGTCAGCTGGCGTGGAACTGCTTCACGATGTCGCTCGGGATGCGACCGCGATCGGAAACCTTGAATCCGCGCTTCTTCGCCCATTCACGGATGGCCTGGTTCTGCTCGCGATCAGCAGTCGCGGTGGAACCGGACGAACGAACCCGGGTGGCGGCCGCGGCCTTCGTGGCTGGTGCCCGGCCGGCCTTACGAGCAACGCCGACGTAAGGCGCAACCGCATCGCGCAGCGTCGCGGCGTTCTTCGCAGACAGATCGATTTCGTAAGACACGCCGTCGAGCGAGAACGAGACCGTCTCTTCTGCGTCGCCTCCGTCGATGTCATCGACGAGAAGCACCTGCACCTTCTGCGCCACGAAATTCCTCCCGGATCACCAGAAAAACTGGGTACGGCTAAATACAATCACGGCTACGACCGCAATGCCAATACCCAGTATCGCAGAAACGCTCGGTAACCGGACCGCGCCTTATACGGGCCGGACGAACGGGAAGAGAATCGTGTCCCGGATGCCCCGACCAGTGAACACCTGGAGCATACGGTCCACACCCATACCCATTCCGCCGGATGGCGGCATGCCGTATTCCAGTGCCCGCAGGAAGTCCTCGTCCAACTGCATCGCTTCGACGTCGCCCTTGGCGCCGAGCGCCGACTGGGCCACCAGCTTTTCCCGTTGGATCACCGGATCGACCAGTTCGGAGTACGCGGTGCCGCGCTCCACACCGTCGATGTAGAGGTCCCACTTCTCGGCGACGCCGGGCAGCGACCGGTGCGGACGGGTGAGCGGGCTGGTGTCGAGCGGGTAGTCGCGCACGAAGATCGGCCCGGCGAGCTTGTCCTCGCACAGCGCCTCGAACAACTCCTCCACCAGCTTGCCGTGGACCCACAGTGGATTCACAGCGATACCGTGCTTCTCCGCGTAGTCGCGCAGGGTCTCGACGGGCGTCTCGGGGGTGACCTCTTCGCCCACCGCCGCGGACACGAGCTCGAACAGCGACGCGGTCTGCCATTCACCGCCCAGGTCGATCTCGGTGCCGTCGAAGCGCTCCACGAGCGTCGAGCCGAACACGGTGGTGGCCGCTTCCTGGTACAGCTCCCGAGTCAGCCGGGCCATCGTGTCGTAGTCGCCGTAGGCCTCGTACACCTCGAGCATGGTGAATTCCGGCGAGTGCGTGGAATCCGCACCTTCGTTGCGGAAGTTTCTATTGATCTCGTAAACCTTCTCGATACCACCGACCACACAACGCTTCAGGAAGAGCTCGGGCGCGATGCGAAGGTACACGTCGAGATCGAACGCGTTGAAATGGGTGATGAACGGTCGTGCCGCGGCACCGCCCTGTACTGCCTGCAACATCGGCGTCTCGACCTCGAGGAACTGCCGACGGTTCAGGGAATCCCGCAATGCACGTACCGTCTCGGTACGCACTTCCACCATCCGGCGGGCTTCCGGGCGCACGATCAGATCGGCATATCGCTGCCGGATTCGAGTTTCCTCGCCCATCGGCTTGTGCGCGACCGGCAGCGGGCGGAGCGCCTTTGTCGTGAGAATCCACCGATCGGCGAACACGCTCAGCTCACCACGCCGAGAGGTGATGACCTCACCTTCGATACCGACGTGATCACCGAGATCGACCAGGGACTTCCACTGCTCCAGCGATTCCGCCCCAACCTGGGCCAGGCTGAGCATCGCCTGCAGTTCGGTGCCGTCGCCCTCACGGAGAGTCGCGAAGCACAGCTTTCCCGTGTTGCGGATGAAAATGACCCGCCCGGTGACCGAAACCCGCTCGCCGGTGTGCTCGTCGAGGCCGAGATCGGGGTAGCGGTCACGGATCGCGGCCAGCGTCGTCGTCCGCGGGAATCCCACCGGATACGGCTCGGCGCCCTCCGCGAGCATCCGGGCCCGCTTCTCCAACCGCACCCTTACCTGCTCCGGCACGTCGCTGTCGAACGCGTCGCCATCAGTATCGGGAGCGGTGGGGTTCTCGGTCACGTGCCAAAGCCTATCGACCCCTGACGATCAGTTTTGACCGGCGGTCGCGCTGCGGATCCGGCGGCGGAGTGCGGCACTCGCGACCGGGCCGAGGTCATCGGCCACCTCCAGCAGAATCCCGAGGCGGTCGAGTGCGTCCAGCGCTCCGGTGGACCCGGCCGGGTCCACCGCCTCGAACAACTCCATGCCGACGAACGCGGCGGAGACCGCGTGCGCGAGCCCGGTGACGTCGACGACCGGTTCGATCGGCGAACCGGCGACGACGCGGCGGAGCACCGCCTCGATCTCGCGGACCCAGAGCCCGATCGCCTCGCGGGTGGCCGTGGCGAGGCGCTCGTCGCCCTGCGCACCGGCCAGCATCTGGCCCAGCAGCGTGACGTTGCCCCGGTCGCGCTGGTCGGCGTGGAGCTCCCGACCCAACCCCAACAGCGAACGCAGGTCACGGATCCCGTCGAACCGCTCCCGGTAGAGCTCGACGTTCTCCGCGGTGGCCACCCGGCAAGCCTCGCCGAGCAGGTCGGCGACGCTCCCGAAGTGGTAGAAGACCAGCGCCTGGTTGACGCCGGCGGCCGCCGCGACCGTCCGGGCGGACGTCCCGGCGATGCCGTTGCGGCGCACGGTCTCGATCGCGCCGTCGATCAATCGACGCCGAGTGTCCTCTGCCATGTGCTCAGCGTGCCGCAGCCCGATCGAACGCGAGGCGCAGGCCGATCAGCGTCAGGTTCGGTTCGTGGTGGGTGATCTCGCGGGACTCGCCGATCACCAGCGTCGCCAGCCCACCGGTCGCGACGACAGCGGACGCTCCGCCGAGCTCCTCCACCATGCGCCGCGCGATCCCGTCCACCTGACCGGCGAAGCCGTAGATGATCCCCGACTGCAGCGCCTCGACCGTGTTCTTCCCGATCACCGACCGGGGCCGCACCAGCTCGACCTTCCGCAGCTGCGCCGCGCGCGCCGCCAGAGCGTCGACCGAGATGTCGATGCCCGGCGCCAACGCGCCACCCAGGAACGCGCCGTCCGGCCCGACGACGTCGAAGTTCGTCGACGTACCGAAGTCGACGACGACCGCCGGACCCCCGAACAAGTGGTGGGTGGCCAGCGTGTTCATGATGCGGTCGGAGCCGACTTCCTTCGGGTTGTCCATGACGATCGACACCCCGGTCCGGACGCCCGGCTCGATGATCATCGTGGGGATGTCGCCGTAGTACTTGTCCAGCATCGTGCGCAGCTCGCGCAGCGTCGCCGGCACCGTGGAGCACGCCGAGACGCCCGTGATCTGCACGGCTTCGGTCTCCAGGAGGCCGCGGAACATGAGCGCGAGTTCGTCCGCGGTCATCCGGCTGTCGGTCCGAACCCGCCACGAGTGCACGAGCTTCTCCCCCGAGAAGGTCGCGAGCACGATGTTCGTGTTACCGACGTCGATGGTCAGCAGCACCGTCTTTTACGCCTCTCGGGGTCGAAGGTCCAACGCGATGTCGAGAATCGGCGACGAATGCGTGAGCCCGCCGACCGACAGATAATTCACGCCGGTCTCGGCGAACTCGCGGGCGCGGTCCAGCGTCAGGTTTCCGGTGGCTTCCAGTTCGGCCTTGCCACCGACCGCGGCGACCACCTCACGCAGCAGCGGCGGCGCCATGTTGTCGAGCAGCAGGAACGTGGCCCCGGCGGTCACCGCCTCGATCGCCTCCGCGACCGTCGTGACCTCCACCTGCACAGGTACGTCCGGGAACGTCTGCCGGACTTTTTCATACGCTGCCGTGATCGACCCCGCGGCCAACTTGTGGTTGTCCTTGATCATCGCGACGTCGTACAGGCCCATCCGCTTGTTCGTGCCGCCACCGGCCCGAACGGCGTACTTCTCCAGCGCGCGCAGCCCCGGCGTCGTCTTCCGCGTATCGAGCACCTGCGCCCCGGTGCCGGAGAGGGCGTCAGCCCAGCGCCTGGTGTGGGTCGCCACCCCGGAGGCCCGGGAGATGAGGTTGAGCGCCGTGCGTTCCGCGGTGAGCAGCGCGCGGGTCGGCCCGGTGATGGTCGCGAGAACGTCCCCGCGCTGCACCGCCGCCCCATCGTCGACGACCGCCTCGACCGAAACGCCTTCGAAAGACGAGAACACCGCCAATGCCACCGGCAACCCCGCCACCACACCGGAAGCACGCGCCACCATGTCCACGACGTCGACCTGGTCGGCCGGGATCGTCGCCACGCTCGTCACGTCGACGCCGTCGGGACCGCCGAGATCCTCGGCCAGCGCCCGCGCCACCACGTCGGCCACCCAGGCCGGATCGAGATTCACATCGCCTCATACGTTTCGGTGAGCGCCCCGTCCGGCGCTATCGCGGCCAGCAGGTGTCCCCGCCACTCGTCGGACGCGTCGGGGAAGTCCTCGCGCCAGTGGCAGCCGCGGGTCTCCTCGCGCGCCGAGGCAGCGGCGACCAGCGCGGTCGCGACCGTGTGGAGGTTCGTGACCTCCCAGTTGACCGGGCGCGGGTCCATCGAGCGCTTGCCGCCCAGCTGCACCAGCGTCTCGGACGTCGACTGCAACGACGACGCGGAGCGCAGCACACCGGCGCCCCGCACCATCGCGTGCTGCAGGTCCTCACGCACCGTCGACGACACCACGTAGTGCTCGAGCCCGGACCCCTCGACGTCGACCGGATCGGCCTGCGCGGGCAGGTCGCGAGCCAGGTCGAGCCCGATCCGCCCGGCGAACACCAGGCCTTCGAGCAGCGAATTCGACGCCAGCCGGTTGGCACCGTGCACACCCGTGCAGGCGACCTCACCGCACGCGTAGAGCCCGGGAACGCTGGTGCGGCCCTGCAGGTCCGTGCGGACGCCGCCGGACGCGTAGTGGGCCGCCGGCGCCACCGGCACCAGGTCGTTCACCGGGTCGATCCCCGCCTGCCGGGCCCGCGCCAGAATCGACGGGAACCGGTGCTCCAGGAAGTCTGCCCCGAGGTGCCGGGCGTCCAGCCAGACGTGCTCCGACCCCGACGACAGCATCTCGCGCGTGATGTTCTTCGCGACGACGTCCCGTGGGGCGAGCTCGGCCAGCTCGTGGCGACCCACCATGAACCGCTCGCCGGCCGCGTTGCGCAGATAGGCGCCCTCACCGCGCATCGCCTCGCTCACCAGCGGCTGCTGGCCGGCGGGGGCGTTGGCGCCCAGGTACAGCGCGGTCGGGTGGAACTGGACGAACTCCAGGTCGGTGACGGCCGCCCCGGCGCGCAGCGCCAACGCCACGCCGTCGCCCGTGGAGACCGCCGGGTTCGTCGTCGACGCGAACACCTGCCCGAGACCGCCGGTGGCCAGCACGACCGCCCGCGCCAGCACCGCGCCGACACCGTCCTCCGACCCCTCGCCGAGCACGTGCAGGCTGAGGCCCGCGGCTCGGCCATCGGCACCGGTGAGCAGGTCGAGCACCAGCGCGTGCTCGATCAGCCGGATACCGGGATCGCGGTGGATGGCGGCGTGCAGCGCGCGCTGCACCTCGGCGCCCGTGGCGTCGCCACCGGCGTGCACGATGCGATTCGCGTGATGGCCACCTTCCCGGGTGAGCATCAGCGATCCGTCGGTGTTCCGGTCGAACTCCGCGCCGACGCGGATCAGCTCGTGCAGCCGCCCCGGCCCCTCCCGCGTCAGCACGTCGACAGCCGCCGGGTCGCAGAGCCCCACGCCGGCGACCAGCGTGTCCTGCGCGTGCGCTGCCGGGGTGTCGAGCGGGTCGAGCACCGCGGCGATGCCACCCTGCGCCCACCGCGTCGACCCGTCGTCGATGTTGACCTTCGTCACGACGACGACCGACAGGCCGGCCTCCCGCGCGTGCAGCGCGGCGCACAGCCCGGCGACGCCGGAACCGATCACGCAGACGTCAGCGGTGACGGTCCAGCCCGGCGACGCGGTCAGCAAGCGACGCGGGATCGTGTTTCCAGCACCCACAGTCCTCCGTTGGACATCCACGTCCGGCAGCCTAATTGCCGGTGAACGGCGGTAGCTCGGTCCGTGACGCGAGCCTCACCGGGCCGTTGTCGATCAGCCGGGTGGTTCCGACCTTCGCCGCGAGGATCAGACGGGCCTCACCGGCGTCGGGCGCCGAGCCGAGGTCGGGAGCGGTCACGACGGCGTAGTCGAGCGTCAGCCCCTCGGCTTTTCCGAGTACGTCTTTCGCTGCGGCTTCGACCGCCTGGGCCCCGTTCCCGCCCGCGGCCGCGCCGGCGCGGAGAGCTGCCGCGAGCGCGAGTGCGGTGGCACGCTCCGGCTCGGACAGGTACCGGTTACGGCTGGAGAGCGCCAGCCCGTCGGGTTCGCGCACGGTCGGTACGCCGACGACCTCGATGTCGAGATCGAAGTCGCGCACCATCTGCCGCACCAGCGCGACCTGCTGGTAGTCCTTCTCGCCGAAGAAGATGACGTCCGGCCTGGTCAGGTTGATCAGCTTGAGCACGACGGTGAGCACGCCGTGGAAGAACCCGGGACGGCTCGCACCCTCCAGGATCTCGCCGAGCGGCCCTGGATTGACCCGCGTCCGTGGCTGCCCGTTCGGGTACATCACGGCCGCCGTCGGCGCGAAAACGATGTCGACGTCTTCCCGCGCGCACAGCTCGAGATCGGTTTCGAGCGTGCGCGGATAGCGGTCGAAGTCCTCGTTCGGACCGAACTGCAGCGGGTTCACGAAGATCGTCGTGATGACTGTCGCGGCCCGCGCCCGTGCCTGCCGCAGCAGCGCCGCATGTCCTTCGTGCAGCGCGCCCATCGTCATCACGACCGCCACGGGCCCGTCCGCCCGCTCCCGTTCGATCGCGAGCGCTTCGCGCTCGTTGACCACGATGGGCACCCGTACTGCGCTCATCTGTCCCTCCAAGCTCATATCGACGCTAATCGCAGCACCACCGTGGGAGGGCTAGGTGGCGGCTGAATGGTCGCCCAGGACGTCCAGGAGGTTCTCGGCTGCGGCGGGGTCGAGGCGGCCGGCGGCGATGGCCCGGTCGGCGGTCCGGCGGGCCATGGCCAGGTAACCGGCCACCGCGCTGGGCTGGCGTCCGCGCAGGGCGTCGAGGTGGTTGGCAACGGTGCCGGCGTCCCCACGCGACACCGGTCCGGTGAGGGCGGCGTCGCCGGAACGCAGCGCGTTGTCCAGCGCGGCACCGGCCAGCGGGGCGAGCGCCGCACCGGGCCGCTCGACCCCGGCCGCGCGCAGCAGGTCGACCGCGTCGTTGATCAGCGTGACCAGGTGGTTCGCGGCCACGACGAGCGCCGCGTGATACAGCGGCCGCTGCGCGTCGGCGACCCAGAGCGGCTCGCCACCCATCTCGACGACCAGGGCCTCGCCGACCGGCCGCAGCTCCGGCACCGTCGTCACTCCCCAGTGCACCCCGGCGAGCCGGCTCTCGTCCTCGTCGCGGCCGGTGAACGTCATGATCGGGTGCAGGGCCAGGGGCAGGGCGCCCGCACGCGTCGCCGGTTGCAGGACGTCGAGCCCGTGCGCACCACAGATGTGCACGACCAGCTGACCCGGGCGGAACGCGCCGACCTCGGCGAGCCCCGTGACCAGCGGTTCCAGCGCGTCGTCGGGGACCGCGAGCAGCGCGAGATCTGCCGCCGCGACGACCGAGTCCGGGGGAACGATCGGAGCCCCGGGCAGACGCTGCGCGGCGCGCTCGCGGGAGGCGCTGCTCACCGCGGAGACCGCGACCGTACGGTGCCCGACGCGGGCCAGTGCGGCGGCCAGCACCGATCCCGCGCGGCCGGCGCCGACGAGGCCGACAGTGAGGCGTCCCGGCCGATCGGCGGGGTCCGGCCTTTCGGCGGGAGAGGGCGAATTCTGCGCGTGATCCATGATCCAGTCCTCGGGCTTCCGGTACCGGTCGGCGCAAGTATGCGCGGGTTTGGGATGCGCCGAGAAGTCCGTGTCGGGTGTGTCACAACACCGTTACCGCAGGGCGAACGGTGTCAACGTTTGTCGGCACTACAACGAGCGAATTACACCACTTGCCGGAATTGGGGTATTCATCTATTAATGGGGTGAAAGTGACTTCGCCCGCCGGGTCCGAGGAGGCTGCATGGCGCGCAGTGCCACGACGAGCAGGCACGGCCGACGGGCCGCCGAGCCCGAACACCACTCGGTGTTCGAGGAGCGCTCGGTGCTCGACGCACTGTGGAGCGCCGTAGTAGCGGCCCCGACCAGCGTCATGCCACCCCCCTCCCCCGACGCCCCCGACGACACCCCCGAGCCCAGCGAACCCCCCGACACCCCCGCAGCCGCGCACACCC
The DNA here is from genome assembly GCF_043197895.1 of Cryptosporangium sp. NPDC048952. Classification (NCBI taxonomy): domain Bacteria; kingdom Bacillati; phylum Actinomycetota; class Actinomycetes; order Cryptosporangiales; family Cryptosporangiaceae; genus Cryptosporangium; species Cryptosporangium sp. NPDC048952. Next base: position 320,516 of record NZ_JBICTY010000001.1, on the reverse strand, counting down.
CGGCACCCGCCGACGCTCCAGCAGCCGCCCATGCTCCAGCAGCCGCGCATCCTCCGGCGTCCGCCCATGCTCCAGCGTCCGCGCATACTCCAGCGTCCGCGCACACCCCGGCATCCGCCGACGCTCCGGCAGCCGCGCATGCTGCAGCAGCCGCGCATGCTCCGGCGTCCGCAGACGCCACTGCAGAGGCCTCCGCGGCTCCCGCAGCCGCCGGCGCCGCAGCCGCCGCTGCTCCGGCGGCCGCGGAGCCGGTCGTGGCTGGGACCGCCGAGGCACCCGAAGCGGGTCAGCCGCCCGCTCCGGTGGCCGAAGCGGTGGCGCCGGAGGTGAAGAAAGCGGAGCCCGAGCCGTTCGTGCCGGTGCTCGGCCGCCCGATCATCTCGACCCCGAGTGGAACTCAACCGGCCGAAGCCAAGGCAACAGCCGCCGCGCTGACGGCCGGCATGCCCCGCCTCGCACCCCCCACCATGCCGCCCCCAGCCACCCACGCCCCACCAGACCAATCAGCCCCCACCCACCCGGCCCCAGGCCCCGCACCACACCCCGGCGCCCCAAACCCCGACCCGGCGCACCCGGGCCCGGCCCACCCCGCCGCAGGCCACGCGCACCCCGCCGCAGGCCAAGCGCACCCCGCCGCAGGCCAAGCGCACCCCGGCGCGGGGCACGCGCCGCCGCGGCACCCGGCGGCGCCGCCGCCTCGGACGACCGGTCCGTTCGACCTGAGCTACGCCGCGCCGCCGACAACCAACCGCACGATCTGGGCGGGCCCACGCCACGCCGCACCTCTCGACTGGGGCTCCACCAGCGCGCTGCTCACGATCGAGACCCCAGCCGCGGTCTCCGACGCGGGCCTCCTGGTCATGAGACTGGCCGTCGGCCTGATCATGGCCGCCCACGGCGCCCAAAAAGCCTTCGGCGTGTTCGGCGGCGACGGCTTCGGCGCCACCGCCGACGGCTTCTCCGCCCTGGGCTACGCCCCGGGCGCCCTGTTCGCCCTCGCCGCCATCGTCGGCGAACTGTTCGGCGGCCTGTTCCTCGCCGCCGGCCTGCTCACCCCGCTCGCCGCGGGCGGCATCATCGGCGTGACGGTCAACGCGATGGTGGCCGTCAACCTCGGCAACGGCTTCTTCGCCAGCCACGACGGCATCGAGCTACCGCTCATCCTCAGCGGCGCCGCACTGGGCCTGCTCCTCGCCGGCCCGGGCCGGTACTCCGTCGACTCCCGGATCCCGTTCTTCAACGGCGCCGCCGTGCAGTGCGTCGCCGCCGGGATCGCACTACTCGCCATGCTCACCAGCCTCGGCGCTCACCTGCTGTAACCGGGAGCGACCTTCTCGATGGCGCCTTGACGTTGCGGCTCAGGCCCGAGCCGCAACGTCGAGGCGCCATCATTCGTCGGACTCCCCCGGAAGCGACAACGGAATCCGAACCGTCGCCACCAGGCCGTGCGGCGAGGCGTCCGAGAGCGCGATCGTCCCGCCGTGCCGCCGCACGATCTCCCTGGCGATCGCCAGCCCGAGCCCCGCTCCCCCGCTGTCCCGGTCCCGAGCGTCGTCACGCCGGGTGAACCGCGCGAACACCCGCTCCCGGTCGGCCGCCGGAATCCCCGGCCCGTCGTCCACGACTTGCAACCACGCGCGCCCGTCGGCGGCCCCGACCCGCACCTCGACGCGCGTCTCGGCGTACCGGGCGGCGTTCTCGACCAAATTCGTCACGACCCTGGTCAACGCGTCCTCGTCACCCTCGACGACGGCCGACGCCGCACCCGGCCGATCCACGCGCTCCACCGGCACCCGCGCCCCCGCGGACCGCCCGACCGCCGCATCCACGACGACCGCCATCTCCACCGGCTCGGCCGGGCGCCGCGCCGCCGGGTGCCCCCCAGCCGGTGCATCGTCCATGCGCGCGAGCAGCAGCAGGTCGTCGACGAGCCGGGTCAGTCGTTCGACGTCGGCCAACAAGTCGGCGGGTTCGGCCGGGACCGACGTCACCTCCGCGACCTCGATCTGTGTCCGCAGGCTCGCGAGCGGACTGCGTAGTTCGTGCGCGGCGTCCGCGACGAACGCTCGCTGTCGGGCGCGCACGGCGTCCAGCCGACCGAGCATCGTGTTGAGCGTGACCGCCAGCCGGTAGATCTCGTCCTGGGCGCGTGGCAGCGGCAACCGTCCGCTGTCCGACCGGGGCGGTGACGCCCCGCCGGACGCGATCGCCTCCGCGCCACGCCGCAGCGCCTCCACGGGACTCAGCGCGGCCCCGACCATCCGCCAGGCGAGCACGACGAGCAGCACGAGCAGCACCGCGTAGCCGGACAACAGCCCGACCCGCACCACCCGGACCGACTCGTGCACCTCGCCGGCCGGGATCGCGACCAGCACGGTCTTGTCCCCGGCGGAGACCGCGACCACCCGCACGACGTCCTTCACCCCGAACCGGTAACCGGGTTCGTACCGCTCCTGGTCACGCTTGACCAGCGCAAGTTCGTCCTTCGGCAGCATCGGGACGAGCCGGTCGGCGCCCGAGGAAACGGCCAGCACCGCGCCGTTCGCGTCGATCACCTGGACGACCGTCGTGCCGCCGGCGGGAATCGGGTTGGGCAGGCTGTCGGTGGTGACCAGCGCGGCGACGTCCTCACCGGTCTGCCGGGCCGCCGCGTCCAGCGCCCGCTCCAGCGACGACTTCAGCACGACCACCAACACGACCGTGCTCACGGCGAGCGCGACCACCACCGCGGCGGTGGCCAGCGCCACCAGTCGCGTGCTCAGCCGGGCACGCCACCAGAACCGCATCGGTAGCCGGAGCAGGCTCATCCGCCGTCCGGCTCCAGCCGGTACCCGGCTCCGCGCACGGTCGTCACCGCCCGGCGGTCGAACGGCTGGTCGATCTTGCGCCGCAGGTAACCGATGTACACCTCGACGACGTTGGCCTCGCCGGTGTCGTAGAGGTCCCAGACGTGTTCGAGCAGCTCGACCTTGCTGACGACCTCTCCGGCGTGCCGCATGAGGTACTCCAGCAGCGCGAACTCCCGCGCGGTCAGCGTGACCTCGACGTCGCCCCGGGTCACGCGCTTGGACGCGGGGTCGAGCACGAGGTCGCCGGCGCTCAGTGCGACCGGGCGCTCCGGCGTGCCGCGGCGCAGCAGCGCTCGCAGCCGGGCGACCAGCACGACGTAGGAGAACGGCTTCGTCAGGTAGTCGTCGGCACCGGCGTCCAGGCCGTCCGCCTGGTCGTACTCGCCGTCCTTGGCCGAGAGCATCAGCACCGGCACCCAGTTCCGGTCCGCGCGCAGCGCCTGCACCACGCGGTAGCCGGAGAGCTTGGGCAGCATGACGTCGAGCACGACCGCGTCGTACTCGTTCTGCCGGGTGCGCTCCAGGCCGTCCTGACCGTCGTGGGCGACGTCGACGACGAACCCCTCGGCCTGCAGGCCACGCTTGAGCGCTCCGGCCAGCCGGACCTCGTCCTCGACGACCAGTACCCGCACTTGTTTCCCTTCGCGCATAGTGGCAAGCGTTGTCATTAGCACTGAGAAGAGCCTGAGGAGTGCCCACCGTCTCAGCCCGATCTCAGCATGCACCGAGCAGCATCAACTTGTACCGCTGCCCACCGAGAGGTGTTCGCCATGTCTTCGCGGGATTCCGGGGCACCGCCGCCCGAGCGGTCCCCGCAGGACCACCACTCGGAGCCGGAAGTACTCAGTGGCTCGAGTTGGAACTCCGACACGACGGTGCCGCCCCGGCGGCCGCTGTTCGTGCGTCGGCCGTCCCTCCGCTGGGCGTTCCCGGCCGTCGTGCTGGTCCTGGCCGTGGCCATCGGTGGAGTCAGCCGATTCCTCACCGCCGCGGACGCCTCCCCGGCGCTTCCGCCGCGCACCGCCGCCGAGCTCCTCGTCGATCTGCAGACAGCGGTTCCCCAGCCGCTGTCGGGCACCGTCGTCCAGAAGTCCGACCTCGGCCTGCCGAACTTCTCCACCGCGGGATCCCAGGGCAGTTCGGACTTCACGTCGATGCTGACCGGCACCCACACGCTACGTGTCTGGTACGGCGGGGAGGACAAGCAGCGGGTCGCGCTGGTCGGTTCGCTCGGTGAGTCCGACGTCGTCCGCAACGGCAACGACGTGTGGACGTGGTCCAGCCAGAAGAACCAGGCGACGCACACCCGGCTCACCGACGAGGACCTGAAGAAGGTCCAGCCGTCGGGCAGCCCGCTGCCGAGCACGCCGCAGGAGGCTGCCGACCAGGCACTGGCCGCGATTTCGCCGACCACCGAGGTCACCACCGACGGCACCGCCAAGGTCGCCGGCCGGGCCGCGTACGAACTCGTGCTGAAGCCCAAAGACAAGGCCAGCCGCATCGGACAGGTTCGCTTGGCGATCGACTCCGAGAAGAAGATGCCGCTGCGTGTCCGGCTCTACGCGCGGGACGCGTCCAAGCCGGCGTTCGAGGTCGGCTTCACCCAGGTCTCCTTCTCCGCGCCCGACCCGGCGCAGTTCACGTTCACGCCGCCGCCCGGCGCGACGGTCACCGAGCAACCCGTCGCCGCCACCGAACACCCGGCGATCAAGGACCGCCTGTCGGTCGTGGGCTCCGGCTGGACGCAGGTCGGCATCCTGAGCGGGCTGGACTCCGTCGAATCGAGCGACGACCGCGCGAAGTCGATGCTCGGAATGCTGCCGAAGGTGAGCGGCTCCTGGGGCAGCGGGCGCCTGCTCGAGTCCGACCTGCTCTGCGCGGTGCTGACCGACGACGGTCGGCTCGTGTTCGGCGCCGTCGATCCCGAGCGCCTCTACCAGGCGGCAGCGCGGTGACAGCGCCCGCAGTCGAGCGTCCGCGGAGGCATTCGAGGGCTTCGGCGGACGCGCACGCGATCGCCACCACGGGTTTGACCAAGCAGTTCCGCGGTGGGCAGGTAGCGGTCGACAACCTCGACCTCGCCGTGCCCACCGGTGCGGTTTTCGGCTTCCTCGGGCCGAACGGATCGGGGAAGACGACGACGATCCGGATGCTGCTCGGCCTGGCCCGCCCCACCGCGGGCACGCACCGGCTGCTCAACGGGCAGATGCCCGAGGACGCCGCCGCGATCCTGCCGCGGGTCGGGGCGCTGGTCGAAGGGCCGGCGTTCTACCCGCACCTGTCCGGGCTCGACAACCTCCGCCGTCTGGATGCCGTGGACCGCACGGCCGACCCGAGCACCTCGCGTGCACGGATCGGCGCCGCACTGGACCGGGTAGGCCTCACTCCGGCGGAACGCAAGCGGTACCGCACCTACTCGCTCGGCATGCGCCAGCGGCTCGGGCTCGCCGCCGCGCTGCTGCGGCCACGCGAGCTGTTCATCCTCGACGAGCCGACGAACGGCCTGGACCCGCAGGGCACCCGCGAGGTCCGGACGTTGATCGCGGAACTCGCCGCCGCCGGCACCACGGTGATGCTCTCGACCCACCTGTTGGCGGAAGTCGAGCAGATCTGCACGCATGTCGGGGTGATGCACGCCGGGCGGCTGGTCGCGCAGGGACCGCTGGCCGAGCTGCGCGCAGGCACCGCGACCCGCGTCGAGGTCGAGACCGAACGGCCGGTGGACGCGATCGCGACGATGCAGCGACTCGAGCTGCCCGAAATCGCGGTGCGTGGGCGCCGGGTCAGTGCCGCCCTCGCTGACCTGCCGTCGGATCGAATTGTCGCAGCGCTGGTGTACGACGGTGTTCCGGTCCAGGGCTTCCGCGTGGTGGTTCCGGACCTCGAATCGGTATTCGTCGGGCTCACCGGGGAGGGCTTCGATGTCAGCGGCTAAGCAGTACGCGTTGGTGCCCGGCGCGTTCGTGCCGGTACCGACGTTGCGTCCGGCTCGTGCCTCGGCTGCGGACGACGTTCCGGCGCTGGTCACCGGCCAAAAATCGGGCACGAGTCCGACCGGGCGGCTGCTGCGGTCCGAGCTGCGGCTGATGTTCGGGCGGCGGCGCAACCAGGCCGCGCTGGCCATGCTCGCCGCGGTGCCGGTCGTCATCGCGGTGGCGGTGTGGTGGTCCGGTCCGCGCGCCGGTGCTGACGGTCCGGCGTTCCTGTCGCTGGTGAACGGCAACGGGCTGTTCGTGGCGCTGACCGCGCTGACGGTGGCGCTGCCGCTGTTCCTGCCGCTGGCGGTCTCCTCCACGGCGGCCGACGCGATCGCCGGTGAGGCGTCGCTCGGCACGCTGAGATATCTGCTGACCGTGCCGGTGAGCCGCACCCGCCTGCTGCTGACGAAGTTCGCGGCGGTGGTGACGTACACGTTCGTCGGCACGCTGGTGATCGCGGTGGCCGGGGCCGGCGTCGGGTTGCTGCTGTTCGGCGGTGGGCCGGCCGCGTTGCTGTCGGGCACCCAGGTCGGGTTCGGCGAGGCGCTGCTCCGGCTCGGCATGGTGTGCGTGTACCTGACGCTGTGCCTGGTTGCGCTCGTGGCGGTCGGGCTGTTCGTCTCGACGCTCACCGAACAGCCGATCGGCGCCACGATCGCCGTGGTGGCCACGACGATCACGTCGCAGATCCTCGGCGCGGTGCCGCAGCTCGAGGTGATCCATCCGTTCCTGCTGACGACGTACTGGACGGATTTCGGCGAACTGCTGCGGGATCCGATCACGTACGGCGCGTTGGTGCCGGGGTTGATCAGCTCGCTGGTCTGGACCGCGGTGTTCGGCTCCGCCGCGTGGGCTCGTTTCGCCTCGAAGGACGTCACGTCCTGAGGCTTTCGCGCGCTGGCCACGCACCGCGGCGCGCTGGGGCGGCCGCGGAATAGGGTTCCCGCGTGGCGGTTTCGTGGCGGGCAGCGGCGCAGGAAGCCCTGTACGGGCCGGGCGGGTTTTATCTCGCCAATCGGCCGGCGGCGCATTTCCGTACGTCGGTGCATGCCGCTCCGGGCCTGTTCGCGGAGGCGATCGGGGAGCTGCTGTCGCGGGTCGACCACGCGCTGGGGCGGCCCGATCCGCTCGACCTCGTCGATGTCGGGGCCGGAGGCGGCGAGCTGTTGTCGGCGCTCTCGGTGCCCTCGGGGATAGGGCGGCGGCTGCGGCTCACCGCGGTGGAGCGCGGGCCGCGTCCGGAGGGGGTCGGGTTTCGGTGGACCGCCGAGGTTCCGGAAGTCACCGGGCTACTGGTGGCGAACGAATGGCTCGACAACGTCCCGCTGGACGTGGTTTGTCGGGACGCTGCGGGCGTCGACCGAGTGGTGCTCGTGTCGCCGTCGGGGGCGGAGTCCCTCGGCCCTGCCGTGGCGGGTCCCGACGCCGCGTGGCTGGAGCGGTGGTGGCCGCTTCGGGAGCCGGGCGAGCGGGCCGAGATCGGGCTGGCGCGCGACGTGGCGTGGGCCGCGGCCGCACGGCGCGTGCGGCGCGGGCTCGCCGTCGCCGTCGACTACGGACACGTGTCGGATGCGCGGCCCGCAGGCGGGACGCTGACGGGCTACCGCGACGGTCGCCAGGTACCGCCGGTGCCGGACGGGACCTGCGATCTCACCGCGCACGTGGCGATGGACTCGCTCGCGCCCGGCGCCGCACTGCGACGTCAGCGCGACGTCCTGCGCGCGTTGGGCATCTCCGCAGGGTTGCCGCCCCGAGAACAGGCGAGCACGGACCCCGCGGGCTACCTACGCGCGCTGAGCTCAACGTCCCGAGCCGCCGAGCTCCTGGACCCCGACGGCCTAGGGGCCTTCTGGTGGCTGTTCCAGCCACAGAACGCCGAAGACAGTCAACTCCTTGACCTGGAGCCCTTTGAGGGCGACGCTGCCGATCGGGCGGAAGGACGCCGCGTATAGGTAATACTCAAGTCCTTCCGCCCGCTCGGCAGCGTCGTTCTCAAAGGGCCGCGCACCCAGCAATCTGGATCTCGGCTTGGGGGTCCCAGAAGCGGCGGACTTCGCTGATCGAGAGGGCCGGCATGAGGCCGCCGAGGCGGGCGCGCCAGACGTGGCCGATCGGGCGTGAGTTGGCTTTGTAGTCGTCGATCGAGGTCACCTGGACGGTGATGCTGACCAGTTGCTCAGGGGAGCCGCCGGCTGCGGTGAGCGCGGTGATCAGGTTCTGCACCGCGCGGTCGAACTGGGCGACGAGACCACCGTCGACGATTCGGCCGTCGATGTCGACGCCGGACTGCGCGGCCAGGAACACGATCTGGCCGCTCGCGATCGTCGCGTGGGAGTAGCCGCGCGGCTCGGGGAGGTCGAAGGGGTTGATCCGCCGGACGGCGTCCGGCTCGCCCGCCGGTGTCCGGCTCACGGCCTGCGCACTCCGCGAGCTCCGCGCGTGCTCCGGGGCCGGTGCGACCCGCCCAGAGGTGCGCTCGGCCCGCCCGGCCTCGAGTCGCGCAGTCTCGAGTCGCGCGGCCTCGAGTCGCGCGGCCTCGGGGCGCGCGGCCTCGGGGCGCACGGCCTCGGGGCGCACGGTCTCGGGGCGCACGATTTCGGGGCGAACCGGCTCGCCGACGACTGCCCGCCCGGCAACCGGAACCGAAGCCCGAGCCGCCGTCCGAGCCCGCTCCCCCGTGTCCGCAACCCCCCGCGGCCGATCGATCTCCCCACTCCGCCGCAGGTGATCCCCGGTATCCGCAACCCCACGGGATCGATCACCGATCTCGCCGCTACGCCGCATCCGGTCGCCCGTCTCGGCAACGCCACGCGGGCGATCCCCCGCCTCCGCACCGCGACGCGACCGATCACCGGTGTCCGCAACCCCGCGGGGCCGATCAACGATCTCGCCACTGCGTCGCACGTGATCGCCCGTATCCGCGATGCCCCGCGGCCGGTCCACGATCTCGCCACTGCGTCGCACGTGATCGCCCGTATCCGCGATGCCCCGCGGCCGGTCCACGATCTCGCCACTGCGCCGGGCGTGATCGCCCGTATCCGCGATGCCCCGCGGCCGGTCCACGATCTCGCCACTGCGCCGGGCGTGATCGCCCGTATCCGCGATGCCGCGGGGGCGGTCGGGGAGATCGGGGCTGCGGCGGGGGCGGTCGCTCGGTGGGGCGTCGGTTTCGGGGGTGCGGTGGGGGCGCCGAGGCAACACGCGGCCACCGTCCTCGGCGAGCTCGGGACGGCGCTGCTGCGGCACGCGACGCGGACGGTCCACCTCGTCGGGATGACCTCGGCGGGCCGAACCTCGCGCCGACTCATCGCGCCGCCCCATCGAGCGGCCCGGCGGTACCTCGTCCGCCTCGCCGTATCCTCGCCGCTCCCGCCGCGACTGCCGCTCCTCGGCCGAGGAGGCCGACGAGGGCGACTCCAACGCCCCGAGCGGATCGGTCAGCGGATCCGGACGTCGGCGCGAATCCCCGACCGGCGGTGGGCTGTCCCACGCCTCCCGACGCGAACGACGTCGGGGAAGCTCGGAATTATCGGCAGCGTCGCGCGCCCGGTGCCGGCCGTTCGAACCCACATCGTCGGTCACTCCGAAGCTCACGCCTATCCGTCCCAGCGTTCTCGAGACTCTTCCCTGACCCGTCTGCGCGCCCCTCGGGCCACCACACCGTGGCCACGCTCCGTCCGGTGCGGACATCCTCCGCTTCGAAGCCGCACCGGGGCAAACCGAGTTGGCAGACACCCTACGATGCGTCGACGTTCGTTCGTGGCGGAACAGGACGATGCGCAGACCCAGTGGTCACACGGTGACCTGCAAAGCGTCCAACCCGCGAATGACGAAGCCGCCCTTCCACCGCGGCTCCTCCGCGAGTGACAGGCCCGGCACCCTCCGCAGCATCGTCTCGAACGACGTGCCGAGCTCCAACCGGGCCAGCGGCGCCCCCAGGCAGTAATGGATCCCCGCACTGAACGAGATGTGCGGGTTCGGCGTCCGCCCCAGGTCGAGCCGCGCGGCGTCGGGGAACACCGACGAATCCCGGTTCGCCGACCCGAACAGCAACGCGACCTCGTCCCCGCGCGGAATCCGGACCCCGTGCACCTCGATGTCTTCGAGCACCCACCGCTCGAACAGCTGCAGCGGCGTGTCCCACCGCATCAGTTCCTCGATCGCGGTGCCCACCCCCACCTCGCCGGCGCGCAGCCGCGCCAGCTCCGACGGGTTGCGGAACAGCGCCCACCACCCGTTGCCGGTGACGTTGACCGTCGCCTCGTGCCCGGCGTTGAGCAGCAGCACGCAGGTGCCGACCAGCTCCGGGTCGGTCAGCTGGTCACCGGCATCGACCACTGTCGCGAGCGCGCTGATCAGGTCGTCGCCCGGCCGGAGGCGACGCTCGGCCGCCAGCGCGACCAGGTACTCGGTGAACTCGACGCTGGCCCGCACCGCCTTCTCCTGCGCCGACGTCGACGGAGCCAGCTCGTACATTCCGCAGATGTCCGCGGACCACGGCCGCAGCAGGTGCCGGTCGGCCTCCGGGATGCCCAGCATCTCCGCGATCACGGCCACCGGCAGCGGCTCGGCAATCGTCTCGATCAGGTCGACCGACGACCCGTCCGAACCCGCGTCGAGCAGTTGGGAGACCAGCCCGTCGGTGTACGAGCGCACCCACGGAGCCAGCCGCTCCACCGTCCGCGGCGTGAAAGCCTTCGAGACCAGCCGTCGCAGACGGGTGTGGTCCGGCGGCTCGCGGTCGAGCATGCCGTTGTTGTTCAGCGTCCAGAACGGCTCGAGGTGGTCCGCGGGCGGCTCGTGGCCCATTTCTGCGTGCGTGGCGACGTGCAGGTAGGACCGGCCGAGACGGCGGTCGCGCAGCAACGCGTCGACGTCGGCGTGCCGGGAGATCACCCACTGCCCGGTGCGCTCGAACCGCCAGACCGGCGCATGAGCACGCAGATCGGCGAACACGTCGTAGGGCCACGCGACGAACTCCGGCGACCAAGGATCGAACGCTGGAGCTGCCGACGAATTCTTTTCGACCTCACGCACCCCCGTCGGCGGGACGAGGGTCGCAGGAGTCGGTCGAAAAGAATTCGCTGAACCGGTCATCCCAACACGCTAACTGCCGTTCTGGGACGATGAGCAGGTGGAGCTCACCGTAGGCGTCGGCAGCGGCGCCACTGCGCTGGCCGGGGATGGGTTGGCCACCGCCGACATGGTGCTGAACATTGGCCCCCAGCACCCCTCCACCCACGGGGTCCTACGGCTACGCCTCGTCGTCGACGGCGAGCGGGTGGTCTCGGCCGAGCCGATCATCGGCTACATGCACCGCGGGGCCGAGAAGCTGTTCGAGGTCCGCGACTACCGGCAGATCCTCATGCTGGCCAACCGGCACGATTGGCTCTCCGCCTTCTCGAACGAGCTGGGTGTGGCGCTGGCCGTCGAGCGGATGATGGGCATCGAGGTGCCCGACCGCGCCACCTGGCTGCGCACGCTGCTCGCCGAGCTCAACCGCGTCCTCAACCACCTGATGTTCCTCGGCTCGTACCCGCTGGAGATCGGTGCGATCACGCCGATGTTCTACGCGTTCCGCGAGCGCGAAACGATCCAGGCGGTGATGGAGGAGGCCTCCGGCGGCCGGATGCACTACATGTTCAACCGGGTCGGTGGCGTCAAGGAGGAGGTTCCGGCCGGCTGGACGTCACGGGCCCGCCAGGCGGTGGCCGACGTCCGCCGCCGGATGGCCGACATCGAAAAGATCATCCGGACGAACGACATCTTCCTCGCGCGCACGGTGGGCATCGGTGTCCTGGAGAAGGACGTCGCCGCAGCTTACGGCGCAAGCGGGCCCGTTGCCCGCGCGTCCGGGCTCGACTTCGACCTGCGTCGCGACGAGCCGTACCTGGCCTACGGCGAGCTCACCGAGGTTCTCGAGGTCGTCACCCGCACCGCCGGGGACTGTCACGCCCGCTTCGAGATCCTGCTCGATCAGGTGCACGTCTCGCTGAACCTGGCGGACGCCTGCCTGGACCGGTTGAGCACGGTGGGTGGCCCGGTCAACGTCCGGCTGCCGAAGGTCGTGCGTGCTCCCGAGGGGCACACCTACGCGTGGACCGAGAACCCGCTCGGCATCAACGGCTACTACCTGGTCTCGCGCGGCGAGAAGACGCCGTGGCGGCTGAAGCTGCGCACCGCGTCCTACGCGAACGTGCAGGCGCTGGCGACGCTGCTCCCGGGCACGCTGCTGCCCGACCTGGTGGCGATCCTCGGTTCGATGTTCTTCGTCGTGGGCGACGTCGACAAGTAATCGTCTACCAGGACCGACTGCGCTCCCACGAAGAATGGGGACCGCTGTCCTCGTCGATCGACGCGTGCCGCGAGCGACGTGCGGGGGCCTCGTCGTCGGAACCGCCGGACGGAGCCTGCGGAAGGTGTTCCAGGCTCGGGAGTTCGAACTCCGCGGAGGGCTCGGCGACCGTTGAGTTCGGCCCCGAGCGGTCGGAGCCGCGCTGCCACTCCGGCGCGGGTGCGACGTCGGGAAGTTCGTCCCAGCGCTGCTTGGCGCCGAAGCCGTTGCCCGAGCCGAAGCCGGATCCGGCCGCGAAGCCGTTTCCGGACCCGAACGAGGGCTCGGAGAGCGACTGCCCACCGACCGAGTACGGCACATCGAAGACGTCACCGGTGATCGCGCCGGTGATCACCTGCGGGTCCTCGCTGTTGAAGCGCTGCGAGCCGGTGTCCCAGCCGTAGCTCCCGGAATCCCAGCTGTTGGTGTTCTCGCGCCAGGACGACCACTCGCTCGCCGAGCTGCGATCGCCGTCCCGCCGGTCGGCCTCGCGCGCCCCCTCGGCCTGCGCGCCCGCGCTCCGCGGGTCGGCGTTCCGGTGGTCGGCGTTGCGCGGATCCGCGTTGCGAGGATCAATGCTGCGGGAGTCGGCGTTGCGGGAGTCGGCATCGCGCCGATCCGACTCACCCCTGGCCGACTCCCTGCCGGACCGGGACGAACCGCCGGACCGGTCCCAGAACTCGCCGTAGTCGATCGTGCCGTGCTCGCCGGAGTTCTCCCGCGACCGGTCGTCGCCGCCCGCGGTGCGCGAGCCGTAGACGCCGGTGTCGATGCGCTGCGGCGTGTAGGCCGGCGGAGCGTCGTCGTAGTCGATCAGTTCGTACGCGGAGGAGTCCTCCTCCGGCGCCCGACGCCGACCACCGCTGCGCGGCTCGTTCGGCGTGTTACCGCCACCGGAGCCGTACGTGCTCGCCTGGTACGACTGGTAACGGCTGGCGCTGTCGTCCGCGTCGGGACGACGCCGCCCGTACTCCGTGCCGCCGCCGGAGCGCCGCGCCGACGCGGCCTGCTCGGCTTCCGCCGGCCGGCGGGGCCAGTTCCCGGGGTTGTCACCGGTGTCGGACGGATCAGCGGGCCGGGCGCTGCCGTAGGTGCCTGCCCCGTAGCGAATCGGTTCCTGCCGCTGACCGGCTCCGGCCTCACCCTCGGTGCTACCGAACCAGTCGTAACCCTGCTCGCCGGGTGCCCCGTCCGCCGGTGCGGTGATCGCCCGCATCGGGCGGTCACCGCGGCCGCGCGAGTCGACCGGATAGTCGTCCTCCCCGGCCGGTAAGGCACCGGTTAAGCGATTGAGCCGCGTGGACTCCGCACGCAGCACGCTGTCACGCCGGGTGGCCTCCAGCTCGCGGTGGACCCGCTCGAGCTCGCGGTGGACCGAGACCTCGACACCACGGCGCAGCGAGTCGATGTCGTTGCGCAGTTGGCTGACCTCGGTGCGCAGCTGCTCTTCGACGTCGTCCTTGACCATCGCGGCGTCGTCGCGGAGCACGACGCTCAAACCGATGATGACGACGGAGAACACCGCGAGCACCGCGGCAGCACGCAGCGGGCCGACGCCACTACCGAGGACCAGGAGCAATGCCGCAAGCGGAGCGATGGCGACGCCGACCCAGAACAGCTTGCCGACGTGTCGGCGGAACCCCGGGGTGGGTGCACTTTCGCTCTCCCCACGCTCCGGGGGCGGTAGATGAGGCGGCGGCATGTGATCGAGGTTAGCGAGTCGCTCGCCCGGCGTCCGAGTTCTGTGCGATTCGGAAGGCCCCTCGGCCGCCGTTTCGTCCTTCTTGTCGGAAGCGTTCAGGTCCACAGCGGATGGTTCGCCCGAGTTTGCCTCGTCGGTCGACGAGGGGGCACCGTCCGCAACCGGTCCGACCGGCTCCGATGACCGCGCACTCTGCGAATTCACATCGCCACGGTAACCCGACGAACCCACTACAGCGGTCCGTGGACGACGGTAAAAGTCACTATGCGTGATTAATAAGACCCGCCCTGCTGTTAACGACCTCGCAATCCACGCGCGATTCTGCCGTCGACAACTGTTTTAGTGACCGTCGCCACCCTGCGGCTCAGCCTCCAGCACTCAGCCACCCAACGGCATGACCCGATCCGCAGCGCGCGCGGCGAATTCCGCGTCCTTCGTGGTGACCAGAACGGCGCGGTCCGACCCGGCCTCCGGCCGGAGCATCCCGGCCAGCGCTGCCGCCTCCGTCGCGTCGAGGCCGGCCGTCGGGTCGTCCAGAACGAGCAGTTCCGGGCCGACGAGCAATGCACGCGCCAGCACCACTCGGTTGTGCAGCGACGCGGGCACCGCCGTGAGCTCCGCGTCCAAGTGGTCACCCAGGCCGAGCCTGGTGAGCGAGTCGCGCGCGTGCTCGCGTAACTCCTCGCCGCGAAGCCGCAGCTGGGCACCGCCCAGCAGCGCCACCCCGACGCCACCGCGCCGCCCAGCGGGGACCGCCGCGACCGGCGGCACTCCCGCGGCCCCGACGAGCACGTTCTCCACTACCGTGAGCCCGCCGTAGAGGCCGACGCCCTGCAGCGTCCTGGCCAGACCGCCGAGCGTCGTCAGCCGGTGGGGGCGCGGACGCAGCGCCGCACCGCGCCAGGTGATCTCACCGGCCTCCGGCCGGACGAACCCGCAGACGGTGTCGAAGAGCGTGGCACCCGCTCCCCCGACGACCACGACGACCTGTCCTGATTCGACGCTCAGCGTCAGGTCGTCCAACACGACGGACCGGCCGAGCCGCGCCCGTACGCCAGCCAACTGAAGTACCAGGGATGATGACGCCACTGCCATCCGGTCCCCCTCGCCGAGCGGACGATCGTCAGCTGCCGAGTATGTGGTAACCGTCACACCACTTGCAAGACATGCTCCGGTAACCAGTCGGGGTCAAACCGGACGTCGGCCCAGGCGCTCCATCACACGGGTCACAGCCAGTCCCAGGATGATCGCCGCACCCGAGATCACGGCTCCGAGCCACTTGTCGGCACCGACCAGATCGAGGTGCAACCGCACCAGCCCGAGCAGCGTCGCGGCCAGTACCACGCCGAAGATCCCACCCCGGCGGCCGTGCGCGCTCACGCCGCCGAGCAGCGCGACGCTGAAGCCCACCATCGCGAGTTCGGCCATCCCGGTGTATCCGCCTGCGCTGGTGCCACGGTTCGCGGCGTCCAGCAGGCCCGCGGACGCGGCCAGTGCACCCGATCCGGCGAGGGCGCCCGCCGCCGCGACCGACGCCACGAACCCGACGCGCTTCGCGGGGTCACCGGTCGGGCGGGACCGGCCGACGAACCGCCGGAACGAGGGCAGCGCGAGCAGGAGGCCGCCGAGCACCGAGATCCCGGCCGCGCCGATCAGCCACCACTCGGCCGACACGGAGACGTTCGGCGTCTCGCTGCCGACCGGGCGGGCGTCGTACCCGACCAACGCCGGGACGACCCCGGAGAGCACGCCCGCTACACCGAGGCTCACGGCCCAGCTCGGGACGCCGAACGCGGTGCTGATCAGCGCGATGACCAGACCGGCGCACGCACCTCCGGCCAGCGCCATCGCCAGCGCCTCGCCGAACGGGTGACCCTCGGCGCCGACCAGCCAGGCGTAGTCGGCACCGGCGGCGATCGCGATCGCTCCGATCGCGATGTTCGGCATACCGCCGCGCAGCGACAGGGCAGCCGCGCTGCCGAGCAGGATCGCTGTCGCGACCCACAGCATCAGCGCGGGCCCGGCGTCGCCGCTGAAGACCTGGTCGTCCTGTGCGAGGACAAGGAGCACCTCAGTGACGACCGCGGCCGCCAGCACGATCTCCCAGATCAGATGCGGCCACAACCGGTCCCGGACGGGCCGCTCGGGCGCAGCAGCCGACGGCCCGCCGAACGTCGGCGGCTCATACGACGGCGGGTCGTACGGCGGCTCTTGCGACGGCTCCGCCGCCGGCTCGTACGGCGGCACGGCTGACGGCGGCACCACCGGGACGCCGTACGGGGGCGTGTTTCCACCCAGCATCTGCGTGGGCGTGTCCTCCCCCGCGACCCGGAAGTCGTAGTCCGGCGAAGACTCTTCGTGCTGGCCGGGCAGCGTCAGCGTTCCGCCGTCCCGGTCGTCGATCCCCGGATCGTCCTTCTGCTGCTTTCGCACCGTCTACCTCCTCGGTCGCACTACTGCGCCCCGACCCCCGTCACCCCGAGAGTAGACGTCCCGTCCTATTCGGGGTGTTCAAGGAGATAGTCGATGAACGCGGCACGGATCAGCGGCTCGGAGTCGCCGTACTGGTGGCCGGTCAGCTCACGCCAGAGACCGACGGCCTCCTCGATCGTGCTGCCGACCGTCCCGAGGCTCTCGTCGTTCGACTCGGTCTCCCGCGCGCTCGGCAGCCGCTGGATCAGGTCCCAGAAGAAGCCGATGTCCCCGTGGCGACGCGCCCGGGAGAACGCGCGCTCGCGCAGCTCCTCGGTCGACAACGCATCCAGGGTGGCCAGGTCGCTCATGGATACATCCTTCGATCAGGACTCTTCGTCGTCAGGTGGATCCGGGATGCGGCACGACCGCTCCAACCAGAGAGCGGCGCCGACCAGCAGCACGGCAGCGATCAACCCACCGGTGCACTCCGGCAGGTCGTCAGCGGCGGCAGCCAACCGGTCCCGCTCGCTGAGCAGGAACAGCAGCAAGCCGGCGTAGAGCCCGACGAACAACGCGCCGCCGAGCGACGAGGCCTTCGCCAGCGCGGCGAACCGCGCCACGGCCAGCGGCTCGACCGGTCCGGCGCCTTCCTGCCGATCGATCCGGGCCCTCGTCGCGCGGGCGGCGATCAGCTCGAAGATCGCCAGCAGCGCCAGCGTCAGCGCCGGGAACCACGTGAACATCGGTAGGTCGCCGTAGAACCGATTGGCCAGCGCCCAGGCAGCCACACATGCGACCAGCACGACCAACGCGAGGCTGCCGGGCCGGGTCGGAGTCAACCGCGGGGTCGGCGTCGGCGGGCTGGGGGGCGGAGTCACTCCGGTTCACCTCTCCAAGCTCAGGTCATCGCGGCGGCGGACGGTACCCCGTTCATCATCCGGCAGTGCGTCGACGAGCTCACGGACCCCGCCGTGCCCGGCGAGGACCGCGTCGGGTTCGACCGCGAGCCAGGGCACCAGCACGAACGCGCGCTGCGACGCCAGCGGATGTGGCAACGTCAACGACGGGTCGTCCGAGAGCACCGGCGCACCGCGAACATCGTGCACCTGCACGACGTCCACATCGAGTGTGCGCGGACCCCACCGCACGTCCCGCACCCGACCGGCGGCCTGCTCGGCCTCCCGGACGAAAGACAGCCAGTCGGACGCGTCGCGGCCGTCGTCCTCGGCCACCACGATGGCGTTCAAGTAATCATCTTGGGGCACCGGTCCCCAGGGATCGGTCTCGTAAACCGGTGAGACGCGTGCGCCGGGGAGTGCGGCGATCACTCCGGCCAGATTCGCCAATCGGTCGCCCAGATTGGACCCGATCGAGAGAACCGCGCTCGTCATCGTGACCGCCGGATGGTGACCGCCACGTCGGCGAAGTCCAGCGGGATCGGGGCTTTGGGCTTGTGGACTGTCACCTCTGCCGCGGAGACCCGGGGGTCGTCCAGGCAGACGTCGGCGAGCCGCGCGACGAGCTTCTCCAGCAGGTTCACCGGCTCACCCGTGACGACTTCCGCCAGCCGCGAGGCCAGCTCGCCGTAGTGCACCGTGTCGGTGACGTCGTCGGTCTCGGCCGCCTTGCGCGTGTCGAGCTCCAGGACGACGTCGACGACGAACGGCTGTCCGTCGCGGCGCTCGAAGTCGAAGACACCGTGGTAGCCGGTCAGCGTGAGCCCGCTCAGCACGATCCGGTCAGGGGTCACTGCCCGGCCTTCCGGTACGCGTCGAGCACGGAGATCGCGTCCACGCTCGCCCGAACTTCGTGCACGCGCACACCCCAGGCGCCCGCTTGCGCGGAGAGCACGGTGATCGCCAGCGTGGCGTCCTCGCGCTCGTCGACCGGACGGGGCTTGCCCTCGTCGTCGGCCAGCAGGCGGCCCAGGAACGACTTGCGGCTCGCGCCGATCAGCACCGGGAAACCGAGAGCCTGCAGCACGTCGAGGCGGGCCAGCAGCTCCCAGTTGTGGACGCCGGTCTTCGCGAAGCCCAACCCGGGGTCGAGGATCAGCGACTCCGGCCGCACCCCGGCCGCCACCGCCGCTTCGACCCGCGCCGAGAGCTCGTCCCGCACCTCGGTGACGACGTCGTGGTACTGGGCCAGCGACTGCATCCGCCGGCTGTGCCCGCGCCAGTGCATCAGGATCCACGGGCAGCCGGCGTCGGCGACGACGGCACCCATCCCTACGTCGGCCAGACCGCCGGAGACGTCGTTGACGACGGTCGCGCCGGCCTTCAGCGAGGCCTCCGCCACCGCCGCGCGGGTCGTGTCGATGCTGACGGCGACGCCCGCCGAAGCGAGCTCGCGGATCACCGGCACGACCCGTTCGATCTCGACGTCGGCGTCGACCCGCTCGGCACCGGGCCGGGTGGACTCACCCCCGACGTCGATCAGGTCGGCGCCCTGGGCGACGAGTTCGAACGCGTGCGAGATCGCATTGTCGAGGTTCTCGTAACGCCCGCCGTCGGAGAACGAGTCGGGCGTCACGTTGAGGACGCCCATCACGCGGCAACGGTCTGGTGCGTTCACCGACCTGATCCGAGGATCAGACTCATCGCTTCGGCTCGCGCCGCCTGGGAGCGCTGGAACCAGCCCCGGACCGCCGACGTCACGGTGCGGGCACCGGGCTTGCGAATGCCGCGCATCGACATGCACAGGTGCTCGCACTCCACGACGACGATGACGCCGCGCGCCTGGAGCTGGGTCATCAGCGTGTCGGCGATCTGCGACGTCAGCCGCTCCTGCACCTGCGGACGGCGGGCGTAGGCCTCGACCAGCCGCGCGAGCTTCGACAGCCCGGTGATGCGGCCGTCCTCACCCGGGATGTAACCGACGTGCGCGACGCCGTGGAACGGCACCAGGTGGTGCTCGCAGGTCGAGTAGAGCTCGATGTCCTTGACCAGGACGAGCTCCTCGTGGTCTTCCTCGAAGACCGTCGTGAGCACCGTCGACGGGTCGACGCGCAGACCGGAGAAGATCTCCGCGTAGGCGCGCGCGACCCGGGCCGGCGTCTCCCGGAGCCCCTCGCGGTCGGGGTCTTCCCCGATCGCGGCGAGGATCTCCCGGACGGCCCGCTGGATCCGCGGCAGATCGACGGCGTCTTCCGCCGAAGTGCCACCTTCACCAGCGGGCGTCAGCGCGTCGGACGCGACCGCTTCGGTGCTCAGCGCAGATCTCCCTGCCCCGACGGGCCGGAATGGCCCGTTCCCGGCCAGCCGGCCTGTCCTGGAGTGGGCGGACCGCCGAGCGTGTCGCTCTGCGGCGGCAGCGGGTCGCGGAGCGGGTCACCCGGGGCCTGCACCGATGCGTCACTGCCGGGGTTGATCGTCACTCCGGGCTGGTCGTTCTCCGGAGCGGCGTGAGCCCCACCGTTGGTGCGCAGACCGTTGGCACCGTTCGCCAGCCGCGCGGTCGCCTCGTCGGCGGCCTTCTTCTGCAGCTCGGCGACCTCGGCAGCGGTCATGACCGGCGGCTTGTCGCTGGGCGCCCGCTTGCCGAAGCCGTTGAACGGCGACATCGGCGGCCGCTTCTGCACCCGCTCGCAGATCCGGGCCATGTCGTCCTTGCTCAGCGTCTCCTTCTCCAGGAGCTCGAGCACCATCGCATCGAGGACGTCGCGGTACTCGCTCAGGATCTCGTACGCCTCGTCGTGGGCGAGTTCGATCAGAGCGCGGACCTCGCCGTCGATCTCAGCGGCGATCGAGTCGGAGTAGTCACGCTGGTGGCCCATGTCCCGGCCGAGGAACGGCTCGGAGTCGCTGGTGCCGTACTTGATCGCCCCGAGTTTGGCGCTCATGCCGTACTCGGTGACCATCGCGCGGGCCATGCCGGTGGCCTTCTCGATGTCGTTGCCGGCACCGGTGGTGGGCTCGTGGTAGACGAGCTCCTCCGCGGCCCGACCGCCGAGCGCGTACGCCAGCGTGTCGATCATTTCCGACCGCGTCTGGGTGTACTTGTCTTCGGTCGGCAGGATCAGCGTGTGGCCCAGCGAGCGGCCACGCGGCACGATCGTCAGCTTGTGCACCGGCGCGGAGTGGGGCAACGCCCAGGCCACGAGCGCGTGACCGCCCTCGTGGTAGGCGGTGACCTTGAGTTCCTTCGCGCTCATCGCCCGGGTCTTGCGCTCCGGACCGGCGATCACGCGGTCGATCGCCTCTTCGAGGAACTCGTTGGTGATCGCCTTCTTGTCCATCCGGGCCGTGAGCAGCGCGGCCTCGTTGATGACGTTCGCCAGGTCGGCGCCGGTGAAGCCCGGCGTCCGGCGGGCGATCGTGTCGAGGTCGACGTCGGGCGAGAACGGCTTGCCCTTGGCGTGCACCCGCAGGACGGCCTTGCGACCCTCCAGGTCGGGACGGTCGACAGCGATCTGCCGGTCGAACCGGCCGGGACGCAGCAGCGCCGGGTCGAGGATGTCGGGCCGGTTCGTCGCGGCGATCATGATGATGCCGCCCTTGACGTCGAAGCCGTCCATCTCGACGAGCATCTGGTTCAGCGTCTGCTCGCGCTCGTCGTGGCCACCGCCGAGGCCGGCGCCACGGTGGCGGCCGACCGCGTCGATCTCATCGACGAAGATGATCGCGGGCGCGTTCTGCTTGGCCTGCTCGAACAGGTCGCGGACGCGGCTCGCGCCGACACCGACGAACATCTCGACGAAGTCGGAACCGGAGATCGAGTAGAACGGCACCCCGGCCTCACCGGCGACGGCACGGGCCAGCAGCGTCTTACCGGTACCGGGCGGGCCGTAGAGCAGGACGCCCTTCGGGATCTTCGCGCCGATCGCCTGGAACTTGGCCGGGTTCTGCAGGAATTCCTTGATCTCGTGGAGTTCCTCGATGGCCTCGTCCGCGCCGGCGACGTCAGCGAACGTCGTCTTCGGGGTGTCCTTGCTGACCAGCTTCGCCTTCGACTTGCCGAAGTTCATGACTCGGCTACCGCCACCCTGCATCTGGCTCATGAAGAGGAAGAGCAGGACGACGACCACCAGGATCGGCAGCACGGTGATCAGCAGCGTCACGAAGATCGACTCTTGCGTGACCTTCGTATTGAAGGACGGACCGCCGTTGGCCTCGGACTTCTCCGAGAGAAGCGTGAACACGTCGTCAGCGGACTGCGACGGGAACGACGCCTCGACCTTCTTGTCGCCGTGGTAGTCGTTCTTCAGTTCCAGGCGAAGGATCTGTTCCTTGTCCTGGAGCTCGGCTTTGTTGTAGTTGCCCTCGCGCACCTGTGCCAGTGCGACCGATGTATCGACCTTCTTGTAGTCGCCATCGCCGGTGAACAGTGAGCCCAACAGGAGCGCGACCAGGATCATCAGGATGATCCAGACCAGGGGCCTGCGGATGAAGCGGGTACGTTCCATGCTGCGTGCGGGGTGCTCCGAAAAGCAGAGTCCCGGCCCCTCCCGATTCTCAGGCTATTAGGCGCGTGTCGGTGTGCACTTCAGGTGGTTCGACGGGCGTAATACTCGTTGCTCACCCGGTCTGCACTGGGTGACCCGTATCTACGGAGGGTACTCCGCAGCCACCGGTGGTGCAGGTGGCTGGTAGCCGCCTCCGGGACAACGGGTGAACCCCTGTGACCGTTCCCCTCTCCGATCAGGCAGCGCCGTAAACCTCGGGCTTCAATACCCCGACAAAAGGCAATCCGCGGTACTGCTCGTCGTAGTCGAGGCCATAGCCGACGACGAATTCGTTGGGAATGTCGAATCCGACGTGCGCGACCTCGACCGGAACCTTGATCGCGTCGGGTTTGCGGAGCAGCGCGACCACGCGGACCGAGGCCGGGTTGCGGCTGGCCAGGTTGCGCAGCAGCCAGGAGAGTGTCAGCCCCGAGTCGATGATGTCCTCGACCACGAGGACGTGCCGTCCGGCGATGTCACGGTCGAGGTCCTTCAGGATCCGCACCACGCCGGACGACGTGGTGGAGGAGCCGTACGAGGACACCGCCATGAACTCGACCTCGACGGGGTGCCGTAGCGCGCGGGCGAAGTCGGCCATGAACACGAACGCACCCTTGAGCACGCCGACCAGCAGGAGCGGGCTGTCGGTGTCGGCCTGGTAGTCGGCCTCGACCTTCCGGGCCAGCTCAGCGATCTTTTCCTGGATGTCGGCGGCCGAGACCACCACCCGCTCGATGTCGCCCGCGTACGGGCCGTCTAGCTCTGGGCTCGTCACCCCACGCACCCTACGGAACCCTTTGGTGGGCGGGCCGCCCAGGGCGACGCAAACGCGCCTGGCGGCGCTCAAATGCGGCGCAAGACGCCACTGCTGCGCAGCACCCGAATACCCGTGGGCAGGTGCGCCGGTCCTTGCCCGCGCCAGCGCGTGACCAGCGCGTCCAAGGCTTCCACGTGGGTGGCGGCCAGCGTTCCGGGCGGGGCGCCCAGCTCGATCGCCCACCGGCGGAGCACTCGCCCGCGCAGCGCGGGGTGAGCGCCGGCCAGGATCTCGACGTCGAGCCCACCGTTGGCAACAGCCTGGGCGAGGAGATCGGTGGACAGGGCGTCGAGGAGGTCGGCGTCGGCTCGGAGGAGGGCGGCGCTGCGGGCGAGGCCGGCGATCAGGCCACCGCCGGCGGCCTCCTCGAGGGACGGGAGCAGCGCCCGCACCCGCGACCGGGCGTACGCCGGATCGACGTTGTGCGGATCCCGCCAGACCGGGTGGTCCTCCACCGCCCCGTGCACCACTTGCCGGGGCAACCCCAGCAACGGACGCCGGTACATGCCCCGAACCGGCGCCATCCCGGCCGCCGACCGCGCCCCCGAGCCCCGGGCGAGCCCGAGCAGCACGGTCTCGGCCTGGTCGTCGGCGGTGTGCCCGAGCAGCACCGCCTCGGCCCCGTGCTGCGACGCACAAGCGTCGAGAGCCTCGTACCGCGCGGACCGCGCGGCAGCTTCCGGCCCACCATGGGCGCCAACTGAAACCTGCACCACCACCGACGGCTCGAGCCCGAGCTTCGTACCCCAGGCGGTCACATCGGCCGCCCGCTCGAAAGAGCCTTCCTGCAACCCGTGGTCGACGGTCACCAACCCGGCACGGAGCCCCTCCCGAGGCGCCTCGAACGCCGTAGCCGCGGCCAGCGCCACGGAATCGGGACCCCCCGAGCACGCCACCAGCACCAACGCCCCGGCCGGCAGGTCCCGAAGCGAAGCCCGGACCGCCACCCGGACCGCGGCGACCGCGGGCGGCGGACCGACCATCGAGCTAGTTCACGGCCACGGTCGGGCCTACGACCCGAGCGACCCAGGCGTCCGGGTCGTTGATCTCCGACGAGCGCGGCAGCGTGTCCGGTGACGTCCAGATCAGGTTGAAGCCGCCCATGCCGACCCGCTCGACCACCTCGGCCACGAACTTCCGGCCCTCGGCGTACTGGCGCATCTTCACCTCGATGCCGAGCAGCCGCCGGAGCAGCTTGTCGAGCGGGTTGCGCGCCGCCCGACGCTGGTTGAACCGGGCCCGGATGCTCTCCACGGTCGGCACCACGTCGGGCCCCACGCCGTCCATCACGAACTCGGCGTGGCCCTCGACCAGCGT
The DNA here is from genome assembly GCF_043197895.1 of Cryptosporangium sp. NPDC048952. NCBI lineage: Bacteria > Bacillati > Actinomycetota > Actinomycetes > Cryptosporangiales > Cryptosporangiaceae > Cryptosporangium > Cryptosporangium sp. NPDC048952. The sequence continues at coordinate 296,661 of NZ_JBICTY010000001.1, read as the reverse complement.
CATCAGCGCGGTGAGACGGTCGACGACCGCCCGCTGCGCCGGCGTCTGCACGAGGTCGAGCACCGACGCCTTCGAGTCCGGGTTCCGCACCGCGTCGGCGAGCGCCGAGATGCCGTTGCGGACGCGATCCGCGAGCGCGTCGGGGTCGAGGTCGGTGGCGTCGACGAACGCGTTCACCTCGGACAGGAAGTGGTCACGCAGCCAGGGCACGGCAGTGAACTGGGTGCGGTGGGTGACCTCGTGCAGGCACACCCAGAGGCGGAAGTCGGTGGGGTCGACGCCGAGCTTGCGCTCGATCTCGACGACGTTCGGTGCGACCAGCAGGAGCCGCCCGGGCGCACCGGAGAACACCTCGTACTGGCCCAGCACCTTGCTGGAGAAGAAACCGAGGATCGTGCCGACCTGGACGCCGGTGGCCTTCTGCCCGACGACCTTCACAGCGGTACCGACCGGTCCGAACGTCGCCGGCTTCGGCGGACTGGCGGCCTGCAGCTTCTCGATGACCGGGTCCATCACGACCTGCAGGCCCTCGACGTTCGACCGCACCCAGTCGGAGCGGTCGACGACCTGCACGGGCGGATGATCGACCGCAGCCGACAGCCCGGTGTAGGCGCCGACGTGCTCTTCGGCGACATCGGTCAGGCGTCGTAGCTCGAGAACCACGTCGGCTGCTTCGGTGACGCTCACCCGCGGGCCACCACCGGTCAGCGTCGCGGCGGTGGAGACCGCCAGATCCCAGTCCACCATCTGCGTCATCTCTTCACGGTACGGGTGAATCGCACGTACCGCCCAACGGTCAGCGGCAGCCGCACTTGGCCAGGGTCGCCGCGATCTGGTCGAGCGCCGCCTCGGCGCTGTCCCCGCCGCCGTCCGGCACACCGTTCGCCACCGCGGCGAACGTCAGGATGCGGCCGTCGAGCGTGACCGTCATCCCGGCCAGCGAGCTCACTCCGGACAGCGTCCCGGTCTTTGCCCGCACCAGTCCGACCCCCGCCGACGCCGAATCGCCGCCGAAGCGGTCGGCGAGCGTGCCGCTGTAGGAGGCCACCGGAAGCCCGGCCAGCAGCGTGCGCAACTGGGGGTGACCGTTCCCCACGGCCTTGGCCAGCAGTGACGTGAGCAGGTTCGGGGTGAGCCGGTTCAGCCGGGAGAGACCGCTGCCGTCGCGCAGCCCGTACCCGGCCGTGTCGATGCCGGCTTCGTCGAGCACTGCTTTCCGGGCCTGGGTGCCGCCGTCGAACGTCGCCGGGAGGCCCTTTTTGACGGCGGTCAGGCGCAGCATCGACTCGGCGATGACGTTGTCGGACTCGGTGAGCATCGCGTCGACGATGTGCGAGAGCGGCGGTGACTTCAACTCGCCGAGCTGCTCGGCGCCGTCCGCGGCCCTGCCCTCGACGACCTCCGCACCGCCGGCGCCGATCAACTGGGCGAACCGCTGGCCGACGAACTTGTCCGGGGCCGCGGCACGCTGACCCTCGTGGTCAGCGGTCGGCTCCACCCGCCCGCCGTCCGCGGTGAGCGCGTTCACCGGCGCCGAGTAGTTGTCCGAGATGATGTCGCTGTCCCACCCGGGAGCGGCCGCAGGTCCGCTGAACAGCGTGCTGTCGACGACGATCCGAGTGACCGGGGCGCCCTTCAGCGCGGCTTTGACGTCCTTGGCGAGCACGTCGAGCCGTGCTGACCCTGGGTAACTCATCTCCTTACCGAACGCGAGCGTCGGATCGCCGCCGCCGACGATCACGATCTCACTCTCCGTAGCGCCCTTGACCACTTTCGTGGTCAACCGGTGCGCCGGTCCGTAAGCCAGGAGCACCCCGGCTGCGGTGACGGTCTTTGTCGTCGAGGCCGGAGTGACCGGTGTGTCAGCATTTCTGCTGAACAGAGTGGTCCCATTTTCGGCGTCGCGCACGGACACGGCTACGCTGGAACCGAGACGGGGGTCAGTGAGCAGGGCGGACAGCGCAGTCGCCAGTCCGGCCTCGGTAGGCGGCTCCGCGGAGTCGTCGTCAGGGGTCAAAACCGCTGGTGGATCGGTGAATACCGGTCCAGCGGCAACGGCGGGGACGAGTACCCCGTCCCGCCCGCCGTTCACCTCGCTCGCACCACCGCGAACGAACCACAGCAGGTCTGCCACCAGCACGGCGGCGAGGACCCAGCAGAGGGTGAGCCACAGCACAGAGTGGCGGCCGATCCGCATATCCTCCCCAAGGACTGGTTCCCGACCTGCGAGACACTAGTCGCAATCAGTGCCCGACCCGGTGAGGAGCCCATCCCGTGGAGTTCGACGTCACGATCGAGATCCCGAAGGGTCAGCGAAACAAGTACGAGGTCGACCACGAGACCGGGCGTATCCGTCTGGACCGGATTCTCTTCACGGCGACTCAGTACCCCGCCGACTACGGGTTCATCGAGGAGACGCTCGGCCAGGACGGCGACCCGCTGGACGCGCTCGTCCTGCTGCAGGAGCCGACGTTCCCCGGCTGCCTGATCCGCGCCCGCGCAATCGGCATGTTCCGGATGAAGGACGAGAAGGGCCCAGACGACAAGGTCCTCTGCGTCCACGCGAACGACCCGCGCCAGGAGCACCTGCGCGACATCCACCACCTGCCGGAGTTCGACCGGCTCGAGATCCAGCACTTCTTCACGGTGTACAAGGACCTCGAGCCCGGTAAGTCCGTCGAAGGTGCGCAGTGGGTGGGGCGTGCCGAGGCCGAGCGCGAGATCGAGCTGTCCCGCAAGCGCGCGGCCGACGCCGGTCACGACGCCTTCACGGGCACCGGAGACGAGCACCCGCCGTCGGAGTAAGCCTTACCCCGCTGCGCGCGGGAGGGCGTTCGCGGGATGATGCCTCGGTGACCGCTTTCGACGCTGTACGACCTGCCGGTGATGACGAGCTGGCAGGCCTCGCGGAGGTCGAGAAGGCCTCCGAGGCCCCCTTCACCGAGGCGGGCATCACGATGCCCGCCGACTACGTCTCCGCGGACGAGCTGCGCAAATGCGCTGTCGTCCTGGTTGCTCCCGGCCCGTCGGGTGCGCCGGTCGGATTCGCGGCGATCGACGCCGTGGACGGCGCGGCGCACCTGTCGCAGTTATCGGTCGACGCTGCGTTCGGCCGCCAAGGTCTGGGTCGCGGGTTGCTCGCCGCGGTGATCGGCTGGGCCCGCCGCGGTGGGTTCCCCGCCGTCACGTTGACGACGTTCCGCGACATCCCGTGGAACGGCCCGTTCTACCGGCGGTACGGCTTCGTCGATCTGGACGAGGCCGACCTCACCCCGGGCCTGCGCGAAACCCGCGAACACGAAATCGCCATGGGCCTGGACGCGCTCGCGCCCCGCTGTGCCATGCGCCGCCCACTGCGGGCGTAACGCGAAGCGGTCCCGTTCCGGCGAGCTGTGGCACGCCCGAACGGGACCGCTTCGAGAGTGGCCCCGTTCGGGCGAGCCATCGCACGCCGGAACGGGACCAGTCGGTCAGACGCGGAAGGTACCGCCGCCGTCGACCGTCAGCACCGCGCCCGTGGTCCAGGAACTGGCGTCGCTGGCCAGGAACAGGGCGGCGTTGGCGATGTCGGTCGGCTGGCCGAGGCGCTGGAGGGGCCAGGGGTACTTGGCGTCGTCACCGGCGCCTTCCCACAGCGCCCGCGCGAACTCCGTCTTCACCAGGCCGGGCGCCAGCACGTTCACCCGGACGTTCGGCCCCACCTCGGTCGCGAGCTGCTGCGACAGGAACACCAGCGCCGACTTCGTGACTCCGTAGATGGCGAGCGGCCCACCCGGCCGCAACCCGTCGATGCTCGAGATGTTGATGACCGAGCCGCCGTGCTCCTTCATCCACCCGCGGTACGCGGCCTGCGTCCACAGGAGCGGACCCCGCAGGTTGACCTCGAACGTCTTGTCCCAGGCCCGGATCTCCGCGTCGATGACCGGTCCCATGTACGGGTTCGTCGCCGCGTTGTTGACCAGGACGTCCAACCGGCCGAACTTCGAAATCGTCTCGGCGACGACGCGCTCGGCGTCCTCTGCCTTGCCGGCGTGGGCGGCGATCGCGTGCACATCACCGCCGATTTCCTCGACTGCCTCCGCCAACCCCTCGGGCTTGCGCGCCGTGATGACGACCTTCGCCCCGGCGTCGGCGTAGGTCTTGGCGATCGCGGCGCCGATGCCGCGCGAGGCGCCGGTGACGACGGCCACGCGCCCTTCCAGGTTGATGTCCACGTACTGGGCTCCTGTCAACGAGAGGGATCGAGAACGAGCTTGCCGACGGTGTTGCGGGACCGCAGTGCTTCGTGGGCCTTCCGGGCGTCCGCCAGCGGGAACTCGCCGCCGGGAACGGCACGCAGCTGCCCCTTCGAAACCATCTCGAACAGCTCGGCGATCGCCGGCCGCAGCACGTCGCCGGGTAGCAGGAACGCGTGCGCGAGCCACATACCGGCCACCGTGGTGGAGTGCGACAGCAGGTTGCCGAGCCGTACCGGGCTGGGCTGCTCCCGGCTGGCCATGCCGTAGAACGCCAACCGCCCGAACGGCGCCAGCGCCTTCATGCTCTCGTCGGTCACCCGTCCGCCGGTCATGTCCAGGACGACGTCGACGCGCTTGCCACCGTTGGCTTCGCGGAGCGCGGCGGTCATGTCCTCGGCACGCGAATCGATCGCCACGTCCGCACCCAGCGAGAGCGCCAACTCGCGCTTCTCGTCCGAGGAGGCGGTCGCGATCACGCGTCCAGCGCCCCACGCACGAGCCAGCTGTACGGCCAGCGACCCCACACCACCGGCCGCCGCGTGCACCACGACGGATTCGCCGGGGTTCAGCACGGCCGAACGCCGCAGCAGGAGCCAGGCGGACGCACCCTGCACGACCATCGCCAGCGCGGTCGTGTCGTCGATGCCGTCCGGCACCTCGAACGACAGCGCGGGCTCGATCAGCGCCTTCTCGGCGTACCCGCCGCCCCCGGCGAGCAGCGACACCATCCGGCGACCATCGGCCAGGCGCCCGACCACCTCGGCACCCGGCACCATCGGCAGCGACGACTTGGAGAGATACGAGTTCTCCGCCTGGTGGGTGTCCGCGTAGTTCACGCCCGCGCGATCGACGTCGAGCAGAAGAGCAGTACCCGACGCGACGGGGTCGGGCAACTCGGTCGGGACCAGGACCTCGGGGCCGCCGAACGAGGTGATCTGGATAGCGCGCATGTCAGGCCTCTCCCAGGTTCGCCTGCACCGACGCGTCCGCAGACGGTGCTTTGTCGCCGGCCGGGGTACGCGGACCAGGGACGTTGCGGAACGCGAACGGCTCGGACGCGCGCCCGACCTGCACGAACCAGGCCTCTCCGGTGCCGGAGCCGGCCAGGATCGAGTCGAACGCGGCGACGACGTCCGAGACGTCGAGCAGCGGAACACCGGCGCCGAGCAGCGCGTCGCGCACATTCGTGATGATCGCCGTCTCGGCGAACGACGGGCAGAGCGCGTTCACGCGGATGTTCTCGTTGGCGTAGAGCGGCCCCAGCGCCCGCACCAGCCCGACGACCGCGGCCTTGTTCGCGCCGTAGATCGGGTCGAACGGCGTGGCGGTGAGACCGGCGAGGCTCGCGGTCGCGACGATGTCGCCGCCGCCCCGCGCCTTCAGCGCCGGGATCGCGGCGTGCGCGCCGTAGACCACGCCGTCGAGGTTGATCGACATGACGCGGCGGTAGGCCTCGGGCGAGAACCCTTCCTCGAGCCCGAACCCGGTCGCGACTCCCGCGTTGAGGAACGCGAGGTCGAGCCCGCCGAACTCGTGGGTCGCCGCTTCGACGGCGGCCAGGCTGTCACCCGGTTCCCGCACGTCGACCCGCTGGAAGAACCCGCCGATCTCCGCCGCGACCCGCTCACCACCGGTGACGTCGACGTCCGTGACCAGCACGCGGTAGCCCTGCTCGGAGAGCCTCCGCGCGACAGCGGCCCCGATGCCGCTTGCTCCGCCGGTGACCCAGGCTGCCTTGGCCATTAGTACCTCCCGTGCTCGGCTCCCCTATTAACTTACTGACTCGTCGGTTACTTTAGGGAGCACTTCGAGGATGAGGGAGCGCACATGGACTTCGATCCCAGCCCGAAGGCGCAGGAGTACATCGAGCGCCTCACCGAGTTCATGGACTCGCACGTGTACCCGGCCGAACCCGTCTACGAGACCCAGCGCGACGAGCTGACCGCCGCCGGGCAGCCGCACCAAGTGCCGCCGATCGTCGAGGACCTCAAGCGCGAAGCCCGTGCCCGCGGCCTGTGGAACCTGTTCCTGCCGGACTCGCAGGACCCGGCCCACGGCCTGAGCGTCACCGACTACGCCTCGCTCGCCGAGATCACCGGCCGCTCGCCACAGCTGGCGCCGGAGGCGATCAACTGCGCCGCGCCCGACACCGGCAACATGGAGCTGCTCCACCTGTTCGGCACCGACGAGCAGAAGAAGCAGTGGCTGGAGCCGCTGCTCGACGGTGAGATCCGCAGTTGTTTCGGCATGACCGAGCCGGACGTCGCCAGCTCGGACGCCCGCAACATCAGCACGAGCGTCGTCCGCGACGGCGACGACTACGTGATCAACGGTCGCAAGTGGTGGACCAGCGGCGCCGCCGACCCGCGCTGCAAGGTCATGATCCTGATGGGAAAGACCGACCCCGACGGCCCGACGTACGCCCAGCAGTCGATGATCCTGGTGCCGATGGACTCGCCCGGACTGGAGGTCGTGCGCGACCTGTCCGTCTTCGGCTACCACGACCAGCACGGCCACTGCGAGATCCGGCTGACCGACGTCCGAGTTCCGGTCACGAACCGGCTCGGCGAGGAGAACAGCGCTTTCGCGCTGGCCCAGAAGCGTCTGGGCCCCGGTCGGATCCACCACTGCATGCGTGCGATCGGCATGGCAGAGCGCGCTTTGGACGCCATGTGCCGCCGCGCGGTCTCGCGGGTCGCGTTCGGCAAGGAACTGGCCCGGCAGGGCGTCGTCCAGCAGTGGATCGCCGAGTCCCGGATGGCGATCGAGCAGGCACGGCTGCTGACGCTCAAGACTGCATGGCTGATCGACAAGAAGGGCTTCCAGGCCGCGCGCACCGAGGTCGCGGCCATCAAGGTCGTGGTGCCGCAGATGGCGACCGCCGTGCTGGACAAGGCCATCCAGCTGCACGGCGGCGGTGGCGTCAGCGGCGACTTCCCGCTCGCGCGCGCCTACGCGGGCCTGCGGACGCTGCGCCTGGCAGACGGTCCGGACGAGGTGCACATCATGTCGGTCGCACGTACCGAACTGGCTCCCTACCTCGGTAAATGAGGCGTCGGCTCACCGCGGCGACCCGCCGGGAACAGCTCCTGTCGGTCGCACTGGACGAGTTCGGGCGGCGCGGGTTCCATCTGACCCAGATGGAGCACGTCGCCGCCGCGGCCGGCGTCTCCAAAGGACTGCTCTACCAGCACTTCGAGTCGAAAGAAGAGCTCTTCGCGGCTGTCACGACGTCGATCGTGGAGGATCTTTCGCAGCGCCTGCACGCGGTGACGAACCCCGGTGATCCCGGGTTGGACCGGATGCGGGCGCTCGCGAAGACCTTGTTCGACTTCGCGATCGACCAGCCGGGCGCATGGGCGGTGATCGTGCGGCACTTCGACAAGCCCGAGGTCGGCGACGAACTCCGTGGTCTGCGCGACGATCTGGGCGCGGTCATCGTCGATCTGATGCTGTTGAACCGACGGAACAACCCGACGCGGCTGGCCGCAGCCGAACCGGTGGTCACGCTGTTCGCGCCGATCGTGACCGGCGGTTTGATGTCGCTGATCTCGTGGTGGCTGGACCATCCCGAGGTGCCGCGCGAGCGGGCCGAGACGATGGCCGTGGACTTCATCTGGCTCGGGCTCGAACGGATCAGGGCAGGCGAGCGCCTGCCCTGATCCGCCTACGTTCTCAGCCGATCTTGTCGCCGGCCTTCTCGGTGGCGGAGCCGGTGTCCGCCGCAGCCTTGCGCACGGACGTACGGGCGGCCTTGACCTGCGACTTCGCGGTCTTGGCCTGCTCCACGGCCTCCTGGGTGGCCGGGTCCTTGCGGATGCTGGAGACGACCTTCTCGCCGCGGTCGGCGAACTCGCTGTAGGTCGAGGTCAGCTGCGTGCGCAGCTGCTGCGGCAGCTTCTGCAGGGCTTCCACGACGACGCCCTGGTAGCGGGGCAGCGCCCGGATCTGCGAAACGGCGTAGTCAGCGACGCCGACGGCGCTGTAGAGGCCGCGCTTGGGGTCCGGCAGTGCGAACTTCACGTCGCCGGTGGCCTCGACGGTGTTGCCGGTCTTCTTGGTCTCGGTCTTGGCAGTAGCCATGACGAATACTCCCTGCGTGTTTTGGGGCTTTCAAGGCGGCAGCGCTCAGGCAGAAGGCGCGCCGGCCTCGTTCTCGCGACGGAACGAGTGGTAGATCTCGAGCAGGATCTGCTTCTGGCGGTCGGTGAGGTACTCATCCGCCTCGATCGCGGATGCCGCTACGCCGGGGGCCGCGTCGGTGCGCACCCCTTCGGGGCTCTCGAGTAGCCCCGCGTGGACGTACAGGGTCTCCGCGGAGATCCGCAGTGCTTTCGCGATCTGCTGCAGGATCTCGGCCGACGGCTTGCGAAGCCCTCGTTCGATCTGGCTGAGGTACGGATTGCTGATACCGGCCTGTTTCGCCAGCTGCCGGAGTGAGATCTGCGAACCGTTGCGCTGCTCGCGAATGAACTCGCCGAGTGAGCGGACCGCGTCCTGCGGCGACTTGAGCGGGGTCATGACCACGCTCCCCCTCACCACTCGCTGGCCTCCGACGGTTCCCAGCGTAGGCGGAGCGCTAGCCAGCAGCAAGCACTTCCGCTAGCACTGGGCCGTGGCACTGCCCACACTTGCCTTCAAGGCGGACAGCACGGCACGAGCCGCCTGGTCGGCCATGCGGAACGGTGCCGCGTTCGTGCGTGGCCTCGCGAACGCCGCCGCACCGCGCGAGCTGGTGTACCAGCCGAGCGCGAAGCGGTGCGGGTGCTCGCTGCCGTCCTTCCGGACGATCTTGAAGTCCCGGCTCGTCCGCAAGCGCCCGGTGGAGACCGTGTCGACGACCTCCTCGATCCCCTGGCCCGTCGCCAGCAGGTTCCGCAGCAGCTCGTCGGCGGTGGCGACGATCGTCGGCTTCGGCAACCGGGCCTCGACCAGGGCGTCGGCCTCCGTGCTGCCGGGCACCGCGAGAGTGCAGGCGCGGAACCGCCCGTCGACGCCGTCGAAGCGGACGTCCGGCCCGAGGAAGCGGACCACGCCGGCGCGGGACAGCGCGAGCAACTGGTCCAGCCGGAACGCGGGCGGGCCGCTGGCGAAGAAGCTGAAGAACCCGTGCCACCAGCCGTCGAGCTCTTCGACCTGGCTGCGTCCGGTCAGTTGCTTGGTGGCCAGCACTCGCGGCAGGTTGCCGTACACCGAGAGCAGCGCCAGAAATGCGCCCAGGTCAGCGCTGTAGGACTGGTCGTTCCGCCGGGCGACGTCTGCCTCGATGTAACCGCGTAACGCCGCTTGCACGGCGTCGTCGTCGACAAAGGTGGTGTTTTTGAACGGACGGTCGAGCCGGTCGAGGTCGAGTCGGTCCTCTTCGGCCGGAACTGCCGAAACCACCAGATCGACGCGAGCCTGGCTGTACCAGGGGGCGCTAGCGTACGCCGCGGCGAACTCGTCCCAGCTCAGCGTGGTGCGCTCGGGATGCCCGGCGAAGAGCTCGTGGTAGTAGCCCCAGCCGATCTCCTTGGCGATCAGCGGCCAGACGTCGCGGCGGAACTCCAGCGGAGTGTCCGGGAGCGCGTCGATCTGCTCGGGACCGAAGAAGCGGGGGTACGGCGCGGGCTTGCCGACGAGGCGGTAGCCGGTTTTCGCGTGGTACGGGACGCCGCGGCCGGAGCCGACGTGGATCTTCGGTTCACGACCGGACGGGAGGTAACTGCCGTTCTCGAATCGGCCGCCGCGGCCCTCGGTGAGCAGCACGACGAGGTCGACGAAGGCCAGACCGATGCCGCGGACGAGCACGTCCTGGTCGGGCTTCAGGGCACTGAGGTCGAGGTCGGCGGTGTAGGCGGGCGGGACGTAGGTGAGCCCGTGGTCTTCGGCGTAGGCCGCCAGCCGGGCCGCTTCGCCGGTCGGTTCGGCGTCGAGGTGGCCGAGGGCGAGGACGACGACGTCTGCCTCCATGGGTGCGTGCTTGCTCAGGTGGACTTGTTGGCCGCTCGGGCCGTCCTCGACGCGGGTCGCGCGGTCCTCGAGCACCTCGATGGTGATGTTCTCCGGCGCGGAGGCGCGGACCCTGTCGAACACCCAGGAGAGGTAGCCGCTCTGGGTCGTCCGGCTGACGAACGAGCGGCCTTCGACGCCGGGGGCGCCCCACTCGTCGAGCGCAGGCCCTGGCGCGAGCGGGCCTTCTACCCGCACCGTCTCGTCGGGGAACATCGTGACGTCTTCGGCCATCGAGTTCATCAGGAGCAACGGGGACTGGTCGGCCCGCCAGACGCGGCCGGCGCCGGGCGGGTGCGGATCGACGAACGTGATCCGCAGGTCGTCGTCGGCGAGGAAGTCGGGAGCGCTGGCCAGCAGGCGTTCGAGCAGGCCGGTCGCACCGGGACCGGCGCCGACCACCACGAGTCGCTTGGTCATTCGAGCCCCCTTCACCTAGTGGAATAGTAGGCAGAAGAATTCGGGGTTGACCCTTACGTCGCGTGAGTCCTTAGCGTCTTCCTCATGAGTTGGTCAGTAGGGCAGGTCGCGAAGGAAGCCAGCATCACGGTCCGGACCCTGCATCACTATGACGAAATCGGGCTTCTCACCCCCAGCGATCGGACGAACGCCGGTTACCGACGGTACTCGTACGACGACTTGGAGCGTCTGCAGCGCATTCTCGCCTACCGACAACTCGGGTTCGGACTGGAAGAAATAGCGGCGATCCTGGACGACAGCTCGTCCGACCCGGTCGATCACCTGCGGCGACAACACGCGGTGCTGACCGGGAAGATCGAGGAGCTGCAACGGATGGTCGCCGCCGTCGAGAAAACGATGGAGGCGAGAAAAATGGGCGTTTCGCTCAACCCCGAGGAGATGTTCGAGGTGTTCGGCGAGCAGGACCCCGGCCAGTACGAGGACGAGGTTCGCGAGCGCTGGGGTGACACCGACGCGTACCGGCAGTCGCAGCAGCGGACGTCTCAGTACACCAAGGACGACTGGCTGGCGATCAAGGACGAGGCCGCGGCGAACGTCGCGCTGTTCACGCGTCTGTTCTCGACCGGGGTGCCGGCGGACTCTCCGGAGGCGATGGACGCGGCCGAGGAGCACCGCCAGCACATCACGCGCTGGTTCTACGACTGCGGCTACGACATCCACCGCGGCCTCGGCACGATGTACGTCGAGGACGAGCGGTTCACGCGTAACTACGACACGGAGAGTCCCGGTCTGGCCGCGTATATCCGCGACGCGATTCACGCCAACGCAACCCGCGCCGGTAAGTAATCCGACAGAAGCGCCACGGCGCGGCCCGTAGCGTCGAGTGAGTGAAGTGGTTTTCTCGTAGTAGTGGTTCTGAAGCGACTGTCGGTGCTGACGCCGAGGCCCGTCGTAACGAGTTGTTGCGGGTCAGCAGCGTCCTGCGAGCGGACATCGCGTCGTTACGGGGGCGCGCCGGTACGGGCCGGGTGAACACCGCGCTGTTACGTGCGGCGCAGCACGCGGAGACGTTCGGGTCGTCGGGTCGGCAGTTGTTCCAGGCCACCGAGGCGCTGGCGGAGGCCGGTCGGCTGATCGCGCCGACCGGCCGACCGCCGTGTCTGTTCAACCCGACGCACGGCCCGGCGACGGCGTCGGTGATGTGGACGCCGGGTGGCAGCGTGCCGCGATCGGTGCCGGTGTGTGATTCGGACGCGGTGCGAATCACCACGGGAGAGCCTCCGGCCGTGCGCCTGGTACCTACTGATTTCGGACCTCAGCCGTATTACTCGGCCGGGGAGGTGTACGCCGACTGGATTCTCGGGTGGTACTCCTCTTCGGAGCCTGCTCTTGCTGGGGTGTTGTTGGCGGGGACCGGTCTGGGCCCTCATTTGAATCGGTGACACCCGCGCTCCGGGAAGGCGAAGTTCCGACATTTTTGTCAGTATTTGGGACATGCAGTGGCGTCGAGACCTATGGCTCGCGGTTCTGGCGATCGGCACGGCCGCTTTTGTCGTGGGCGAACGCATTCTGGCGGCTTCCGGTGAACCAGGGCTGGTGACGCCGGTCCTGGTGATCGGCGTGGTCACCGCACCGACGGCGTTCTATGCGGCGTGCCGCGGGATGCACCTCACGCTGCCGACGTGGGCGGTGGTGGCGTCGGCAGTGGTCGGTGCGGTGCTCGGGTCGGTTCTGAGCGGGTTGCTGGGGTATTCCGCGCTGGTCTCGTTGGGTCCGGTCGCGACGGTGGCGGTGTCGCTGGTCGTGGAGTCGGTGATCCTGCTCGTGCCGTTGGCGGTGTTGGCCACCCGGCTGCTGGGGCGGCGGGCGTCGGACGGGTTGCTGGTGGGCGCTGCCGCGGGTGCGGGGTTCGCGGTGGCGCAGACCCTGGGGTATCTGCTCACTTCGGGTGACCATTCCGTGCTCGTGCGCGGGTTGTTGGCGCCGGCTTCGCAGCTGGCGTGGAGTGGGATCGCTGCGTCGGCGCTGTGGTTGGCGGCGCAGGAGCACTGGAACGCGCGGGCGTTGCGGCGGTTGGTGCTCGCGGTGAGCGGGGTCGTGGCGCTGCACGCGCTGTGGGAGAGCGTGCACGGGGTGCCTGCGCGAGTGGTGTTGACCGCGCTGAACGCCCTGCTGCTGGGGTGGGTGACCCTGCGCACGACGTCCCGCCGAGGCGTCCCCACCCGAGTCCTCCCCCGCCCCGCAGTCGCACCCCGCCCCGCGGGGACACGCCACCCGGACCCCGCGGATGCACCACGCACAGCCGCGAGCGCCGGCCCGCGCACCGCAAGCCCCGCCGGCGCGGCGCCCGCGGGCGCCCCACGCCCAGCGAACACAAGCACCGCCGGCGCGACCGCCGCGCGAGCCGCAGGCACGGGCGCTACCGGCGCTGGCGCAACAGCCACGCGCACGGCGGGCGCAAGCCCCGCCGGCGCGGGTGCTGCCCGCGCAACGGGCGAAGGCACCGCCGGCGCGGGCGCCGCGGGCGCAACTGCCGCGGGCGCCGCGGGCGCGAGCACCGCTGGCGCGGATGCGCCGTTCGTGGTGGGTGCGGATGGTGGCCAGGACGTCGCGCTGGTCGTGGAGGCTGGGACGCAGGCTGCTGGCGTGGCAGCGGAGGGGGCGGCGCCCAAGGCGCCTGCTGCGCGGTCCGCGGAGGACGGCGATGGGCCGGCCGCGGCGAGCAGCGTCGCTGCTGAGTCGGACGCCGAGGTGGCGACTGCGGAGGGCGTCGAGCCGGCGGAGGTGCGCGAGCGAGCCGCCGAAGAAGCCCGCGCCGCCAGCGCGAACATCCTCGGCCCGGCCCAGGGTGCCTAGGCGCGCACCGACCGCGCCTTGACGCGATCGATTTCACTGGAGTCACATCACATCACTCCAGCAACATTACTTACCGTAAATTTCATGGAAAAACTCGATCCACCCACATTCGACTGGACTCCGCCCAAGGAGCGCCGCAGCAACCTGATTGCGCTCGCCCTAGGGATCTCCGGCGTGCTCCTGTTCGGCATGTGCGGCGTCGGACTATGGATCGTCGACGGTGGCCCGTCCACGGACCCAAGACCCACCCCCACAAAATCAACACTGCTAGCAGCAGCCCCCACCCAACCCCCTCCCGACGACCACCTCGTCGAAACCCTCGGCAACGCCGGCCCGCAACTGGGCACCCGCATCCGCCACGGCGCCCTCGAATACCGCGTCGTCGACCAACGCTGCGGTGTCCCAGAGGTACGAACGAACGCCGGCCCGGCCGGCCAACCCACCCGCGGCCACTTCTGCGTAGTCACACTCGACGTCCGCAACCTGAGCCGTAGCGCATTGGTCTTCACCGCCGCCGACCAGATCGCCTACACCACCGCGGGCGGCCGCTACCTCGGCAGCGCAGAGGCGTCCCGCCACGCCAACGGCGCCGAACGCACCTTCCTGACGCCGATCGGGCCGGGCGCCCGCGTCACCGGCGTGATCGCGTTCGACACCCCGAAAGGCTCGCGCCTCGACTCGGTCCGCCTCCGCTCCGCGGCAGCAGCCGGCAGCGTCGCGGTGAGCCTCACCTGAGCCCTGCACACCGTGGTGGGCTATACGCCACCACAGGGTTCACGCCTCAGCTGCCCTCCACCGCGCGACGGTGTTCCGCGGCCGCATCGGTCACCGCGGTCAGGAACCGGTGCGCCACCGCCACCTCCTCCTCGGTGAACTCCCCCACGACCTGATAGATCCGCTCGTGCAACGGCCCGAAATACTCTCGCGCGAGCGCCATGCCCTCTTCGTCGTAGTGCAGGTACACCCGACGTCGATCGCCCGCAGTTCTTTCCCGCCGGATGTGCCCGAGCCGTTCGAGCCGGTCGATCACCGCGGTCGTCGCCCCGGACGAGAGCCCCAGCGCCTCGCCCAACCGGCCCGGCGTGGCCGGATCCCCGCGCCCCTCCGCGTCCATGACCTCGATCAACGCGTGCAGATCCGTGGCGTGCAGCCCGTGCAGATCAGCGAACGCGTGGGTGACCAGACGCGCCTCCACGAAATACCGCCGCAGCTCCCGCCCCAACTGCCGGGTGCGCTCCCGCCTGTCCACGAGTTGCAGACTATCCCCACATCCAGAAAACTCTCGATGGTCGAGAGACTTAACGATCGAGAGAAGAGCGATGCCCGAGATAGTGACCGGTCGCCGGTCCGCCTGGCTGGTCCTCCTGCTGGCCGTGTTGCTGTCCGGCCTGGTGATCGCGTTCGGCGGCACGGCGGAGAACAGCAATGAGCCGACCGCGGCGCTCCCGTCGTCCGCCGAGTCGTCGAAAGTCGCTGAACTGCAGAAACAGCTGCCGAGCGGGCAGACGAACCCGGCGCTGATCCTGTACGCCCGCGACGGCGCGGCGCTCACCCCGGCCGACACCAGCGCGATCGAGGCCGACGCTGCGGCGTTCACGACGCTGGCGCTCGGCAACCGGATCTCGCCGCCGATCTACTCCCCCGATCGCACGGCGGCTCTCCTCGCGGTCCCGTTCGCCGCCGATCTCGACAACGACATCGTCATCGACCGGGTGAACGAACTGCGCGACAAAGCGACGGCGGACCTCCCCAACGGGCTCACCGCCCAGGTCACCGGCGGAGCGGGCTTCCGGGCGGACATCGCGTCGTCGTTCAGCGGCGCGAACTTCAAGCTGCTGACCGTCACTGCGGGCGTCGTCGCGGCACTTCTGCTCATCACCTACCGCAGCCCGATCCTGTGGCTCGTGCCACTGGCGGTGGTCGGTACCGCAGACGTCGTCGCGAACTCGGTGATCGCGCTGATGTCCCGGGCGACCGGCTTGAACATCGACCCGTCCACGACCGGCATCGTCGACGTCCTCGTGTTTGGCGCGGGAACCGATTACGCGTTGCTGCTGATCGCGCGCTACCGCGAGGAACTACGCCTTACCGACGATCGACGCGAGGCGATGCGCAAGGCACTGCGCTCGGGCGGCGGTGCCGTCGTCGCCAGCGCGGTCACGGTGACGTTGAGCCTGCTCACACTCTCGCTGGCGATCCTGGAGAACGACCGGGCGATCGGTCTCGCCGGTGCCGTCGGCATCGTCGTCGCGGCCGTGTTCGGGCTGATCGTGCTGCCGGCCGCGCTGGTCGTCTGCGGGCGCGGGCTGTTCTGGCCGTTCGTGCCGAAGGTCGGCGACCAGGACAGGGCGCGAACCGGTGCCTGGTCACGGGTCGCGCACGGTGTCGCGCGGCGGCCGGTCGCGGTGATCGCGTTCTCGGTGGTGCTGCTCGGTGTTCTGTCCGCGGGGCTGGTCGACGCCCGGCTGGGGCTCAGCCAGACCGAGCAGTTCCGGGTGAAGGCGGAGTCGGTCGACGGGCTCGAGGCGCTGGCGCGGTACTACCCCGCCGGTGCCACCGACCCGGTCGCGGTGATGACAAGTCCGGCACGCGTCGCGGAGGTGACCCGGATCGCGCAGGACACGCCAGGGGTGGCGTCGGTACGGCCGGGCGAGGTGGAGGGTCGGCTCGCCGAAGTCGACGTCACGCTGGAGGCAGCGCCGGCGACCGCGGAGAGCTACGACGCGATCCGCGCACTCCGGACCCGGCTGGACCCCACCGGGGCGCTGGTCGGCGGTTCGGTGGCCACCGAACTCGACACCCGGGAAGCCGCGATCCGCGACCTCAAGGTGATCGTTCCGCTCGTGCTCGGCGTCGTGTTGATCGTTCTGATCGTGCTGCTGCACGGCGCGATCGTGGCGCCGATCCTGCTGATGCTCACCGTGGTGGCGACGTTCTTCGCCGCGCTGGGAGCGAGCACTTTCCTGTTCGTGCACGTGCTCGGGTATCCGGCGTTGGACACCGTCGTGCCGCTGCTCGCGTTCCTGTTCCTGGTCGCGCTCGGCGTCGACTACAACATCTTCCTCGTCACCCGGGCGCGGGAGGAGGCGCTGCAGCACGGCACGCGCGAGGGCATCGTCACCGCGGTGGCCGTCACCGGCGGGGTGATCACCAGCGCCGGAATCCTGCTGGCCGCGGTGTTCGCCGTTCTCGGCGTCCTACCGCTGATCACCCTCACCGAAATCGGCGTGATCGTCGGCCTGGGCGTCCTGCTAGACACCCTCCTGGTCCGCACCGTCCTGGTACCCGCCCTAGTAGTGCTCCTCGACGACAATTTCTGGTGGCCATCCAAGTCTGTCGAGCGCCGCCAGGCGCGAGCGCACTGACCTGGAGCCCGCTCAGGGCGACGCTGCCAGTCGAGCGCGAGACCGCCTCGTATAGGTGAATACTCAAGGTTTCGCGCTCGCCTGGCAGCGTCGTTCTGAGCGGGCCGCTACGCGGAAGAGGAGGGCTTCCAGAGGTCTATGCCGCTCTCCACCGCGTACTTGTCGATCTCGGCGAGCTCGGCGCCGCTGAACGTGGTGTTCTTCGTCGCCGACAGGCTGTCCTCGAGCTGCGCCACGCTCGACGCCCCGATCAGCACCGACGAGATGCGCTGGTCACGCAGCCCCCACGCCAGCGCCATCTGGGCGAGCGTCTGCCCACGCCCGGACGCGATCTCGTTCAGCGCACGGATCCGACGCAGTACGTCGTCGGTGAGCATCGACGACGTCGACGACCCCTCCCGCGCGACCCGCGAGTCCTCCGGGATCCCGTCCAGGTATCGGCTCGTGAGCAGCCCCTGCGCGAGCGGCGAGAACGGGATGCACCCGACGCCCAGCTCACCGAGCGTGTCGAGCAGCGGACCCTCGATCCAGCGGTTGAACATCGAGTACGACGGCTGGTGGATCAGCAGCGGCGTTCCCAGGTCACGCAGGATTTGCGCCGCCTCCGCGGTGCGCTCCGGCGAGTAGCTGGAGATGCCGGCGTAGAGCGCCCGACCCGACACGACAGCGGTGTGCAGCGCGCCCATCGTCTCTTCGAGCGGCGTCTCCGGGTCGAACCGGTGCGAGTAGAAGATGTCGACGTAGTCGAGCCCCATCCGGGCCAGCGACTGGTCGAGGCTCGCGAGCACGTATTTCCGCGACCCCCACTCCCCGTACGGCCCGGGCCACATGTCGTACCCGGCCTTGGTCGAGATGACCAGCTCGTCCCGGTACGGCGTGAAGTCCTCGGCGAAGATCCGCCCGAAGTTGGTCTCCGCGGTCCCGTACGGGGGGCCGTAGTTGTTGGCCAGGTCGAAGTGGGTGACGCCCAGGTCGAACGCCCGGCGCAGGATCGCGCGCTGCGTCGACAGCGGGTTGACGTCGCCGAAGTTCTGCCAGAGGCCGAGCGAGATCTCAGGCAGCTTCAGCCCGCTCCGGCCCACCCGACGGTACGGCTGCTGTTCGTAGCGAGCAGCGTCAGCCTCATAACTCATGTTCGCGAGCCTGCCATAGCCGGTCGCGCCTCCTGCGCGCGCACCGCACCCCGTCCCAGCAGCAGGTATCCGACGAACCCGAGGACGAGCGCGACGAGCACACCCAGGTTCGCGAACGCCCAATCACCGTCCTTGCCGCCGATCGGCCCGAGCAGGTACCCCTGCCAGTCGAGCCACGACGCCGCCGTGTTCGTCACCAAGCCCCAGCCGATGATCGAACCGACCACGACCAACCCGACCGACAGCCACCGCACGTCCCCGTACCGCCCGCGTGGGTCGAACAGCTCGTCCTCTGCGTAGTCGGCCTTCCGCAGCACGATGTCGGCGATGAAAATGCCGCACCAGGCCGCGATCGGAACGCCGAGCGTGATCAGAAAGCCCTGGAACGGCCCGAGGAAGTCGCTGGCGAAGAACACGACGTAGATCGCGCCGATCAGCATCAGCGTCGAGTCGATGCACACCGCCACCCAGCGCGGCGCCTTCAGCCCGACGTTGAGCAGCGCCAACCCCGACGAATACACGTCCATGATCGCGCCGGACACCAGGCCGAGGATCGTCACCACCGCGAACGGGACCAGGAACCACGTCGGCAGGATGGTGGTGAGCGCACCGACGGGGTCTTTGATGATCGCCGCGTTCAGATCCGGGGACGATCCGGCCAGCAGGATGCCGAACAGCACCAGCACCACCGGGGGCAGCGACGACCCGAGCGTGGTCCAGCCGACCACGCCCCTCGTCGACACGGATCGCGGCAGGTAACGCGAGTAGTCGGCCGCCGCGTTGACCCAGCCCAGACCGAAGCCGGTCATGGTGAAGACCAGGGCGCCGATCACCGCCGCCGCGGACCCGCCGGGCAGGTCGTTGACCGCGCCGAAGTCGACGTGGTCCGCCGCGAACACCAGGTAGAGGATCGTGAGCACGCCCGCGATCCAGGTGATCCACTTCTGCGCGCGCATGATCAGGTTGAACCCGAGCGTGCCGCCGAGCGCGACCAGCCCGACGATCACGATCAACGCGACGATCTTCGTCGCGGTGCCGCCGCCGGCGCCGAGCCGGTCGAAGATCGTCGCGGTGGCCAGCACCGCGACGACCACGAGCGACGTCTCCCACCCGACGGTGAGCAGCCACGAGATCAGCGACGGCAACCGGCTGCCGCGGACACCGAACGCCGCGCGGGTGAGCGTCATCGTCGGCGCGGAGCCACGCTTCCCCGCGATCGAGATGATGCCGACGAACAGGAACGAGAGCACGACGCCGAGGACGCCGACGATCGTCGCCTGCCAGAACGAGATGGCGAAGCCGAGGATGTACGAGCCGTAGGCGACACCCAGCACGGAGACGTTGGCCGCGAACCACGGCCAGAACAGATCCCGCGGTCTGCCTTTCCGTTCGTTCTCCGCGATCTGGTTGATGCCGTTGGCCTCGACGCTCAACGCTGTATCGGACATCGCCCGCCCCTTGTTTCACCCGGTGACAGCCGATCGTCTCACCGCAGGTGCCGCACCTCCAGAGCCGCGGGATCGCTGTGGATATCCAATCCGGTGACGTCGATCATGACCGAGTCGCCGTCGCGCAGATCGACGTAGTTGTCGCTGAAACGAACGCCAGGATTCGGCGTCAGGACGTGGACGAAGTAGACGAAACCGCGCGCAGTGATCGTCAACCGTGCGGTGTCAGGCCCGGTGCGCTCCGCGCGGCGACGTCGAGCGAACCGCCGCTGACCGGCAGGTCCTTGATCTCGGCGAAGTACAACCGGTTCGACGGGAAGAGGGCGCTTTCCACCCATGCGTAGCGGTCCGCGCTCAACGGCACGTCGCTGAGCGTCCACACCGGATTTGATTCCCCAGGCTGGAGCTTCACGTCGACCGAGGCCTGCACCACGACGGTGCCGTCGAACCCGGCGAGGGACACGGTCGCCGAGCCGGCGACCGGGTCCCGACCGCTGTTGCTGACCCAGAGCTCCAGCGTGTCGCCGTCGCTTCGGAACGACGCGAGCACGGGCGCGAACGCACGCCGCAGGTAGTGATAGGCGGCCTTCGGCACGAGGTCGTGGTCGATCACCGACCACTGAAGCCGGGCCACACGTCGTTGAACTGCTTATTGGGCCGGGGGATACTGAGGCGGGGGGTAGCCCGGTGGCGGGTAGCCGCCGGCAGGCGGGTACTGGCCCGGTTGGGGCGGGTAGCCCTGCGGGGCGTAGCCCGGTGGGGGTTGGTAGGCGGGCTGGGGGTAGCCCGGGGGTGGGTAGGCCGCGTGGTGCGGTGCGGGCTGCGGATATCCGGCCGGTGGGTAGCCGGGCCGCGGGTAGCCAGGTGGCGGGTAGCCGGGCGGACCGGGCTGGGGTTGCGGCGGCCGGCCGTAGGCCGGTGGGTGCGGCGGCCGGCCGTAGGCCGGTGGGTGCGGCGGCGCACCGCCCTGCCACGCGGGCTGCTTCTCGCCGCCCTTGAACGCGGACGACGCCCAGAACACCGCCGCGACGAGCATGAACCCACCAACCCCGGCGGGCAGCAGAACCCCCACCCAGTTGAACGCGTACGCCTCACCGTCATGAATGCGAACCTCGACCGACTTGCCCTGGTCGTCGTCACCGACCCCATCGATCTGGCCACGCTTGCTCACACCGTTTTCCTGCCACGTGCCGTAGCAGGTCGTACGGGTCCGGCCCTTGCGGCCGTAGCTCTTCGTGCACTGGTCGACCACCGCGGTCGTCTTCTCCCCGGTGGTGCCGGCGTAGTAGTTCCACCCGCCGAATCCCAGAAAACCCAACCCGATGACGAGCAGCGATAACGCCGAAAGTACGGCTCGCACGTGACCGATCCTTCGTGAGTGTCCGCGGGACCCCCGTGATCCCTGGGACTCCAAGTGCCACACGTTAGCTCCTCGGGCCGAGCCTCAGCCCCGCTCACCGACTGCAGTCGCATGAGTACGCGACATCAATTCGCGTCACCATTCATTCATGCGCTAACGCAGACAAAGCGCGCCATACTCGCCCTTGGGGTGAGGAATGGGCGGGTTTCGCGGGTGGGCTTCGGTTATCGCATTGAGCGCGGCGCTGTTGGTGGGGTGTGGGGAGTCACGCGCACCGGATCCCGTGCCGCCGGTCCCGGCGTTGTTATCGCCGACACCGACGCCGATCCCGACACCGACTCCGACTCCGACGCCGGGCGGCGGTAACGAGCCGCAGGTGTTCCCGCCGCCGGTAGCGCGCCCGTCCTTCTCGGACGCCGCCCCGGCGCCATTTCCCCAACCGATCGTGCCGGGCGACTGGCTCTTCGACACCGCCCCGGCGCCCGAGCCTTCACCGACCGTTCCCTCACCGGACCCGACTACGCCGAACCCGACCACGCCGGAGCCCACGGGGCGCCCAACCGAACCAGCCGCGAGCCCGGCCACGCCAACCCCTGTCCCACCGAGCCCCACCACACCGACACCGGCACCGGATCCGCTCCCGACCGCGCCAAGCCCCACGGCACCGATCTCCCCCGCACCGGTTTCCCCCGGACCGGTTTCCCCCGCACCGATCTCCCCCGCACCGATCTCCCCCGCACCGAACACCCCCGGACCCAACACCCCCGGACCGAACACCCCACCACCGAACACCCCACCACCGAACTGCCCGCCATCAATCACCCCACCACTAAATTGCCCGCCACCGAACTCCCCGCCACCGAACTCCCCCGCGATGAGCCCAGCCGCGCCCGGCCCGCCGGAGCCCAGTTCGCCGGCACCCAATCCGCCCGCGCCCAGTCCTGAGGCGTCGGCACCCAGTGAGACGACGGCCACCGGCCGGGTTCGCAGCGCGCAAACTGCCAGGAAATCGTCCTGCGACGCCCGACTCAGCGAACAGCTTCCTGGCAATCCGCGCAGCGCCGATGGCGGCGCCGCCCCAACGCACGTTCGTGGACGCCGCGCGAGCGAAATCTCGCCATCGGGCTCGATCCGATGAGTCGACGTCGCACCCGACCCCAGGTGCCCCGCCCTGCAACGACCCGACTACCGACAACCCGCACGCCGCCCACCCGGACGCCAACGAACCGGGCGACAACGAACCGGGCGACAACGAACCGGGCGACAACGAACCGGGCGACAACGAACCGCATCGGACCACCGCCCTCCGCCGCCCCACAGCGCGGGGCATGGTCGGTCGTCCAGGCTGCGCTGGCCGAACTAGCCGCGATCACCGCGGTCCTCTACTACCTCGGCTGGATCCGCGCCGCCGAAACCTTCCGCTACTTCGGCGTCGACGTAGGCATCCTCGGCCTCTCCTCGGCCGACTACGTGCTGCGTAGCCCACCCACCGCGATCCCCGTCATCATCGTGCTGAACGTCCTCACGGTCGCCGCGATCGAGCTGTACCGCAGAGTCCTCCGCGACCGTCTGGCCACGATGGAACGGCGTCGACTCAGCACCCTGCTCTGGACGGCGACTTGCCTGACGTCGATCGCAGTCGTTGTTTTGTATTTGCGGTTCGCGGACTGGGGCAGCCGACTCGGCGTCGGCCTACCGCTCCTGTTGGTGGTCGCCGCCGGCACCGCCGCGGCCGCCCGGAGTGTCGGACGGGTGGAGGCGCGATCCACCGACGCGCTGGCAGGTGCGGCACTGCTGTTGCTGGCCGGCACCGGACTCCTGTGGGCATTCACGCTCTATGGAGCCCAAACCGGACGCCAGGCCGCACAGACGTTCTCCGACGAGTTACCGAGCCGCCCGGCGGTCACCGTGTACAGCGACAAGTTGCTGGTGCTCCCCGGCGCAACCTGGGCCGAGGCCACCACGACCCCCGCCGTCTCGGCCTACCGGTACCGCTACCAGGGCCTCCGCTTCCTCGCCCGGACTCCGGACGGCTATCTCCTGCTGCCCGAGCGGTGGCGTCGGGGCGACGCGGTCTACCTCGTCGCGCTCGGTGACGGCATCCGAATCGACCTTGCGGGCCGGAACTGAATAACCTGTGGTCACAAGTAAGGCCAAGGAGAGGTGAGAACCCCGGTGCGCTGGTCACGGTTGTACGTGCCGACTCTGCGTCAGGACCCGGCGGACGCGGATGCGGTCAGCCACCGACTGTTGCTGCGCGCGGGATACATCCGCCAGTTGATGGCCGGCCATTACACGCTGCTGCCACTGGCGGTGCGCGTCCGCACGAAGATCGTGGACGTCATCCGCGAGGAAATGAGCCGGATCGGCGCGCAGGAGTTCTCCCTGCCGGCGATGCACCCCGCCGAGATCTGGCAGAAGACCGGTCGGTGGGACGTCATGGGCGACGAGATGTTCCGCCTGCGTGACCGCAGGGGCGCCGACATCGCGCTGGGCATGACCCACGAGGAGATCTTCACGACGCTCGCGCTCGAGCTGCGTTCGTACCGGGACCTGCCGCAGATGTGGTACCAGTTCCAGACCAAGTTCCGGGACGAGCCGCGGCCCAAGAGCGGGCTGATCCGGGTGCGTGAGTTCACGATGAAGGACGCGTACAGCTTCGATGTGGACGCGGCCGGGCTGGACACCGCGTTCGACGCGCAGCAGGCGGCTTACGTCCGGATCTTCGAGCGGCTGGGGATTCCAGCGGTCGCGGTGCAGGCGTCCAGCGGCAGCATGGGCGGCAGCGCGTCGGTCGAGTTCATGTGTCCGTCGACGGCCGGTGAGGACCTGATCGTCCGGTGCCCGTCCTGCGGGTACGCGGCCAACGTCGAGAAGGCGACGTCGCGCATCTCGCCGGCGTCCGACGAGGCCGGGCCCGACGCACCCGAGCAGTTCCCGACCCCCGGCGTACGCACGATCGCCGACCTCGCCGAGGGCTTCGGCGCTCCGGCCGACAGGCAGATCAAGACGCTCGTCTACCTGCTCGACGACGAACTGACGCTGGTGCTGATGCGCGGCGACCACGGTCTCGTCGAACAGAAGCTGTTGGACGCCACGGGGGCGCGATCCGTGCGTCCGGCGCACCCGGAGGAGATTCGCGAGGCGCTGGGTGCGCTGCCCGGGAGCCTCGGGGCGGTCGGAGTTTCGGGGCTGCGGATCCTGGCCGATCTCGCTTTGCAGGGCCGCAGCAACATGTTCACCGGCGCGAACGTGGACGAGGTGCACCTGCGGGGCGTCGACATCTCGCGTGACATCTCGGTGGGTTCCTGGGCCGATCTGCGCGAGGTCGTCGCCGGTGAGCCCTGCTCGGTGTGCGGTACCGGGCTGGAGGTGCTGCGCACGATCGAGGTCGGACACATCTTCAAGCTCGGTTACAAGTACAGCGAGGCGTTGGACCTGACCGTGCTGGGTGCGGACGGCACCCGGGTGACGCCGATCATGGGGTCGTACGGCATCGGGGTGGAGCGCGCCCTGGCCGCGGTCGTCGAGACGCACAACGACGACGCGGGCATCGTCTGGCCGGTGAGCATCGCGCCGTTCGAGGTCGCGGTGGTCATCGTCGGGAAGGACGAGGAGACCGTGGCCGCGGCGGAGCGTCTCTACGACGAGCTGCAGGCGGCGGGCGTCGACGTGATCCTCGACGACCGGGCCGAGCGGCCGGGTGTGAAGTTCGCCGACGTCGAGCTGATCGGTGTCCCGTTCCGGGTGACTGTCGGTTCGCGCGGGGTCAAGGCCGGTGCGTTGGAGCTGACCCACCGTGCGAGCGGCGAGACCGAAAGTGTCGCCCTCGACGCCGTGACTGCCCGCGTGCGCGAGCTAGTGCGCTCCTGAAGCGCCGCGCTGTGCCTGAAGCGGCTCAGCGCGGCGCAGCCCGGCGTGGCGCGCGCGTCGCCGCACGGCGGGCGCGTCGCCGCAGGGCGGGCGCGTCGCCGCAGGGCGGGCGCGTCGCCGCACGGCGGACGGGTCGCCGCACGGCGCGCGCGTCGCCGCACGGCGGGCGCGTCGCCGCACGGCGGGCGCGTCGCCGCACGGCGGACGGGTGGCCGCACGGCGGACGGGTCGCCGCAGGGCGGACGGGTCGCCGCACGGCGGGCGCGTCGCCGTGCAGCGGGCGCCATGCGGCGCAGCGGGTGGGGCGTCAGACCGCGCGGCTGGTGAGAGCGGCGTGGCCTCGCTCGGCGAGCGGCGCCACGAGGGGGCCGAGGAGGTCGAAGCCCTCGCCCACGGTCATGCCCTGGAGCGACCGGTAGTGGATGCCCTCGAAGATCGCCGCCATCTTGTAGTGCGCGAACCCGAGGTACCAGGGCAGGTCGGTGAGGTCGGCGCCGGTGAGTTTCTGGTAGCCCTCGATCAGGCGCGTGCCGCTGGGGAACGCCGCGATGTCGCCGGGCAGGGACGCGACCGGGATGTCGAGCCCGCGCATGCCGTCCCACCACATGACGGTGGACCCCAGGTCGGTGAGCGGGTCGCCCAGCGTGGCCATCTCCCAGTCGAGCACCGCGCCGATGGCTCCGGTGCCGGGGTCGACGACCACATTGTCGAGCCGGTAGTCACCGTGGACGATCGCCGCGCCCTGGTGCGCGGGCAGCTTCGCCGCGAGCCGCTCGTGCAGACGGTCGAGCTCCGGCAGCTCGCGGGTACGGGACGCGTCGAGCTGCCGGCCCCACCGGCGCAGCTGCCGCTCGAGGTAGCCGACCGGACGCCCGAGATCACCGAGGCCCACCGCCGCAGGGTCGAGCCGGTGCAGGCGCGCCAGCACGTCGATCAGCCCGTCGGCCACGGCGGTGGCCGCGACCGCGTCGAACGACTCGAGCTGTTCGCGGGTGCGCAGCACCTCGCCGTCGGCGAACGTCATGACGTAGAACGGCGCCCCGATGACCTCCGCGTCTCCGAGGAGCAGCGGCTCCGGTACCGGCACGTCGGTGGGATGCAACGCGCTGAGCAGGCGGTACTCGCGCCCCATGTCGTGCGCGGTCTCCAGCACGTGACCGAGCGGCGGGCGCCGCAGCACCCAATGCCCGACGCCGTCACCGAGCAGGTACGTGAGGTTCGACCGCCCACCGGCCACCAACTCGACGCTCAGCGGCCCGCCGAGCAGACCGGGCAGCTCGGCCTGCAGGTGAGCCTCCAGCGCAGAGACCTCGACACCCGGCACGGAAGTCATTTCAATCTCCTGATCAGAAGCGATCGATCGATCTGTTCAGATGAACATGCCCGGTGTAGCGTGACCGTGTCAAGACCATCGGAGGCCGTGTGGAAACCGCTGACCGCGAAGCCGTGGGCGCCCGCCTGCGAGAGGCACGGCAGAGCGCCGGCATCACGTTGCGCGCGACCGCGGAGGCGCTTGGCGTCAGCGTCGGCACCTGGAGCGCGGTGGAGAACGGCCGCACCCGCATCACCACTGACCGCGTGGCCGCAGCCGCGAGCCTGTTCGGGGCTGACGTCGAGATCCTGGTGACGTCCGGCCCGGCACCAACACCGGCCAACACCACGTGGCGCGACTTCCCGCCGCTCGACCTCCCGGCGCCGCTGGCAGGGGCGCTCAGCGCCTTCGTCGAACTGGGTTATCACGGCGCCACGATCCGCGACATCGCCCAGCGCGCCGAGCTGTCGGTACCGGGGCTGTACCACCACTGGCCCACGAAACAGCACCTGCTCGTCGCACTGATGGACCGCACGATGGACGAGCTGATCACCCGCGCCGAGGCCGCCCGCGCCGAGGGTGACGGGCCGGTCGAACGCTTCGAGCTCCTGGTCGAGTTCCTGGCGTTGTTCCACACCCACCGGCGGGAACTGGGCTTCATCGGCGCCAGTGAGATGCGCAGCATCGACGAACCCGACCGTAGCCGGATCGCCGCACTCCGCGTCGGGCTGCAGCGAATGGTCGACGCCGAGGTGCGCGAGGCCGTGCGCCGAGGTCTGTTCACGACGCCGCTGCCGCACGAGGCGTCCCGGGCCGTCGTGACGATGTGCACCGCGCTGCCCAGCTGGTGGTCCCCGACCGGGCCCACGCCGCCCGCCACCGTCGCGGCGCAGTACGTCGAGTTCGCTCTCGACCTCGTGCGCTCCACCCGTTAGTGTTCAGACCTATCAAGCGATCGGTCTGTTCAGGAGGCCAAGATGACCGCCACAGCTCTCCCGGCACCGTCCGACCGCGCGGTGGAACTGCGCGAGCGCATGGTCGGCTTCCTCCGCGATCACGTGCTGCCTGCCGAGGGCCGGTACATCGAGGCTCGGCGCGGAGCCGGTCCCGACGACCACGAGGTTCCACCGGTGGTCGAGGGGCTGAAGGAGACCGCGAAGAAGCTCGGGCTGTGGAACCTCTTCCTCCCGTCCGAGTCCGGTCTCACGCAGCTGGAGTACGCGCCGATCGCCGAGCTGTCCGGCTGGGTCAACGACCTCGCGCCGGAAGCGATCAACTGCCAGGCGCCCGATACCGGCAACATGGAGCTGCTGCACCTGCTGGGTAGCGACGAGCAGAAGAAGCAATGGCTGGAGCCACTCCTGGCCGGCCAGATCCGGTCCGCGTTCGCGATGACCGAGCCCGATGTCGCCAGCAGCGACGCCACGAACATCAGCACGCGCATCATCCGTGACGGTGACGAGTACGTCATCAACGGTCGCAAGTGGTGGACCAGTGGTGCGGCCGATTCCCGCTGCGCGTTCTTCATCGTGATGGGCAAGACCGATCCGGACGCACCCACCCACCGGCAGCAGTCGATGGTGCTGGTGCCGCGGAACACGCCGGGTGTCCGGATCGTGCGTGACCATTCCGTGCTCGGCCACTGGGATCAGCACGGTCACCCCGAGGTCGAGTTCGTCGACGTGCGGGTTCCGGTCACGAACGTGATCGGTGAGGAAGGTGGCGGCTTCGCCGCGGCGCAGGCGCGCCTCGGGCCCGGCCGTATCCACCACTGCATGCGTGCGCTGGGTGCGGCCGAACGGGCGCTGGCGCTGATGGTGGCGCGGGCCCAGTCCCGGGTGGCGTTCGGCAAGCCGCTGGCCGACCAGGGTGTCGTCCAGCAGCAGATCGCCGAGTCCCGGCTGGAGATCGAGCAGGCGCGGGTCATCTGTCACCTCGCCTGCGCGACGATCGACGAGTCCGGCAACAAGGCCGCCCGGAACCTGGTCTCGCTGGCCAAGGTCGCCGTGCCCCGCGCGGCGACGAACGTCATCGACCGCGCGATCCAGGTACACGGTGGCGCCGGCGTCAGCGAAACCACACCGCTGGCCTGGATGTACGCCTGGCATCGCGCGATGCGTCTCTTCGACGGCCCCGACGAGGTGCACCTGCGGTCGATCGCGAAGGCCGAACTGCGCTCGGAGCCGGTGCTCCCCCCGGCCTGGAACTTCTGAGACATCGGGGGTCGTCCACGTGGTGGACGACCCCCGGCTCCGTAGCTGCACCACCGCTCGTGAGAGGTGAGCGCAACGTCGCCGCGCCCTGCGGCCGGGCGAGCCGACCCGGCGCTGCCGCTTACGCCGCTGCGGGACGCGCGTGCAGGACGCCGTCGATCGGCTTGTCACCGGTCGAGGAGTGACGCGCCTTCACCCGGCGAGCCGGCAGGTACTTCTCGCAGGCCTCCTCGGCCGCCTTGAACTCGTCGCTCTCCGGGTCGATCTCGTCCTTGCTCAGCCGCAACGAGCCGTCCGCGCTCGGCGTCGGGAAGTTCTCGACGCCGTTCTCACGCATGCACTTCGCGTAGCGCTTGAGCTTCTTCACGTCGGCCGGTCGTGCCTTCGCCGGCCTGCCCGGAGCGCACTTCTCGGTCGCCTTCCGCACGACGTCCTGATCGACGTCCTTCGGCAGCCTCGATTCGACGTGTCCCGGCTCGTCTCCGCTCGGCGGGGTCACCGTTGGCGCTTCGAAGTCCGGGATGCCGTTGGCACGCATGCACTTCGTGAACTTGGCGATATCGGCCTGAGAGAACGGCCGCTCGCTCGCGATTCCGATCGAGGCCTCACCGCTGTCGGGCGGGTTCTCCGACGCCATCGCTGCGCTCCCACCACCGGCCAACGCCAGGACGGTCATCACACCCACCAACAGACCCAACTTGAGCCGCATCTACTCATCTCCTCTGTTCGACGTGCGGACGGTCCGCACGTTCGAATTGGAGCCATCGGCGCGCTTCCCGGCCGTTTCCACATTCGGAAACGGCCAGGAAATGCGGTGGGGGGTCACTATGGAGTGATGCGAATCCTGGTGGCCGAGGATGAGTCGCTGCTGGCCGACGCCGTCGCGGAGTGGTTACGCGGCGAGGCGCACGCCGTCGACATCGCGCTCGACGGTGCCACCGCACTCGAACGCGTCGACGTGAACGACTACGACGTCGTGGTGCTCGACCGTGATCTGCCGAGGGTCCATGGCGACGACGTCTGCCGCGCCGTTGCCGAGCAGCACCCGGACGTCCGCATATTGATGTTGACCGCGGCGGCGGAGATCGACGACCGGGTCACCGGTCTCGCGATCGGTGCGGACGACTACCTCCCGAAGCCGTTCGCATTTCGGGAGCTGGCCGCGCGGGTCACCGCGCTGGGCAGACGCGCGCGCCCAGCCGCGCCGACGGTGCTGCAACGAGCGGGTATCCGACTCGACCCCCATCGCCGCGAGGTCTTCCGCGAAGGGCGGTACGTGCCGCTGTCCCGGAAGGAGTTCGCGGTGCTCACCGAGCTGCTGCGCGCCGACGGCACCCCGGTCTCGGCCGAGCAGCTGCTGGAGAAGGCCTGGGACGAGAACGCAGACCCGTTCACGAACGCGGTCCGGCTCACGATCCTGAAGCTGCGACGCAAGCTGGGCGAGCCGCCGGTGGTGCTCACCGAAGCCGGCGTCGGGTACCGCATTCCATGAACAGGCTGACGCTCCGGCTACGGCTCTCGCTCGTCTACGGCGGGCTGTTCATGTTCGCTGGCAGCCTGCTGCTGGGCGTCACGTACGTGCTGGTCGCGCAGCGTCTTCCGACTGGCGGGGAGGCCCTCCGCGTTGCTGCTCCGGCAGGCGAAACGCCACGAACCGAAATCGTCAAAGAGACCGCGAACGACGCTCTGTCGGCGCTCCTCACCCAGGGCGGGATCGCGCTGATCATCGTCGGTGTGGCGGCGACCGCGTTCGGCTGGCTGATCGCCGGACGCATGCTGCAGCCGCTGCACCGCGTCACCGAAACAGCTCGGCGGATCGCCGACGCACCCAGCAGCCTGCACGAACGCATCGAGATGGACGGACCGCAGGATGAAGTGAAAGAGCTCGCCGACACGTTCGACGCGATGCTCGAACGCTTGGATCACGCCTTCGACGGCGAACGGAAGTTCATCGCGAACGCGTCGCACGAGCTACGGACGCCGTTGACCGTCAACCGGGCGTTGCTGGAGGTGGCGCTCTACCGGTCTTGCCCTGCACCCGAAGTGCAGCAGCTGGCCGAGACCTTGCTGGCGGTGAACGAGCGACACGAGCGGCTCGTGGACGGGCTTCTGCTGCTTGCCCGGTCCGAGCGGAACATCGGCGAGCGGTTCCACGTCGATGTGGCCGACCTGGCCGACCACGTGATCGACTCGCTCTCTCCGGGGGCGGTGACCGTGCTTCCCAAGCTGGAGGAAGCCCCGACCACCGGGAATCCGGTGCTGTTGGAGCGCATGGTGCAGAACCTGATGGAGAACGGTCTGCGCTACAACGTGCCGGAGGGCGGGACGCTGGAGGTGTTCACGGGGGTGGCGTCGGGGGCTGCGTACCTGGAAGTACGCAATACCGGACCGGCCGTTCCTCGGCATTTCGTACCCGGGCTGTTCCAGCCGTTCCGGCGGCTTACCGAGCGGATGGGCTCCGGGGCGGGGCTCGGGCTGTCGATCGTGCAGGCAGTGGTTCGCGCTCATGGCGGCAGCGTTTCGGCGTCACCTGGGTCATCCGGTGGCCTCGTTGTCACGGTGTTATTACCCCTGGCTGCTTAATCTGTCAGCGTGGAGGCGGATCCGCTGGCGCTCGGCGAGGCGTACCAGGCCATGCGGGATCCGATTGCGCGCCGCGCGTTCGGCGAGCACTACACACCCGAGCCGATCGTCCTGCGGACGTTGGGTCCGCTGTTCTTGGATTCCCTTCGCGCTTCAGGGGATTTGGACGCAATCGCAGCGGTTCGTTTCCTCGACCCGGCGTGCGGTTCGGGCAACTTCTTGGTCGTCGCATATCGGGAGTTGCGGCGGCTCGAGATGGACGCGATCGCGCTACTGCGAGCCGCTGTCGAACCGACTGCGGCCCGACCAGCCACCGCAGGTGCAGCCGTGGCCATAGCGGGCGCGGCAGTAGGCGGGGCGAGCGCGGCAGCTGACTTCGTGGCAGGCTGGTGGGACGCGGAACTCTGGCCGAGGGTGCGGCTGGAGAACTTCTACGGGATCGAGGTGGACGCGGGGGCGGCGCGCGTGGCGTCCGAAGCGCTGCGGATCGTCGAGCGCGAATGCAATCGCGAATTCTCCGAACGCTTCGGCGTGGAGGTGCCACCCGGCCCACCGGCGACGATCGTCGTCGGCAATGCGCTGACGCTGGACTGGGCATCGGTGTGTGAGCCGTCGTCGTCAGTGATCGTGGCTGGTAACCCTCCGTACCTCGGACCGAAGGAGCGGAGCTCGTCGCAGACCGCCGACCTACGAACGGTCTGGGGACCGCGTTACTCCGGACTACTCGACTACGTGAGCGGCTGGTTTGCGAAGGCGGCTGCTTACTGCGAGGGCGACTGGGCGTTCGTGGCGACGAACTCGATCGTGCATGGCCAGGGCGTACCCACCCTCTTCGGAGCGGTCTTCGACGCCGGCTGGCGAATCAAATTCGCCCATCGCCCCTTCACCTGGCCGGCCGCCGCGGTGCATTGCGTGATCGTCGGCTTCACACGCTCGTCGCCCCCGACCAGCATCAACGCCTACTTGGTCGACGGCCCCGACGTCCTTGTGACGCCTCGCCGGACCCCGCTCGCCCCCGATCTGCCTCCGGTCACGGCTGGCTCGAAGGCCGTGGACTGGGGCTACCTGACCGTCTCGCCTTCCGACTACGCCGAGGTGGCGGCGGACCCGATCGCCTCTTCCTATCTGCGCCCTTATTACGGCGGCGAAGAACTGATCAACGCGCTGGACCGCTGGTGCCTGTGGTTCGAGGGCGCTTCGCTGTCCTCCCTCTACGCATCACCGCTCCTGGCCGCCCGCCTGGAAGCGGTCCACGCCCTTCGTCTCTCCAGCCCCAAGCCCGCGACCCGGGCCGCTGCCGCAACGCCGCACCTCTTCCACGAGCGCCGCCAGCCCACCGTGCCGTACCTGGGCATCCCTCAGACCTTCACGGACAACCGCTCGTACGCGACAGCGGGATACCTTTCGTCCGACGTGATCGCGTCGATCAAGCTGTTCACCGCACCGGACCCGGACGGGTTCCTGTTTGCGCTTATCTCGTCGGCCGCATTCCTGACCTGGCAGAGGACCGTCGGAGGCCGGATAAAGTCCGACCCAAGCTTCACGAACACCGTCGTTTGGAATACTCTCCCGCTCGCACGGGTGAGTCCAGACGCTCGACTGCGCGTCGCGCAAGCGGGCCGGAACGTCTTGGTAGCCCGCAACCCGAGCGCCTCCCTGGCCGCCCAGTACTCTCAGAACACAATGCCGAGTGCGCTCGTTTCATCCCATCGCGAAATTGACGCCGTAGTCGACGCCCTATTCGGCATGCACGAGGGCTCGCGTCAAGAGGTCCTACTCAAACGCTACGCCGAGCTCACCGCCCCACTCGCCGTGTGAGCCGCCCACTCACCTCCTCGCGGGCTGACAGACCAGGGAGACCCCATCCTCAGATCCCCCGCAACCCAGCCACCTCCCTCCGCTGCATAGGCTCAAGTCGGCTAATCGGTCGCCAGCGCGGGGAGTCAAAGCATGCATGAGGGTCTATACGAAGAAATCGTCACTCGTGATCTAGAGCAGACCCTGTCAGCTCTCAGAGAGCTCGAGGTCGATGTAGCACCCATAGGCGATGCAGAGCAGCCCGAGGCGCTCGCCCGGCATATCGGGACGGCACTTCAGCGACGGCTGGAACAGAGCCAGCCCCATGAGCGGGTGGCTCTTGTCAATAGGCTGCTCAGCCTAATTCAAGCCAGGCCCGATGAAGAGATTACCGAGGGTCCGCGCGAACTCCGCCGGATCGAACGTAGCGAGGGCCCAGGAATCAACCATCGAGCCCTACGCCGGCCATCTATACCATTGTCAGCAGCGGCACTTCTGACCAATGGCCGGGACGAGCCCGGCCTAAATTCTGAGATCGGTGCCGAACTCGAGTCGGCTGATCGAGTGGACCTTCTATGCGCTTTCATCAAATGGCACGGTCTACGCCTTTTCGAAAAAAATCTAACCGAGAATCTCCGACACGGCGTTCCTTTGAGGGTCATCACCACCACCTATATGGGCGCGACAGACCCGCATGCCCTAGACCGGCTGGTTAATGATTTTGGTGCAACCGTAAAGATTCAGTTCGACTCGATCCGAACCCGGCTTCATGCTAAGGCCTGGCTATTCACTCGCAAAACCGGATTCGATACCGCATATGTCGGATCTTCAAATCTGTCGCGCTCGGCGATGATAGATGGCGTCGAGTGGAACGTTCGACTCTCACAAGTCTCCACGCCGGCGCTATTGGAAAAATTCCGTGCCACGTTCGAATCGTATTGGGCCGACCCCACCTTCGTCCATTACGAGCCTGCACGCGATCGGGAGATGCTAGATAGGGCATTGACAGAAGCGCGCGGTATCGATAAGCGAGGCAGAGTTACGATCTCGCTTTCCAACCTTGAAGTTCGCGCCAAGCCGTTTCAGCAGGAAATGCTCGATGCATTGAACGTTGAACGCTCCGTGCACGATCGGCATCGCAATCTCATAGTCGCAGCAACCGGCACGGGTAAAACGGTCGTAGCGGCGCTCGATTATCGCAATCTTTGCCGAACCGTGACTCCGTCTACGGGCGAGAAGAGGCCGTCGCTCCTTTTCGTCGCGCATCGGTCAGAAATACTCGATCAAGCTCTTCGCACTTATCGTGAAGTGCTCGGGGATCCAAACTTCGGGGAAACCTATTATCAAGGAGTAAAGCCGCAACGGTGGGATTTCGTTTTCGCAAGCGTGCAATCTCTCAACACAATCACGCTCGCCGACCTATCGCCCACCGCGTTTGATGTAGTCGTTATCGATGAATTCCACCATGCGCACGCCACGACGTATCGACGCTTGATCGACCACTTCGCGCCGAAAGAACTGATCGGCCTGACGGCCACACCGGAGCGAGCTGACGGACTTGACGTACGAAGCTTCTTCGACGGTCGATCTGCTGTTGAACTCCGCCTATGGGACGCCCTTGAAGCAGACCTCCTCTGCCCATTCCATTACTTTGGAATTGCTGACTCCGTGGATCTATCAACGATAGAATGGCAGCGGGGTGGATATTCCACCACCGATCTGGATGAGGCCTTTACGGGCAACGCTGAGCGCGCCCGCCTCGTAATAACTCAATTCTTGGATAAGATTTCTGATATCAGCGAAGCTCGGGCGTTGGGGTTCTGCGTATCGGTGGCCCATGCGGACTACATGGCCGAGGTGTTCCGACAGGCGGGGATAGCTGCCCAATCGGTCACTGGTCAGACGAGCGAGGTCATGCGTCGCCAAGCGCTCGACGGCCTCCGCGACGGAACCATCACGGTAATTTTCTCGGTAGATCTCTTCAATGAGGGCATCGACCTGCCGGACATCGACACCATACTCCTGCTGCGACCCACAGAAAGCGCTACAGTCTTCCTGCAGCAACTGGGACGAGGATTGCGGCAATCAGCTAGTAAGTCGGTCCTCACCGTATTGGACTTTGTGGGTCACCAGCGTAAAGAGTTTCGATTTGATCTCCGCTTCCGCGCGCTCACCGGTGCAACACGCCGGGAACTTGAGCGCGATATAGAGGAGGGCTTCCGATACTTGCCCACCGGATGCCAAATTCAGCTCGATAGGCGTTCGCAGGAGGCCGTGCTTGCTAATCTTCGCGGGCAACTCCAGCGTCGCAGATGGAACGAGATGGTTAAGGAGCTGCGCTCCTACGGTGACCTCACCCTCGGTGAATTCCTTCGCGAGTCCGGGTTCTCCTTGAACGACGTAGTTCGCAGCGACGGTAAGTCATGGACCGAGCTTCGCCGGAGGGCGGGTCTCATGACCCAACCCCCCAGCCCCAGAGAGACATCTCTGCTCAAGCGGGTGCGGGCATTGGCGCATTGCGACGACTCCGACCGAGCATCGGCCTACCAACGGGTCCTGGCCGACGACGCTTCCCGCTACAGCGACCTGAGTGAAAATGATAAACCGTTCGCTCTAATGCTTTTCTATGCGATTTTCCCAAATGGGGGAGGATTCCAAACTATCGACGACGGCCTCGCGTCGCTGAGGAACGAGGATCTATTTCGGCATGAGCTGCAGCAAGTCATCGCGATGGCTTTGGACGACGCTCAGCACGTGCCCCAAACGCTGTCTGAACACCTGGCCGCCAACCCGCTTCGAATTCACGCTCGCTACCAACGAGAGGAGATCCTCGCAGCACTAGGGCATGCGACTCTCAATAGGCCACCGAGCAATTTTCGCGAAGGCGTTCTCACGGCTCCTGATTGGATGGCAGATGCCTTCCTGATCACACTGCGCAAATCGGAACAGAAGTTTTCTCCCTCAACTATGTATCGTGACTATCCAATAAGTCAGTCTCTCTTTCACTGGGAGACACAGTCCACAACCTCACTGAGTTCCCCTACCGGCCGTCGCTACATTGAACACTCCCGTCAAGGTCGTAATATTCTCTTGTTCGTCCGTGAGCAGAATACCTATGAATACGGCACCGCGCCGTATTACTTCCTAGGACCAGCCAGCTATGTCGAGCACCGAGGCGACCGCCCCATCGCAATAACGTGGTGTCTTGACCATCCCATTCCCACCGACTTGTACATGCCCTGGTCTATTGTTGCCACCTAGTGCAGGCCGCACCGTCATCGTCGACGCAGCCTCGCCCTCGCGCGTTCGAGAATATCGTCGTAGGTGACGATCGATAGGTTAGGGACATCGGTCTCGGCTTTTCGAAGATCTGTCGCGGAATGCCATCGACGATGCCCGATTAAGACAATCATTCGAGGGCGAAAGAAGTCGAGGCCATATTCCTCTCTAACGGATTTGCGTCTCTCGGGATCCTCGAAGTAGTCGCGATATTCGCGAAGTTGGGCACATGCCTCCATGATCGCCGAGCTCAAGCGGACGCGATTAGGGCTCTCCCTTATGAGCTTTACCTTCGGTAGTTTAATCTCTAACAGGTCGCATAGCGCGTTTGTGTTGGTCGGCTTCAATGCGAAGTCGGGGATAAGTGGACCTTCATGGTCGCGTTGCAGCACGATCTGTGGATATGCACTTTCGTAAAGATCGTCAAATAGAAAGTCTGGGTTCTGTTCGAAGAAGACCTGTAGGTCATGCTCGCGGACTCGTGGCGAGTTGATTAAGTCTTCTAATTCTTTTACCCGCTTCCTCCATTGCTGAGTCTGCGCGGTTACCACGTATAGCAAATTGTGGACTTGTCCAGCCGAGCCAGCCAGCTTTACCGTCCCGTCAGGCTGCTCTGAAACTATGCGTAAACGGCCGTTCAATAGCTCAATCCCGAGCGGTGACCGTTCAGACTTCTGCGCCACCATTCGGAATCGCCAGATACGGTAGCCGTCGATACCCGGTTCATACCAGTGATGCATAACGCGGAAGAGGCCGTCGTAGCGGAGACCATGGAGAGGTGAGTATCTAGGGTCACCACCTGCGCCGCGGGTAAGCCGAACCAGCCGGCCCTCTTCTTGGCTTCGCACCAGGCCTAGGTTTCCCCTATTGAGCTGCTGATGAGCGATCTGGCGTCCCGTAACTGGATGATTTCCACCCTGTCCGGTATAGACCACTTCATCGCCATAGTCCTCATCGTCGATATACCCGCCGGATACGACTATGGAGTCGGCGCCATCTTTACCGCCTGATATGCCTGCTTGGAGCGGTCGATGCACGCCGGAGTTCGCCAGGTCAATCCGATTCGAAAAAGTGCTCCCAGGTGGATAGCCAGGAATTTCACCATAGACGCGATCGACCATGACCGCGGAGTCAAGCATTCATACATGGCGCGACATCATGTACCTACGAAGGGACATCGCGCTCCAAGCGCGATACTTACCGGATCCACTCTTTGAGCGGCTCGGTTTCAAGCTCGATTCCCACCGGCTTAGGCAGCCCAGCGATCCTTCCGAACGACCGGCGGATGAGAGTGGTATACAAGCCGTCTTCCGGAGCGCTATAAACCAGGACTTCGCCCGCTTCGCGATCGATCAGCAGATAGATCGGAATACCGGTCTCGGCATAAGCGCGTGGCTTCTGCTCACGGTCCCGCTTGTCTGTGTCGGCGTCGTACGAGGTCACCTCGAGCACCATGAGGACTCGATCGGCGTCCGCCCACTCGCCCTGACCGGCGAAGCTCCCCTTCGGCGCAAGGGCGCCATCCGGCTTCGCGTGGCCGTTGCGGTATGTCTCGACCTTCAATCCCCGCTCGGGGTAAAGCCACAGGTCAGGACGGTGCTGCATGCAGCGTTCCATGACCCAGCGGACGATTTCGTCGTGGTCGCCGTCGGGCACGGCCTTAACTCCCAACTTCCCGCCGAGAAATTCCATGCTGACGCCTTCACGCTGCGCTGCAGTCGCGATTCGCTCGAACTCGTCAACCAGCATCTGGGGCCGACTCTCTGTGAGGGTCACACGACCTCCATCTAACGGCTCGGCGGGCAACGGGGCAGACAAAACGGTACCCGTATTGATGGCGGCTGAGCCCGTCGTCCACAGGACCAGAATTACCTCGCCGACGAAGAACGGCCCGCCAGCCTGAGGCTGCGGGCGTTGGCACGGGCCAAGAGGGAGCCGCCTCCGGGAATCGAACCCGGGACCTACGCATTACGAGTGCGTCGCTCTGGCCGACTGAGCTAAGGCGGCAACGTGCGGCTTCAGTGTAGCGGGTCCGGCCCCGACGACCGAATCGGTAGGTCCTCGACCCAACACCGCCTACCGTGGAGACATCCCCTCATGGCCAGGAGCCGCCGGATGGACCACACTACGGAACGCCTCCGCTACATTCTGTTGACTGCCCCGAACGGGGATGACCTAGCCGCGCGGGTGAGCGAGGCACTGGACGAGGGCTACGAGCTGTACGGCTCGCCGGCGATCACATTCGACGGCGAACGCATGCTGGTAGCTCAGGCAGTAGTCCTGCCGGCCTACGCGGCGGGGCGCTACCGACGTCCGTAGACGCACGAAGGGACACGGGGTGCGACGGGGGTCGTGGGTAGCAACGGCAGCGGCGATAGTCGTCGCGGCGACCGCAACACCGGCGCAGGCATGTGACTGCGCGCCGCTCACGCCGAGCGAAGCCGTGGCCGGTGCCGACTTCGTCTTCGTCGGCACGGCCTCCCGACAGCTGGGGCCGAAGCCCGACGAAGGTTCGCCGGACCCCGTCTCCTACGCGTTCCGGGTCGAGAGGGTCGTCAAAGGCGACGTCAAAGCGTCGATCAGCGTCCAGACGAACAACAGCTCAGACGCCTGCGGTGTCGACTTCCAGATCGGCGACCGCTATGAGGTCTACGCGCTCGACGCCGACGGCACGCCGTTCGCGACCCAGTGCGGCGGAACGCACCGGATTTCCTAGGAGGATCACATGCCGATCGAGGGCATCATCGCCGCGTTAGGGATCATCGCCGTTCTACTCGTGGCGATCGTGCTCGTCTCCCGCTCACGCAGCCGCGACTGACGATCCGGCGCCGTCGGCCGCCGCGACCCACGACCGCGACCCACGACCGCGACCCACGGCCGCGACGCTCGACCGCCGACCCGACTCGACCCCTATCTACCGCCCGAAACCTTTCGAACTTCCTACCGCAGCCGGAACAGCCCGTAGGCCGCAATCGAGTGCGCGTCACGCAGCTCGCCGGCGCGGATCATCTCTTCCAAAGACGAAACCGACACCCACTTCTGCCGCATGTCCTGCTCCGACGCCTCCCGCGACGGCGGCCCCGCCACGAGGTCCGAAGCCAGGTACACGTCGAAGCATTGGCTCATCACACCCGGCGCCGCCTGCAAATACCCCAACCGCGTCCAGGTGCCCGCGGTAAATCCCGTCTCCTCC
Source organism: Cryptosporangium sp. NPDC048952 (assembly GCF_043197895.1). Classification (NCBI taxonomy): domain Bacteria; kingdom Bacillati; phylum Actinomycetota; class Actinomycetes; order Cryptosporangiales; family Cryptosporangiaceae; genus Cryptosporangium; species Cryptosporangium sp. NPDC048952. The sequence continues at coordinate 257,600 of NZ_JBICTY010000001.1, read as the reverse complement.
GCCAGCTCCGCCTTCGCCAGAGACAACCCCGACCCACCTGCGGACCCCGGCGGCCACCCACCCTGCGGGAACTCCCAGCACCGCTCCTGCACCGGATACCGGTACTGCTCCACCAGGTGGAACCCCTCGCCGTCCCACGGCACCACCAGTGCGAAGTCCCGCTTGTCGATGACGCCGTAGATACCGGTCGATCCATCCGGCCAGCGCACGGTGTCCTCGCGGACGCTCAGCCAGGGGTTCTGATACGCGACTCGAGTATCGACCTGCTCCATGTGCCCATCCTGCCGGACGTCGCTGCACCCGGATTGCCAGGAAGCCGTCCTGCCGTCGGTCCATCCGTCGACCGGATCCCGCCAATCCGCGGACGCTACCGCCCCTCGCCGGCCGACGAACCCTCGTACGCCTGCCGCGACCCGCACACGTCAGCACGACTGCACGAACACCGCGACCCATCGGCGTCCAACCGCACGGTCAACGAGTCAGTCGGCACGGACCGACCGACTACGCGCCCATCCCCCGACGGCGTGGAAACCTGTGAGCCGACCGCAGGTGCCGACGCCGCGAACGCCTCGTACAGCGGATGCTCGTACTTCAGACAGCACATCAACCGACCGCACGCCCCCGAGATCCGCATGGGGTTCAGCGGAAGATCCTGATCCTTCGCCATCCGGATCGTCACCGGCTCGAACTCGGTCAGGAACGTCGAACAGCACAGGTCCCGTCCGCACGGCCCGATGCCGCCCTGCGCCTTCGCGGCGTCCCGCGGACTCAGCTGACGTAACTCCACCCGCGCCGCCAGCGTCGCCCCCAGATCGCGGACCAGCGATCGGAAGTCCACCCGATGCGGCGCCGTGAAGTAAATCGTCGTGCGATTGGCGTCGAGAGCGTGATCGACGGAGACCACTTTCATCGGTAACTCGTGCGCACGGATCAGCCGCTTCGCGGCAACTTTTCCCTGCGCCTTCTTCCGACGCAGAAGCTTGTCCCGCGATAGATCAGCAGCAGAAGCCAGGCCGGCCAGCACCGGAAACCCCGATGTCTCCTCCGAAACCCACTGTGGAGCCCACACGCACTGCGCGACCTCGTCACCGTCGTCAGTGGCCACCAGCACCCAGTCGCCGACGGCCGGCGAGTAAGACCCAGGATCCGCGTAGTAGAGGCGGCCGTACCGGGCGAAAGTCACCGCGCACAGCATCCCCATGAGCGCACAGTACCGGGCGCTACCCCACAGGCGGGGCTATTCGGACAGCAAAGAGTAGACAGTACGCCACTTACCGCCTACCAACCGTCACGACGCGCTCAAAGCGGTCGTTGATTTGCCCGTACTGTCCCCTCCGGAGAACAGGGTTCCTTATGCGCCAGTGGTCCCGCAGAGCGGCAGGATTGGCTCTCACGGCCGTCTGGGTGGTCACGATCAATACCGGCGGACAAAGCACCATGAGCACCAATACTGCCCACGTCGAGCAGACGTCCTATTCAGCCCGCGCGTCTGCGAACGTGCTGCGTCTGGCCAATTCTGACGCCGGGCCGCACGCCACCGCACTCAGTGGACTCCGGCTGGGCACCTCGATCGCCGAGGTCGACGCCGACGAACCACCACGTTCATCGGCGAGAGCCAGTCAGATCACCGGACCGCCCGGCGCCCCACCTGCCGCGGTGACGCGTCGGGCCGGGGACAACGACGAGGAGTCGGGAACGATGACTCGGTCGAGCTCCGGCGTCGACCTGCCATTCCTCACCGTGGGCAACAGCCGCTTGACCGCCACGGCGAACTGGGGCAGCCCCGACGGCCCGATTGCCCTGAGCTCCGCGCTCGCGCGCCCCGGTGAGCTGGTCGTGCGTCCGGACGACGAGCTCATGCACGTCTGGCGCGGCAGTCAGACGCGGACTCAGACGCAACTGGTGGCCGTCGAGGGACAGCCGACCCTGGGGCTCCGCACCACCGCGAAGGCCGAGCTCACCGCGATCACGCTCTTCCGCGGCGCTCCCACCGAGATGACGATCAAGTTCCTCCGTGCGCCGTCGCTGATGGCGATCGCCGCCGGCACCGAACGCACCGACGTCCGGTACGTGCCGCCGATCGTCGCGGTGACCGCGGCGCAGGGCCGCAGCTACCGCCTCGACGAAGCCGGCGAGAGCATCGAGGTCCCGCTCGACGGGCCGGGCTGCTGCACGAGCGTGGTGCGGATCCGGCTCGGCACGGTCCGGGAGCGGGTCGGCCACACCAGCGTCGACGCCACGGCCGCGGCGGTGCGCGTGCAAATCGTAGGCGGCGAGGACCGCCTGCTGGACGCCACGATCGGCGACCTCGACGTATCGGCCCACGTGCCGGTCGGCGGCCTCGGGCAGCCCCGCAAGCCCGACCAGCCCCGCAAGGAAGACCAGCCCCGCAAGCCGTGCGAGCCGTGCCAGGACGAAGAGCCGGAAATCGCGGCCCCCAGCGAGAACGTCGCGTCCCCGGAGCCCGAGCGCGCCGCACTGCAACCGGTGGCCCCGAGCCCGTCGGAGGTCGCCACCCCGCAGGAGGCACTCCCCCGCACCGGAACCAGCCTCCCGCTCATCGCGGCGATCGGCCTGGCCCTGCTCGCGCTGGGCTGGGTGCTGATCCGATTCGCCCGCCGCGCCTGGCGTCACTGACGCAGCGCTCGACGGGAACGTGCAGCCGCTCAGCCTTCGAACAGCGTCACCATCAACGCCTCGATCGCGATCAACGGCTTCACGTTCTCGTCGAGCGCGGTACGACACTTCAGCACGGCCTCGATGCGCCGGAGGATCGACTCCGGCTCCCACCTCGCCGCCGCGGCCCGGACCATCTCGTCGATGTCGACGTGCACGAGCGGCACCGACGCACCGAGCCGCACCATCAGCACGTCGCGGTAGAACGCCGCCAGGTCGACCAGCGCGCGGTCCAGTGCGTCCCGCTGCACGCGTGTGGTGCGGGACTTCTGCTTCTTCTCGAGGTCCTTGATCTGGCCGACGGTGCCGCGCGTCGCGGCCGCGGCGCCCTTGCCGGTGCCGCCGGCACCGAGCGCCCGTTCCAATGCGGCTTTTTCGTCGGCGTTGACCGCCTCCGTGGCGGCTGCGGCTTCCTCGTTCGACGCCTGGATCAGCGCTGCCGCAGCGTTGTAGCAGGCCGCGATGCCGGTGAGGGAGCGCGGAATCGCCAGGACGGCGCGGCGGCGGGCCTGTGCGTCGGGGTCGCGCGCCAGCCTCAGCGCGCGGCCGACGTGCCCCTGGGCGACGGACGCGGCCCACCGCGCGGTGGTCTCGTCGACGTCGTTGCGGCGCATCAGCAGGCCAGCCACGGCGTCCGCCGACGGCATCCGCAGCGGGACGACCCGACTGCGGGAGCGGATCGTGACCGACACGTCGTCCGGGTGCGCCGAAGGCGCACACAGGAGGAACACGGTGCGGTCGGTCGGCTCCTCGATCGCTTTCAACAACGCGTTGGACGCCCGCTCGTGCAGACGGTCCGCGTCTTCGATGAGGACGATCTGCCAGCGGCCGCCCGAGGGTGAGCTCGCGGCGCGCAGCACCAGCGAACGCATCTCGTTGACGCTGATCCAGAGGCCTTCGGGGGCGACGATGCGCACGTCGGCGTGCGTGCCGGCGAGGGTGGTGTGGCACTCGTTGCACTCCCCGCAGCCGCCGCGTGGGCACTGCAGAGCGGCGGCGAAGGCGCGGGCCGCTACCGAGCGCCCGGAGCCGGGCGGGCCGGTGAACAGCCAGGCGTGGGTCATCTCGCCAGGCTGTACGGGCTCACCCGCGACGATGCGCCCAGCTGCGGCCGCGGCGCGCGCGAGCACCGTGACGGCCTCTTCCTGCCCGACGACGTCCGCGAAGACGCCGGGCACCAGAGCGGTGGTCATCGCACCTCCGTCGAAGAGCCGGCATCCGAAGCTTCGGAGCCTACGTCGCCCTCTGTCCCGCCGTCCGACTCGTCGGCCGCGGCGACCGACGCGGGGACGGCCGGACCCTGCGGCAGCGGCTCGTTCACGTCGGGGTGCACCTTCAAGAGGGGCGCCACCCGAACCTTGATGCGATCAGCCAGCATCCCCGCCGACGTCGCCGCGTCGAGCACCAGGTACCGCCGCTGATCAGCGGCAGCCCGATCCAGGAACGCGCGCCGCACCCGCTGGTGGAAGTCGATCGACTCCGCCTCCAACCGGTCGGCCGCCCCCCGGTTGCCGACCCGCGTCAGACCGATCGACGGGTCGACGTCGAGCAGGATCACCAGGTCGGGAACCAGTCCAGCGGTCGCCCACCGGGACAGCCACTCGATGTCCTCGGTGGCCAGATCCCGCCCGGCACCCTGGTACGCCAGCGACGAGTCGACGTACCGGTCGCACACCACCACGGCACCCCGCGCCAACGCGGGCCGGATCACGGTGGCGACGTGGTGCGCGCGGTCGGCCGCGTACAACAGCGCCTCCGACCGCGACGACGGCGCGTCGTCACGGTGGTCGAGGATCAGCGACCGGATCTCGCGCCCGAGCGGCGTCGCACCGGGCTCACGGGTCGCCACCACCTCGAATCCACGCCCGGCGAGCCAGTCGGCCAACGCCCGGGACTGCGTCGACTTGCCGGCGCCCTCGCCGCCTTCGAAGACGATGAACAGCCCGTCACCGGACCGGTCGCCGGGCACGGGCAGCGAATGCCCCCGGAGCGTCGAGTACAGATCCCGGAGCAACGGAACACCTGGTTTGTCATCCATCGCCCGGAATGAGAACACACTCGCGACGATCGCCAGCAGACCACTCACCAACAGCAGCACCCGCGCGGCGGACAGATCCAGGTCGAAAGCGCCGAGCGGAATCTTCCGCCCACCCCCCACCCCGACCAGCAGCGACGACACAGCGATTGCGAGCAGCAGCACGACACGCACGGTGGACTGCACGAACGCGAACACCCGGCCGCGCATGGCGTCGGGGACCTCCGCGCCGAGCAGCGTCGTTCCGGCCAGGTACGCCATTCCGGCGCCGGCACCGGCCAGCACTGTCAGCGGGATCGCCATCGACAGGTGCAGCGAGAACGGCAGCACGGCGACCGCGAATCCGGACAGCCCGATGCTCGCGCTGAACCAGCGCCGCCGCGAGAGGCCCCGCACCAGCGACGGCCCGAGCCCCATCCCCCCGGCCAGGCCGACGAACAGCGCACCGAACAGCAGGTAGAACGTCGCGTCACCGCCGCCGAGGCCGCGGGCGAAGAACTGCCCGACACCGACGACCACTCCCCCGGCGGCGAAAGCGCCGAGGATGCCGAGCACCAGACCGCGCACGAGTGGCGTCCGCCCGGCGTATTTCCAGCCGTCGAGCAGGGCGGTCGGCAGGCTCGGCTCGGGCACGGAGGCCGGGCCGGTCCGGCGCAACCGGCCCTCGCCGGTGCTGATCTCCCGGATCGTGAACACGACCACGGCCGCGACCAAGAACGTGAACGCGTTCAGGTACAGCGCGGCATCGTTGGGATCAAGCCGAAGGCGGGAGGGGTCATCGCGCACGAGCGACAGCAACAGCCGGTTGAGCCCGGCACCGATGAGCACGGCGAGCAACGGAGTGACACCGTAGGTGACGATGAGGCTGAGCTGATTGGCCGCCTCCAGCTGCTCGCGCGGGACCAGGTTCGGAACCGAGGCCTCCTTCGCCGGGTTCCAGAACATCCCGACGACCTCGATCACGAACGTCGCCACCAGCGCCCACACCACCGCGACCGGCGCGGACCCGACGACGGCCACCAGCGGGATCGAGGCGAACAACACGAACCGGACGAGGTCGCAGACGACCATCGTCAGCCGCCGGTCGAACCGGTCGGCGAACGCCCCGGCGAGCGGCCCGAGCACGATCGTGGGTAACAGGCGCGCCACCACGACGCCGCCGAACGCGAGCCCCTTGGCGGTCGGGCCGGTCACCTGACCCGCGGCGAACAGGCTGGTGGCGAGGAGCCCGAGCCAGTCACCGAAGCTGGACAGCCCGAACGTGAGCCACAGCCGACGGAACGGCCGGTTACGCAGCACCGCCCTGATCTGCGATTCGTCAGCCGCCAACGGCCGAGGTTCGGGAGGGCCGGGTGGGCCCGGGTCCGCACTGATGGCTACTTCTCCTGGCTTCGTGGGGGCTCCAGCAAGAGAAGCGTAACGAAGCCCAGGTAGCCCGAGCCGGATTAAGTCCAGGTGCTCCCGAGGCTGTGGACAACGAGACGCGGGCTGTACGACATTCGAACTCCTCTACGCGATGTAACGACGATGGCACGCCCGCCCCGGCGCTCGTCCTCACCATTCTGCGCGGTCACGACCCTCAGTGACGGGTGGGACGGAAGGGTCTGCGGTGACTGGTCAGTCATTGGCGCCAGATGGTCAGCGCAGTCCGCCCGATCGGCCGATCAGACTAGTGACGTGCAGGTATGCCGCTTATCGCAGCATTTCCACTGCAATTTCGGCTGATGCTTCCGATTGGCTAACTGGTGTTGATGCCGACGCTCTGGAGGCGGGCAATGGCGGGAGAAGGCCGGGCGGGCGGACCGTCGACGGTCCCCGGTCACTACGTGCGGCGAACGCTCAGAGTGACGCCCGCACGCCAAGCGCCGGACATCCCGGCCTACCTCTACTTCGGTGGCATCGCCGGCGCGTCCGCGGGACTCGCCGCGCTGGCCGAGCTGACCGGCGAACGGCGGCTGTCGTGCGCGTCCCGGTACGCGGCGGCCGGCTGCGCAGCTGCCGCGGTGTTGGCCGTGGCCCGCGACCTCCGCCGACCCCAACGCTTCCTGACGGGGCTACGCGCCCCCGATCCCAGCTTCCCGCTCAGCCTGGGGACGTGGCTCGTGCTGCCGTTCGCCGGGCTGGCCACCGTGACCGCCGGCGCCGAGCTGGCCGGTTGGCGGCTCGTGGCCACGGTCACCGGCGCCGCAGCCGGCGTGCTGGGACCGGCGGTCTGCACATATACCGCTGTCGCGCTCGTGGACACCGAGGTGCCCGCCTGGCACGAGGCCTACCGCGAGCTGCCGTTCCTGTTCGCCGGTAGTGGCATCAGCGGTGCGGCAGGAATTGGCCTGCTCGCGACGCTCGGCGGCGACCCCGCCCCCGCACGGCGACTCGCACTGGCGGGTGCGGCGATGGAGTTGGCCGCCACCGCTCGACTCCGGGAGGCCCCGGGCTCGACCGGCATCTCGTTCCGCGGCGGCACTGCCGGTCGTCTCCTGGCCGGTGCGGCCGCCCTGACGACGCTCGGCGCCGCCCTTGCGACGCTCGGCGGTCGCGCGAAACCAGCCCTTGTCGGCGCCGGCGTGGCGCTCCTCGCCTCCGGCGCTCTCAGCCGGCTCAGCGTCCACTACGCGGGCCAGCACTCGGCCGAAGCCAGCGGCTTTGGTAACGTCACTTAAGCGTAGTTTATACCTATTCGCCTGGGGGAGCGATGCCCACCGACCCGCTGCACGGGCACCACAACCCCGGGCTGGTCCGGCCGCACCCTCCGCTGCCCGGCACCCCACTGCTCGACCTGCTCGCCGAGCCCCCGGACGAGCGCGCCGCGCCGCCGGAGCCGTCCGGACGCGACCCGATTGCGATGGCGCTCGCCGGGGTCGCCGCCCTGTTCGCCACCGTGGCGCTCGGCGTCGCCGTGCTGACCTGGCTGAGCATGTCCGACCTGCAGACGATCGTCGCAATGTCCGAGGCGAACCAGCAGCAGGAGGGCCAGCAGCAGCCGGCGCCGTCCGGACAGGCCGTCGCTCCGATGCAGGGCCAACCACTCCCCGACGACCAGTTCGCCGGCCCGACGATCGGCACCACCGGCTACTCCGTGGCCTACCGCAGCCAGGCGCTGCAGCTCACGCTACCGCCCTGCGGCTCGACGATGACCCGCTACGTCGACCTGGACGAGCCCCGGGTCGATGCGGACGCGTCCCGCGCGGACCTGTTCTACAAGCCGCGGATGGGCTGCTACGGGACACCGCAGATGCATTTCGTCGGCGGGGTCACCGCCGCTGTCGTGAGTCGTCCGACGATCCGGCCGGCGCAGTGCGCCAACAGCATCAAGAACGCCCCCGCCGACAACCCGATCGCCATCGACGGCACAAAAGTGATCTGCGTGCTGACCTCGTCGGACAAGGCGATCGGCGAGGACATCACCCAGAAGATGGTGGTGCTGGTCGTCACGGCGCCCACCGCGAACGGCCAGTCCACGGTCCGCGCGTCGGCCTGGAACGCCACCAGCTAGAAATGGGGCATGGCAAAACGGGGGCACAAGAGCCCTGCGCCCGGCACCTTCCAGCTGACTGACGTCACCGCGGAGATCGTCCGGGATCTCGACACGAACTCCGGGTGGATGCTCCTGCTGGACGGCGTCCCGAACTCGTACCTGGACCTGGACGACCCCACCCACCTGGAGTTCGAGTACCAGCAGTGGATGGGCCGCGCCGTCGACCTGCACGCCCCCGACGCCGAGGTGCTGCACTTCGTGCACATCGGTGGCGGTGCCTGCGCGTTCCCGCGGTACGTGGCCGCCACGCGACCCGGCGCCCGCCAGCTGGTGGCCGAGTACAACCCCGAGCTGATCGCGCTGATCCGCGAGGTGTTCGGCATCCGCACCGGGCCGGGCCTGCGGATCAGGGCGGGCGACGGCAGGGACGTGCTGGCCGGGCAGCACAGCGCCTCCGCGGACGTCGTCGTGCGGGACGCGTTCATCGGGCCGGTCGTGCCACCGCACCTCACGACGACCGAGTTCATCGCCGATGTCGCCCGCGTGCTGCGTCCGACCGGCCTCTACCTCGCGAACGTCACCGACGGGCCGCCGCTCGCGCTGGCCAGGGCCGAGGTGGCGACGGCGCGAGAGACGTTCGAGCACGTCGCGCTGGTGTCCGAGACGCCGGTCCTGAAGGGACGCCGCTACGGAAACCTGACGCTGATGGCCTCGCCCGCCCCGCTGCCCACCGGCGACCTGGCGCGGTTGCTGGCACGGTCGGTCGCGCCGACCCGCGTGCTCGAAGGGACGGAACTGGAACGGTTCGCCACCGGCGCGGTCGTGACGACCGACGAGGCGCCGCTGGTGCCCCCGGCGCCGCCGCCGCATCTCATCCGTTGAACGGCACCTGGTCGAAGGCCCGGCCGACGAACGTCAGCGCGTTCGGGGCCACCGACCGCCAGAACGTCGCGTCGTGGCAGCCCGGCGCCTCCCGCACCTGGGCGTCGGGCAGGGCCGCCTTCAACGCCGGCATGTTCGCCGCGTTCGGATCGTGGACGCCGTAGTCGACCCGGATCGGCACACCCGCCAGCGCCGCCGCGTAGGTCAGGACGTCGTACCGGCTCCAGTCCGCGGCCGAGTCGAAGGCCGACGCGCTCTCGCGCCGGGCGTCGGCATAGGTGCGCCAGACGGCGGGGCCACCAACTGCGCAGGCGGCCACCCTCGCGGCATTGAGCTCGGCGAACAACAGGGCTCCGTAGCCACCCATCGAGTAGCCCAGTAGCCCGATCCGGCGGCCGGCACCGGTCTGCAGCCCGCGGCCGGCCAGCAGCGGCAGGAACTCGTCGGTGAGCATGCCGAGTGGATCGTCACCGTCGGCGCGCGGATGCCAGTAGCGCGGTCCACCGTCGGCCGCTGCCAGCGCGAACGCCGGGACGCCGTCCGCGACGACGTCGGCGAGATAACCGGGAAGGGCGATCTCCGCGCCGAGCACACGTTCGTCGCCGCCGTGCCCGTGCAGTACCAGGCAGACGGGGAGCGAACTGCCGACGGTGAAGCCCGGCGGGTAGGCGATCCGGTACCGCACCGTCGTGCGGCGGTGCGCCGAACGGAACTCCCCTCCGACGACGTCGCCGGGCTCCGTCCGGGGCTCCGGGGCGTAGACGTCACACGCCCCGAGCGCGCGGCGCAGCTGGGACTCACCGGGCACGACACCGGTGCCGACCAGGCCGACGCCACCGGCGGCGAACAGCCCGAGTCCGGCGACCCCCGTGCCCAGTACCGCCCGTCTACTCACCACACCGAGCAGACTAATGCGGCATATAGTCCAAATTCAGTCCCGCCGTGCGCACCTCAGTGCCAGCTGCGCCAGCCCGTCGGCGTCCAGTCCGGGCCAGCCGTGCACGATCGAACGCCACTCGGCAGGCACCGCGGAAGCCCCGTACGCCGCCCCCAGCAGCGCACCGGCGATCGCTGCCACCGTGTCGGTGTCCCCGCCGCCGTCGACCGCGGCCACGATCCCCGCCCGCAGATCCTTGCCGGACACGATCGCCGACCAGGCACCCTGGAACGCCCCGACCACCCAACCGGACGTCGGTGCGAACGCCGACACGGGCTGCGCTTCGGCCTCGTCGATCCTCGCCGCCCAGTAGCCGTCGGTGTCGATCCGCGACAACCCGACCCGGACGTCGAGCTCGCCGGTACGGATCGCGTGGTCGATCGCCAGGCACCACAGTGCGCACCCGTCGCCGGCCACGGGGTCGTGGTGGGTCAGCGCACTCACCGCGCGGGCGGCGTCGACCATGGCATTGGCGTCGCCCAAATAACGCAACGCGACCGGGGCCGTCCGCATGAGCGAACCATTTCCAGCCGTGCGCCCGGAACGGGCGTGCAGTTCCGCGCCGATCCTCCGGAGCTGCGCAGCGCCGCCACCCGGTGTTGCCTGCGACAACAGCGAGCGCGTCTGCGCGCCGACGTCGGTCGCACCCCCGCCGTACCAGTCCTCGACGAACCCGGCCGCGATCCGGTCGAGCGCCTCGTCCGTGCGCAGGTCCGATCCGTCGGCCGCGACTCGGGCGATCACCACCGCCATCTGGGTGTCGTCGCTGTACTCCCCCGGCGCGTAGTGGCCGAAGCCGCCCCCGAGCATCGCCGGCTTGCCGTTGACCGGCCTGGGCTCCGACGACGGCTCGTAGGCCACCCCGAGCGCATCCCCGCAGGCTGCAGCCAACAAGGTCCCGACAATCCGATCGTCCACTATCCAACGATACCCCTGCCGTCCCCTTTGGAGCTGAGCAACCGATAAGACCCGTAAGCCCTGTTCGCGACTTGCGTTACGGGTGATCAGTCTGAGACGGTCGCCAGAGGTAGTCCCTGGACGACTAAGAGTGACTACCGTGAACACCGGGAGATAGTCGTGACGTACAGCGGTTACAGCAAAAAGCAACCGCCACCGATTGACCCCCCGCCGCAGGCGCGGGTTCGGACCTACTGGCGCGGTTGCGTCCAGCTCTGGCAGGCACACCAGCCCGACTCGAACGGCCGCTGCGCCGCCTGTGGCCGCCAGGGGGCCTGCCCCACCCTCACCGCCGTGGACGCGCTCCTCGCCGACGCGCTCGGCAAAGGGTCGGACTGACCCGGTACGTTTCCGCAGCGGGCGATCTTGGTAGATCCCGTAGGAGAGCGGAACGCAGGAGGCGGGCATGACCATCCTGGGCATCGACATCGGCGGGTCCGGAATCAAGGGCGCCCCGGTCGACCTCGACACCGGCGCTCTGACCGCCGAGAGGTTCCGACTGGAGACCCCGAAAGGCGGCGCGCCGGACGACATGATGCCGGTCATCGCCGAGGTGGCGAAGAACTTCCCCGGTGACGGACCGATCGGCGTCACGTTCCCGGGCGTCGTGGTTCGCGGCGTCATCAAGACCGCCGCCAACCTGAACAAGGACTGGATCGGCGTCGACGCCGGCACTGTCTTCACCGAGCTGACCCACCGGCCGGTGACAGTTCTGAACGACGCGGACGCGGCCGGCGTCGCCGAGATGGCGTTCGGAGCCGGTCGTGACCGTCAGGGCACGGTTCTGCTCTTCACGTTCGGCACCGGCATCGGCAGCGCGCTGTTCCGCGACGGCGACCTGGTGCCGAACACCGAGCTCGGCCACGTCGAACTGCACGGCAAGGACGCCGAACTGCGCGCGTCCGACCGCGTCCGCGAGGAGCACGACCTGAGCTGGAGCAAGTTCGCCAGCCGGGTCAACGAGTACCTGAGCCACCTCGAGATGCTGTTCTCGCCAGACCTGATCATCGTCGGCGGCGGAGTCAGCAAGAAGGCCGACAAGTGGCTGCACGAGGTCGAGGTCAACGCCGAGATCGTGCCGGCCGCGCTGCAGAACAACGCGGGCATCGTCGGGGCGGCCATGGCGGCGGCAACCGTCAAGTAGCAACACCAAGGGGTGACCCGGCCCGACCGGCAGCTGTGGGCTGACGCAGCTGCCGGTGACGACGACACCTTCGGGACAAGTCGAAGTGCCAGGACGCCATCCCCTGGCGGTGAGGAATGCGGAAGCCCCGCCCAACCGGGCGGGGCTTCACGCGTTACTTCTTGGCGGCCTTGGCCGGAGCCTTCTTCGCAGTCGTCTTCTTCTTGGTGGCGGTCTTCTTCGCAGCGGCCGTCTTCTTCGCGGCTGCACCCTCCGACGACTTAGCCGGTGCCTTCTTCGCCGCGGCCTTCTTGCGGGTGGTCTTCTTCGCCGGCCCGCGCGCCCGCCGATCCGCCAGGAGTTCCGCCGCCCGCTCGTTCGTGAGCTCCTCGACGGAATCGCCCTTCCGCAGGCTCGCGTTCGTCTCGCCGTCGGTGACGTACGGACCGAACCGCCCGTCCTTGATCACCATCGGCTGACCGCTCACCGGGTCGTTGGCGCCCATCTCACGCAGGGGCGCGGCCGGTGCCGCCCGGCGTCCCCGCTGCTTCGGCTGGGCGAGCAACGCCAGCGCGGCGTCGAGCGTCACCGTGAACAGCTCGTCCTCGGAGCCCAGCGACCGTGACTCGGTGCCGTGCTTCACGTAGGGCCCGTACCGCCCGTTCTGTGCGGTGACGGGCTCCCCGTCGCCCGGGTGCGCCCCCAGCGTCCGCGGGAGCGACAGCAGCTTCAACGCGTCGTCCAGCGTCAACGTCTCCAGCGACATCGAGCTGAACAACGACGACGTGGTCTCGCCGCTCTGCACGTAGGGCCCGAACCGCCCGGCCTTCGCCACGACCGGCTCACCGGTCACCGGCGACGTCCCCAGCTCCCGACCACCCTGCGGCGCCGACAGGAGCTCCTCGGCCCGCTCAGGGGTCAACGAGTCGGGTTCCAGGTCGTCCGGCAGCGACGCCCGGTCGCCCTCGTCGTCCGGCCCGGCCGTCCGCTGCAGGTACGGCCCGTAGCGCCCGACCCGGACGACGACGGTGCGACCCGAGTCGTCGGTGAACAGCGGGATCGAGTTCACGCCCCGCGCGTCGATGTCGCCGAGGTTCAGCGCGACCAGGTGCTTGAGGCCACCGGCCCGCGAGATGCTGTCCTCGCGGACGTTGGCGTCCTCTTCCGCCCCGAAGTAGAACCGGGTGAGCCAGTCGACCCGGCGACGCTCGCCGGCCGCGATGTCGTCGAGATCCTCTTCGACGTTCGCCGTGAACTTGTAGTCGACCAGCCGCGGGAAGTACTGCTCGAGCAGCTGCACCACGGCGAACGCGATGAAGGACGGCACCAGCGCGGCGCCCTTCTTCCACACGTACCCGCGGTCCTGGATCGTGCGCATGATCGACGCGTACGTCGACGGGCGCCCGATTCCGAGCTCCTCCAGCGCCTTCACCAGGCTCGCCTCGGTGTAGCGCGGCGGCGGCTGGGTGTTGTGGCCCTCGGCGAGCAGGTCGTGCGCGGTCAGCGGGTCGTCCTTGGCCAGGCGCGGCAGCCGACGCTCGGAGTCGTCGGTCTGGTCGTCACCCTCGTGCGACTCGTCGATGTCCTCGACGTAGGCGCGCAGGAAGCCCGGCTCGGTGATCGTGCGGCCGGACGCGGCGAAGTCGGCCACCTCGTTGGTGGACGACGTGCCCGACAGCCGCACCGACACCGACTGACCCACCGCGTCGATCATCTGCGACGCGATCGTCCGCTTCCAGATCAGCTCGTAGAGCCGGAACTCGTCGCTGGACAGCTCGCGGGCCAGCTCGCCGGGCGTCCGGAAGTGCTCACCGGACGGGCGGATCGCCTCGTGCGCCTCCTGGGCGTTCTTCACCTTGCGGGCGTACCGACGCGGCTCGGTCGGCACGTACCGGTCGCCGTAGAGCTCTCTGACCTGCTGGCGGGCCGCGGTCAGCGCGGTCTCCGACAGGTTCGTCGAGTCGGTACGCATGTAGGTGATGTAGCCGTTCTCGTACAGCCGCTGCGCGACCCGCATCGTCTGCTCGGCGGCGAAGCGCAGCTTGCGGCTGGCCTCCTGCTGCAGCGTGGAGGTCATGAACGGCGCGTACGGCTTACGGCGGTACGGCTTCTCCTCGACCCGGACGACCTTGAACGCGGCGCCCTCGAGCCGGGCGGCCAGGCCACGGGCCCCCGCCTCGTCGAGCTGGATGACGTCGCCACGAACCTCGGTCTTGAGCTGGCCGGTGGTCGGCTCGAAGTCACGACCGGTGGCCACCCGGTCGCCGTCGAGGCCCACCAGCGTCGCCAGAAAGTCGTTCGGCTCCCCAGGAACCGATTCAGAAAGCGCGAAGTGCCCACGGATGTCCCAGTACTCCGCGGACCGGAACTTCATCCGGGCGCGCTCGCGCTCCACCACGATCCGCGTCGCCACCGACTGGACACGCCCGGCCGACAGCCGGGGCATGACCTTCTTCCAGAGCACCGGCGAGACCTCGTAGCCGTACAGACGGTCGAGGATTCGACGGGTCTCCTGCGCGTCGACCAGCGAGAGGTTCAGCTCCCGGGTGTTCGCGACGGCCGCGAGGATCGCCGGCCGGGTGATCTCGTGGAACACCATCCGCCGCACGGGAACCGTCGGACGGAGCTCTTCGACCAGGTGCCAGGCGATCGCCTCGCCCTCGCGGTCCTCATCCGTGGCGAGGTAGAGCTCGGTGGCGTCCTTGACCAGCTGCTTCAGCTTGCTGACCTGCGCCCTCCGGTCCGGGCTCACCACGTAGAGCGGCGCGAACTCGCGGTCGACGTCGACGCCGAGCCGGGCCCAGGACTCACCCTTGTACTTCGCGGGCACGTCCTCGGCGTTGCGAGGCAGGTCACGGATGTGGCCGATGCTCGCCTCGACGACGTAGCCGGGGCCGAGGTAATCGGCGATCTTCTTCGCCTTGGCCGGCGACTCGACGATCACCAGACGCAGGCCGTCGACACCGGCAGCGGTGCCGGTGCGCCGGCCCCGCTTGGCGGCGGCAGCGGTGGTGGTGGGAGCGCTCACGAATCTCCAAGGTCAACATGGCTCGGTCGAACACAGCCGCTGGGCAGTGTGCAACCCAGCAGGCGTCCGCTGTCAAACGTAACGCGCGGACGTGGCCGTTCGATGTCCGCCCATCCGTCGGTCGGGTACACCGCTGCGGCCGATCGGGCCGTAGCGACGCAGCACACAGGTTTCCCAGGGTCGCACTCCGAGGCGCTGAAGTCCCTCATATCCACAGGGTCAGCCGCGCGGGTACCCGACAGTCGGCGTCAGGCCTTCTTCTTGGCGGCCGCCTTCGCCTTCGCCTTGGCGCGGGCCTTCACGCGGGCCTCCGCGACCACTCGGGCCTGCGCGCGAGCCTGCTTGATCCGCTCCTCGACCTCGGCTTTCTCGAGGATCGCGGCGTCCTCCGGCGTCGGCGCGGTGCCGCCCTTGGACGCCGGAAGCCACCACTTGTCGTCGGGGCCGGTCGGCCGGTACGGGTCGCTCTCGATCGCTTCCTCGAGCAGTACCGCCATCCGGTTTTTCATCTCGGCGGTGACCTCGGCCGCGTCGTCCGACGTCGTCGGGTGCAGCGGTTCTCCCACCCGGAGAAGCACCGGATTGTTGCGGCGGGTCAAATCGCGCGGATTTTCCTTCGACCAGTACCGCTGGGTACCCCAGACGACCATCGGCACCAGCGGCACCCCGGCCTCGGCGGCCATCCGCGCCGCGCCGAACTTGAAGTCCTTGAGCAAGAACGACCGGCTGACCGTGGCCTCCGGGAACACCCCGACGACCTCGCCGTCGCGCAGCGCCTTCACCGCTGCGGCGAATGCGCCGGCACCGGCCGCCCGGTCGACCGAAATGTGCTTCATCCCGCGCATCAGCGGCCCGGAGATCTTGTGTCGGAACACCGACTCTTTCGCCATGAACCGCACCAGCCGCTTCGAGGGCTGCGCCGCCAGGCCACAGAACAAGAAGTCCAGGTAGCTGACGTGGTTGCTGGCCAGCACCGCGCCTCCGGTGCGCGGTATGTGCTCGCCGCCCACCTCGTCCACCTTCACCCGGATTCCGGCAAAGGCTGCCTTGGCGAGGGTGATCACCGGCGGGTACACGATTTCGGCCATACAGCGCCCTCTGCTCCTCGGTTACTACGGACCCGTAGGTTACCGAACCGTAGGAAAGGCGTCGACCTCTCCGGTTATCGCCGAATGAACGGCTCACAACCGACCGGGGTTCCCGTTCACTACCCGTGAGCGTGTTCACGCGCCGCGAGCCAGGCTGCCGCAGGCTGACCGGCAGCGATCGCGTCCAACAACCGCCGGTGCTCTTCCGCCAGGTCGGGCGAGAGCACCGGCACCGCCAGCCGTCCCATCCCGTCGTCGTCCCGCTTTCCCTTCTTTTTTGTCGACGCCGAGCCGGGCGTACCGTCGGCGCCTGGTTTGTCGGCGCCAGCGCCGTGACTCCCGTTCGCACCGTTCACGGCATGCCCGTTCACGTCGCTCAGAACGTCGCCATCGAAGTGAGCAGCACCGACGACGGCGGGGACCTTCGTCACCAGGTGGATGCTTTCCACCTTCTTCTCGATTCCCCTGGCCCGTTCCGCGCGGGCCGCGGCGGCGAGCCGTGCGACCTCCAGTCGGTCGGCGAGCCGGTCGAGCATCTGCAGCGCCACCGGGTTGCCGGCGATCTCCGCGATCTGCCGGTGGAGACGCTGGTCGTGCCGGTAGGCCTCGTCGGTGTCGCCACGCTCCAGGTAAGTCTGGGCGGAGGCTGCCGCCTCCTCGGCGGCCCGGAGCGCGGCCGGCGAGACCTCGCCCGCCTTCTGCCGCCGGGCGGCCAGCTCCGCCACCAGGACGTCGAGCGCGGCGCGCACCGTCCGGGCGTGCCATGCCTCTTCTTCGTCCATCAGATCCACGATGACCCCCCGATCGGAGGCACGGACCAACCCGTCACCGGCCAACCGCCGCAGCGCTTCCCGGACCGGGGTGCGGGACATGCCGAGCGTCTCGGCGATCTCCACCTCGGTCAGACGAGCACCCGCGGGGTACTGACCGTCGACGATGGCCTCCCGCAACCGCGCATACGCGGCATCCGCCTGCACGCGCGGACCGTAACATCCCTAAAGGGACATACCATCTTAACGACTCACGTTTCCGATACAGGAACTACCGGAATCAATCGATCGATACCGGCGAGTGAGATCGTGCGCATGACGGAACCCTCGACGCCGGTCATCGTCATCTCCGCGTCACGCGCGGAGACCGTCCGATGCAGCCGGACGAACGTGCCGAGCACGCTGGAGTCGATGAACGTGGCAGCCGAGAGATCGATCGTGACGTCCGCCGGCTCACCGTCGGTGAGCATCGCGAACACCGGTTCCCATTCCGCGGACATCGTCAGGTCGACTTCGCCCACCACTACGATCCGGTAACCGAACCGGGAGGGTTCACACCGTATTTGTCCGGCACTGTCCCACCCGGTGGACTCGTCGTTCGCGACCGAAGATCGCCCAGTCACCCCGTGACCTCGGCCGCCGGGGACTCCGTCACCGCCGTGGAGGCGTCCTCGACCGACCGGTACACCGGCAGGGCGCGGGACAGATTGGTGATCGTCAGCAGCCGTACGAGCGCGGGCCGCGCCCCGACCAGCGCCACCGCTCCCGAGTTGTCACGCAAGCGGCGGTGCACCTCCATCAGGACACCCAGCCCGGTGGAGTCCAGAAACGGCACTCCGGACACATCGAGCACCAGGTACTGCTGGCCTGCATCCACCAGGCCCAGCAGCTCGTCCCGCAGCTGCGGCGTGGTGGCCATGTCCACCTCACCGACGATCTCGCAGCGCGCGACACCGTCCACGTGCTCCACACTCACCTGCAACGACACGCGAACCTCCGCCAAGACGACGACCGTCCGGTCGTCCTTATCCAGAAAACGGGGTCAGCAAACCACTCCCCGCCGAGCGGTTACGTTTCGGCCGCCGCGAACGCTTATCGATACGAGGCCGGAAATCGTGGCGAGTCCGCGCATTGTGCCCGGCCGACCCGGTATACCCGGCGCCGACCTATCCTCGGTGACGCCGAATGAAGGAGTTGGGGTGAGCGCAGCCACCTACCCGCCCACGCACGGGCTGAGCGGGCGCCCGGTCGACCCGGCGGATGCCGGTCCGGTCCGGGTCATCCTGGTCGAGGACGACCACGGTGACGCGTTCCTGGTCGAGGAGCTGCTCGCCGGTGCGCGGGTGGCGTTCGAACTCACCTGGGTGCAGAACCTCGCCGACGCCACCTCGGCCCTCGACGCGGGCGTCCGATGCGTGCTGCTCGACCTCAACCTGCCGGACGCCACCGGCATGGAAGGCCTGACGAAGATCCTCGAGCTGGCACCGCAGGCCGCGGTGATCGTGCTCACCGGCCTGGCCGACGAGCACCGAGGAGTCGAGGCGGTCGCGGCCGGCGCCGAGGACTACCTGGTCAAGGGACAGGTCGACGGCGAGCTGCTCGCGCGGGCGATCCGCTTCGCGATCGAGCGCAAGCGCGCCGATTCGGCAGCGCTGCGCCTGCGCGAGGCAGAGATGCTCGCCAGTGAGAACGCGCGCATGGAGCGGGCGCTGCTGCCGACGCCGCTGCTGCACGACGACGACGTCCACTTCGCCCACGCGTACCGACCCGGTCGTCGGATGGCGCTGCTCGGCGGCGACTTCTTCGACGTGATCGAGCGTGACGGCACCGTGTTCGCGCTGATCGGTGACGTCAGCGGCCACGGCCCGGACGAGGCGGCGCTCGGCGTCTGCCTGCGCATCGCGTGGCGGACGCTGGTGCTGTCCGGCGTTTCAGCCGCCGGGATGCTGCCCGTACTCGACATGCTGGTGGTCCGCGAGCGCCACAGCCCGTTCGCGTTCGCGACCGTCTGCATGGTCGTGATCAGCCCCGACCGCGCGTCGGCCGAGATGTACCTGGCGGGGCATCCGTCGCCCATTCTCGTCGGGGAGCCGGGGGTCGTCGCGGAGCCGGGCGTCGAGCAGATGCCGATGGGCCCGCGCGGCCCAGCACTCGGATTCCTCCCCGAAGGGCAGTGGCCCGCCGTGCGGGTGCCGCTGCCGCGGTCGTGGGCGCTGCTGCTGTTCACGGACGGTTTGTTCGAGGCACGCATCGGGAACGGCACGGATCGGCTCGGTGAGGAGGGCCTGGTGGAATTGATCGCCCAGCGGCGTCCCGGCCTACCGGTCGCCGACGGCTGGCCCGGGACCCTGTTGGATGCCGTCGAAGAACGCAACGGCGGTGCGCTGGCGGACGACGCCGCGCTGGTCGTGCTCTCGCACGCCGCCGAGGGAGAGACGCTATGACGCCCCGCAACGGCGAGTGGACGCTCCGGCGGCGCCTGGTTCTGACGTTCATCGTGGTCGGGGTGCTGACCGCGCTCATCGCGGGGCTCACCGCCACCGCGCTGGGCCGGGTCATCAACCGCAACAACGACCTGCTCGACCGGGTCGGACCGGCCCGGCTCTCCGGCTACCAGCTGGAGTCCGCGCTGCTGGACCAGGAGACCGGCGTCCGCGGCTACGTCCTGACGAAGCAAGACACGTTCCTCGAGCCGTACGCCAGCGGCCTGCAGAACCAGCAGCAGCACCTGCGGACCATCCGCGACTCGATTCCGCAGGACGACGGCCTGCAGGATGACCTCGACCGGGTCGACAGCGCGATCAACGCCTGGCGGAGCCAGTACGCCGACCCGGCGATCGCGGCGGCGCGGGCCGGCCGGACGACGGCGACCACCGTCGACGACGAGGGCAAGGCACTGTTCGACGCCGTCCGCAAGGCGATCGCCGCGTTCCAGAACGACCTCACCGACATCCGGAACGGCATCTACGACGACCTGCAGTCGGCGATCAGAACGCTGATCGCGGTGGCGGTGATCGCGCTGGTGGGCGTCCTGATCGCCGGACTCATCCTGTGGCGCGCACTGGGCCGCTGGGTCCTGAAGCCGCTGGAACGTATCGGAGCGGAGACCCAGCAGGTCGTCAGCGGCTCGCTCACCCACAAGGTGACGGTGGACGGGCCGAAGGAGATCACCGCGGTGGCCGCCGACGTCGACGCGATGCGTCACTCGCTGGTGGCGGCGCTGTCCACCGCGGTCGCCGCGCAGGACCGGCTCAAGGAGCAGACCGACCAGCTGGCCGCCCAGACCGCCGACCTGCAGCGCTCGAACACCGAACTCGAGCAGTTCGCGTACGTCGCCTCGCACGACCTCCAGGAGCCGCTGCGCAAGGTCGCGAGCTTCTGCCAGATGTTGTCCCGGAGGTACTCCGGCGAGCTCGACGAGCGGGGTCAGCAGTACATCGACTTCGCTGTCGACGGCGCCAAACGCATGCAGCGGCTGATCAACGACCTACTGGCGTTCTCCCGGGTCGGCCGCACCACCGGTGAGTTCGAGGACGTCGCGCTGGACAACGTGCTCGACCGGGCGCTCACCAGCCTCGGCAGCACGATCGAGGAGAGCGACGCCGACGTCCAGACCGACGTCCTGCCGCACGTCAACGGCAACGCGATCCTGCTCACCCAGGTGTTCCAGAACCTGATCGGCAACGCGATCAAGTTCCACGGCATGGCGTCACCGCGGGTGCGTATCACCGTCGAGCAGAAGGACGACACGTTCGAGTTCGCCTGCAGCGACAACGGCATCGGCATCGAGCCGCAGTACGCCGAGCGCGTCTTCGTGATCTTCCAGCGTCTGCACGGCAAGGAGCAGTACGACGGCACCGGCATCGGGCTGGCCATGGTGCGCAAGATCATCGAGCACCACGGCGGCCGGATCTGGCTCGACACCGATGCGGCGTCCGGAGGGGGAACGACTTTCCGCTGGACCCTGCCGGTACCGTCGGAGCTCGAGGCCGCGACGAGCGGGGTGGGCGCGGCACGAATGGAGAGCAACGCGTGACAGAGCCGCTACCCATCGAAGTCCTGCTCGTCGAGGACGATCCGGGCGACGTCCTGATGACCAAGGAAGCGTTCGAGGACCACAAGCTGCGCAACTCGCTGCACGTGGTGAACAACGGCGTCGACGCGCTGCTCTTCCTCCGCAAGGAGGGTGAGTTCGAAGGCGTGCCGACGCCCGACCTCGTGCTGCTGGACCTCAACCTGCCGCGGATGGACGGCCGGGAGGTGCTCGCGGAGATCAAGGCCGACGAGGTGCTCCGCCGGATCCCGGTGGTGGTGCTGACCACCTCCGAGGCCGAAGAGGACGTCCTGCGCAGCTACAACCTGCACGCGAACGCCTACGTGACCAAGCCCGTGGACTTCGAGCAGTTCGTCAGCGTCGTCCGCCAGGTCGACGACTTCTTCCTAACAGTCGTCCGCCTCCCACCTTTGTGAGCGGCCCGTTCAGAACGACGCTGCCGAGCGGGCGGAAGGACTTGAGTATCAGTTATACGCGGCGCCCTTCCGCCCGGTCGGCAGCGTCGCCCTGAACGGGCTCCAGGTCAGAACGTCGAAAGTGCCCCTCCCGCGCTTTGCGGGAGGGGCACTTTCGACTTGTCAGACTCCTACGGGCTGGCTCGGAACCTTCGCGGGCTCTTCCTCGTCCTCGGCGATGCTGATCGGGCGGCGGCGGGACACGACGACCGCCCCGACGATGACCGCGGTCGCGACGAGCGCGATCGCGATACGGACGCCGACGTTCTCGTCCGCACCGACCGACAGCGTGACGACGGCGGGCGCGACGATCAGCGAGACCAGGTTCATGACCTTGATCAGCGGGTTGATCGCCGGGCCGGCGGTGTCCTTGAACGGGTCACCGACCGTGTCACCGATCACCGTGGCGTCGTGCGCAGCAGAACCCTTGCCGCCGAACGCACCGTCCTCGACCATCTTCTTCGCGTTGTCCCAGGCACCACCGGAGTTGGCCAGGAACACCGCCATCAGCGTGCCGGTTGCGATCGCACCGGCCAGGTAGGCGCCCAGCGGTCCGACACCGAGCCCGAACCCGACCGCCACCGGCGCGAGCACCGCCAGTAGACCCGGCGTCGCCAGCTCGCGCAGCGAGTCCTTCGTGCAGATGTCGACGACCTTGCCGTACTCCGGCTTGCCGGTGCCCTCCATGATCCCGGGGATCTCCCGGAACTGACGCCGGACCTCGAACACGATGGCGCCGGCTGCCCGGGTCACCGCGTTGATCGCCAGGCCGGAGAACAGGAACACGACCGACGCACCGATGATCAGCCCGACGAGGTTCTTCGGGTCGGCCACGTCGAGCACGCCCGCGTAGACCCCGGTGATCTCCTCGCCGGCGTCGGCCGCCGCGGTGCGCACCGCGTCGGTGAACGAACCGAACAGCGCGGTCGCCGCGAGCACGGCGGTCGCGATCGCGATGCCCTTGGTGATCGCCTTCGTGGTGTTGCCGACGGCGTCCAGGTCGGTGAGGATCCGGGCGCCTGCCTCGTCGATGTCGCCGGACATCTCGGCGATGCCCTGCGCGTTGTCCGAGATCGGGCCGAACGTGTCCATGGCGACGATGACGCCGACCGTGGTGAGCAGGCCGGTACCGGCCAGCGCCACCGCGAACAGCGAGATCACGGTGACGCCACCGCCGAGCAGGTACGCCCCGAAGACGCCGGCGCTGATCACCAGAGCGGTGTAGACGGCCGACTCGAGCCCGACCGTGATGCCCGAGAGAACGACGGTGGCCGGGCCGGTGAGCGCGGTCTTGCCGATGTCGCGGACCGGACGGCTGCCGA
Organism: Cryptosporangium sp. NPDC048952; assembly: GCF_043197895.1. Classification (NCBI taxonomy): domain Bacteria; kingdom Bacillati; phylum Actinomycetota; class Actinomycetes; order Cryptosporangiales; family Cryptosporangiaceae; genus Cryptosporangium; species Cryptosporangium sp. NPDC048952. The sequence goes on along the minus strand of NZ_JBICTY010000001.1, from coordinate 234,798 downwards.
CCGCGGTGAAGTAGCCGGTGAGCAGCTGGATGGCCGCCGCCAGCACGATGCCGATGAGCACTGCCACGACCGCGATCAGGCGCGGGTCGCCGTCGTGTGCGGCGATCGCCTCGCTGACGCCGCTGAAGTCGGCGAACGACGAGGGCAGGTACAGGAACGCCGCGATCGAGCACAGCACGGCCGAGATCAGCGCGGAGATGAAGAACGCCCGGTTGATCGCGGTCATCCCGCTCTTGTCACTCTCGCGGAGGCGGGTGATGAAGACGCCGATGATCGCGGTGACGACACCGATCGCCGGGACGATCAGCGGGAAGACCAGGCCCTCCTCGCCGAACGCGACCCGGCCGAGGATGAGCGACGCGACCAGCGTGACCGCGTACGACTCGAACAGGTCGGCCGCCATACCGGCGCAGTCACCGACGTTGTCGCCCACGTTGTCGGCGATCGTCGCGGCGTTGCGCGGGTCGTCCTCGGGGATGCCCTGCTCGACCTTGCCGACGAGGTCGGCGCCGACGTCGGCGGCCTTGGTGAAGATGCCGCCGCCGACCCGCATGAACATCGCGAGCAGCGCCGCACCGAAGCCGAAGCCCTCGAGCACGGTCGGCGCGTCGCCCTTGTAGATCAGGACGACGACCGCGGCGCCGAGCAGGCCCAGGCCGACAGTGAAGAAGCCGACGACGCCGCCGGTGCGGAAGGCGATCCGCACCGCGACGGGCGCGCCGCCCTTTTCGCGGGCCGCCGCGGCGACACGGACGTTCGCCCGGGTGGCCAGCCACATGCCGATGTAGCCGATGAACGCCGAGAACAGCGCACCGACGATGAAGAAGACCGAGCGGCCGATCCTCACTCCCAGGTCGTCGCCCGGAACCGGGAGGACGAACAGGAGGATCACGGCGACGACGACAAAGATGCCGAGCGTTTTGAACTGGCGGGCCAGGTACGCCGAGGCCCCTTCTTGAACCGCCGCGGCGATTTCTTGCATCTTCGCCGTGCCTTGGCCGGCGGAGAGCACCGCACGCACGAGGGCGGCGGCTACGCCAAGAGCGACTAGGGCGATAGCAGCGGTAATCACCACGTAAGTGATGTTGTCGCCACTGATGTTCACGCCCTCGCCGCCGATGGCGAGGATTGGCGGTTCCATTGCGTCCTCCAGAGACCTGCGCTGAGGGCCCGGCAGTAACGAACAGGGATGGGGGATCTCTCCGCCGGGATTGGGGGAGTGTAGGTGACGTTGACCACAGGTGGCATCGCGACCTGCGGTGCGAGATGAGTCACATTGACCGTGACCGGCATTAACGCCGCGAAGGCCAGTCTGTCGGAATCGATCCGGTTCGCTCGTATCCGTTCACGCAACGTAGGCGTGACCCGTAGCACGCGAGCGCAATGCGCCCTCTGAGCCCTGTGCGCCGCAAGTGACTCCTGCGTGCTATCGCACCCAACGTCCGCAATAAGAGATTGCTGTCAGAGCGCCGCCAGGCGCGAGCTCTTCGTCTGAACCTGGAGCCCGCTGAGGGCGGCGCTCAGCGGGCCGCGCTCTCCCAGGTCATGCGGACGACCGTGCCATCGCGGTCGGTCGCCGGGGTGACGGTCACGTCGTCCACCAGGCCGGTCAGGAGCGCCAGGCCGACACCGGCGGCGACTTCCTCCTCGGACTCGGTCTCCGCGAACGCGGGACCGGCGACGAACGGGCTGGTCACCGCGAGGTCGGCGTGCAGCGCCTGATCGGCGGGCGCGGAATCGCGCACCACCACCTCGAACCGCGGCCCGTCGGTGAACTCGACTTCGACCAGCTCGGATCGTTTGTGCGAAACGTGCAGGCCGACCGCACGGGAACAGGCTTCACCGACGGCGAGCCTGATTTCGTCCAGGATCTCCTCGGCCACACCGGCGTTACGCGCCGTCGCCACCGCGACCAGGCGCGCCGTACGGACGTGCGCGGGGGTCGGGGAGAAGGCCAACCTCACGGTGCGCATCAACCGGCCGCAACCGCCTCATCCACCGATGCATGGATGGTGAACACCTTTTCCAGGCCCGTGACGTTGAAGATCTTCAGGATCTTGGGCTGGGACGAGACCAGCTCGACCGAGCCCCCGACCGCCCGCGCCCGCTTCAACGCACCGACCAGGACGCCGAGTCCGGTCGAGTCGAGGAAGTCCACCCGCTCCATGTCCACGACGATCTGGGCGAACCCGGCGTCGGCGAGGCGGATCAGCTCCGCACGGAGCTGCGGCGCGGTGTAGACGTCGATCTCACCGCCGACCGCGAGGACCGTGTGGCGTCCCACGGTCCGGGTCGTCAACGACAGCTCCACGAAGACCCCTCCAGGATGCCCAAGGCCAGCTCGGTGCTGATTCAACCACGCCTCACACCGTCATTATCCAATTACGAAGAGTGCTAAATGGGCGTTGGGCGCGTTCGTACATACGTGGCACAGTTCTTGCGTGTCCCCCCAGCTGTCCGCCGAGACCACTCCCGCGCTCTGGTTGCAGCGCATTCGGCGGGGCCGCACGGCCGATCCTGTCACCCACGTCGAGCATCTGCCCGCGCGGTCGGCCGTCCACGTGGACTGGCCGTCCTGGACGCCACAGTCGCTTCGCGACGCCTACGCGGTGCGCGGCGTGTCGCGGCCATGGGCGCACCAGGTCGAGGCCGCGGAGGCCGCGCACGCCGGTGAGTCGGTGGTGGTCGCGACCGGCACCGCGTCCGGGAAGTCGCTGGCCTACCAGCTGCCGACGCTGACGGCGCTGCTGGCCGACGATCGGGCGACGGCGCTGTACCTGTCGCCCACGAAGGCGCTGGCCGCCGACCAGCTGCGCGGGCTCTTGGACTTCGGCAGCGGCATCCGCCCCGCGCTCTACGACGGTGACACCGTCGACTCCGAGCGCGAGTGGGTCCGCGCGCACAGCCGTCTGGTGCTCACCAACCCCGACATGCTGCACCGCGGGATCCTCCCCCGGCACGAGGCGTGGGCGTCGTTCCTCCGGCGGTTGCGGTACGTGGTCGTCGACGAGTGCCACGCCTACCGCGGCGTGTTCGGCTCGCACGTGGCGCACGTCCTGCGTCGGTTGCGGCGGGTGTGCGCGCGGTACCGGTCGGCCCCGGTGTTCGTCCTGGCCTCCGCGACGGTGGCCGATCCGGGCACGTCGGCGTTCTCGCTCGTGGGCATGCCGGTGCGGGCGGTGACCGATGACGGTTCGCCGCGCGGCGCGACGACGTTCGCGCTCTGGGAGCCGCCCGTCTCGCCGCTGGTGGGTGAGCGGGGCGTGCCGACCCGGCGGTCCGCGACGGCCGAGGCCGCTGACCTGCTGGCCGACCTGGTCGCGGAAGGTGCCCGGACGCTGGCGTTCGTCCGTTCCCGGCGGGGCGCGGAGGCCGTGGCGCTGGGGGCCAAGCGAGCGCTGGCCGAGGCCGTGCCCGAGCTGGTCGAGCAGGTGGCCGCGTACCGCGCCGGCTACCTGGCCGACGACCGGCGCGAACTGGAGAACGCGCTGCGCTCCGGCGCGCTGCTCGGCCTGGCGTCGACGAACGCGCTGGAGCTGGGCGTCGACGTGACGGGGCTGGACGCCGTCGTGCTCACCGGCTACCCGGGACGCATCGCGTCGCTCTGGCAGCAGGCCGGTCGGGCCGGGCGCGGCAGCCGGGACGCGCTCGCGGTGCTGGTGGCCCGAGACGACCCGCTCGACAGCTACCTCGTGCACCACCCGCGTGCGGTGTTCGGACGGCCGGTCGAGGCGACCGTGCTCGACCCCTCGAACCCCTACGTGCTGGGTCCGCAGCTGGCGTGCGCGGCGGCCGAGCTGCCGCTGACCGAGGCCGACCTGCCGCTGTTCGGCGGCGACGCGGCCCGCTTCGCGCTGGACGGCCTGGTGGCCGCCGGGGTGCTGCGGCGGCGCCCGGCTGGTTGGTACTGGACTTCCCGTGGCCGTCCGGACGCGGATCTGCGCGGCACGGGCGGGGAGCCGGTCTCGATCGTCGAGGCCTCGACCGGGCGGCTGCTCGGCACGGTGGACGCCGGCTCGGCGCCGTCGAGCGTCCACACGGGGGCCGTGCACCTGCACCGCGGCGAGACGTTCGTCGTCGAAGAATTGGATTTGGACGACCTGGTGGCGCTGGTGCGCCGGGCGGAACCGGACTGGTACACCCAGTCGCAGGACGTCACGGACCTCTCCGTGGTGTCGGAGGAAGACCGGATCGAAGCCGCCGGTGTGCAGCTGTGCTTCGGCACCGTCGACGTCACCAACCAGGTGGTGTCTTTCCAGCGCAAGCGCATCCTCTCCGGCGAGGTGCTCGACGAGCAGCCGCTCGACCTGCCGCCGCAGCAGCTGCGTACGCGGGCGGTCTGGTACACGTTCGACGACTCGGTATTGGCCCACGCCGACCTGGATCTTCTCGACGTCGGCGGGGCCGCGCACGCCGCCGAACACGCGGCGATCGGGCTGCTGCCGCTCGTGGCCAGCTGTGACCGGTGGGACATCGGTGGCCTGTCGACCGCGTCCCATCAGGACACGGGCCTGGCGACCGTGTTCGTGTACGACGGTCACCCCGGTGGTGCGGGGTTCGCGGAACGGGGGTTCGAGGCGGCCGTCGAGTGGCTCACGGCCACCCGGGACGCGATCGCCGGCTGCGAATGTGCGACCGGATGCCCCTCGTGCGTGTACTCGCCGAAATGCGGCAACGGCAACGATCCGCTGGACAAAGCGGGTGCTGTCAGGTTGCTGACAGCAGTAGTCGACCGCGTGCGGCGCGCCGAGCCCCGACAGAGTACGTTTGGCCTCCAGGTCGGGGGGTCACACCCTCGGTGACCGACGGGTCGGTTGCCGCGGGGACCGGGCTGATTCGGAGAGGACGCGGACCATGGTTCTGCTGGGGCTGCTGCTCGCCGCAGTGGCGATCGCCCTCGGGGTGGGGCTGGCATTGCAGCCGGGTGACACAGCCAATGTCCACTTCTTCGGTCTGAACATCCCGAACCTCAACGGTCGGACGCTGATCCTGATCGGGATCGCGATCGGGATCCTGTTCATGGTCGGCGTCTCGCTCATCCGGTGGGGCTTCGCGATCGCGCGGCGTCGGCGCCGGGAGCGGAAGGCCGCCAAGCGTGCCCTGGCGGACGCCCAGCGCGATCCGGCCCAGCACGACCCGGCCGAGGACGCCCGGCCCCGCCAGGAGCCCGAGCCCGACCACGAGGCCGCGCGTCGGGAAGAGCTCGCCGCGTGGGAGCGGGCCGAAGCACAGCGTCGGGAAGAGGCGGCACGGCAGGAAGACGCCGCGCTGCGGGCGCGCGCCGAGGGCCACCAGCCCGACCCGTACCCACCGGCGTCGCCCGACGCGTACCCGGGACAGGGCCACCGGCCGCCGGAGCCGTACCGCGGGGACAACTCCCCCACCGACGCCTACCCGACGATGGGTGAGCACAAGACCGAGGAGTACCCCACCGTCGATCCGTACCGCGACGAGCCGCCGCGCTCGACCGGAACGGTGTACCAGTCCGGCGGTCACTCGTATCCCGACAACGACCCGTACGGGAACAACCCCCAGCACCCCGGGCAGCGTCCGTACTAGAGATAGTGTCAGTCGAGTGGCGCACGAGATCGATCAGCGTTTCCTCGCCCTGCCCCGCGCGGTGCTCGCCGACGCCGCCCTACAGCGGGCCCGTGACCTCGGTGCGAGTCATGCGGACTTCCGCCTCGAACGGCTGCGTTCGCAGGGGCTGTCGCTGCGCGACGGCCGCCTCGAAGGCAGCCACGACGGAGAAGACGTCGGGTTCGCCGTCCGCGTGGTCCACGACGGCGCCTGGGGCTTCGCCGCCGGCGTCGATCTGACCGTCGACGCGGTCGTCGCGGCGGCTTCGACCGCGGTGCAGGTGGCGAAGGTCAGCGCCCGGATGAGCACCGAGCGGGTCGAACTGGCCGACGAACCGGTCTACCGGGACGTCCAGTGGGTCTCCTCGTATCTCGTCAACCCCTTCGACGTGCCGGAGACCGAGAAGGTCGCGCTGCTGGCGGAGTACTCCCAGCGCCTCCTGGAGGCAGCAGGCATCAGCCACGTCACCGCCGGGCTCTCCCAGGTGCTCGAAGGCAAGTTCTACGCCGACACCGCCGGCACGGTCGTGACGCAGCAGCGCGTCCGGATCAACCCGAGCATCCAGGCGCTGTCGGTGGACGCCGAGAGCGGCCGGTTCGAGACGATGGACAGCATCGCCCCACCCGCCGGCCGGGGCTGGGAGTACCTCACCGGAACCGGGTGGGACTGGGACACCGAGCTGGCTTCGTTGCCTTCCCTGCTGGCAGCGAAGATGGCCGCGCGGAGCGTCGAGCCTGGCCGCTACGACCTGGTCGTCGACCCCTCGAACCTGTGGCTGACGATCCACGAGTCGATCGGCCACGCCACCGAGCTCGACCGCGCGCTCGGCTACGAAGCCAACTACGCGGGTACGTCGTTCGCCACGCCCGACAAGATCGGGACGCTGCGGTACGGCTCCGACGTCCTGAACGTCACCGGTGACCGCACCGTCGAGCACGGCCTGGCGACGGTCGGCTGGGACGACGAGGGCGTGGCCGGGCAGTCGTGGGACATCGTCCGCACCGGCACCCTGGTGGGTTACCAGCTGGACCGTCGGATGGCGGCGCTGCTCGGTTCCCAGCTCGGGGTGTCCCGCTCGAACGGGTGCGCGTTCGCCGACTCGCCGGGACATGTGCCGATCCAGCGGATGGCGAACGTGTCGCTGGCTCCCGGGTCGTCGGACGTCTCCACCGCGGATCTGATCGCGGGGGTCGAGCGCGGGATCTACGTGGTCGGCGACAAGTCCTGGTCGATCGACATGCAGCGCTACAACTTCCAGTTCACCGGCCAGCGCTTCTTCGAGATCCGCAACGGCCGCCTGGCGGGGCAGCTGCGTGACGTCGCTTACCAGAGCAACACGCTGGACTTCTGGGGCTCGATGGAGGCCGTCGGCGGCCCGTCGACCTGGGTTCTCGGCGGAGCGTTCAACTGCGGCAAGGCTCAGCCGGGTCAGGTCGCGCCCGTGTCGCACGGCTGCCCGAGCGCGCTGTTCCGGGACGTCTCGATCCTCAACACGGTGCAGGAGGGCGGGCGATGACCACGGCTCAGGATCTCGTCGAACAGGCATTGGCGCTCTCCAAGAGCGACGGGTGCATCGTCATCGCCGGTGAGTCGACCAGCGCGAATCTGCGGTGGGCGACGAACACGCTGACGACGAACGGCGTGATGCGGTCGCGGTCGATCACCGTGATCTCGACGGTGGGCGTGGGCACCGGGGTGGCGAGCGGCGCGGTGTCGCGGACGTCGGTTTCGTCGGACGAGCTGGAGGCTCTGGTTCGGGCGGCGGAGGAGACCGCGCGGGGTAACGGCGCGGCGGACGACGCGCAGGACCTCGTATCCGGGGGCACCTCTCCGGACTGGGATCTCGCTCCTGAAGAAACCTCGATCGACGTGTTCTCGTCGATCGCACCGGCGCTCGGCGAGGCGTTCGGCGCCGCGCGCGGGGCCGACCGGCTGCTCTACGGGTTCGTGGAGCACGAGGTCGACACCTATTACCTGGGCACCTCGACCGGGCTGCGGCTGCGTCACGTCCAGCCGCAGGGGCACATCGGGATCACGGGCAAGATCGGCTCGGACCTGAGCCGCTCGGCGTGGGTCGGCCAGGCGACGCGGGACTTCTCGGACGTGTCGATCGCGTCGCTGGACGCTGCACTCGCGCAGCGGTTGGCGTGGTCCGCGCGGCGGATCGACCTGGAGCCTGGGCGGTACGACACGGTGCTGCCGCCGACTGCGGTGGCCGACCTGATGATCTACGCGTACTGGAACATGAGCGCCCGCTCGGCTCACGAGGGGCGCACTGTGTTCTCCCGGCCGGGTGGCGGAACCCGCGTGGGTGAGCGTCTGACGCCGCACCCGGTGACGCTGCGCTCGGACCCCTCTCTTCCCGGACTGCAGTCGGCACCGTTCGTCCTGGCCCACGCGTCGTCGGGCACGAGCAGCGTGTTCGACAACGGCTTGCCGCTCGAGCCGACGGACTGGATCCGGGACGGCTCGCTCACCGCGCTCATGCAGACCCGGCGCTCCGCGGAGATCACCGGGCTTCCGGTGACGCCGATGGTCGGGAACTTGGTGATGGAGGTCGGTGGGGCGTCGAGTGGGCTCGACGACCTGGTCGCCGGTGTGGACCGTGGACTGTTGCTGACGTGTCTCTGGTACATCCGCGAGGTGGATCCGCAGACGCTGCTGCTGACCGGGTTGACCAGGGACGGGGTGTACCTCGTGGAGGGTGGCGAGGTGGTCGGTGCGGTGAACAACTTCCGGTTCAACGAATCGCCGGTGGACCTGTTGTCGAGGTTCACGGGTGCCTCGACGACGGGGCCAGCGTTCTCGCGGGAGTGGGGAGACTACTTCCACCGGACCGCGATGCCGGCGTTGCGGGTGCCGGACTTCAACATGAGCAGCGTTTCGCCGGCGTCATGAGCGATCTCGACGTCGTGCGTGCCTCGATGGCGGCATACCGGGCGCAGGATCTTGCTGCAGCTTCGGCGTTGTTGGCCGAGGACTACGTGTTCACGAGTCCGCAGGACGACCAGATCGACAAGGCCGCGTTCCTGGAGCGGTGCTTCCCGACCGCGGATCGGTTCTCGGAGCAGGAGATCGTGCATCTCGTGGACCTCGGGGGTGGCGAGGTGTTCCTGCTGTACGAGTACGTGATCGAGAGCGGCCGCTACCGCAACGCGGAGGTCTCCCGCGTGCGGGACGGAAAGCTGGTAGAAACCCAGGTCTACTTCGGCGGCCGAGTAGACACCTGACCCCTACCGAGCCGTGCGCGCCCCAGCCGCCCCCACGGACGCGCGGACACAGGCGCCTGCCACGGACGGCCGCACGGACGCGGCGCGGCGCGGCGCGGACGCGGCGCGGCGCGGCGCGGCGCGGACGCGGCGCGGCGCGGCGCAGGGGCGCGGGCGCGCGCGGCGGCGGTGGATCAGGGGGTTTGGGCGGGTGGGATGGTTGGGCCTGCTCGGGCGGTGGCTGTGGCTTGGCCGATGAGGGCGGCTGGGCCGGTTGGTGTGACCGCGGTGGTGACCGTGACGTCGGTGGCGGTCGTCGCGCAGGCGATGAGTGTCGCGCCGTTCGCCGCCGCGATTGCGCGGGCCCGGTCGCAGGCTGCCGCCGCGCCTTCCGCGGTGTGCAGCGCGCCGGAGAGCGCGGCCATGTCGGCCGCGAGCCCGGCACGATGGCGGGCGACGGCGGCCGAGCCAACGCTCTGAAATCCGAGCCCGACCATCAACAACGCCAACCCCACTCCGAGCCCCAACACCGACGCACTCCCCCACGCACTCGCACCCGTTCGCCGCAGCCACCCGAAACGGACCGCAGCCATCGCACGCTGCCACGCGAGACGGGTCACGGTGGGGGGCCGGGCTCGGGTTCGGCTACGGCGGTAGCGGCGACCCGGCCGGGCCAGGCGCGGCCGATCGACGGCAGCGGCGCGGAGACGGTGACCCGAACGAGGCCGTCCTCGCGCGACACCAGAACGGTCGCGCCCGAGGGGGCGACCCGCCGACCGATCTCCACCGCACCCGGATCACCGCGCGACGCTGCGCGGGCGGCCTCCCGCGCAGCGTCGACGCACCGGAGATGAGCGGTGGTAGCGGCCAGAACGGTGAGCCCAGCAGTCAACAACAGCACCACCACCGGCAGCACCGCCGCCAACTCCGCGGTCACCGATCCGCGCGCTACCCCTTCAGCGCCTTCGTGAGGATCGCGCTCAACGCCGTCTGCACCGCCGGCGACGTCACCACTTTGAGCAGAACGCCGGCGAACGCCACCGCGGCGATGGTCCCCACGGCGTACTCGGCCGTGCTCATCCCGGCCTCCCCCACCAGCCGGAGCCGCCGGATCGCGCCCCGAACCCCGCGTGCGGTCGATCCCTGCCCCATCGGCATCTCCTCTCGTCGGCCGGGCCGTTCCCGGCAACCCTTCGTCGGCGTCCGTCGCACCCCGGCCACCATGCTCACGTGAGCAGGTCATCGAGTACTCCGAGCACGATCGGCACCACGCCGACCAGGACGAACGCCGGTAAAAAGCAGAATCCGAGCGGCAGCACCACCCACACGGACGCCCGGTGCGCTGCCGCCTCCGCTCGCGCCTCGCGGCCCTCGCGAAGGTCAGCAGCGCACCGACCACAGGCGGCGGCCAACGCGGCACCGCTGTCGGCCGCGCGTACCGCCGCAGGGACGAACCCGTCGGCGCCGGGGACGTCGTCCAGCGCACGCCACCCGGCTTCCCCTGCCACCCCGAGGCGCAGCGACCGGCCGACGAGCGCCAACCGTTCCCCCAGCGGGCCACCGATCGCTGCACCGACCAGGGCCACCGCACGGTCGAGCGGCGCGCCCGACTTCAGCACTGCGGCGAGCAGATCCACCGCGTACGGCAACTCGGCAGCCGCGGCCTCGCGCTCCCGTCCGACCGCCGGCGACGGCAACCGCCGCACGACCCGCTGCACTGCCACCCCGGCGACCACACCCGCCCCCAGCCCCCACCACCCCCCAACCACCACCGCCACAGCCATCCCCACCAACCCAGGCAGCCCCCACCCCATCCACCGACCACCCCCACCAGCCCGCGACAGGCCCGACCCACTCCCGTCGCTCCCGTCACGACCGCCTGCCAGGAGCCCGCCTCCATCGCGTCCGGCCCGACCCATGGCGGGGCCGGAAGCATGGGACGGGGAGTTGCTCGGCGGGGTCCGGCGGCGGCTCAGGGCGCTCCAGAAGCCTGGTGCCGGGGCCGAGGCCAGGCGGGTCAGGCGTCGGCGGGCGGTGGGGCGGAGAGCGATCAGGGTGGCCGCGAGGAGCAGTATGCCGACGGCCAGCGGGAGGCCGCTCACGTCGGCACCACGCGGCTCAGGCGACGCGCCAGCGTGAACCCGATCAGGTGCAGCGTCACCGCCGCGGCGGCGCACGCGGCACCGACCGGCGTCCGGGTGAGCACCGCTACCGGCGCGGCGCCGAGCAGTTGCCCGATACCGAGCCCGAGCACGGGCAGCCCGGCGACCAACCGAGCGGTCGTACGCGCGGAGGCGGTGTGCACCGCCGCCCGCTCGCTCAACCGCCGGAGCCGCCGCAGTTCGACGTCCAGTTGTCCGACGACGTCGGCCAACGGAATGCCGCAGTCGGTGAGCGTCCACGCGGCGGCGAGCCGACGGAACGCGGGCTCGAGCGGACCCGGGATCGCCCGCAGCAATACGGGCACGTCACCGGACGGATGCCGCACCACCGCGATCCGTGCGGCGGCCAGCGCGGTCGCGACCGGCGCGGTGACCGGCCCGTCCTCCACCGCGACGATCGCCGCGTGCAAAGCAGCGGACGGCGTCCGGCCGGCGCGGAGATCGTCCGCCAGCCCGGCGAGCGCCACCGCCCCGAGCGCCCGCACCGCGTCGTCGGCCCGGGCCTCCGCACGCCGACGCCACGCCTGCCGGCCAGCGAGGCCGTAGGCCAGCAGCGCACCGGCGACGACCGGCCCCGCGACCATCACGACCAACACCGCGACGACCACGATCACCGGCGCCACGAGACGCACCCGCCACCGTGTCGACACCACGGGCCGACGGCCCGCACCCAACAACCGCGCCACCGGCAACCCGTCGGACACCGCAGCAGGCCGCGCCACCACCCGCAGCCGCCCACGCACCCCACCGGGCACCGCCAACACCCCGGCAGCCACCACCAAGACCGAAGCCGCGACAACCGACACCACCCCGGTCACCGCCGGCCCCCCACCACACCGAGCAGAACCCGCAGAGCGGCTTGCCCCGGCACCTCCCCGCCGTCGTGCCGCCACGCCGGCAGTACGCGCACCCGGCCATCGGGTCCAACCCGGAACACACCGATCTCGGTGACCACCCGCAACACGGGCCGCGCCCGCCGGACGACGTGAAACACCACGTGCACCGCATCTGCCAGCTGCGCGTGCACCGCGTCCCGGCTCAGACCGCCGAGAAGCCCCAGTGCCTCGATCCGCGTAGGCACCGCGTCGGGGGTGTTCGCATGAAGCGTCCCGGCACCCCCGTCGTGCCCGGTGTTGAGCGCGGCGAGCAACTCGACGATTTCCGCCCCGCGGCACTCGCCGAGAACGATCCGGTCCGGACGCATCCGGAGCGCCTCTCGAACGAGCGTGCGCACCGGGATCTCCCCCGCTCCCTCAGCGTTGGCCGGACGAGCCTCCAACGAGACGACGTGCGGGTGCACCGGCCGCAACTCCGCCGCGTCCTCGACGATCACCAGCCGCTCGTCACCGCGCACCTCACCGAGCAGCGCTGACAAGAGCGTCGTCTTGCCACTCCCCGTCCCACCGCTGACCAGGAACGCGAGCCGCGCGGCCAGCACCGCCCGCGCGATCGCCGCCGATTCCGGCGTAAGCGTCCCCGCCGCTACCAGGTCGTCCACCGTGAAGCCCTGCGGCCGGAACGTCCGCAGCGACAGGTGAACGGTGCTGGCCGCCACCGGCGGAAGAGCGGCATGGATCCGGGTCCCGTCGGGCAGCTTCGCGTCACAGAACGGCGAGGCGTCGTCCAACCGGCGCCCGCACGCCGCAGCGAGCCGCTGCGCCAGCCGACGCACGGCCGTGTCGTCGCCCAGATCGCACTGCACCCGCTGGAGACCGGCACCGCGGTCGACCCAGACCTCCTGCGGACCGTTCACCAGGACGTCGGTAACGTTCGGCTCGGCCAGCAGCGCGGTCAGCGGACCGGCTCCCACGAGTTCGGCGTGCAGCCGCGCGGTGAGCGTGAACAGCGTGCGGTCCCCGATCGGCGAGCCGTACTCCGCCCGCACCGCGGTAGCCACGGCGGCCGGCGTCGGAGGATGGCCGAGCGTGATCAGCCGGCTGCGTACGCGCTCGGCGAGCGCGTCGGTATCGCTCATTTGGTCGCCTCGAGATTCGCGAGGAAGCTCCGGCAGAAGCTCGCCAACGGCCCCCGCCCGGATCCCGCCGGTATGTCGCCGCGCTCGAGCGCACCGGCCAGGCGAGGCTCGGCCCGGAGCACACCCGCCAACGGCAACTCCAGCGCGGTTGCGAGATCGGCCGACCGCAGCCCCGCCGGAGCCGGGCCTCGGACGACGCACGAGAGCTGGGCGCAGTGCGGACGCACCGCCCGGACTACCCGCGACGCCGCCGCACAGGCACGCACCTCGGCCGGCACGACCAGCAGCGTCACGTCGGCGGCTTGCAACACGCGCACTGCCGCGTCGTCGGGGCGACGCGGCAGGTCGACCACGAGCAGATCGGAACAGCGACGCCCCGCGTCCAGTGCAGCGTCCGCCGCCTCGGGCGGCACCGCGAGGATGTCGCCGCGGTCCCACGACAGCACGCTGAGCTCACCGACGCGAGGCAACGCGTCGTGCAACGCGGGCGGACTCACCCGGCCGGCCGTACCGACGAGATCCGGCCACCGCAGGCCACCGGCACCCTCGCGGCCGAGCAGCAAATCCAGGCCGCCGCCCAGCGGGTCGGCGTCCACCAGCATCGTCCGTGATCCGCTCCGCGCCGCGGTGACGGCCAGGGCCGCCGACAGAACGCTCGCACCCGCACCGCCGCGCCCGCCGACGACCGCGACCACCCGGCCGGCGCAGCGCGGCCCGCTGACCGCTTCGGTGAGGCGGTCGACGAGCCACGCCTCCGCCGTGGGAAGAAATACGACGTGTTCCGCTCCCAGATCGGACGCGATCCGCCAGATGGCCGGATCGTCGGGACGGATCCGCCGTTCGTCAGCGGCCAGAACGACGGCGGGCCGGTAGGGCAGGCGCGCCGAGACGTATTCGGCGACGACATCCGTACCGACGACGACGAGCGGCGCATCGATCCACAACGGACGGGCGCCGACCGGGTCGACCGGGACCTCGACGTCGGCACCCGCTGCGGCAGCGAGGCGCAGCAGGACGTCGCTCAGTTCCGGGTCTCGAACGCAGACGAGAGGGCGCGCCTCGGGCGGCGGCATGTCTTCCTCCGGCGGGTGGGTCGCGATATCGACCCGATCACCGTCGCGGATCCCAGCGCCGCCGAAGCGGTTCTCCACAGGCAGCCGACGCCACCCCGCAGCCCGTGGACAACGTGTTGGGCGCGCACATCCCGTGCTATCGCGCGCATTCCGAAGAGTGGATATTTACCGACCGGATACAGAAGTGAGAACTATCGAGAAATGTCGCACCCGAGAGCGACTCCGAACCGTTTCAGAATCGGTCCGACAAAAAAGGGGACGGTCACCGCCGGGGGGGTGGGCGGTGACCGTCCGGGGTCCGGCTCCGGGGGGGCCGAGCCGAACCCGCCCAGATGACCGCGGGGGGGGTGCGGTCAACCGGGCCGTCAAGAAAATTTTGGGGCAGCCGAGACTGTAAGTGTAATCCCCCTCCGCACACTCGGCCCAGAACCCAATACATTGTCTAGCAACTGACCGCTCGTCTGCAACCGAGTGGGTGCAGAAAGAAGATCCGTAAGTATTTTCTTAGACCGACGCGGTTGTCTACGTACCCGCCCACACCTGCCGGAAACACGCTCCGACGCCGGCAGGGTCCTACACTCCGACCCATGAGCGTGAGCGCCAACGCAGGCGACGAGCGGCCGGCCGAGCAACTGCCGACAGTGGACGGCGACGCGGATCCCGTGGCCCCCGGCGCCCCCAGCACAGTCACACCGGCCCGCACGCGTAGCGCCGCCTTCTTCGACCTCGACAAGACAGTGATCGCCAAGTCCAGTGCGCTCGCCTTCGGCAAGCCGTTCTACCAGGGCGGATTGATCACTCGCCGGGCGATGCTGCGAAGCGCCTACGCGCAGCTGCTGTTCCAGCGCGCCGGTGCCGACGAGGCGCAGATGGCGCGCATCCGCGACTCGGTGACCGCGATGATCACCGGGTGGAACGTCAGTCAGGTCCGCCAGATCGTCGCGGAAACGCTGCACGAACTGATCGAGCCGACGATTTACGCCGAAGCGGCCGCACTGATCGGTGAGCACCGCACGGCCGGTCGGGACGTCGTGATCGTGAGCACGTCCGGCGAAGAGGTCGTCGCACCGATCGGGGCGCTGCTCGGCGTCGACCGAGTGGTCGCCACGCGGATGGCAGTCGCCGACGGCCATTACACCGGCGAGATCGAGTATTACGCGGCCGGCCCGGCGAAAGCGGCAGCGATTCGTGAGCTCGCCGCGAGCGAGGGGTACGACCTCGCCGACTGCTACGCCTACTCCGACTCCATCAGCGACGTACCGATGCTGGAGACCGTCGGCCACCCTTTTGCCGTCAACCCCGACCGCGGTCTGCGCAAGGCGGCGGTCGAGCACGACTGGCCGGTGCTGGTGTTCCGCCGCCCGGTCACGCTGCCCACCCGTTTCGTTCGGCCGTCGACGCCCGTCCTGGCAACCGCCGCGGTCGGCTTCGGCGTCGGCGCGGCCGCGCTGGCCGGCATGGTCTGGTACGGACGTCACCGTGGACGGAACGGGTCAGCGAAGTTAGCGAACGCGTAATCCCGACAAACCGGAGTATGAACGTACTGCTCGAGCCCCCTTCCGTGGGCAGCGGAACGGGCGTAGAAAGAGGTCACGGGCTCCGCCCGAACGGCACATCCGACGGACGAAGCTCGTGCACAGCTCCGGGTACCCACGCGCGACCAGCCGCGCGAGGCGCGTCGAGGCGGGTTCGACGGGATCCGCGCTCGTCGATACAGGTGCACGCTTGGTAGCCCGGAACTCCTGTGCGTGACGGCGCCTCCTACGGGAGGCGCCGTTCCATGTTTCCCCAACCACTAGGCTGCGGCCCAGCGTCGAGGGGAGCACCACGATGGATTCGCGCGACCGGCTCCGCGGCTCCGGCCCGCCGCCGACCGCCCAGAACCGCGGCCGAAATCCCGGCCAGAACTTAGGCCACGCCACCTGGCACGGCCCCGCCTTCCAGTCCGACGGCCCCTCCTGGCCCCCGCCGGACGTCGACGACGTCCCCGCTCCGCACCCGCCGACGTACGACACCAGCGCGGCCCCGCCGCCGATCTACGGCGGTGCACCGGCGTTTCTGCCCAACCACCCGACGGCGGAACCCCCGCCGGAACACGTCACCGAGGCGATCCCGACCCGCCCTCCGACCGCGCGCGGCACCGCGCGCCCGGGACGCCGCAGCGGTCCCACGGTGACGCTCGGCGACGTCCTCACGATCCTGGGCGGTGCCCTGCTCCTCATGTTCTCGGCGCTGCCGTTCGTCTCCTACACCGACGAACGGTTCGTGGCCGTCGAAAATCGGCAGGACCTGGCGACGTCCTGGACGGCGTGGGCGCCCAACACGTTTCTGGCGCCGCTGAGCTGGGTGGCGATACTCGCAGCGGTATCGGTCGCCGTGCTCGGTGTACTCAGGGTGCGCGGCCGCGGCCACCATCCACTGTTCGAGCAGGCACAAGTGCAGCTCTCCGTGCTGAGCGTCCTGATCCTGTTCTCGTTCGCGGTGTCGGCGAAGACCGTCCTGTTCGGCGACGACAGCCCTCAGCTCACCGAAGCCGGCGTGATGGTCGACTCGACGCTGTCGCTGAGCATCGGCGGCTACCTGATGCTGCTCGCCGCGCTGACCCAGCTCGCCGGAACCGTTTGGATCGCCCGCCGCAAGCCCTAACTCATCGCCTCGCAGATCGCGAAACCCTCGTCCGCCCCGAGTGCGACCGCCGCGCAGTAGTGCTTCAACCAGGATCGGACGCCGTCCGCGGTACCGGTCGCGTACGCGTTGGTGGCACCGATGTACTCCGGTTCCCGCGCCAGATGTCCGGCTTCGGGCACCGAGACCGCCTTCGGGTCGAGCCCCTTGGCGATCAGGGTCAAGCGGGCCGCCGCCCGGGCCACCAACCCACCGGGGCCGTCGAACGGCGCCAGCGCCATCAACTCACCGTGCACCACCGCGGCCAAAACGACCGCTGGCGCCTCGGTTGCTCTCGTCAACAGATCGCTCAACGCGGACAATCGTGCCGCGACCTCCGGATCGGTACGGGGACGGCCGAGCGCCTCGGCGGGCAGGACGTCACGCGCCGCGAGAACGTGCAGGCGCGCAAGGACCTGCAGCGGCGCCTTGTTCCAGGTGTCGACCAACGAGCCGAGCGCCCCGGCGACGCGCAGCGAGCCTTGGACGACCGGGTCGGTGACCGCACCGGCGCGGATCGATTCCAGGTCGTAACGCGCGCCCTCGAGCGCGGCCGAGGCGTGGGCACCGCGGAGCGCGGCTTCGACGCTCACCGGCCCGGAGCTCCGACGCAGGATCTGGTGACCGAAGAGCTGGTCGATCTGCTTGCGGGCCTCGGCGGCCGCATCGGCCACATCCGGCAGGTCGAGCAACGGCGCGAGGGGATCCGGCACGGTTAGAACCGTACGACAGCGTGCCATCGACCGCCGACAGAACACCGCTCAACGCCGGAACCCCTGCCCACATACTGTGCCGCAACGTTCGCGGCACTACGTTTGAGTCTGGCGACGGCTCACCGAGGAGGTCCCGCACATGACCGATGAACCCACAGAGGCCACCCTCTCGAATCTGCTCCGCGAGGAGCGCACGTTCCCGCCGTCGGCCGACTTCGCCGAGCAGGCCAACGTCAAGGCCGACGCGTACGAGAAGGCCCAGAACGACCGCATCGGTTTCTGGGAGGACGCAGCAAAGCGGCTCGACTGGTCCGAGCCCTGGCACACCGCCCTCGAGTGGAACGCGCCGTTCGCGAAGTGGTTCGTCGGCGGGAAGCTGAACGTCGCCTACAACTGCGTCGACCGGCACGTGGAAGCCGGCAACGGCGACCGGGTCGCGATCCACTGGGAAGGCGAACCGGGCGACACCCGCACGATCACGTACAGCGATCTCCAAAAAGAGGTCTCCAAGGCCGCCAACGCGCTCACCGAACTCGGAGTCCGCGCCGGCGACCGCGTCATGATCTATCTGCCGATGATCCCGGAGGCCGCGATCGCGATGCTCGCCTGCGCCCGGCTGGGCGCGGCGCACAGCGTCGTCTTCGGTGGTTTCTCCGCCGACAGCCTCCGCAACCGGATCGACGACGCCCAGGCGAAGATCGTCATCACCGCCGATGGCGGTTACCGGCGCGGTAAGCCGTCCGCGCTCAAGCCGGCCGCCGACGAGGCGATCGCCGGCACCGCCGTCGAGAAGGTGCTCGTCGTCAGGCGCACCGAGGAAGACGTGCCGTGGACCGAGGGGCGCGACGTCTGGTGGCACGACGTCGTCGACCGCCAGCCCGACACCCACGAGCACACGACCTTCGACGCCGAGAACCCCCTGTTCATTCTCTACACCTCGGGTACGACGGCGAAGCCCAAGGGCATCCTGCACACCAGCGGTGGCTACCTCACCCAGGCGAGTTACACCCACCACGCGGTCTTCGACCTCAAGCCCGAAACCGACATCTACTGGTGCGCCGCCGACATCGGCTGGGTCACCGGCCACAGCTACATCGTCTACGGGCCGCTCTCCAACGGCGTCACGCAGGTGATGTACGAGGGCACTCCGGACACCCCGCACCAGGGCCGCTTCTGGGAGATCATCCAGAAGTACAAGGTGACGATCCTGTACACCGCGCCCACCACGATCCGCACGTTCATGAAGTGGGGCGCCGACATCCCGGCGAAGTTCGACCTCTCGAGCCTGCGCCTGCTCGGCTCCGTGGGCGAGCCGATCAACCCCGAAGCCTGGATCTGGTACCGCCACCACATCGGCGGCGACAACGCCCCGATCGTGGACACCTGGTGGCAGACCGAGACCGGCGCGATCATGGTCTCCCCACTCCCCGGCGTCACCGCGACCAAGCCCGGGTCCGCCCAGCGAGCCCTCCCCGGCATCTCCGCGGACGTCGTCGACGAAAGCGGGAAGCCGGTGCCCGACGGCGGCGGCGGATACCTGGTGCTCACCGAGCCGTGGCCGTCGATGCTGCGCGGCATCTGGGGCGACGACGAACGCTTCAAGGACACGTACTGGTCGCGCTACGCCGATCAGGGCTACTACTTCGCCGGTGACGGGGCGAAGAAGGACGACGACGGCGACCTCTGGCTGCTCGGCCGCGTCGACGACGTCATGAACGTGTCCGGCCACCGCATCTCCACCACCGAGGTGGAGTCGGCGCTGGTCAGCCACCCGTCCGTGGCCGAGGCCGCAGTGGTGGGCGCCACCGACCCGACCACCGGCCAGGGCATCGTCGCGTTCGTGATCCTGCGCGGCGAGGCCAAGGAGGGCACCGACACGGCGGCCGAGTTGCGTCAGCACGTGGCCCGCGAGATCGGCCCGATCGCGAAGCCGCGTCAGATCCTGGTGGTTCCCGAGCTGCCCAAGACCCGGTCCGGCAAGATCATGCGGCGCCTGCTGCGTGACGTCGCCGAGAACCGCTCCCTGGGCGACGTCACCACGCTCGCGGACCCGACCGTGATGAACCTGATCAGCCAGGGCCTCACCGGCGGCAAGGAAGACTGACCCCGGACGGGGCCCCGGCTCGCGCCGGGGCCCCGCTCAGCGGGCTGAACGATCCTTGCGGAAGCCCTTGCGCAGAGACCCGGTCATCCGCTGCCACCGCGGCGGAACGCCCAGGTCGACGGGCTCACCGTCGGCGTTGGTACGGACCACCTCGAGCAGGCCGGCCGCCGCACGGACCTCCCACACCGAGCCGTGCAGGTGCGCCAGCGTCTCGATCTCCGAACCGTCGAGCCCGCGGACGACGAGCCGGAACGGCTCCTCGAACCGACGCTCGAGCAGCAGGATCGAGTTCATCGAGCGCCACCCGACGAACGCACCGGCGACGACCCCGACGACGCTGATCTGCGCGGCCGGCCGGAACCCCCGCTCGGTGTCGAGCGCGGTGATCACCAGGTCGAAACCGCCCCGTTGCTCGCGGGACGGCGTGATCTCCCGGCCGACGGCGAGCAGCCGCCCGTCGGGTGACCATCCGTGCGCGCCGAGCGCCGCGTCCTCGGGCAGCGGAACCCGAACCGGCGGCCCACCGGCCAGCGGCGCGATGCGCACGTACGCCCCGACGTCGACAGCGATCCGGGCGCCCTCGGGCGCGACCGCGACCTCACGCGGCTCCTCGCCGGAGAGGTCGTAGGCATCGCTGCGACCGGTCTCCAGGTCGAGCAGGTACATGCCTTCGTCGTTGCCGTAGAGCAGCCGCCGCCCACTCGGTAGCCAGGACAGCACTTCGGCGCCACGCACGGTAGCCGGGAACCCCCGTCGGCTTCCGTCGCGCAGGTCGAGCACGGAAATCGTGGGCACCGGTCGGTCGACGACCAGTGCGAGTCTTGTTCCATCCGGTGACAGCTGGCCCGGATCGTCCAGGCGCTCTGCCCCGACCATGCGAATTCGTCGCCCGTCGGCGGCCAACAGCAACGTCTGCTCACCGTCGTCAACGGCGAACGCGGCCCTCCCCGGCGGGTCGGCGTCCCACGACATCGTCCAGTCGGGGCACCGGGGGACCTCAGCTGGCGCGTACACGTCGATCACGGAAAACCTTCCTCTCCCCGGCTCCGAAGGGTAGAGGCTGTCAGCTCGGTTAGCCCGGGAAACATGCACGCGGACGATGGGAAGATCCGCGCCCCGGGCCGGGCGCTCTACGCTGGCCGCTATGGCCAACCCGCCGGACGACGTGGTCGTTCTCCATGACGGACCGTGGAGCCATCGCTTCGTACACGCAAACGGCAGCAGATTTCATGTGGCGGAAGCCGGAACGGGGCCGCTGATCCTGCTCCTGCACGGCTTCCCCGAGTACTGGTGGACGTGGAGACACCAGATCGAACCGCTGGCCGAGGCCGGTTACCGCGTGGCGGCCGTCGACCTGCGCGGCTACGGCGCCAGCGACAAACCGCCGCGCGGCTACGACGGGTTCACGCTCGCCAGTGACGTCAGCGGGTTGATCCGCGCGCTCGGCGAACGCGACGCGATGCTCGTGGGCCACGACTGGGGCGGTGCACTCGCCTGGGCCACCGCCACGTTCCACCCGCGCCAGGTGCGGCGGATGGTCGTGATCGGCTCGCCGCACCCGCTCCGGCTCCGTGCCGCGATCGCGGCAGACCCGCGCGGGCAGCTCGCCGCGAGCCGGACGCTGTTCGCGTTCCAGACCCCCCGCTACGAGCACCGCGTCACTGCGGACGACGCCACCTACGTCGGGAACCTGTTCGAGAAGTGGGCCGGGTCGCGCTGGACGGAAACCGACGACTACGCGGAGTACACGCGGGCGTGCCGCACCGCGATCCAGATCCCGCAGGCCGCGTTCTGCGCGATGGAGTACTACCGGTGGTCGCTCCGCTCGCTGACCCGGCCGGCCGGGTGGCGCTACGCCAAGCTGATGCAGGCCGACGTCACGGCGCCGACGCTGCAGCTGCACGGCGCCGACGACACCTACCTGCTCCCCCGCACCGCGGAGGGTTCCTGCCGGTACGTGACCGGCGGCTACGAGTGGCAGGTGCTCGACGGTGTCGGCCACTTCCCGCAGGCGGAGCAACCCGACGCGGTCAACGAGGAGCTTCTGCGCTGGGCGAAGGCGTCCTGAGCGCGGTCACCGTGGGGTGGTCCTCCAGCTCGACGAGCTGGAGGAGCGACCACGGCGAGAGCGCGACCCCTGCCCGACCGGCGAGCACCTCCGGCCAGTCGACCCAGCGGTACTCCTCGACCTCGTCCGGGTTCGGCACCGGCTCGGCGTCGACGCGGACGCCGAAGACCGGGCAGATCTCGTTCTCGACGATGCCGTCCAGCTCGGCGCGGTAGCGGAAGTCGGGCAGCAGCGGCACGATCTCGTCGATCGTGACCGAGAGGCCGAGCTCGTGGTGCAGCCGACGCCGCACCGCGGAGACCGCGTCCTCCTCCGGCGCGGGGTGACCGCAGCACGAGTTGGTCCAGACGCCGGGCCACGTCTTCTTCGACAGCGCCCGCCGGGTCAGCAGGAAGCGTCCGGACCGGTCGAAGACGTAGCTCGAGAACGCGGCGTGCAACGGGGTTTCACGATGGTGACTCGCCAGCTTGGGTGCGGTGCCGATGGCCCGTCCGTCGTCGCTGAGCAGGACGATCAGCTCGTCGTCGGCCACCGGATCGGGTGAAATTCGGCCTGCGGGCCGCCCGTTGGTACTGTGCGGTTCCTCACAGGCCAGCACCTCGGGCATGCCCGATTCGGCCCTTTCTGTGTAGGCGAACACCACGAAAGCCTCTTCCATCCACGGCGCTGGACGCATTCCGAGTTCCAGTCTGCCTGCCGAGAGATGAGTGCGCCTCTCGAGACCGACGGGGCACGGGGTGTTGTTTCGCCGTACCGTGTCAATCGACGGCACGACAGTGAACTGCGGAGACACGCTTGGTGCACAACCGGCAGCCAGGGCCACGGCCCTCGCTTCGGCGTGCCTTCGCATCGCTGCTCGCCACCGCTGCGCTCGTCAGCGTGTTCGCGCCGGCCGCTCCCGCTGCCGCCGACACGGTCCGCGACCAACAGTGGCAGCTCTCTTTCCTCGACGCCCGGGCCGCCTGGCAGTACTCCACCGGCAACGGTGTGACGGTCGCGGTCGTCGACTCCGGCGTCGACGCCACCCATCCCGACCTCATCGGCCAGGTCCTGCCCGGTACCGACTTCGTCGACGGCTCCACCGACGGCCGCACGGACGTCGTCGGGCACGGCACCGCGGTCGCGGCGTTCATCGCCGGCCTGAACGACGCGAACGGCGTCGTCGGGATCGCGCACCGGGCGAAGATCCTGCCGATCCGGGTGCTCGATCCGCGCAACGAGTACGACTCCGCGGCGACGATCGCCAAGGCCGTGCGCTGGGCGGTCGACCGCGGCGCCGACGTGATCAACCTGTCGCTGGGCAGCGCCGACACCGCCAAGGTGCTGACCGACGCGGTCGCCTACGCGTTCAGCAAGAACGTCGTCGTGGTGGCGTGCGACGGCAACCTCTCCAACGACCGCGGCGCGAAGGTCTGGCACCCGGCGCGCGAGCCGGGCGTCGTCGCGGTCTCCGGGCTGCTGCGCACCGGAGCGTTCTGGACCGGCTCGCTCCAGGGCCCCGAGACCGTGTTGTCCGCCCCCGCCACGGAGCTGACCGCGGCCGGCCTCGACCACGGGTACTGGAAGGTCCAGGGCACCAGCTTCGGCGCGCCGATGGTCAGCGCCACCGCCGCCCTGATCCGGTCGCGCTACCCGGGCATGTCCGCGGCGAACGTCGTCAACCGGCTGATCGGTACGGCCGACGACAAGGGTCCGGTGGGACGCGACGGGCAGTACGGGTTCGGCGTCGTCGACCCGCTGGGCGCTGTCTCGGAGGAGGTGCCCGTGGTCAGCAGGAATCCCCTGCTGACCAGCCATGCGACCAACCGGGGCGGCAGCGCGCCGTCAGCTGGACCCGCGCCGAGCGTTCCAACGTCCGACCAGTCGGCGGTGAAAGCACCAGGACCGGCGACGACGTCGACGTCCCCGCCGGCCGAACCAGCACTGGCGAGCCGGATCGACGGTCTCCGGAACCGGGCGCTGCTGTTCGGCGGTGCGATCGCCGCGGTGATGTTGCTGGCGCTGGCAGCCGTCGGGTTCGCAGTCGTGCACCAGCAACCGCGGCCCCACCGGAAAGGCTGGGACATTCCGCCCGACGATCACCGCCCACCCCCCTGGTAGAGGGCGGGCGCTCAGCTCGCGGCCCGGGCCAGCGCGTCGCGGTAGGTGTTCCGGATCGTCTGCAGCCGCCGACGCCGGAAGCGCCCCGGTTCGGTCTGCCGTAGCGTGCGGCCGCGCTCGGACCAGAAGCCGGCGCGCGGCACCTCGTCCTTCTCCGGTGGGATGAACTTGAGTACCTCGTCCATCGCCGCGACCGCGACGATCAGCGACTCGCGTGCTTCCGCGCTCAGCACCGGCCCCGGCTCGCGTCCCGGGCCGCCCGCGGCGGCT
The DNA here is from genome assembly GCF_043197895.1 of Cryptosporangium sp. NPDC048952. NCBI lineage: Bacteria > Bacillati > Actinomycetota > Actinomycetes > Cryptosporangiales > Cryptosporangiaceae > Cryptosporangium > Cryptosporangium sp. NPDC048952. The sequence continues at coordinate 210,880 of NZ_JBICTY010000001.1, read as the reverse complement.
TGTGCACACACGTCGGCGACGTAGAGCCACTCGCCGGCGTCCAGCAGCTCCGACGGCTCGTCGGCGCCGAACAGGACGACGTCACCCGGGCCCGGCAGCAGCGGCCGCTCGGGAAGCCGGAAGACGAACTCCCGCGGCGCCCCGCATCCCGGACAGGACCCGCTGTAACGCCGTGCCGGAGCGCCTTCGTCGGACGTCAGGGCACTGTCCCATTGGACGTCGCTCTTCCCACAAGCGGAACAAGGCCGCATATCCATGTAGAGATGAGCTTCGTCCCGGGTTCGTGCTACCGGTAATGCCATACCGGCAGCGTACCTAAATGCGAGGTTCGCGCGACCCCGCCGACCTGCGAGAACAGTTCCCTCAAGCGTCTTGTGAATGCTCCAGTGACAGGTGCGCGACGTCGTTGAAGAGCGTTAGCCGGAGTGCCCAGCCGCGCCGTTCCCAGCGCGTCACCGACGCGTTCTTGATGCCGCCGGAGGCGGCGATTTCCGCCACGTCGGCCTCGAGCAGCCCTTCGATCACGTACCGCAGCATGACGACGACCGAGTCGTGGGCGACGACGAGCACGCGCCGACCCGCGGCGGCCTCGCCCAGGTCGGTGAGGAAGCTGCGGAGCCGGATCGCCATGTCGGTGTGCGCCTCACCGCCGGGCGGGCGGTAGTAGAGGAATCCGGTGGCTTCGCGACGGGCCACCTCCTCGGGGTAGGCCACACGCAGCCGAGCTTCGGTGAGCAGCGTGAGGATGCCGATCTCGCGGTCGCGGACCCGGTCGTCCAGACGGAACTCGGGCGCGCGGCCGACGGCGGCGAGCGCGTCGACAGCGGCCTGCGCGGTGTGCCGGGCGCGCAGGTACGGCGACGCGATGACCAGGTCGGGTGGGTTGTCCAGCGAAGCGGCCCAGCGCCCGACCGCTGCCGCTTCCCGCTCGCCGCGGGCGGACAGCGGGACGTCGGCGTCGCGGGCGGGCAGCCCGTCGACCTCGGCGATGCCGGCCTGGTTCGCGGCGATCAGCAACTCGTTGGACAGGCTCTGACCGTGCCGGACCACGGTCAGTTCGGCGACGTCGACGCCGGGCGCGGGGAAGCCGGAGACGCTCATACCGAGCCGTCCGCCCGAACGCGTGCGGGCTGACGGCCGAGGATCAACGTGACGAGCGCCTCGTCGATCGTGCGGCCGAGCAGCCACTCCGCGGTGTGGTCGAGCGCGAACACCCGGCCGGTGGTGTCGATCGCGAGCGTGGAGACACCGTCGTCCTCGAGGCCGAGCGGGAACAGTCCGACGTTCAGCGCCGCTCCGAGCCCGCGCAGCGTCAGCCAGGTGTGCAGGGCCAGTTCGGGGTCGAGCGTGAACGTGGCGCGGGCGACGTCGACGCCGGGGCCGTCCTGGTGCACGGTCAGGCTGCCGAACTCGGCCAGCGCCTCGGACGCCTTGGCGGAGAACGTGTGCTGGTGGCCGGCCGGCGACGCCCAGGCGCTGAGCGTCAGGCCCCAGTGGCGGGCCCGCTGGACGTCCTTGCGGCCGGGAGTCCACCCGGACGCGCGCAGCACGGTCTCGACCTGCTCCGGGAACCTCGTCATGCGCTCACCGTCGTGACGCCGAACTCGCTGAGCAGCACCGTGCACGACCGGCAGGGCGGCTGGAACCGGCCATGGGTGGGATCGCCGTCCTCGCGGATGCGTGAGATGTGGATCTGGCCGCCGTCCAGGGCCGCTTTCGCTTCGTCGAGGGTGACCGGACGCCCGGCTTCCTTGTCGGCGTCGTGCAGACGGTCGGAGATCAACGCGACCTCCGCGCACCAACCGGCGTAGCGCTCGCGCTGCGCGGTGGGGAGCTCGTCGAGAATCCGCGCCACGATCGGGTGCAGGTTCGGCGCGACATCCCCGCGGATCGAGGTGTGCGAGTGCACCATCCCACCGACGATGAGAGCACCCGCCGTCATCGGAAGCGGACGTGGTGCAGCGGACGCGGGCATGCGGTGGACCCTACCGTTCGGTTCTTCACCACCGCCGAGCGGAGTTATCGTCGAAGGACGATGTCGCTCACGCTGCAGGTTTCCGCTTCCCGACCCGGCGCCTTCCCGTCTTTGGGGGAGGCGCTCGCCGCCGCACGGCCAGGCACTGTGGTGACAGTGGAGGCTGGTGAATATTGCGAGAACCTCGTCCTGACCGATCTGGACGTAACCGTCGATGCGGACGAGGGAACCGTGCTCATCCCACGGGACCGGTACGCACCGCTCGTGGCGGTGCGCGGCGGCTCGGTGACGCTGACCGGGCTGATGCTGCGCGCCGAGGACGCGCCGGGCGTGCTCGCGTCCGGCGGACGGTTACGTCTCGACAGGTGCCGCATCTCGGCCGGCTTCGGCCCGGGAGTCCGTGCGTCGGACCGGGTCGAGCTGACGATGAACGACTGCACGGTCTCCGGCGCGCAGCAGGGGCTGTTGATCGAGGACGCCGGCGGCACGATCACCGCCACCACGTTCGAGGACATCGCCGACGACGGCGTGGTGGTGCGCCTGGGCGCGGATCCGGTGCTGCGCGACTGCACGATCGTCCGCTGCGGGTACCGCGGTGTGTACGTCTACGAATCCGGGCGGCCGACGCTCGAGGGGTGCTCGGTCTCGGAGACCCGCGGGACCGGCGTCGCCGTGACGCAGGGCAGCGCGCCGGTGCTGCGACGCTGCACCGTTCGGGGTGCCGGCATCACCGTCGACCGGGGCTGCGCCGGGTCGATCGAGGGTTGCGAAGTCGACGGCACGATCTCGATCGCCGACGGTGCGACGACGACCGTGTCGGCGTTGGCGGCTCCGGCTTCCACCGGCGGCGTCGACACGCTGCTGGCCGAACTCGACGAGATGGTCGGCCTCGGAGGCGTCAAGGCCGAGGTCCGCGCCCTGATCGACGAGATCCAGGTCAACGAGTGGCGTCGCAGCGCCGGGCTCGCGGTGGGCGCGATGAGCCACCACCTGATCTTCGCCGGTGCGCCCGGAACCGGAAAGACGACGGTGGCGCGGCTGTACGGCCAGATCCTGGCCGCGCTCGGAGTGCTGCCCGGCGGACCGTTCAAGGAGGTGTCCCGGCGCGACCTGGTCGGCCAGTACATCGGCCACACCGCCGAGAAGACGTCGGCAGTGTTCGAGTCGGCGAAGGGCGGCGTGCTGTTCGTCGACGAGGCGTACACGCTGTCGCGATCCGGGTCGGCGGGCGGTGACTTCGGCCGGGAAGCCATCGACACGCTGGTCAAGCTGATGGAGGACCACCGGGACGAGATCGCGGTCATCGCGGCCGGCTACACCGGCGAGATGCAGGACTTCCTGGACGCCAACCCGGGTCTGGCGTCGCGGTTCGTGAAGACGATCGAGTTCGACAACTACACGCCCGACGAACTGACGCTGATCGTGCAGCGCATGGTGGCTTCCGGCGACTACGAACTGACCGCGGACGCGTCCCCGGTGCTGACGACACACTTCGAGTCGGTGGAACGCGGCCAGAACTTCGGCAACGCGCGCGAGGCGCGGAAGCTGTTCGAGGGCATGCGGAAAGCCCAGTCGCAGCGGCTGCGCGGGCTGGGCCGGATGCCGGTGATCGAGGAGTTGCGCACGCTGACCGCGGAGGACGTGCTCACCACGTGCCGTCGTCTGTGACGCGGGGCGGCTCGGTGCCGACGATCAGCGTCGTCAGCGCGGCGTCCACGGTGGGCCCGAGGAACCACTCGCCGGCGTGGTCGACAGCGAACACGCGCCCCTGCTCGTCGATCGCGAGCACCGCGTCGCCGTCCCCCTCCACACCCAGCGGGAACACCTGGACGCCGAGCAGGCGGCCGAGGTCCGCGAGCGTGGCCGCAGTCGCGGCCGCCATCGTCGGGTCGAGCGCGAACGGGCGGCGACGTAGTTCGACGCCGGGCTCGTCCTGGCGCACGTAGAGCCCGCCGAACTCGGCGAGAGCAGCCTCCGCGGCGGGAAACGCTACGTGCCGGGAACCGTCGGCACCCGGTTGGGCGCAGACGATCCGGATCGCCTCCGCGCTCGACTCCGGCACCTGCCGGCCTTCGTCCCAGCCGCTGGCGCGCAGCACGACCTCGACCTCGGTCGGGAACCGGCTCAATCCTCGCTCCAAAAATCCTCCGGCGGCGCGACGTCGAACCCGAAGTAGGCGAGCATCGCGAGACACGACATGCATGGGGCACCCGGAACCGCGTCCTGCGGATCAGCTGGCTCGCGGACCCGGTAGGTCACCAGTTCGGCGCCGCGGAACACTCGTTTGCGGGCTTCGTCCAAGGTGGTCGGCCGTGGACGCCGGGCGTCCTCGGCGAAGAGCGCCGTCGACAGCGCGATGATCTCCGAGCAACGTTCCCGGCCGCGCTCCCGGAACTCCAGCGGGAGCCGCTGGAGTGCGTCCCGCACGAGCGGGTGGTGCTGCGGAGGTGTGTCGCCCTTGAGGCTGCGCGCCGTCACCGGAGGCCCGTCGAGCATCAGGTAGGTGATCGTGGCCGGGGTACCGACCCGGTTGAGGTCGCGGCGGATCTGGCTGAGCTGGGGCTCGTGGTGGGTCGCGCGATACTGCTGAGCGACGACCTCGACCGGCAGCGCCGGCCACACCGACAGCTCGCCGGTCTCCCGGTCGATGACGCCACGCCCGGCGCCGAGCTGCGGCTCGTCCGCCGACCCCCAGACGACGAACCCCGCGTCGAACTCGTACAACTGCGGAGAGAGGTCAGGGCTGCTCTCGGCCACCCAGCGCGCGGCGATCCGGCGCGCTTCGTGGGACGTGATCACGGGTCCACCAGCAGCACTTCGAGCGACCGGACCCACTCCGCCGGAACGGGCTGGTCGGACACCGTGCCGAGCTGGGGATCGACCCAGCGCACCTCGTCCTGGTGGTTCACGGCGGCCGACGTGCGCGCGTTGCCGTCCTGCCAGCCGGTGACCAGTACGGCGAATGCGCCGTGCCCCTTGCTCTTCAGCCGGTCGGCGATCGTGTCGAAGGCCTTCCGGACCTGCTCCGTCCGGTCGCCCTGCTCGACGAGGGCTTCCAAACGCCCGTTCAGCGTCCGTTCCAGCCGTTCGCGCCCGGCCTGTTCACCGCGCAGGGGTAGCCGTGTCGTTCCGCTGCGGTGCGCGTCCACGATCCGCGGCACCGCGACGCGGGGACGTCCGAGCACGTAGGTGTCGTAGAACGCGAGCGTCGCGTCGACGCAGTTCTGCGCCCGGCTCTGGTCGGCGCGCAGGCCGACGCCGTTCAGCCGGGTCAGCCAGCCGGGCGTCGGCTCGGGGGCCTTGCCGCCCGGCAGTGCCTGTTCGAGTGCCAGGTGCTCGGCTTGCAGCGGGCGTCGGTGGCCGGGCGGGATCTCGTAGTCGCGCACCTGCGCCACCGCGGCGCCGTTGACCCAGCGGCAGAGCTCCGGCCGCAGCCCGACCAGGTCGATCAGCTGCTCCCGGCAGTCCAGCCGCGCACCGATCGCCTCGGCCGTGCACCCGGCGGCTTCCCGGTCCAGCCGCTGGGCGTCGCTACCGAGCCGCTGATACCGCTCGACGAGTTCCTGTTGCCGGGTGGACATCTCGCCTGACTCGGCGACGCGCTTGTCGCGCTCACCGGCCAACGTCTTGAGATGCGCACCGAGTTGGCGGAACCGCTGCTCGGCGCGGTCGAGCCAGTCGCGGAGCTGGTCGGCCTGGGTCTGTCCCTGGTCTGCGCGGGCGGTCGCGGTTTCGGCGTCCCGACCGTTGGCGGCCTCTTCCCGCAGCTGGGCGATCCACGCATCCCAGGCGGCAACGTCACGCATGGCGCCCTGCGCCTGGGCCGAGAGCTTCTGCTGCTCGCCGGCGACCGTGTTCGCCTCGGTGGTGATCTGCTGCAGTTCCTCGGCGAGCGTCGAGCGGCGGTGCGCGGTCCACTGCCAGGTGGCGCGGGCTTCGTACGCCTGGTCGCGGGTGAAGGCGGCCTGTCGGCTCAGGTCCGCGGCCCGCGTCTCGGCCGCGATCGCGTCCCGGCCGGCGCGGTGCGCCTGCACCTGGAGCTCCACGTCGGACCGGCGGCGTCCGGACTCGATCGCCTGCGTGCGCGTCAGGCTGTCCGGCGGTGGGACCGGTGGCGGCATCAGCAGCCGGATCGCCCGCGGCAAGCGGTCTGCGACCGCCTGCCGGTAGTCCCGTTGCCCGCCGAACGGGTTCTGTTCGACCGGATCAATGGCGACGTCGAGCGCGAGGTCGGGGTCCGGTCGGAGCAGATCCAACAGCGGCCGCTGCGAGCCACCCGCCGTGCCCGCCACCGAAGTTGCGGCGGCCGAAGCGACCTCGGACGCGAGCGGTGTCCGAGGCGCAGGGACCGGTGCTGGCGCGGGCGGGGCGGTGGGCTCCTGTGGGGGTGTCGGTTTCGGGAGGGGCGGGAGCTGACCCGAGAGGATCGGGAGCATCGTGGTCGGATCGGCAGCCGGAATCGCTGCCGAAGACGGCGCTCGCTCGGCCGTCCGCGGTGCGGGAACGACCGCCGGCGTCTCGTCGGCACGCTGCATATCGTCGGCATCGACGGAAAACGCCAGGGCGAGCGGGATCCTGGACGAGTCGTTCGACGGCGCTGGCTGTGCGGGAGGCGCAGCCTCCCGGGCGGGAGCGCTCACGAACTCCGGCGGCGTGAGCAGCTCCGGCGGCGTGGGCCCGGGCTCGAAATCGGCCGGATCAGGCATCCGATACGGCTGCGTGGGCTCGTCGACGAACCGACGACGGCGATCAGCCACCATCCGCGCGTTCGTGTCCTGCAACGCGGGCGTGTTCTGCAACGCCGGCGGACCGGCTTCCACGTCCGGATCCGCGGCCAAGCGGAAGTCCGACCGCGTCCACCGCGACCGCTGCCCCCGCCCGTCCCGTTCGCCACGGACGAGCAACAACGCGTGCGGCATCCCGGTGGGCGACGCAGGACCGTCGGGTAAGGAGGGCTCGGACGTGCTCGCCGACATCGCCGGACCCGCCGACCACCGGGTCGCGCCCGGGTCCTCCTCCGGCGCACCGAGACGCTCGACGTCGGGGTCGGTGCCCTGTTCGGTCACGGGACCGTCGACGGCGGAGGTTTCCACGTGCACACGGTACGCGTGTGACGCGCGCGCCGTCCGGTCATCGTGACGCGTGGAATCTTTTGTGACGTCTCACAACCAAGCTGCCAGGAGCGGGTCCGCGAGACGGTCCGGTTCGGCGGTCCGACGGTCGAGGTCGTTGGCCGCGGCGTACACCGCGGTCCGTCCCGTTTCCGGCCCGGCGCGCATCGCCATGCGCACCACGTCCGCGACCGCGGCCCGCGCGGCCATCCGCTGTGCGGCCGTCACCGCACTCGGGTCCGGCACAGGTCCGTGCAACCGACCGACCAGCCGACTCCCCGGCGCCGAGGGCGACAGGAGCGGACGGGCCGCGGGCAGCGTGGCAGGGTCGTCGGTGACGAGCGTGGCGGGGTGCTGCGCGCGCAGGTGCCGCCAACCGGCCGGCGTGGGCGGCCACTGCACCCACAGCGCGTGGCGGCGGGCGAAATCCGGAGCGAGGCGCCCGACGATCCACGGCACGGTGTCATCGGCGGTGACGAACAGGAACCGGACGTCGCCGGTTGCCTGCGGGTTGAGGCGCCGCAGCAGCCGGTCGACGGACGCGACCAGGTAGGGGGCGGTCCAGCGGGTGGCGATGTCGTAGGCCGAGGCGACGGCCGCGATTTCGGCCGGTTTCGTGAGCCCGTGAGCCGCCGCGGCTCCGGTCACCGGTCGTACAAACTCAGGAACGTCGTCTCGGGCGGAAGCTGCACCCCGATGCGGTCCAGCAGGTGTTGCGCCGCCTCGTCCCTGGGGACCTCCCGGAGAATCGACAGGAACCGGTCCTGGGCCAGGTAGTTCACCGAGTCGATCACCCACTTCCAGTCGGGGAGGATCGGCGTCACGGAGCGGTGGCCTTTCGCGCCGCTGATCAGCACCGTCACGCCCGACGCCGGCCGCTCGAAGCCCTGGTAGTGATCCAGGTAGTAGTGCACCGCCGTCGACCCGTCCGACGGCGTGGGCGCCAGGCGCTCCGCGTTCTGCCGTGGATCCGGCGGAGGCGGCTCCGGATAGATCTGCGCTCCCCCGGGATCCCGACCCTCCTCCATCGCGGCCAGGTACCGCTTGATGATGACCCGTGGCGGAAAGGGCCCGTGCGATGTGATTCGGCCCGTGCTCTCCTCGAGCACCAACGTCGTCTTCCCTGGTTGCCGCGACTGTTCGGCTTCCTCCGCCGTCAACGGAACCGACCGCAGCGCCCACCCGTGCGGGAACCGGTACATGTTCCATCTCAAGCCGGGACGGAAGACGCGATCCAGGTACGCCTGTGCTGCTTCCCTCGTATCCAACGGTTCCGTCACCGTTGACCCTCCCATCCAGCTCGACCGTGATGTAGGACAGCTCGATCGTGTCCGCCGCCAGATCTTCGGGCGGCCCGTCGGACGTGGTGCCTTGCTGCGGGTCCCACCAGACCGGACCGTCCGCACCCAGCGGATAGACCACGACCGTCGCGTGCGACTCGCCGTGCAGGGGCTGGTTCTCGTCGTCGAACAGCAGACCGTTCTCGTCCGCGTCCTGCCAAATGTTGACGACCAGCGCCGCCGATCCTGGCCCCAGCTCGGCGACGTGGTCGTGCAGAGCCCAGAACTGCTCGGCCATCGTCGGCAGGTGATCGTGGTGCAGCCACGTGCCGGCATTCAGCCACTGCATTGCCCGCACGATGCCGCGCAACTCGCCGAGCTTCGATCCGTCCGGCCAGCGCGCCATCGAGACCGCTGGTCGACCGTAGAACGAGGAGATCGCCGCCAGCGAGCAGTCGAGGCAATTGTTGTCCCGCCCGGGTCGCGCCGGGCCACCGTCGTTGATCAGCGCGCCGTAAGGATGGAAGCGCGGATCCTCGCCGATCGCCGAGTTCAACACCTTGTCCACCGCGGATTGGTACGCCTCGTTCTCGAGCCGCCGCAGCCGCTGCTTTCCGAATCCGCGGGTCAGGGCGAGCGGGTAAGCCTCCCCAGCAAACGGCCCCGCCGGCCCGTCGGGATTCACCCGTCCTGGTTCTCCCGGCACAGCCGGTACAACTCGTCCGCCGTCGGCAACGCCGTGCCGTTCCTCGCCTGCTGCAGTCGATCCGCCTCCGCCCGGTCGATCGGCCGGAACTGGGCTACGTACCGTTCCTGAGAGAGGTACCCGACGTCGCTGCACCTCCAGCCCTTCGCGTCGGAATCCCAACGGATCGACCGGTGGCCGCCCGGTCCGCTCCGGAGCACGATGACGATGACGATCGATTCCGAGAGCGCCCTCGCGAAGTAGTAAAGTTCCTCCGACCCGTCCGACGGCGTCGGCGCCAGTCGCTCCGCGTTCGCTGTCGGATCCGGCGGGGGCGGCTTCGGGTAGATCTGCGCTCCCCCGGGATCCCGACCCTCCGTGATCGCCGTCAGATACCGCTGAATGATCACCTGCGGCGGATAGGGCCCGTGCGCTGTGATCCGTCCGGTGCTCTCCTCGAGAATCCAGGTCGACTTCCCCGGCTGTCGCGCGCGCTCGATCTGCTCCGGCGTCACCGGGACCGACCGCAGCGCCCATCCGTGCGGGAACCGGTGCATGCTCCATTTCAGGCCGGGCCCGACGACGCGATCCAGGTAGCTCTGTACCGCCTCCCGCGTCTCCAAACTGTTCGCCACCGTTGACCCTTCCGTCCATCTCGACCGTGATGTACGCCAGCTCGACAGTGCCTGCCACCAGCCAGTCGGGTGGTCCGGCTGCAGTCAAGCCTTCTTGCGGGTCCCACCACACCGGTCCGTCGGCATCCAATGGATAGACCACCACTGTCGCGTGCGTCGCACCCTCGACCGGCCGGCCCTCTTCGTCGATCTCGTCCTGCCAGCCGTTGACGACCAAAGCTGCTGATCCGGGACCCAGCTCAGCGACATGGTCGTGTAACGCTTGGAACTCCTCAGCGATCGTCGGCAGGTCGTTGCGCATCCACGTGTCGGTACCGAGCCACCGCATCGCACGATCGAGACCGTCGCGCTCGCCGTCCCACTGACCGTCCGCCCACCGAGGTACCGCCACCTCGGGTCGGCCGTAGAACGACGACAACGCGGCGAGCGAGCAGTCCAAACAGTTGTTGTCGCGTTCCGGTTGGCCGATTCCGCCATCGTTGATCAACGTGCCGAACAGGAACCGGCTCGGATCGGCGCCGACTGCGTATCCGTCCGGCGTGACGAGTGCATCCTTGACGTCGTCCAGGTAGCTCTCGTTCTCCAACGGACGCAGGTTCGCCTCGCCGTACTGCCGGGTGCTCGACAACGGCGGCGCCGGATCCTCGCGGGCAAACGGCCCTGCGGAGCTGTAACCAGGCGGACCGCCAGCGGGGTCGGCCGGAGGCGCTACAGCGGATCCAGACCCGGCGGTTCCCCCTTCCACCGGAAGAGCCACCGAATCGTGTCCTCGTCCGGCAACGGCTCCCCGCCGGTAATTCCCGGAGTTATCCCCTCCGCTTCCGCCCGACTCACCGACCTGAACCGGTCGTAATTCCGTGGGCTGAAGAGGATCCGGTGAGCCGCCTCTGGGTCGTAACTCCACGCCTTCTGGCTGTGATCCCACAGAAGGGCGTCGGAACTCGTCGTTTCCAGGACCGCCATCCCTACCGGTTCCGTGCTGGCGGAGATGCTCTCGTAAAGCGTGTAGTAAGCCAGCGTCATCAGGGTTCAGCTCCTCTGCCGCAGCCGCTCGAATCGGAAAGTCGTACTCATTGAGGCCAAACTCGGTCACCACATCCGCGAGTTCGAGGTTCTGCCCTGTCAGCCACTCACGGTAGCCGTCAAATGGCACAGGATGCTTCGAGACCCAGCGAGCGAAGCTGTCGTCCTCGACCGACCACACCGGCGCGAGACTTTCTGGTGGGTCGATCAGTCCCAACGCCTCATAGGAATCGCCGGCACCTTTGTGGTGCGACAGAAGCCGAAGAATGGCATGAACCTTCCGTTCAGGCGCTTCCTTGGGTTCTTTAAGGATTCGGTCCAGTTCAGACAGTGTTCGGACGTCTCCGGCAGAGCGCTTCCCAGAGATGTTCAGTTCGAACAGCCGACCGTTGTGCGGAGCCCGCCAAGCGATGATTAGGCGTCGATGGACATTCCCTGCTTGCCATGTGTCAACCGCGCGAAGAGTTTCGTACCCCTTCGTCCGCAAGCCATCAGCGATAGCGGCCACGCCGTCTCGATATAGCAGTTCGTCCGGAACGCGGAGCGAGACATCGACGACCCTACTGCTGGCCGACACGAATACGGCCGGCGTCTTGAAGTAACGATATTCGTCAGAATAGTCGGCGGCCAGCGCGTCGATGTCCTGAACGCGAACCCGAAGTGATTCCGTGCCACCAGCCTCCGAGGTGCCAAGCACCTCGCTGCTGATGTGCCGCAGATCAGTCTCAATGGCTGACGCGGCCGCTTTCACAGCATCGGTCTCGCTGGCAAGCGCCTCCAGAACGTCCGGGGGAAGAACCCGCTTCGCTGAACGACGGGGATGACCAACGGTGACCGGCAACTTCGACGACCCAAAGAGATGACCAGGCAACAAGTCGCGCCCCATGGCCGCCCGGAACAATGCAACCTCGCCGAAAGCGGACGGTACAGCGCCGACCCCGTAAACCACCTTCCCGTCGTCGCCACCTACTACCCACGTACCGTCAGCCAGCTCTCGAATTTCTACCGACGCCGCCGCGAACTCCCGCCTTTCCAATGGCCAGTCCTCCGGCCAGTCAGACAGCAATTCGTCGGGTCGGTGCGCCACAAACGGAATCAGATCGACACCGGCACGTCGTGCCGCCGTGAGCCGACGATTATCGAGGCTCGCCAGCGACCCGTCCCCCCATTGCACGCCATGGAGCGGACCGCCATGCCAGTCAACAATCCGCTCGGCAAGCTTGTCGATGTCCATGCCGTCTCGCGTTCGCTTGCCGATCGACCGCTGCGTGAACTTAATCTCGGTTGGATCAACCATCCGTATATGCGGTTCCGACTGCTGAACAGAGCGTCGGTTCTCCTCGGGCACAGCGTCCAGATCAGCGAACCCGAGATCACTCAATGACCCTGCACGCACCCCAACCGGACGGGGCGTCCCCGAGCTCATCATCTGCCGCGGCGACATCGAACCCGCCGCCGAGGGCTTGACGCCAGCGGGTGAGCCCGGCCCGCGCGCGGCTACGAGCCAGCGAACCCCCTCCCACTCCACCCCAACCAACGCCCGCCGCCCAACCCAACTTCCCCCAGCCCCCGACCTCCCCGCCAACGCCACCTCATTCGGACTCGGATAACCAACCGACCCGAACTCCGAAGACCCCGCCCGCAACAAAATCTCGTCCGCATCAGCGAGCTGCCGCTCCAAATCCGTGAGCACCGCCTCCGGCGCAACCCGCGGATAATCCGAAGCAACAGCTTCCAGGTCCCCCTGCGGGACTAGTTCACCCGCGAGCCACCCCCGCACCACAACCGCCTGCGACTCCACCCGATCGCGCTCGGACTCCAACCGCGCGAACACCAAATCGGCAGCCGCCGGCGACCCCCACTCAAATCCACTCCGCGCCCACGAATAGCTCTCGACACCCGCCGCACGCACCTCGACCCGCGACACCCCTGACTCAACGAACCACCGCTCCAGATCCGGCATGAGCATCGGCGCATTCTGGAACCGCTCCACCCGCGCAAACAACGTCCCGGATGCATCCCGATTCACCGAAAAACGCACGACACCGACGCGCCGCCCAGCCGTATCCACCACATCGAGCCGCACAACGATGCGATCCGCCCGGGCGTCGACCCCTCCGACCCGCACCCCGAGCCCGTCATACGAGGCCATCGAGAAGCGCGAAGAAATCGCAGCCGCAAGGGCCCCGCTATCGACCCCACCCCGAGGATCCAACGGCGACATCGGCCGCGGCGACAAACGCCGTACCCCAGCCTCCGCGAGATATCGATCCAACTCGTCGAGTTCCCGACGCACCTCGACGCTGAACGATTCCTCCAGCGACCGGACAAGATACCGACGCTCACTCAACCGCGCCTCGACCAGCGCATCCACCCCAGCGCGCCGCCCCACCACCCGCGCCAGCGCCCTCCGGAACAATCCGCGCGGCGCCCTTTCCTGCAACGCCGCCGCGATTTCATGGACCCACACCCGCGCCAACTGCTCCGGTGCCACCCGCGCATTCACCGTCAGGACATTGCGGTTCCGCCCGACCGCAGTCGCCGCCACCTCCTGCATATCGGCCCCGACCGCGGCCTCGAACCGCATCGACCGACCGTCCCGCAACCGCACGGTCACGACCTCGCCGACCTCAATACCGTCGACCAACCTGCTCTTGAAATCCTCCGGCCGCACCTGCGCAGCCGCCGCGAGCAATTCCCCCGGTTCGAGGTCAGGCAGGTGGTCCGCGCGCCCATCAGGCGCGAACGAAGTCAGTGCCACCGACTGTGCCGCCGGTGACCCACTTCCCAACTTCCCTTCTTCGATCGACGCCATTCCGCGTACCACCGTGGGAGAGTCACCGCCCCGGACCGGTTGACCACTCGGGTCCAGAACGATCGACCAGACCCCGTCCACTGCATACTCGAACAGCGGCCGAGTCGACGCGGCGCCGATCTGGGCGTCGATCCAGTGAATGGTTCCGTTGTGGTTGACCGCGTTCCAGGCGTGCGACCCACCACCGTGGCTCGGAGCAACGCTGGTAATCAAGACCGCCGAAGCGCCATGGCCGGCCGAGAGCAGCTGTTCGGTCAGCGCCGGAAAAGCAGCATCGGCCGATGCGCCCTGATAGTCGAACGTGGCGCCGAGTGTCTCTTCGGCCCGCTGCCGTCCGTCGGTCTCACCAGCAGTCGAAGGCGACCCGTCGTCCGCATACTCCGCCTTCCGCGGCGCCGACACCTGCGGGTTACCGAGCCACGTGCCGACCAGACTAAGCGCCGTATCGAGGCAGTTGTTGGCCCGGAACGCCGTAGCGGCGGGTCCCCCATCATTGACCAGCCCCAGCCACCGCCCCAACGGATGCGGATACCGAACCGGCCGCCCACTGCCGTCCCGAGGCACCGAATCCTCCAGCGCCCGCTGATCCACGGGATCCGGCTTATCCAACCCACCGGCCTCCCCAATCGGCCGTCCCCCTCCCGGCGCGCTCGGGGCGTCGGGTGATTCTTCATCGGAGAACCTAAGAGCTCGCTCGCGGAAGTCTGGCGATGGTTTACCGACTTCGCTATTCGAAATCGCAGTGACGCCGAACTCCGGCAAGACGGCTTTACACGTTATACAAGGTGGCCGTACCGCACCCGTGCCCCTACCTCTGCTTGAATCGCCCCAGATTTGTATCGAGACGATTCTTGCGCCTGCCAGAGCCTCCATCGCCGCATCGCGACGGCCAGATTCCGGACCCTGGTAGGTGGCATCGAACTCAAAGAGGAAGTCCGAGAGAAGAGCCACTTCCGCGCATAAGCCATGCCAGGGTGCCTTCTGCGGAGCAGCCTGATCCGCCGGCAATTCGCCGGTCTCAGCTCGCTTCTCAGCGTCACGCTGGCTGGCTTCGTCGGCAGCCTTCTCTATTCGATCGAGGACCTTCTGAACATCAGGGTGCCTACTCGGCGGTCGAGTCCCCTGGGAGGGCTTGTAGCTAGTGTGAGACCGGACGACCCCGTCCGAGGTGACCAGAGCTCCCGCTATGGATGGAGCTCGTTCGTCTCGGAGACTGGGACCCCAGCCCTGATCGATAATTTCATTTTGTACGGTCGCAGCCAGCTCGCGAGCAATTGCGGTTGTGCGGTCGTCCCAGTTATCAGAAGGATCCAAGACCTGATCGTCCGAACGATAGCTGAAAGTACCTCGCGCCGTAGCACCAGTAGAAGTCGGGCGGGGATTAGGCTTCTCTCCACGTTGGTACTGCTCTTTCCGTTCGCCGCCTGCTGGTGAAGTCGGCGCCATGTCTTTCATAAGTGCGGAGCCCACTTCCGGCGGAGCGGTGCCCAGCGATCCTGCCTCAGCGACTGCTCCGGCTACGGCACTCGGTCGGCTCGTATTAGCTGGAATCGGCCCTGCCGCGGCTATCTTGCTTCGGGTTTGGGTGGCGGGCGCCGCAGTCGGTGTTTGGGCCGCCGAGGGCCAGGTCGGTGACCCACTTTCAACGGGGCGGGAAGGGGGCGGCCCACCTGGGTTAATGGCGCGGGAGCCGGCGGGCGAGGGTGCCGCTGGGCGGCTATCGACGGCGAGAGTAGACGCGGATGGCATCGGAGCGCCGCTGTTCGGGATTACAGACGTTGCTAGCGGTGAGGCGTCTGGGATTCGCGGCGTGAATTCAGCCGGAGCATTTGAGGCCGGAGGTGCAGTGCCGTCAGGGGCCCAGATTGACGATGGCTGCGCCATGGCGCTATCGCGAGGTGCGGGCAGCGGCGGTGTCGTGGGGTCTTGGGTGGGAGGTGCCGAGGCCAGGGGAGACACCGAGTCAGGTGTAAGCGCTGCAGTAATGGGTGTGAACGGCACGCCCGGGTCCGGGCTCGCGGCTGTGACTGGGCTGGGGGCCGTACTGGGCGCGGGGCTTGTGGAGGGGGCGGAGGGGGTCTGGGCGGTGTTCGAGGGCGCGTCGGAGGCGGTGGCCTGGCTGGCGTCCGGGAAGCCGGGGAGGGCAGGGGCGGGCTGGTAGGTGGTGGGGACGTTCAGGTCCAAGGCCGCGGGATGGGAGCCGAGGAGGGTTTCGCGGAAGGCGGTCGGGCCGCCGGTCAGGGCGGCGGCTGCCAGCTGCGCCGGAGAGATGGTGTTCGCGCGGCTCGCGCCGGCCAGTGCCGAGCTCATGATCGAGTCGGTCGGGTAGTCCCAGTTGCCGTAGACGGTCCCGTTCGCGATCCAGCTCGACGTCGGCGACGTGACCGCGTTGACGAGCCCGATGGACACCGCCTGACCGGGCGTCCCCGCGAATTGCTTGCCTAGGCCACCGAGCCTCGTCGACGGCGAGTTCGCGCGGTCGATGCCGCGGTTGATGCGGTTGATCGTGGCATCGGAGAGCCGATCGGTCACCAACCGCCCGGCGCGGTTCTTCGCCCACCGCACGGCCGGGGCGACGCCCATCCCGATCGGAACGCCGGCGGTCGCTCCGATGGCAGCGGCTGCTGTCTTCGAACCGTCCCAGCTGGTTCGGTGACCGCCCGCCATCTGGATGGCCTGGCTCAGGCCGTCGACGAGGACGACCTCCTCGAGCACCTCCTCGACGAGCTCCTCGAGCGCTTCCTTGCCGAGCCTGCGCAGACCCTCGCGCGTGACGGCCTTTTTCAACAGCTCTTTGCGGAGTTCCTTCTCGACGACCTTGCGCGCGATGCTGCGAACGAGCTGCCGGAACGACTGCTGAACGGCTACCCGACCGCCCATCATGATCGGCTGGATCGCTGCGGCCGACCCGCCGCCGGTGAAGAACGCCCCGATCAGCGCGGTGAACACGCTGATGATCGTGATGATCACGGTGATCAGCGTCGTCAGCTTGTTGTATTGCAGCTCCAACGCGGCATGGTCGCTCATGTCCGAGAGCGCGCCCGCCATGTCGGCCACCGCGCCCAGGCCGGACTCGGAGGACTGACCGAGCACCTCCCAGAGCCCCAGGAACGCGTAGCCGGAGTCGCCGCCCCACGCCGTGATCAGGTCGTTGACCACCGGACCGGCGTCCTGCATGGCGTCGCCGAGTGCCTGAGCGACCGCAGCCCACTCCTGGGCCAGGACCCACAGGTCGTCTTCGTTGCCCTCGGGCCAGGGATTCCCCGCGGTCACACCGCAGATGAAGTCCCACACGTAGTCGTATTCGCCGAAGTCCGGCTTCCAGACGGCCATGGCTACTGCTCGATTCCGGTCATTGCGCCCCCCAATGCGCCGGTTTCGTCAGAGGTCGGGTGAAGGCTCTCCAGGCTGGCCCGTCAGCTTGGTGATCGCTTCGCCTACTGCTTGGTCGACGTCGACGGTGCCGTTGATCGCGCGTGTGACGATCGGTCCGACGTCGACGAACACGTCGGCATAGCGCGTCGCCGCGTCGAGCGTCCCGCTGGCAGCTCCGTCGCCGCCCTTGTCGTAGTTCTTGACGAACTCGGTGCCGGGTTCGTCGTCACCCCAGACCTGCGTGCCTTTGGCCTGGATCGCCCTGATGCGAGCCACCGAGGTGTCGAGCTTCGATTTCAGGTCCTCGGCAATGGTCGTCAGCTGCAGGGCGGCCCGTGCCGCTTGCTTCGGCTGCAGGAAGGTGCTGCCGTCGGTCATCGGAAGGCGTCTCCACCCATCACCTCGTTGTCGAGGCGGGTGAAGAACGAGTCGAGGTCACCGTCGAGTTGGGCACGAACGTCCTGCTGCGGCAGGTGAGGACGACACAGCTCCAGGGTGCGGTCGGCGACCTGACGAGCACCCTGCTGAATGGTCTCGGTGATCGTCGACGCGAGCTTCCGGGAGTTGGGATCGCGATAGACCCGCGGATCGAGCTCGAGGGTGATGAGCTGGCCGCGCGGGCCGACCGTCGCCGTGACCAGACGGTCGTCGGACTGGACGACCACTCGGATCGCCTGGAGCTGCTGCTGCAGCTCGGTGACACCGGAGCGCAGGCGATGGAACTCTTCCATCAGCTCGTCGGCCCGCGCTTGCAAACCACGTGCGTCCACGACGTGATGCCCTTCTTTGCGCGGCCCCGCCCTATCAGGAAAGCAGCCGAATGGTTGTTTCGGGCCCAGTTCGCTCATTTTGCTCACCCGGAGCACTCAATCCGATCCGCTGTGTAGCGGACGCGGAGCTCACTGCGGATTGAAGAGGCTCGTGTTCTTCGCTTCCTGCGCCGACATGATTTCCGCCGAGCGCACCACGGCACCCTTGATGCTCGTGAGGAGCTGAGTGAGGTCGGCAGACGCGCTGTCCCACTGCCGCTTCCGCACCAGGTACGCGGCTTTCGCCGGTCCGTCCCACGTCGCAACCAGCGGTTGGACGCCCCGCTCCAGGCCGTCCAGCTCGGCACTCAGTTTGTTGATCGCACTCTGGATGTCTTCGGACGCCTTCATGAGCGAGGCGAAGTTGACCGCGATCTCGTCGGATTGGTACGGCATGACGTCTCCCCGCTCAGAGCTGCAACGCAGCGGTGATGGACCCGGCCGTGGCGCCGGCGGCATCCATTTCGGACTTCATCTCCTGGTCGCTCACGTTGTAGTTGCGACCGGAGGTGCCCACCGCCTCGGCAAGCGAGCGCAGCGACCGGTTCAGGCGACCCATGTCCTGGTCGAATCGGTCACGGACCTGCTGGAAGGACGCGCCGCCCTGGCCCAGCCACGCCGACTGCAGGGGCGTCAGCTCGTTCATCAGAGTGGTCAGTGTGAACGTGAGCCGGTCCGCGACGTCGTCGACGTCTTTCTCGGACTTCACCATCGTGGCGGTGTTCGCGCGCATGTTGCTCCTCACCCCGTCGGATCGCTCGCGGCGACGGTAGTGACCGATCGCCGGAGGAAGCGGCTATCCACCGCGACCTCCGCAGCTACACGGAGAGGTGTGGAAATCGGTTCACGGATCCGGCAGGAGAGATAACTTTCCGTGGATCACTACTGGCGGAGGAGGCCGTAGATTCCGACTGCGGCGAGGGCGAGGACGGCCACCATCACGCTGGCGAAGGCGGCTCCGGCGAGGCGGCGGAACGGCATCTGCGCGGGGTCGGTTTCGCGCATGACCAGCGCTGATACGAAGCGCTGGACGAGGAACTGGTACGACTGCAGCTGGTCTTTCTTGGAGGCCATCGTCCCCCTCCTGTTGGTAGCGGTGGAGTCACCATAAGGAGTGGGGTTCTCGGACAACGGGCAATCGCGGGGATCGGCCGGGGTGGAGACTGGGCGCGGTGATCGCGCGAGGGAGGGAGTAGCCATCGTCAGCCGTGAGGAAGCTGTGGAGTTGGCGTCTCGGTGGCTCGGGGTGCCGGGGGATTCCGTCGAACTCCGGGAGTTCGATCAGGGGTGGGTTGGGTGGCGGGGGGTGCCCGATGTGGCGCCCGGGGTTTTGCCTGAGCGGGTCGGGGATGCTCGGGTGGTTGTTGATCGGGATAGTGGCGCGGTTAGCAGTTGGCCGCCGTTGCCGGTCGAGGAGATCATCGCGCGGAGTCGGCCAGCGGAGGCTGGGCGGTTTCCGGCGGATGTTGAGGGGTTGTTGCGGAAGGCCGGCTGGTATCCCGGTCGAACGCTTCCAGACGCAGACCTCGATCGCTACGCCGAGCGCCTCCATGCCCTCACGGTCGACGATCCTCCGATTCTTGGCTTGGTGGACGTTGCTGAAGCCGTACTTCGCGAGTTCGGCGGTCTCACTATCGATCGACCCAACTGGACTACGTGGCAGCTGCAACCTGCCGCCGTCGACCCCGACATAGATCTGGTCGGCGGGTTGGGGGAGACGCTCGACCAACCTGTGACTCCGATTGGCAGCGTCGTCTCCCCCTTCGAGGTCGAAATAATCATGTCCGCTGACGGTCGGGTTTTCTATGGAGGCGGTCCCGGTCACAGCCATTACCTGGTCGCCCATAACTTCAACTGGGCAGTCGTCAGGGCGATCTACGGGCAGGATCGGACCCTTCCGTGGGTGGCGAGAAGTGGAGATGTCGTCTACGAGGACTCGGCTGGGCGGGCTATTGATCCCGGTAGTACTCGGGGGCCCCTAGGTGCTGAGGGATTGGACGTAGCCGAAGAGGCCGAGGACGCCGCAGATCAGGGGCACGACGGCTAAGACCAAGGCCACGTCGAGCAACTCGGCCAACCTACCGAGATACGGCGACGGCGGCCGCCGGCTGTAAACGACACCGGCCGCCAACGCCACTCCCCCAACCCCCACGAAAACCAACGGCCCAACCGACGCATCGAGCACGAACAGCGTCACGCACGCCGCCCCCACCACCCCCGCCACCAGCAACGGCACCCGCTGCCGAACCGTCGCCAGCAACCGCGCCCGCAGCACCAGCGCCAACGCGACCACGACGACGAACACCGCTGCCGTCACGTCACGGGTCCGCGTCAGCACCAGGAACCCGACACCGATCACCACCGACACCCCGAGCAGCGATCCGGTCAGCACGTCATCGGCCCGCGCCACCGCGGCATACACCGCCTTGCGCGAGGGCCCCGGCGACACGTCCGCCATCAGCTCGTCAGCCGACCGCGGCAACGTCGGCAGCGGCACCCGCCCCAACCGCATCGCCACCAGCGGCAACATCGGAACGACGAGCAGCGCCACCCCCACGACCACGGCCGCCGCACCGCGCGAAGAAACTCCCGGCAGCCCCCCACCCAGCACACCGAACAGCCCGGCCACGAAACCACCGACGAAGACGAACCCGACGTCGCCCACCGCCAGATAGCCCAGCGCCGCCACGACCAGCAGGCACACCGACCCGAACAGCACCTGTTCGGCGGTGAGCCATCCCATCCGCGTGGACCCAGCCGCGAGCACCGCTCCGCCGACGAACCCGTACGGCATTCCGACGAGCGACACCACCGCCCCCGCGACCGAGTCCGACAGCACCCGCGACAGCAGCCCACCGATGCCGACGAACGCCACGGCCATCACCAGCAGCACAGCTCCCACGGTGGAAGCCGGACCGGCGGAGAGCACAGCCACCAGCCCCAGCACGAACAGCGAGGCGGCAAACCCCAGGCCGGTGACTCGGGTCGCCGCCGGGGACCACGCGCGCCCTTGCCGACGCGCACCGGTCGCCACGGCGTCGGCGAGGTCGTCGTAGTCCAGTTCGGGCCATTCGGTGCGCTGCGGCACGAGGTGCAGCACTTCGCCGTCGCGAACCCCCTGCGAACCCAACGGCTTCTCCGGGTCGAGCGGCTCGCCGTCGGACCGCCGCAGCGACCAGCCACCGTGCGCCTGCCCGTCGTCGGCCAACCCTTCGCCGGCGTGCCGCAGGACGGTCGGCAACAGCTCCGCGAGCGGCGGAGCTTCCGGCAAAGCGAGGTCGACGCGACGCCGCGGCGCGACGAGCGTGATCCGAGCGAGCCCATCTGCGCTGGTCGTCGACACCGGACGCTCCTTTGTCCACAACCATGTTCACGAACGAGACGGCTGTCACCGCTCTTCTTTACGATAGGTGACACCAGAATCACGCGGAGGGAGGATCGGTGGGCACGGTCATCATCAAGCGGGCACCGCGTCGCCCAGCCCCCGCCTTCCCGGAAGGCGAGCTGATTCTGGACGCACCCCCGGCAATCCCGCCCCCCACCGGCCGAGCCTGGGGCCAGGCCATGATGATGCTGCCGATGCTCGCCGGCTCCGCAGCGATGGCGCTGATGTTCGCCGGCACCGGCGGCGCCGGCAGCACGCTGCGCTGGGTCACCGGCGGCCTGTTCGGTCTGTCCGCGATCGGCATGCTCAGCACCCAGCTCGGGTCGTACTCCGGGCAGCCGAGCAAGCAGCAGATGGCCTCCCAGCGGCGCGAATACATGCGGCACCTGGCCCAGTTACGTCGCCGTACCCGCACGGCGGTGCGCACCCAGCGCGAAGCGATGTTCTACCGCCATCCCGAGCCGGCCACGCTGTGGACCACCGCCGCGAGCTACCGCCTCTGGGAACGCCGCCCCGGCGACGACGACTTCGCGGTGGTCCGCATCGGCCTCGGGCCGCAAGATCTGGCCACCCCGATGGTTCCCCCGGCGATCACCGCCTCCGACGATCTCGAGCCGCTCTGCGCCCAGGCCCTCCGCCGGTTCGTCACCACGTACGCCGTGGTTCCCGACATGCCGGTGGCGCTCGCCTTGAACGGCTTCGCCCGGATCTACCTGCGTGGCGACGCCGAGCGTGTGCACGGGCTCTCCCGTGCGTTACTGGCCCAGGTCACTGCTTTCCATGCTCCGGACGACGTACGCGTGGTCATCTGTGCGGCACCTGACCGGCTCGCCCGCTGGGAGTGGGTCAAGTGGTTGCCGCACGCGCAACACCCGGAGCGCACCGATGCGCTCGGCCCCGTGCGGCTGGTCGCCCCGACCGTCGTGGCGGCCGAGGCGATGCTCGACGATCTGCTCTCCGGGCGCCCCCGCTTCAACCCGACCGGCGCCGGCCACGAGGTGGCCCCGCACCTCGTCGTCCTTCTCGACGGCGCCGATCCGGCCGGGTCCGATCACCTCGCCACCGACAACGGCATCGAGGGCGTGACGCTGATCGACCTCGCCGCCCCGCCGCCCCGGCTTCTCGATGCCACCGCGCTCGTGCTCGACGTCGATCGCGCGGGCCGCCTGCGCAGCACCACGATGGACGGGGACGCCGACATCGGCACCGCCGACCAGCTCGGCACTGCGCAGGCCGAGGCGCTGGCCAGGCAACTCGCGCCGCTGCGGCTCTCCGCCGTCGCCCGCGGCGAACGCCCGCTCACCGCGGAGATGGAGCTGGCGGAACTCCTCGGTCTGGGCGAGCCCCGGCAGTTCGATCCGGCCACGGCCTGGCGCCCCCGGCCGAGTCGCGAGCGGCTCCGCGTCCCGATCGGCGTCGGGCAGAACGGAGCGGTGGTCGAGCTCGACCTGAAGGAGTCGGCGCAGGACGGCATGGGCCCGCACGGCCTGCTGATCGGCGCCACCGGCTCGGGCAAGAGCGAGTTGCTGCGCACGCTCGTGCTCGCCCTGGCCACCACCCACTCGTCGGAACTGCTGAACTTCGTGCTGGTCGACTTCAAGGGCGGCGCGACGTTCACCAAGCTCGACCGTCTGCCGCACACCAGCGCGGTGATCACGAACCTGGAAGACGAGTTGCCGCTGGTCGACCGGATGACCGATGCGATCAACGGCGAGATCCGCCGTCGCCAGGAGGTGCTGCGCGCCGCCGGCAAGTACGAGTCGGTGCGTGACTACGAGAAGGCCAGGGCTGCCGGTGCGCCGCTCGATCCGCTGCCGAGCCTGCTGATCATCTGCGACGAGTTCAGCGAGCTGCTCAGCGCCAAGCCCGACTTCATCGACATGTTCGTGCAGATCGGCCGGTTGGGCCGCTCGCTCGGCGTCCACCTGCTGCTCGCGTCGCAGCGTCTCGAGGAAGGCCGGCTGCGCGGGCTCGACGGGCACCTCTCGTACCGCATCGGCCTGCGGACGTTCTCCTCGATGGAGAGCCGCGTGGTCCTCGGTGTCCCCGACGCGTACGAACTGCCGCGCGCGCCCGGGCACGGATACCTGAAGTTCGGCACCGAGGACATGACGCGGTTCCGCGGCGCGTACGTGTCCGGGGTCTACCGCGAGGGCGGCCGCCGTGCCCAGGGCGCGAGTGTCGAGAGCGCCCCGGTGCGCCCGTTCTCCACGGCCTATCAGCCTCTCCGCGGAGCGGACCACAACGAAGAAAAGGCTCCAGACCCGGACGAAGGAGTCGGGGAGAGCCTCCTCGACATCCTGGTCGAGCGGCTGCAGGGCCGCGGCGTTCCGGCGCACCGGGTGTGGCTGCCGCCGCTCGACGAGCCCGCGACGCTCGATCAGCTCCTGCCCCCCTTGGCGGTCGAACCCGGCCGGGGTCTGACGGTCACCGACCCGACCCGCCGCGGGGCACTCCGCGCGGTGGTCGGCCTCGTCGACCGTCCGCTCGAACAACGCCGTGACCTGCTGACGCTCGACTTCTCCGGCAGCCAGGGGCACGCCGTGGTGGTCGGTGGCCCGCAGAGCGGCAAGAGCACGCTGCTGCGCTCGATCGTCGCCTCGCTCGCGCTGTGCCAGACGCCGAGCGAGGCCCAGTTCTACTGCCTCGATTTCGGCGGCGGC
Organism: Cryptosporangium sp. NPDC048952; assembly: GCF_043197895.1. Lineage (NCBI taxonomy): Bacteria > Bacillati > Actinomycetota > Actinomycetes > Cryptosporangiales > Cryptosporangiaceae > Cryptosporangium > Cryptosporangium sp. NPDC048952. The sequence continues at coordinate 187,124 of NZ_JBICTY010000001.1, read as the reverse complement.
GCCCTCGCCGCGCTGCGCGACCTCCCGCACGTCGGTGGCGTCGCGAGCCGCCTGGAGCAGGGCCAGGTCCGCCGGACGGTCGCCGAGCTGCGGACACTCCTCCTCGACCGGGAGCGGCGGTTCGCCCGCGAGGGCATCGACGGCATGGGCACGTACCGGCGGCGACGCCGGCAGGGCGATTTCAGCGACGATCCGTTCGGCGACGTCTTCCTCGTGGTCGACAACTGGCTGACGCTGCGCAACGACTTCGAGGAGCTGGAAGCTCAGGTCACCGACCTGGCCAACCGCGGCCTCTCCTACGGCATCCACGTGGTGATCAGCGCCTCGAGGTGGATGGACGTGCGACCGGCGCTGCGTGACGTGCTCGGCACCCGTCTGGAGCTCCGCCTCGGCGAGCCGTCGGACTCCTATCTGGATCGACGCACCGCGCTGAACGTCCCCGACAGCACACCGGGGCGAGGCATCACGGCTGACAAGTTCCACTTCCTCGGGGCACTGCCCCGCGCGGACAGCCGGTCGGAGACCGCCGACCTGAGCGACGGCGTGGCGAAACTCGTCCAGGACGTGGCGAACGCCTGGACCGGTCCGACGGCTCCTCCCGTCCGCCTGCTCCCGGCCGAAGTGCCGTACGCGACACTGACCGGTCCGGGAACAGTGATCGGCATCGCGGAAGCCGACCTCGGACCGGTTTCCGTGGATCTCACCGTCGACTCCCACTTCCTGCTGTTCGGCGACTCGGAATCCGGCAAGACCGCGTTCCTGCGGCAACTCGCCCGGAGGATCACTGATACGCACCCGCCCGACGAAGCCCGGCTGATCGTCGTCGACTACCGCCGGACGCTGCTCAACGAGGTCTCGGCCGGTCACCTGATCGGGTACGGGTCCTCCGCGCCGGTCACCGAGGAGATCGTCGACGAGGTCGCGACCGTGATGCGCAACCGGCTCCCCGGGCCCGACGTCACCCCCGAGCAGCTCCGCGATCGCAGCTGGTGGCGTGGCCCTGACCTGTACTTCCTGATCGACGACTACGACCTCGTGTCGTCCGGGTCCACCAACCCACTCGTCCCGCTGTTCGATCTGCTCGCGCAGGCCCGCGACATCGGCCTGCACCTCGTCGTCGCCCGGCGCAGCGGTGGGGCCGGTCGGGCGCTCTACGACTCGCTCCTCCTGCGGTTGCGCGAACTCGGCTCGCCCGGGTTGGTGATGTCCGGGGACCGCGACGAAGGTGTCCTGCTCGGCAACGTGCGCCCGCAGGCGCTGCCGCCCGGTCGTGGCTGGCTGGTCACCCGGAAAGAGGGCACCCGCCTGATCCAGCTCGGATGGCTCCCACCGTCCGGCTGACACCGTTCGTGAACCTGCGACCTGAGTCAACCGTGGTAAATCCGCACGCTCAGCGACAGCAGGAGTGGGGAGCGTTATGGCCGACCGCGATGAAACCGTCCGCGCCAGCTTGCCGGCGCTACGCAAGTTCGGCGCCGACGTGAAGTCCACCGGGCAGACCGACCTGGTGACCGGCCTCGGAAACAACTTCGCGATCGAGATGTCCCAGCACGTGGTGGGCTTCATGGGCCGTGGTGAGGGCAGCGGCACCCATCCGGTGGCGCCGCTGGGCGAGGCCGTCCACTTCGGCAACCTGATGGCCGACTACGCCCAGGCGGCCGGACGGCTCGCCGGGGACGTCGTCCTCGGTCTGGTCTCGCTCGGGTTCGCCGCCGAGGGAATTGCCACCCAGTACAGCGATGGCGACGCCCTGAGCAGCGCCACGATCGAGCAGGTCGCCGACGCGTTCGTGCCCCAACTCGGAGAGACCCGGCCCGGCGACCCGCAGGCGAAGGACGGCGACGAAGCGCCGGCCGAGAAGAAGAAGGACCCGTCGGACCCGGCCGGGTACCACGCCGGCACCCCGGAGCGCGGCGAGCGCCCGACGCTTCCGGGAGGCGGCCCGGACGTGCCGGACGCCGGCTCCGACGAATACAAGAACCGACCCTTCCAACTCTGATCCGGAGGGGACATGGGGGACTACTACGGCTACACCTGGGAGCCGGGCAGCATCCGGGTCGCCGAGCACGACACCTACGTGCCGGAAGGCCGCACTCATCTGCAGCGCGCCACCGACTTCACCGACACCGACAAGGTCGCGCACATCCGCGTGCTCTGGCCGATGATCCAGGGCCTGGACGCCACCAAGATCGCTGACCTCGCGAAGAGCTGGCGGAAGCTCTCCACCCAGCTCAGTACCGCCAAGGACGGCCTGAGCGGCGCTGGTGGACGCCTTGCTCCGCAGTGGACGGGAAAGGCGTCCCGGGCGTTCCTGGAGCGGGTCGGCGGATCGCTGTACTCGCTCGACCAGTGGGTCGAAGCCGCGTCGACGAACGCCGCCACGATCGGGCGGCTCGCCGACGACGTCCGCACGACGCAGCCGAAAGTGGAGCGCATCTACCGCGACTGGTTGACGGAGTCGGCGAAGGAGAAAGCCAAGCGGAACAAGGACGCCGGGGAGCTCTCGGCGCAGGACATGAACGACTTCATCGGGTTCCTGAGCAAGAACAACTCGATCACCGACGGTGGGTACCTGTACCGGTGGGCGCGTGACTCGGTGCCGCAGGACGAGATCGACGCCAAGTACACCGCGCTGGCACTTCCGCTGGTCAAGAAGCTCGCCGACCATTTCTCGTCGGCGGCGACGACCGGGATCAGCCTGCCGGGCAAGTTCAAGGGGCCGACGACGTTCAAGTCGGTCCGGCCGACGTTCGGCGGGGCGCCCGGTCTACCGCCGGTTCAGCCGCCCGCGCCGGCGATCCCCGTCGTCGCGCCGCCGACGGTTGGGGTGCCTCCGGTGGGCGCGCCGGGGTTGCCGCCCGCGCTTCCGGGTCGTCCCGGTGTGCGGCCGCCTGGCGCGCCTTCACTCTCCGGAGTGCGGGCGCCCGGTGCGCCGGCGCTGCCCGCCGGGTTTCCTGCCGCGCCGGGCGCCCCGTCCGTCGCGCGCCCTGTGACGGCCCGGTCCGGGCTGCCAGCTGCGCCGACGCAGCCGGGGCTGCCGGCGCTTCCCGGGCGTACGGCCGCGCGGACGGCTCGTCCGGCCGTGCCGCCGGGCCCCGGCCAGGGGAGGCGCGGCGCAGCGAAGCCAGCGGCACCCGCACTTCCCGGCCGGACCAGCGGGAAACCAGGGGGCCCCAACGCCGCGCGGAACACGCGGGGAACGAACGGGCGCCCCACCGTTCCGCCGGCTGCCGGGCCGCGCCTCGGCGGTCGCGCGACCCCGCAGAGCCGCTCGGGCACGGTAGTACCGCCCAAGGCGGCCCCGACGCGTCTGCCCGGCCGAGTCGGCGAGCCGCAAAACCCGATGCCGACGCCAGGCAGCGTGCCGCCCGAGTTCCGTCGAGCCACACCATCCGCTCCGGTGCCAGTAACGGATGCCCCCGATTTCGCACCACACCCCCCAGCCCCGCCCTCGCTCGGCGGGCGCCGCCGCTCGACGCCCTTCGCCGCACCCGTCCCCCCACCGACCTCCACCCCCGAACTCACCGGTCGCGCCGCCCCCCACGGCATCCAGCCGCCCGACACCCGCCCAGCAGTGGACGCTCGCCGCACCGGCCCCGACCCGGTCACCGCACCCGAGGAGTCGTTTGCTCCCGCAGAGTCCGCACCACCCGTCATCGAGCGCCCCACCGCCCCCACCGCCCAACCAGCCGGCCCAGCCCTGGGCCGATCGTGACCGGCCGTCGACCCGCTCGGCAGCGTGAGGAGTGGCCATGACCGCCGACCCGAACCCGCCACCCCCTGCCGCCACCGGCCGCCACGCCGCCCCCACCCCCACCGAACTCCCCGCCACCAGGCGCCTAGGCACAGTGCCCCCCACCTGGACGACACCCCCACCCCCAGCGCACCCGGCCGGCGGTACTCGAGCAGCCGCACCCCAACCGCCGAGGCCACAGCCCCAGGTCCCCCGGACGGCACCGCCGGTTCCGTCCGGGCAAGCACCGCCCATCGCGGCAAGGCACGCCCCCGTCGCCCTCCCGACGCACGCCCCGGTCGCGCGCCCCACCACCGTTCCACGGCCACAACCGACAGCCGCCCTCACCGCCCGACCGGCCACCACCGCCCGACCGGCCGCCACCGGCCAGGCCGCCGCCACCGGCCAAGCGGCCACCCGGCCGACCGCGACCGGCCGATCCCTCCCCACCGGCCGAGCAATCGCCACCGCCCGAGCCGCAGCTCCCGCCCCCCGAACAACAACCGCCACCGCCGTCGCAGCCGCCACAAACACGACCGGACCCACCCTCCGCCCCGAACCCCGCCGATCCCCCGCCCGGATCGGCCCCGTTCACCTCGCCCAGATCGCCTGCTGGCAGGCGGTCGCCGCCGCGCTCGTCGCCACGATCGGCCGCCCACCAGCCGTCTCCGCCGCGGCGGGCCTGATCGCCGTGATCGTCCTCGCCCTCACGACCGTGAGATTCCACGACCGCTGGGCCTACGAGTGGATCGGCCTAGCGACCCGCTACTCCCTCCGACGCCGAACCTGGCGCGGCGGCGACCCGTCCCGGGAACCGACAGTGCTCACCGCGGTCTCCCCCGGCGCCCGCATCGGCCAGATCGACCTCACCGACGGCCCGATCCGCACAGCGGGCGTCATCGCCCACGAGGCCGGCCTCACGGCCGTCCTCGAGATCGAGCCCGACGCCGACACCCCCGCGCAGCTCCCGTCGCTGCTCGCCCTGCTCCCGATGGCCGAAGCGGGCGAGCCTCCGATCACCGCGCAGACCATCGTCGAGACGGTCCCCGCGGCGGCCACCGACTCCCCGATCGACCAGTCGTACCGCGCACTCCGAGTCACGCCCCTTCCTGCCCGCCGCCACGGCTGGATAGCACTCCAGGCCGTACGCACCACCGACCACCCAGGCCCCGACGTCGACGAACTGCGCGCCGCCCTCACGAGCGCGATCCGCCGCACCCAGCGTCGGCTCGGCAAGGCGGGCTTCACCGGGCACGTCCTCGACCCGAACGAACTCGCCGAAACCCTCGACGAACTCGGTTCGGCCCCGCCCCTCCCCGGATACGACCGGGACGCGATCGCCGAGGAGTGGGCGCACTGGCGCACTCCGACCTGCGCCGAGGTCACGATGACGGTCGTCGCCTGGCCCGACCTCGCCGACCTGTCCACGTTCGACCACCTGCCCGACGTCGCGGGCGTGACCACCGTGCTGTCGCTGGGCATCCGCCGGGCCGACCGCCGCGTCGAGGTCGAGGCATCGGTCCGGCTCGTCGCCCCCAACCGTCACGAGGCCGATCGGGCCGCAGCCACCGTGATTGCAGCCGCCGCGACACGTGGCCTCCGGCTCCGCCGGCTGAACGGCGAACACGTCCACGGCGTGGCATCCACTCTCCCACTCGGAGCGTTCCTGCGATGATCCGCCGCCGACCCCCACTGGCCGAGCCTCGGCCGATCAGCGACGCCGCTCCCGGCCACGTACCGTCCAATCTGGTCCTGAACGACGACCCCGCCCTCTCCCTCCGGATCGGCGGCGACGGCGTCGTCCTCGGCGTCGAACCGAACGGAGCGCCGCTCGGCGTCCGGCTGTTCCGCCCCACCCCGACCCGAGCGGTGTTCGTCGGCGCCCCGAACTGCGCGCAGCTCATCGCCTTCCGCGCGGTCGCCGCCGGCGCGCACGTCGTCGTCAGCACCGGCCGTCCTGGCACGTGGACGTTCCTCGCGTCCCAGGGGATCCCGGTGCGGCCGGTCGACTCCACCCCCGAGACCGCCACCCGAACCCGACCGGTGCTCTACGTCGACGACGCACCACCGTACGGGCGCCCGCCGGAGCTGCCCACCAACCGCTGGACCACCGTCCTGACGATCCGCGAGGTGCTCACCCACCGGGAAGCCGGGCTCATCGAGCACGCGGATCTCCTGCTCCTGCAGCCGCTGACTCCGGCCGAGGCCGACGTGCTCCCGCCTCCGCGAAGGATCGATCAGCCCCTGCCCGCCGACGCCCTCACGGTCGCGAGCCGTTCCGGCGTCCGCTGGGGACGCGTCGCTGTCACTCCCACCGAGCACCACTACCTGGGTCCGGCCCGCCGAGCTCGATGACCACCACGTCCTCGTGGACGTCACTCAACTCGCCGGCGCTCACCCGGGCCCGATAGACGCCCCGCTCCACCCGCTCGCACCCCAGTCGCGCGGCCACCACCGCACTACCGCCCAGGTACTCCACCGACGCCTGACCGCCGTCGAAAGCGCGCACCAGGAACGGCTCCCCGCGCCACGACGCCACCACCCGCACGTACGTCAATCGCGTCACCTCGGCCAGCGGCACGATCCGCCGCCACCGTTCCTCGTGCACGCGCTCGAACCCGTCCGCAGCCGAGTCCGAGTACAGCCTGATCTCCGAGGAAGGCGGCGCCGGGAACGCTTCGTAGACCTGCCCGCGCCACTCGGCCCGATAGTTCATACGCGCCGCACCATCAACCACCGCCGCTGGTCGGCGTCGAAGACCGCGATCCGCCGCTCCGGCCCATCCTCCGGGAGGTGGTAGATCTCGCTCCCGTGCGGCGGCAGCAGCCCGTCCACCTTGTACTCCCGGATCACCAGAGCCGGACCGGGCACGAATCCCGTGCCGCGGAACGGCGGTGGCTCGACGACCCAACCGGCCATCTCGTGCGCGCCGGCCTCGTCAGTCCCGCCGTACGGAATCCGGTAGAGCTCCGGGTACACCGAGAACCACCGCAGCAGGTAGACCCCACCGTCGGCCGCCGGAAGCCCCAGTGCGTCCAGCAGAGCGCCCGGCGTCTCCGGCAGGTCCGCGTCGTCGGCCTGGTGAGCGAACCCGCTGAGGTCGAGTTCCTCGCCCGCGAGGTACGCGGTGACCTGCTCGAACGAGACGACTTTCTGGAGCAGACCGGAACCGACCGGCTCGCGCGCCAGCCGGACGACCGTCGCCGCCTCCAGCAGCAACTGCGTCGGAAGCCCTGGATCGACGGCGAGCCCCCACCGCGGATCCGGCCAGAACGCCGCGAGCTGCCGGAACGCGATCGGCCGCGTCGGCTCCGGGACCAGGGAGGCAGACGTGAAGGCAGGCAGCCACGTCCGCCCGGACACGCTCACGGTCGCCCACGTGAGCGGGTCGACAGGCGGCACCGGCACCACGAGATCGGCGTCCCGAAGTGCCGCCAGCGCGTCGTTCAGCTCCTCAGTCACAGCCCTGGGTACTGACCTCCTCGGTGGCGCGCGCGCCCTGGACCGCGGCGTCGGACACCTGGTCGACGCTGAGCGCGAAGCCGGTCTCCTTGTCGTCGACGGCGGCGGCGAACACCACGCCGTAGACGCTGCCGTCCTTGGCGAGCAGCGGGCCACCGGAGTTACCGCTGCGGACCTCCGAGCGCAGCATCAGGACCTCCCGCGTCACCTGCCCGGACTGGTAGATGTTCGGGCCCTTGATCGTCCGCTCGTCCCGGATACGCGCCGCCGTCGCGGTGTACGGACCGTCCTCCGGATAGCCAACGACGATCGCGTCGTCACCGCTGGACGCGCGCTGGTTGAACGCGAGCTTCGGCGCGTCGAGACCCTCGACCTCCAGTACGGCGACGTCGACGTTCGGGTCGTAGAACACGACCCTCGCCGGGAACTTCTCGCCGAGGGACTCCACTTGCACCTCTTCGGTGCCGGCGACCACGTGCGCGTTGGTCATGATCCGGTTGTTCTCGTAGACGAAGCCGGTGCCCTCGAGCCGCCGGTCGCACGACGGCGCCTGGCCGATGACCTTGACGACCGACTGCTCGGCCGCGCGCACGACCTCGGACCGCGCCAGCGCGCTGTCGGGCGCAGGGACCGGACGCACCTCGGTCGGCGTGAGCGGGCCGAGCACCTGCGGGAAATCGCCCTGCTCGACGACGTCGCCGAAACGGTCGTAGAGCGAGCGCACCGTGTTCGGGACCGCGTCGTCCACCGCGGGAATGATGACCGACCGGCGCACCTGCCCGGCCAACCACGTCGAGGACGACGACGCCAGCGGCGTCGCCACCATCCAGGCGACCAGGAGCAACGCGATGACCGAGACGATCGATCCGCCGAAGCCGTCGAGCACGCGCAGGCTGGACGAGCGCATGCCCGCGCGCACCCGGCTACCGATCGCGACCGCGAGTACCTGTCCGATCAGCGCACAGCCGAAGGCAACCGCGAGTGCGGTCGCCACCTTGCTGGTCTGGCTCTCGAACTGGTTCGCGATGACCGGGGCTAACTGGACGCCGAACAGCGCTCCCCCGAAGAAACCGACGAACGACAGTGCCCCGACGACGAACCCCTGGCGGTAGCCGCTCACGGCGAAGCCCACGATTCCGACGAGCAAAGCGAGGTCGAGGAGGCTTCCGTCCACTCGAGGTCCTTCCGGTACAGGTGCGTCGCGGGCTGTCGCAGTCGCAGGGGTCAACTCAACTCACGTCGATCACACCGACCATGTTCGACGTGAGGTGAAACGTGCAGACGAAGTCATAGCGTCCGCGACTGAGCGTGACCTCGACCGAGCGTTCCTGATCTTTCGAAACCAAGCCCGTGTTGATCTTGGCGGGACGGACCTCCAGATCGTGGGGCGTTCCACCAATTGTCCGGAGGGTTATTCGCAACTTGCCTGGTTTGGCCTTGATCACTGACGGTTCGTAACGGAGTTGATCGTCGCCGGTAACCGTGACCGTCTGCACGCCGTCTGCGCCGGCCGTCGCGGTCGCCATCGTCGTCGGGACCTCGTTCGCGTCACCGCCGGGTCCGCCGTTCGAGCACGCCCCCACGACGAGCACGGAAAGCGCAGCGGAGATCACCGGCACGCCGACGGCCGCCAGCGGGGTCAACACCCCATGACGACGACTCAAATACACATCGCCACCGTAGCTGGCCCCTACTAGGTCACCGCACGGCATCCGGCGGACGTGTCCGCATCGCCAGCGCGAGATCTTCGGCCGGCAGGTCGCGCATGGAATTGCGGTTCCATGGTTTCGCCCAACCACCGAGGTCGAGAACGAACGAGATCAGACCGGCGGTGAAGCCCCACACGAACATGTCGCAGACGTCGAAGCCGGGCCCGATCACACCGCTGGGGTGGCTCACCCGAAAGCGGTTGTCGGGGCTGACGAGGTCGGCGATCGGCACCCGGGCCACGCTGGCGACCTCGGCCGGGTCGGCCGGACCGACCGGGTGCGGCCGCTCCCACCACCCGAGCACCCCGGTGACGACAAAACCCGAGACCGGGATCAGGACGGGCGGCAGCTCGCCGATCACCCGGACCGACGCCGGGTCGAGCCCGACCTCCTCGTTGGCCTCGCGCAGCGCGGTGCCGACCGGACCGTCGTCGCCCGGATCGGTGGCGCCACCGGGGAACGCCGGCTGCCCCGCGTGTTTGCGCATCGTTGCGGCACGCTGCAGCAGGAGGACGTCGGGCCCGGCCGCCCCCTCGCCGAAGAGGATCAGCACGGCGGACGGTCGGCCACTGCCGTCGGGGCGCGGGACGAACCGGGAGATCTGCTCGCTGCGAACGCGCGGCAGCGCATCCACCAGTCGGTGCAACCACGACGGGAGCGCCTCGGCGCCGGGTTCAAGATGCCCGGGAGTGTCCGGGCCGATGGCCGGGACGCTCACTCCGGTACCGCCTCTCGCGTCGTCACCACACCAGAGTGCTCCTGCAGCGCGTCATCGCACAGTCGCCGACGGTTTCGCATGAGCGGAGCAACCTCGCGGACGCCCCGGTCATTCCACCGTCACCCCGAGGTATTGCCTGACCAGACCCGTCAAGGCGGCATCGGTGAGCGGCGTACCGCGGTAAACGTGGACGACTTCGCCGGTGGCCGAGACGAACGCGGTGGCAGGTAGCGCGTTGACGCCGAGCGCGCGGCGCACCTCCTCGGCCCGATCGAAAACGTTCGCGAACCGGACATCGAGTTCGTCGGCCGCGGCGACCGCCCGGGACGCCTCGTCGGACGTGTTCACGCCGACCACCGTGAGCTCGTCCCCCGCCGCGGCGGCCAGCCGGACGAACGACGGCATCTCCTCACCACACGGCGGGCACCACGAGCCCCACAGGTTGAGCACCATCGGACGCCCCGTCGGCGCGCCGATCGTCACCATGTCCGCGGTCTTATTCATGCACAGCAACGGCTTGACGCTCCGCAGCGGGCTGTTCGCGGGCACCTCACCGGTCGCCGCCGGACAGGCGGCGAACTTGCTGTTCGTGAATGCGTTCGACGTCGGCGCCGGGGTAGGCGTGGAGGCCCCGCCACCGGAGCACCCCGCCAGCAGCAGTACCAGCGCAGCCGCCAGTAACCGCCTCACGCCCCCACCATCGCGGCGAGCTCGTCGACCCGCGGGCCCTTGAGCAGCTTCACCGCCACCGGCAGCTCGGTGGGGCCGGTGCCGTACGACGGGCACAGCGCCGACAGCGTGCACGCACCGCAGGCGGGCTTCCGTGCGTGGCAGACCCGCCGCCCGTGGAAGATCAGCCGGTGGCTGAGCATCGTCCAGTCCTTGCGCGGGAACAGGTCGCCGATGATGTGCTCGACCTTGACCGGGTCTTCCTCGGCGGTCCAGCCGAACCGGCGCACCAGACGCCCGAAGTGCGTGTCGACGGTGATGCCCGGGACGCCGAACGCGTTCCCGAGGACGACGTTCGCCGTCTTGCGCCCGATGCCCGGAAGCGTGACCAGCTCCTCCAGCGTGCGCGGCAGCTCACCGTCGAACCGCTCGACCAGCGCCTGACCGAGCCCGATCAGCGAGTTGGTCTTGGCCCGGAAGAAGCCGGTGGGCTTGAGGATCGTCTCCATCTCGGTGCGGTCGGCACCGGCGTAGTCCTCCGCCGTGCGGTACTTCGCGAACAGCGTCGGAGTGGTGAGGTTGACCCGCACGTCGGTGGTCTGTGCGGACAGGATCGTGGCGACCGCCAGCTCGAGCGGCGTCGTGAAGTCGAGTTCGCAGTGCGCGTCGGGATGGGTCTCGGTGAGGATCCGGTGCATCCGGCGAGCCCTGCGCTTCAATGCGAGCGGGCTTTCCAAAGCGACTGTCACGCCAGAGAGACTACGGCTCCCCTCTGACAGAAGGACGCAGCCGCGGGAGGCGGGCGGTGGGCTGGTCGGCCAGATCGTGGTCGGCCCCCGGAGCGCCCGGGTCGGAGATGCGGTCGTTCGACCGGTCGACGGTGGCCCTGGCTGCGCGCAGCGCGTCGCGGAGCGCACCGGCAGTGGGCAGGCGCTTCTCCGGATCCCGGGCCATCCCGGCACGCAGCACCGCGATCACCGGCTCCGGCACACCCTCGATGCCGGGGACCGGAGCGGAGTGCAGCGCCGCGATCTCGGCGTCGGTCAGGTTGGCCTCGGCCAGCGGCCACCGCGGCGGACGGCCGGACAGCAGGGCGTAGAGCGTCGCGGAGAGCCCGTACACGTCGACGGCGGGCGTCGGGCGCCGCGACCAGAACATCTCCGGCGCCGCGTAGGCGGGCGTGAGCACTTCCAGCGTCGCCGTCGACTCGGTCGTCGGGTCGTACCGCGCGGCCAGACCGAAATCCGCGAGCTCGGGATGGCCGTAGCGGTCGTAGAGCACGTTGGCGGGCTTCACGTCGCGGTGCACCACCCCGTACCGGTGCGCGGCCGCCAGCGCGTCCGCGATCGCGACGCCGATGTCCAGCACCCGGTCGGGCGGCAGCGGACCGTGCTGACGAAGGTAGTCGGCGAGCGAGCCGGCCGGGCAGAGTTCCATGACCAGATAGGCACGCCCGTCGGCAGTGATGCCGGCGTCGTGGATGTCGATCACGTTCGGGTGACCGGAAACCTGCCCTGCCGCGCGCACCTCGGCGCGGAACCGGGCGCGATCGGTTTCGTCGAGCAGTACGCGGTGGTCGATCTTGACGGCGACCTCGCGGCCGATCGACTCCTGCAGCGCACGGTAAACGGTGGAAAAACCGCCGCTACCCAGCACCGACAACATCGTGTAACCCGGCACCGGGAAAGCGATCTCCACCCGGCCTCCCCGTCGTTCGACTGCCGGACCAAAGCCTAAGGCCAGCGACGTCCCGGCCGAGTCGGGCACCGGACAGCACAACCTTTTCGAACTATCCGTCCATCTTTTTCCGATGCCCTAAGGTGCGGAAACCGAAACGATCAAGGCCGCCGTATTCGGAACCCGAATAGGCGTCTTGGGGAGTCGGGAGCGGGTCATTGCCTGTCCCGTCCCACCTGCCCCATAGACTCAAGGCCAATCGGCCGCTGCTGGAGGTGGGGTCATGGACGAGGTACTTGCCCGGTCAGGGCTGTTTCAGGGGGTCGAGCCGGAGTCAGCTGAGGCTCTTGCGGCCCACCTGGAGTACCTCGACATCCCGAAGGGGCACACGATCTTCTCCGAAGGAGAGCTCGGTGACTCGCTTTATATCGTGATGTCCGGGAAAATCAAGGTCGGTCGTCGCGCTGCCGACGGTCGCGAAAACATGATCGCCGTGATGGGTCCGTCGGACCTGTTCGGTGAGCTGTCGTTGTTCGACCCTGGCCCGCGGACGGCGAGCGCGGTCGCGGTCACCGACGCCAAGGTCGCCCGGATGCGGCAGCAGTCGCTCCGGCCGTGGATCACCAACCGGCCCGAGATCGCCGAGCAGCTGCTCCGGGTGCTCGCCCGGCGTCTGCGGCGCACGAACGACGCGCTCGCCGACCTGATCTTCACCGACGTGCCTGGGCGCGTCGCGAAGAACCTGCTGCAGCTGGCGAAGCGGTTCGGGACGCGGGAGGGAAGCGCGCTGCGCCTCACCCACGACCTGACGCAGGAGGAGATCGCGCAGCTCGTCGGCGCGTCCCGTGAGACCGTGAACAAGGCCCTGGCCGACTTCACGTCCCGCGGCTGGCTCCGCCTCGAGGGCAAGAGCGTCGTACTCCTCGACCCCGAACGCCTCAGCCGCCGCGCCCGCTAAGTACTTGCTCTGACCTGGAGCCCGCCCAGGGCGACGCTGCCGATCGGGCGCGACGACGCCGCGTATGTGGTGATACTCAAGTCGTTGCGCCCGCTCGGCAGCGTCGTTCTGGGCGGGCCGTGCACTACGTGACGAAGTAAGGCTGCTTCAACTCGTCGGTGCCTTTGCCGGCCAGGCAGCGGAACTTCGTCGCGCCGTACGCCGAGACGGTCGTGCGCCACCCACCGGTCTCCTGGCCGGTCGCGGTGAGAACCGTCTGCAGCACGGTCGGCGAGCACAGGAACTGCACGTTCGGATCCGCCTGGAGCGACTTCGCATCGGTGGCGCTCGACGAGAGCGTCCCGATCACGTAGGTCTCCCACGTGTGGTTGTTCGTGCAGCCACGGGAACGGATGCTGCCGTCGGACTGATCGCGCCAGCACTCGGGGCTCGTCGGGCACGACGCCTTCACCGAGGCGCCGTTCGCGGCCAGCACGGCCACGTCGCACGCGCTCTCGAACGTGCCGGGGTACGCGGAGGAGGACGGCAGCCCGTCCAGCGGGAAGCCCGGCAGTTCGCCGCTGCGCGTCGGCGACGGAGCCGGTGTCGCATCCGCCGGCTGGGTGTCCGGCGTCGAGACCTCCGGCGCCGGGTCGCGGTACTCCGAGCTCGACTCCGAATCCCCGAGGACCGCGACCACGATCGAGCTGACGACGCCGCAGACCAGCAACGCGGCCGCGAGCGCGATGATCATCACCATCAACCGCTTCGTCTGCGGCGAAAGGCCCTCGCGCGGCGGCGGGGGCGCGTGGAAGCCGGGTGGAGGCCCGTAGGGCGGGCCACCGGCGGATTGCCCGCCGGCCCCGCCCGAGACCTGCTGCACCGGGCTGAACGGGCTGCTCGAGAAGCCGGCGGTGGGGTTCTGCTGCCCACCGGTGTACGGCCCGGACGGCTGGCCACTGTGCGGCGTCGGAATCCGGTTGTAGGTACCCGCGCCGGAAGACGGGGTTCCGTAGCTGGTACCGGCCGGCGGCGCGGAGGACGGCACACCCGAGGACGGCACACCCGAGGACGGCGCCACCGGCGGCACACCGTGCCGCGACCCGGTGTCGGAATCGAGGTCGAGCGACGCCAGCGCGTCACGCAGCTCCGCCGCCGTCGGGTACCGGTCCTCGGCGTACGGCGCCATCGCCTGCCGCAGCACCGCCGACAGGTTCGCCGGAACACCTGGAATGTCCGGAACCGGCTCGTCGAGCATCATCACCATCGTGGCGAGGCTCGGTGTCCCGGTCTCCGGCCACCGTGGCGGACGCCCCTGCAGCAGCGCGTACAGCGACGCACCGAGCGCGTACTGGTCGCCGAGCGGCGTCGGCGGTTCCATCCGGAACACTTCCGGCGGCGCGTACGCCGGCGTCAGCGCCTCGATCGTCACCGACAGCTCACGGTTCGGATCGGGCAGCGCGGCCAGTCCGAAGTCCGCCAGGCCCGGCACGCCGTACCGGTTGATCAGGATGTTCCCGGGCTTCACGTCCCGGTGCAGGATGCCGTTGTCGTGCGCGGCCTGCAGCGCGTCAGCGATCTTCACGCCGACGTCGCGGACCTCGCGCGGCGAGAGCGGCCCGTGCTGCCGCAGGCGCGTCGCGTAGGACCCGCCCGTGCAGAGCTCCATGACCAGGTACGGATGGTTGTCCTCGGTGACACCCGCGTCGTAGATGTTGACGACGTTCGGGTGCCCGGACATCCGGCCGGCCGCCTCGGCCTCGCGGACGAACCGCCGCCGGTCGCGCTCGGACTGCAGCGCGCGGGTATCAATTTTGAGCGCGACTTCGCGTCCGATCGAGTCCTGCCTCGCGCGGTAGACGGTCGAGTAACCACCGCGGGCGAGAACGGTCAGATCGGACAGACCGGCCACCGGGGATGCCGGCTGGGTTCCGGACGCCTCACTTCGCACGTGGACGACCGTACCGAGTTCCCGCGAGTGATGGGTCGTGAGCTGTCTCGCCATAGGTGCTCTTAAGCACTGGAGTCACTAACCCGACGGTCGTTCGAGTGCGGAAGCCAGTGCGACGCGGTCACGGACGGTGTCGCTGGCCGCGCGTTCCGACGCCTGCTCGGTGCCGTAGGCCAGCGCGACCGCCTCGTCGGCGGCGGCGAGCGCCTCGGGTAGCGCGCCGGTCGCCGCCAGCGAGACCGCCAGCACCCGGCGCGAGACGATCCGGCTGCGGATGTCCTCCGCGGGCACCCGTGACGCCCGTCGCGCCCACTCCAGCGACTCCTCGGCCTTGCCCGCCTCGAGCAGCACCCCGGCGTAGTGCGCCAGCGCCTGCCGACGCGGGAACAGCAGCGACGGCCCGCTGGCGTCGTTCACGACCTCGCCGAGCAGCTGCAGCGCCCCGTCCCGGTCGCCGGACAACCGCCGGGCCTGGGCCTGCAGCACGAGGGGACCGACGCGGGTGGACGGGTCGACCTCCAGCGGCGCGATGAGCTCCAGCGTCCGAGCGGCGTCGGCTTCCGCGGCGGCCAGTTCGCCGGCCGCCAGGTGGCAGTAGCCGCGGACGGTCAGCGCGATCCCCGCGGTGAGCGGGTGTCCGACCTGCGCGCCCATCTCCAGCGCCTCGCTCAACAGTTCCACTGCGTCGTCGAGCCGGTCCATCCCGCGCGCGATCACGCCCCGGACGGTCAGCGCGAGGCTGGCACCCCACGGGTCGCGTCCGGTGAGGAACGCGGCGTGCGCGAGGTCGGCCTGCTGCGTGGCGTGGGTCAGATCGCCGAGCTCGGCCGCGGCGAACGCGTCGACGATCCGCAGCGCGGCCACCGCCCAGCCGTCGGCGACCCGTTCGGCGTAGGGAACGAACTTCTCCGCCAGCCGACGCGCTTCGTGCAGGCGTCCCTCCAGCAGGCGGACGAACGCGGTCGTGCCGCGGACCCAGGAACGCCCGGCCGGGTCGTCCAGCTGGGCGAACACCGCCCGCGCCTCCTCGAGCACCCGGTCGGCCCGGCTGAAGTCACCGCGGGTCGTCGCCGACCACGCCAGGTGCTGCAGCGCCCAGGCCGTTCCCGGCCCGTCGTCGCACGCCGACGCGACCCGGTAGGCGGCGGTGAACCGACGCTCGGCGAGCGGCAGACGCCCGCCCAGGTAGTCGAGCATCCCGAGCCGACGCAGTGCCTCGCTCTCGCAGTGCGGCAGGTTCGCCGACCGTGACTTGCGCAGTGCCAGGCTCCACGCCGCGACGGCCGCGCGCGTCTCCCCGCCCGCACGAAGCGCCTCGCCTTTCACGAGCAGCGCGGCCACGGCCACCGGACCTTCTCCCCCGGCCACCGTCGAAGCCAGCGAGCGGGCCTCGTCGGTACGGCCGCTGGCCAGCAGCGCGCGAGCACGGAGGAGCTGGAGATCGTCGGATCCGACCGCGCCCGGCGAGGGCGGCAGCGCGAGCGCCCGGTCCAGCAGACGTAGGGCTCGCGCGGGCTCCCCGACCGCGATCGTGCGCTCCGCCAGCCGGTGCAGGGCCGCGACGCCGATGCCGGCGACGCTGCGCGCCTCGTGCTGCGGCGGCAGTGACATCTGGTCGGCGAGTCGCAGCGCCCGCTCGGCGTGCCGCGCGACGAACTCGTCACGCTCCACGTCGGAGAGCCCACGGATAGAGCCGGAATCGGCCCAGCGCGCGATGCGGGCGTGCCGGGCGGCCAGGTCCGCGTGGCCGATGCCGCTGTAGGCCGCCTCGCGCATCAGCGTCGTCACGAAGCCGTAGCCGCCGCTGGCGGTGCGCCGGAGCATGCGTCGGCTGATCAGGTCGCCCAGCGCCCGGTCGAGGTCGGTCGTGACGGTGACCGGGGCGCGGCGGCTGCCCTGCAGCTCCTCCAGCGCTCCAGCGGGCACCCGGTCGCCGACGACCGCGGCGTCGCGCAGCACCGCCCGCGGGTAGGTCGGCAGGGTGTCGATGCGGGCGGTGAGCACTGCGGCCAGGTCGGACGAGAGGAGCCGCCCGCGGAATCCACCCGGCGCGAGCCGCCACCCGTTCGCGCCCCCGGTCAGCCTGCCCTGCTCGACCAGGAGCGAGACCAACTCCGCCAGGTAGAAGGGGTTGCCCTGAGCGGTCGCGAGCAGCCGCGTCTCGTCGGCCCGGTCCAGCGGGCCGCCCAGGTACGACCGGAGCAGCCGGGAGACCGCGGCACCGGTCAGCGGCGGCAACGGCAGCGGTTCCGCCGCCGGGAGCCGGGTCAGCAGGCCGTGCGTACGCACCAACTCGGGACGCCCGAGCAACAGCACGAGCACCGCGCCGTCCAGCCGGTCGACGAGGCCTCCGAGCGCGTCCAGCGTCTCCGGCGACGCGTTGTGGACGTCGTCCACGACGACGAGCACGGGCTCGGCGGCGGCCAGCCCGGTCAGCAGTGCAGCCAGCACCTCGGGCACCCTGGCCCGCCGTCCGGCCGCTGTCGAGATCCCCGGGACGCCACCCAGCGCGTCCACCTCGGATTCGACGTCGACCAGGTCGAAGAGCACCTCGACGCCGCCCGGACCGAGCCCGGGGTCGGGCAGGTCGGTGGCGACGCGGCGGATGCGTTCGGCGATCCGCTCGTCGGGTTCGTCCGGCTCGACGCCACAGGCCTGCCGCACCAGGTCGGCCAGGGGTGCCAGCCGGCCGGTCTCGCCGAACGCCGGGCAGCGCGTGGAGAGCGCACGGGCGCCGAACGAGTCGCCGACCATGCGCGCGACCTCGGCCGACAGCCGGGTCTTGCCCGCTCCGGCCTCGGCGGTCACGACGACGACCCGCGGCTCGCCCTCCTCGGCGACCTCCGCGAAGCGCCCGAGCAGGCGTCCGCTCTCGACCTCACGTCCGACGAACGGCGCCTCGTCACCGAGGCCGGGCCGGATGCCGGGGGCGTCACGCAGTCCGAGCAGCTCGTAGGCCTCGACCGGGGCACGTTTGCCCTTCAGCCGCAACGGCGGCAGCCGACGCCACGCGGCCCGGTCCCGGGTCGCGCGCTGCGTTCGCGCACCGGCGTAGACGGCGCCCATGCCGGCGGCGTCGGAGAGCCGCGCGGCGGTGTTCACGGTGTCGCCGATGACCGTGTACGAGAGGGCGGCCTGCACCCCGGCGACGACCTCACCGGTATTCACCCCGACCCGCAGGCCCAGCCGGCGTCCACCGCCCAGCTCGTCCTCGATGACGCGCTTGACCGCGCGCTGCATGGCCAGTGCCGAGCGGACGGCGCGCTCCGGATCGTCCTCGTGAGCAACAGGAGCCCCGAAAACCGCCATGATGCCGTCGCCGGTCAGTTTGTCGACGTGACCGCCGAAGGCGGTGACGGCCTGCGCGCAGGCCGCCAGCACGCGGTCGGTCAGCCGCCCGACCCGTTCCGGGTCGAGGTCCTCCGACCACGCCGTGAAGTCCGTGAGGTCACCGAACAGCACGGTGACGACGCGACGTTCGGTCGCGAACCCGGTCGGCTCGACGTCCGGCAAGCGGGTACCGCAGTGATGGCAGTACCGCGCGCCGGGCACCTGGACCGTCCCGCAGACCGGACAGGTCATGGTCGGCCAGTCGCCCGCAGGTAGTCGAGCTGGGCACGCACCGAGAGCTCGGCCGCGGGCCAGACGGAGCGGTCGACGTCGGCGTAGACGGTCTCGACGACCTCCAGGGGTGTGGACGCCCCGGCCGCCACCGCGGCCTCGACCTGAGCCAGCCGCTGGGCGCGGTGCTGCAGGTAGAAGGCGGCCACCGCCTCGGCGTCGGGCAGGACGGGGCCGTGACCGGGCAGCACCGGGATGTTGCCCAGCCCGCGCAGGCGCTCGAGGCTCGTGAGGTAGTCGGCAAGGATGCCGTCCGGCCAGGCGACGATGGTCGTGCCCCGGCCGAGGATGGTGTCGCCGGTGAGCACCGCTTCGTCGTCGATAATGAACGACACCGAGTCCGCGGTGTGCCCTGGCGTACCGAATGTTCGAAGGCTCAGGCCAGCGATTTCCAGCGGCTCGCCGTCCGGAACGAGCGGCTGACCGTGCTTCGGATCCAGCGCGAGCACGTCCGACCCGGTCATCTCGGCGAAGCGCGCGGCCCCCTCGGCGTGGTCAGGATGGCCATGCGTGAGAAGAGTTGCCACCACCGGGCCGTAGCCGGCCACTTTCTCCAGGTGTGGCTCCAGCAACGGCCCCGGGTCGACGACGACGCAACCGGTCGCGCCGGGCGCCCGCAGCACCCACGTGTTGGTGCCGTCCAGCGTCATCGGCGAGGGGTTGTCGGCGCGGACCAGCGTCGCCCAGTTCGGAGCCCACTCGGGCAGCGTCACGCGGACCCCTTTTCGGTAGCGGGCGGGCGGCCGTGGCGGGCGATCCCGGACATCAGGCCCGCGATGAACTCCGGGGTGACGCCCGCGGGCAGCAGCTCACGGGACTCGGGCGGCAACGTGAGCCGTGGACCCTCCGCGTCGCCGTGGTAGACGGGCCGGATCGGCCTGATCGTGCGCTGCTCGGCCGCGGCGAACACGTCCGCCACCGTTTCGTACTCGGTGAGACCCAACAGCGTCGACGCGGTCGGCGGAAGCATTCCGAGCTCGCCGCGCTCGACAGTGGCCAGCGCCTCGGCGGGGGACAGCCAGAGTCCGCGGGTGGCCTCGGCGGACGGCTGCTGCGCCTCCTGTCCGGCCGGGAGGCCGGCGACGAAGAACCTCGTGTCGAAGCGGCGCTTCTCCGCCTCGGGAGTGATCCAGTGCGTCCACGGCCGGACCAGGTCGGTACGGATCACCAGCCCACGGGCGGTGAGCAGCTCGGGCAGCGTGACCCGGTGCTCCTCCAGGGCGGCCCGGTCGCTCTCGAGTTCCTCCGCGGTCGGGAAGGCAGTGCCGTCGGAGTTTGGACCCTCGGCCAGCAGGACGCCGATCTCCTCGAACGTCTCCCGCACCGCGGCGGTGACCAGCGCACGGGACAGGCCGGGGTCCGCCGACAGCGACCACTCCGCGGGGTCGGGGCCGCGCCAGAGGCCGTCAGCGACGTGGTCGCCGGGGTCGACCGAGCCCCCGGGAAAGACCGTCAACCCGGCGAAAGCGGACAGCTGTGTCGATCGGACCATCAGATAGGCCTCGAGGCCACCGGGGGCGTCCCGGAGAAGGACGGTGGTGGCAGCGTCGCGCACTCCGGAAACCATGAACGCATCGTAGGTTGTTCAGGTCTGTCGTCGACCTGCTGTCGGCGATCCGGGGTGCCCTCTTGGAGTACGGTGCCAGCTGTGACGGGGCGCCACCGCGGAGATTACAGAGAGTCTGACACCACCCCAATCTCCGAGCTGCCCGCCCAAAATCGGACACTGCCCGACGAACTGAGCGTCGAGCAACTCGCCGAACAGTGCGGTGTCACGATCCGGTTGGTGCGAGCCCACCAGTCGCGACGGTTGCTGCACCCGCCCCGCCGAGTCGGTCGGCGCAGCGTCTACGACCACTCGCACATCGATCGGCTGGCGCTGATCCAGCGGTTACAGAAGGCCGGTTTCTCGCTGGCCGCGATCCGCGCCCTGCTGCAGACGGGGCACAACGCACCGGAGCTCGCGCTCGCCTGGCACGCCGAGGGCCTCGCGATGCGCTTCCCTACGTTGACCGACAACGCCGATCCCGACCTGCAGGTGGAGCCCGAGGGCGTCGCCGACCTGCACGCGCAGCCGGGCGCCTGGGAGGCGCTGGAATCGTACGGGCTGGTCACCCGCGATTCCGACGGGCACTGGCACGGCACCCACCCGGTGCTGGTGGCGGTGGGCCGGCGGGCACGCGAGATGGGCATGCCCTCCACCGAGATCACCCGCCTGCAGCTGCAGGTCGCCCGGGCGGCGTTCGACCTTTCGCGGGAGATCCTGGACTCGTTCAACCGGATCTTTGCCCAGCGGCCGTCCGAGAACGGGCAGATCGAGAACTACGCCGGTATGTCGTCGGTGGCGACGGCGCTGGTCACCGCCACGTTCGAGGTGCAGCTCAGCCGCGTCGTCCGGGGCGTCGTCGGTATCCCGTCCGACGCCCCGTGACTCAGCGGACTTCGACGATCAACTCCACCTCGACCGGCGCGTTCAACGGCAGCACCGCGACGCCGACCGCACTGCGCGCGTGCTTGCCCGCGTCGCCGAAGACCGCGCCGAACAGCTCGCTGGCGCCGTTGACGACCCCCGGCTGGCCGGTGAAGCCCGGCGCGGACGCGACGTACCCCACCGCTTTCACGATGCGCACGACGTCGTCCAGATCGACGACGGAGCCCACCGCGGCGAGCGCGTTCAACCCGGCGATACGGGCCAGCTCGTAGCCGGTCTCCGCGGAGACCTCGGCGCCGAGCAACCCGGTGACGTCCAGCTTGCCCTCGACGATCGGCAGCTGACCGGACGTGTAGACGTACGAACCGGTACGCACGGCCGGGACGTAGGCGGCCACCGGAGCCGGCACCGCCGGCAGTGCCAGGCCGAGCTCGGCGAGCTTTTCCGCGATCTTGCTCACTTCGGGCGCTTCAGATATGCGACCAGCTGCTCGGGGTTCGGACCGGGGATGACACTGACCAGCTCCCAGCCGTCTTCACCCCAGTTGTCCAGGATCTGCTTCGTGGCGTGCACGAGCAGCGGGACCGTTACGTACTCCCACTTCGTCATGGCCGCACCCTACTGGGGGCGCTGTCCTGACCGGCGTCGACGGGCAACTTGGTCGGATCCGTGGTTACGCTCGTAAGGTGCCCGAGGACTCGATCGCGTTCCCCCAGGCGCGGCTGCACATAGTCACCGGAAAGGGCGGCACCGGGAAGACGACGGTGGCCGCGGCGCTCGCCTTGGCGCTCGCCACCGGTGGGCGTCGGACTTTGCTCGTCGAGGTGGAGGGCCGGCAGGGCATCGCACCGATGTTCGGGCTGGACCCGCTCCCCTACTCCGAACGGCCGGTCGCGGTCGCTCCGGAGGGCGGCGAGGTGCGCGCGCTGGCCGTCGACGCCGAAGAAGCTCTCCTGGACTACCTGGAGATGTTCTACAAGCTCGGCCGCGCCGGCCGGGTGCTCAAGAAGCTCGGAGCGATCGACTTCGCGACGACGATCGCACCGGGCATGCGTGACGTCCTGCTGACCGGGAAGGTCAAGGAAGCCGTCACCCGCGCCGACCGCGGTCGGCGCGTCTACGACGCCGTGGTGATGGACGCTCCGCCGACCGGACGGGTGGGCCGCTTCCTCAACGTCAACGCCGAGGTCGCCGGGCTGGCGAAGGTCGGGCCGATCAAGACCCAGTCCGACGGTGTGATGGCGGTCCTCCGCTCGCCGATGACCGCCGTGCACGTGGTGACGCTGCTCGAGGAGATGCCGGTGCAGGAGACCGCCGACGCGGTCACCGAGCTCGGCGGCATCGGGCTGCCGATCGGAGCGGTGCTCGTGAACGCGGTGCGGGGCACCTCGCTGGTCGACGCGAAGGTCACCCAGGCGGAGCTCAAGCGCGGCCTGGCGACGGCCGGTCTGCCCACCGACCGCGCCACCGTGAAGGGGCTCGCCGACGAGGTCTCCGACCACGTGCGCCGGGTGAGCCTGGAACAGCGTCTGCGGGGCGAACTGACCGAACTGGGTCGTCCGGTGGTGGATCTGCCGTTCGTACCCGAGGGAATGGACACGGACGGGCTGTACGAGCTGGCGGACGTACTGCGGAAAGCGGGGGTGCGCGCACCGTGACCGTTTTTGACGTCGAGACACTGCTGACCGATCCTGCGACCCGCATCATCGTCTGCTGCGGCTCGGGCGGTGTGGGAAAGACCACTACCGCTGCCGCGCTGGGGCTCCGGGCCGCGGAGTCCGGCCGGCGCACGGTCGTGCTGACGATCGACCCGGCGCGACGCCTGGCGCAGTCGATGGGGCTCTCGGAGCTCGACAACGTGCCGCGGCGCGTGAAGAGCGCCGGGGACAACGGCGGCGAACTCCACGCCATGATGCTCGACATGAAACGGACGTTCGACGAGGTCGTGCTCGCGCACACCGACCCCGATCGGGCCGAGGAGATCTTCGCGAACCCGTTCTACCAGGCGATGTCGTCGTCGTTCTCCGGCACGCAGGAGTACATGGCGATGGAGAAGCTGAGCCAGCTCCGCGCCGCCGACGAGTGGGACCTCATCATCGTCGACACGCCGCCGAGCCGCTCGGCGCTGGACTTCCTCGACGCTCCCCAGAACCTGGCCCGGTTCCTGGACGGGCGCCTGCTCAAGCTCCTGCTGGCACCGGCCAAGACCGGTGGCCGCGGCGTGCTGAAGGTGATGTCCGGGACGTTCTCACTGTTCAGCCGCGTCATCACGAAGGTTCTCGGCACTCAGCTACTGGACGACGTCTCGACGTTCGTGTCCGCGCTGGACTCGATGTTCGGCGGCTTCCGGGAGCGCGCGCAGCGCACCTACGACCTGCTGAAGACGCCAGGCACCGCGTTCGTCGTCGTTGCCGCCCCGGAGCCGGACGCCGTCCGCGAAGCGTCGTACTTCGCCGACCGGCTCACCGGTGAAGGGATGCCGCTGGCCGGTCTCGTGCTCAACCGTGTGCACGCGACCGAGGTACCGCACCTCTCGGCGACCGAGGCACTGGCCGCCGCGGAGAAACTCGGCTCCTCGGTCACCGCCGAAGTACTGCGGATGCACGCCGGGCTGTCTCGTCTCGTGGAGCGGGAGCGGCGGATCGCGGCGGGTTTCACCACCGCGCACCCGGACGTCCCGATCGTCGAGGTTCCCGCCGAGGCCGAGGACGTCCACGACCTCGACGGCCTGCGCCGGGTGGGCGCTGCGCTAACCCGTGGGCTGTAGCTCGTGCGCCTTGCGCGCGGCCTCCAACAACTTCCACCAGGAAGTCACGTCAGGGCGACGACGTAAGAGTGCACGCCGCTCGCGCTCGGTCATTCCGCCCCAAACGCCGAACTCGACGCGGTTGTCCAACGCGTCGGCCAGGCACTCAGTGCGAACCGGACAGCCCATGCAGACCGTCTTGGCGCGGTTTTGAGCCGCACCTTGGACGAAGAGCGAGTCCGGATCGCTGGTGCGACAGGCCGCACGTCCAGCCCAGTCAGCGATCATCGTCATCTCCGGCCCCCTTCAGCGTCACGCCGTCCCGGCAAGGCTCGTCAGGCACGCGAATTTCGGTATGGGCGACGCCGCGTCGGTCCGGCATGCCTGCCCCAGGACCGTAAGAAAGCGACAGTGGCCGTTGGCAGCGGCCATACGGGTGATCTTTGGTCAGCACCTATAGACAGTGGCCATCCACCGAAAGGTGGATATTGTCCAGCTCAGGCGTGGTGCTTCCCGTCACACCAACTCACGAGTAACCACGCCGCCGAGGATTCTGGTGATCGCTGCGTACTCTGGGCGCCGTGAAGTCGCCTCAGGACCGCACGGTCGCCAACGTCGTCTCACTGGTGCTCTGCGGAATCCTCGCCGGCGTAGTGATCGCCGCCGCGGCCTTTCCCGCGGTCGGTGTGTCCGGTTTAACCGCTAAGTCGGCCTCTGATTCTTTCAGCGACCTTCCGGCTGAACTCAAGATCCCACCGGTTCCGCAAATCTCGACGCTGCTCGCCAGCGACGGCAAGACGGAGATCGCGCGGTTCTTCGACGAGAACCGGCGCAACGTCAAGCTGGCCGACATGGCGCCGGTCATCCGGCAGGCGGTCGTGGCGGCCGAGGACAACCGCTTCTACGAGCACCAAGGCGTGGACGCCCGAGGCATCGTCCGCGCGTTCGTGAAAAACCAGAGCAACGGTGAGACCACCCAGGGCGCTTCGACGCTGACCCAGCAGTACGTGCGCTGGATCCTGAAGTACGGCGCGAAGAACGACCTCGAGAAGAAGCTGGCCACCGAGGACACGGCAGGTCGCAAGCTGCGCGAGATCCGCTACGCGATCGCGCTGGAGAAGGAACTCTCCAAGGACCAGATCCTGGAGAACTACCTGAACATCAACTTCTTCGGTAACCAGGGCTACGGCATCTACGCCGCCTCCCAGGCGTACTTCAGCAAGCCACCGTCGCAGCTGACGCTGCCCGAGGCCGCGATGATCGCCGGAATGGCGCAGAACCCGACCCAGTACAACCCGGTCGCCAAGGAAAACGGCACCAAGCCGGCGCTCGACCGCCGTGAGTACGTCCTCAACCAGATGGTGAAGATGAAGTACATCACCCAGGCCGAGGCGGATGCGGCGAAGAAGGCCCCGCTGGGTCTCAAGCCGAAGGCATCGTCGGGGCGGTGCGAGAACGGCAACACCAACTTCGGCTTCTTCTGCGGCTGGTTCCTCGACTGGTGGAAGTCGAACCCGGCGTTCGGCAAGACCCGCACCGAGCGCGAGGAAAACCTCAACAAGGGCGGCTACCGGATCATCTCCTCGCTCGACGTCCGCATGCAGAACGGGGCGCAGAAGGAGATCGACCAGCGGCTGGACGCCGGTAGCCGGTTCGCGACCGGCATCGTCATGGTCGAGCCCGGCACCGGCCGGGTGAAGGCGATGGCGATCAACCGCAAGTTCGGCATCAAGAAGAACCCGGGCGGCAAGACCTACCCGTACACGACGAACCCGCTGCTGTCCGGTTCGCAGGTCTCCCCCGGGTACCAGGCGGGATCGACGTTCAAGATGTTCACAGCGGTCGCCGCGCTGGAGAAGAACATCCCGCTGAGCCACTCGATCTTCGCCCAGGACCGGTACGTCTCGCAGTACACCGGAGCCTGCAAGACCGGCGGCAACAAGTACTGCCCGAAGAACGCGTCGAAATCGATGCAGGGCCTCCAGACGATGTCGAGTGCGTTCGGCGAATCGGCCAACACCTACTTCATCCCGTTGGAGGAACAGGTGTCGGTCAAGGCGGCGGTCGACGCCGCCGAGAAGGCCGGCGTCGAATTCCGGGCCACTGTCGACATCGACAACAAGAAGGCGGCGCAGACCGACCCGACGGCCTGGGGCTCGTTCACCCTCGGCACCGCCCAGGTGTCGCCGCTGGACATGGCCACCGCCTACGCGACGATCGCCGCGCGAGGCAAGTACTGCGCCCCACTGCCGCTCAAGTCGATCACCGACCAGGATGGCAAGCAGCTGACCGAGCTGGCCAACCCGACCTGCAAGCAGACGATTCCGCAGCAGGTGGCCGACGCGGCCGCCGACATGGCCCGGTGCCCGGTCGGCGACAACTCGATGGTCGGCCTCAACTGCACGCACGCGGGCGGCGGCCGCACCGCGGCGAGCGTCAGCCGGACGATCGACCGGCCGGTGGCCGGCAAGACCGGTACCACCGACGACAACAACGCGGCCTGGTTCGTCGGCTTCACGCCGAACCTCGCGGCAGCGGGCTTCCTCGCGAACCCCGACAAGTACAGCGACGAAGTGCCGAGCACCCAGATCCCGATCGACGCCACGCGCCAGGCGCTCAACACCGCGCTGCAGAAGCTGCCGGTGAAGAACTTCGTCGCGCCGACGAACAAGCTGGCGTTCGGCGTCCGGGTGACAGTGCCGTTCACCACCGGTGACTCGGTCGACGCCGCGACGAGCAAGCTCAAGTCGGCGGGCTTCGAGGTGCGGCTCTCCCCCACTCGGGAGAACTCCGACCAGGGCGAGGGCCGCGTGGCCCGCACGGACCCGGGCGGCGGCTCGAGCAGCACGAAGGGCAGCGTCGTCACGGTCGTGGTGAGCAACGGGCAGGCACCGGAGCCCGAGAAGCCGGAGGACGGCGACGACCCCGGCGACGGGATTCGCGAGCAGATCTGCGCGGCCAACCCTGATCTGCCGATGTGCCAGGACAACTAAGAGGGAACGGGGCCCCGGCCGGGGCCCCGTTCGCGTTGGTCAGACAGAAAGCTGGCGCTTCACCTCGGCGGCCACCCGGCCGCCTTGCGCGCGGCCCGCTACGGCGGTCTGAACCGCCTTCATGGCCTTGCCCATCTGCTTGACGTCGCTGACGCCGGCCTCGGCGAGCGCCCCGGCGACGACAGCGGCGAGCTCCTCGTCGCTCAGCTGCGCCGGCAGGTAGCGGTTGAGTACCTCGCCCTCGGCCCGCTCGCGGTCCGCACGATCGCCCCGTCCGCCCGACGCAAAGGCCTCAGCGGCCTCCACACGCTTCTTGGCTTCCCGGGTAAGCACCCGGAGCACTTCGTCCTCAGAGAGCTCACGAGCGGCCTTCCCGGCCACCTCCTCGTTGCGGATCGCGGTGAGCGCCATCCGGATGGTCGAAGTGACGATTTCGTCCTTCGCCTTCATCGCGGTCGTGAGATCGGTCGTGAGGCGGTTCTTCAGGCCGCCCGCAGGAGTGCTCATGGCGACGACGCTACTCCCGGTGCAGGGTCGCGCCGGAGAGATTTCCGGACGGTACGCTGCGGATCATGAGGTGGGGTACCCGTCTGTCCCTGGGTGTCGTCGGCGCGGGTGCGGCGACGCTGCTGTACGCGTCGACCTACGAGCGCTTGAACTGGACGCTGCGCCGGTTCGACGTGCCGGTGCTCGCCCAGGACGCCGAGCCGTTCCGCATCCTGCACATCTCCGACCTGCACATGCTCACGGGTCAGCACAGCAAGCAGACGTGGGTCCGCAGCCTCGACGCGCTCGACCCCGACTTCGTCGCGCTCACCGGCGACAACCTGTCCTCGGCCGACGCCGTGCCGGCCGTCCTGGACGCCCTCGGGCCGCTGCTGCGGCGTCCCGGGGCGTTCGTGTTCGGCTCGAACGACTACTACGGCCCGGTTCCGAAGAACCCGTTCAAGTACTTCGTGCGCAACCACAAGCGCGTGCACGGGCCGTCCCTGCCGTGGACGGACCTGCGCGACGCGCTGAACGAGGCCGGCTGGGCCGACCTCACCAACGCAAAGGCCACCGTCGTGGCCGGCGGCCGGCTGATCGAGCTCGGCGGCGTCGACGACCCACACCTGAAGCTCGACGACTACCCGGCGATCGCCGGTTCGCTGGATCCCGGCGCCGACCTGCACCTCGGAATGGTGCACGCGCCCGAGCCCCGGGTGCTCGACCAGTTCGCCGGTGACGGCTACGACCTGGTGCTCTCCGGGCACACCCACGGCGGCCAGCTGCGCGTCCCGGGCTACGGGGCGCTGGTCACCAACTGCGGCATCGAACGTGATCTCGCTCGCGGCGCCCACCGCTGGAACGGCGACACCTGGATCCACGTTTCCGCTGGTATGGGCACGTCCCCGTACGCGCCGATCCGGTTCGCGTGCCCGCCGGAGGTGAGCCTGCTCACCCTGGTTCCGCGCCCCGAGCACGGCGCACGCGATACCCGTGCGCGGGAGGCCGCAGGAGTCAGCTAGTATTTGCTCCGTGCCGCCGGGGTGTGGCGCAGCTTGGTAGCGCGCTTCGTTCGGGACGAAGAGGCCGTGGGTTCGAATCCCGCCACCCCGACCAGCCACAACGGCAAGCCGGATCTCTTTCCAGAGGTCCGGCTTCTCCGTTTCCACGAGCGAGTCAGGCGTCAGATGCCGCCGAAACCGCCCCCAGAGAACCCACCGCCGAAGCCGCCTCCGGCGTCCCCGGAGAACCCACCGCCGAAGTCGGCTCCGTACGTGCTCGACGGGCCTCCGTACGACGGTCTCGACGGACTCGACGGCCTCGGACCGCGCGGATGCTTCGTGATCCGTCGACCCGTCAGCTCTTCCCAGGTCAGCTCCTCCCCGTGACGATCGTCGTCGTGCCGCTCCCGCATCGCGGTCATCGTCTCGAGGCACCAGTACACGATCGTGTCGGGATTCTCGGAGCGCTCCGCATCCAGAGCGTCCTGAACGGCGACTGCCGTCACGTTCGCGAGCAAAGCGTCGCGCGAGTACGCCTCCAGGCTCGGGAGCCAAATCTCGAAGTACCGGCCCTGGCGTGACGACCGCACAGAACACGACCACACCGGCGCACCCGGTTCCAGTGCCCGCCCCAACGCCTCGGAGCGGCGCAGGAACGCGATCCGCTCCTCGAGTCGTTTCTTGATCCGATCGAACAATGCGTGCCGGTCCCGCCGTTCGATCGCTGCCGCCACGTGCGCCTCGAGGCCCACCGTCCGCTCGGCGTAGCGTCGAAAGGCATCGAGCAGTTCGACGTGCAGCCCGTCCCACAGAGCTTCGTACTCGGCGCGCAGCACCTTACGACGGCCGAGAACCCGAAAGCGGAAAAGCCACCACGTCCGACGCCAGGCGGGCCGCCACGGAGCTCTGAGTTTCTCGTTCGAGCCGTCGGCCACCTGCGCGATCGCCTGCACGGACTCGATGAGCTCCTGCGCGGCCGCTAACCATTTCTCCGCCTCGGCGTCCGGAAGCGGAACGGTGATCGCCCGACCTTTGGATTCACCGACGGCATACCGGGAGCGGTACTCGGCCGGCACGTCCATCAGGTCCCGGACGATCCGGTCTTCCCGCCCGGAGACATGCGTCCAGCTCATCGACGTCGCCCGGGCGCCGGGCAGTTGAGACAACGGCACGCACTGCACTGCTACGGGCACAGCCTCAGGCTAGTGAAACTATGGGGCCAACGATCCGGTCACGGCCATTATCGGAACGAGTGCGTCAACGCTCCGCTCACGACCCGCCGCGTGTCCGCCGGATCGATGACATCGTCGACCTCGAACACCGTGGCGACGTTCAGCGCTTTCCCGCGCTCGTAGTACTCGGCCACGAGCGCCTCGTACCGTTCCTTCCGCGCCGCGGGGTCGGAAATGGCGTCCAGTTCGGCTCGGTACCCCAGCCGGACCGCTCCCTCCAGACCCATGCCGCCGAACTCGCCGGTCGGCCAGGAGACGGTCAGCACGGGCGCGTGCAGCGAACCGCCCGCCATCGCCATCGCGCCGAGCCCGTAACACTTCCGGAGCACCACTGTCACCAGCGGCACCGTCAGCCGCGCCCCGGCCACGAACATCGCGCTGAAACGACGCACGGTGGCGGTGCGCTCGGCGTCGGGGCCGACCATGAAGCCCGGTGTGTCACAGAGCGACACGACCGGCAGCCGATGGGCTTCGCAAAGCTCCAGGAACGCTGCCGCCTTGTCGGATGCGTCGCCGTCGATCGCACCCCCGAGGTGCTCGGGGTTGTTGGCCAGCACGCCGACTGCGCGTCCCTCGATACGCGCCAGCGCGGTGACGACACCGGCGCCGAACCCGCCACGCAGCTCGAGCACGCTTCCGGTGTCGAACAGCGCGTCCAGAACCGGGCGGACCGGATACGCACGCAGCCGGTTCTCCGGTACAAGACTCCGCAGCACCCGCTGGTCACCAACAGTGACGTCGGGAGACCCAAAAAAGTACGAGAGCCACCGACGCGCGTGCGCGACCGCTGCCGCCTCGTCGGACACCAGGCAGTCAACGACACCGTTCGCCCATTGGACGTCCATCGGGCCGACGTCACCCGGAGCGACGACGCCCAGACCACCGCCCTCGATCATCGCCGGACCACCCATGCCGAGGCTGCTGCCCTCGGTCGCGATGATCGTGTCGCAGCTGCCGGCCAGTGCGGCGTTGCCGGCGAAGCAGTAGCCGGCAACGACGGCGAGCGTGGGAACCGTCCCCCGCAGCGCAGCGAGCAACCGGAACGTCTCCACGTCCAGCTGGGCGACCGCGGACGTGTCGGTGTCGCCGGGACGTCCGCCCCCGCCCTCGGCGAAGATCACCAGCGGTAGACGTTCCCGCGCGACGAGCGAGAACAGCCGATCGGTCTTCCGGTGGTTGTGGATGCCCTGGGTGCCCGCGAGCACCGTGTAGTCGTAGGTCATCACGGCGATCGGCTGCCCGTCGACGGTCCCGGTGCCGGTGATCAGCCCGTCGGCCGGAGTGCGGACGAGGAGCTCGGCCAGATCGCGACGGCGGCGCTGCGCGGCGATCGTCAGTGCGCCGTACTCCACGAAGCTGCCCGGATCCAGCAGGTCCGCGAGGTTCTCCCGGGCTGTGCGCCGCCCGGCGGTGTGCCTGCGCTCGGTCGCGGCTTGCCGGGCGTCGTCGTGGCCCAGTTCTTGCCGTTCGAGGACCTCGGCCAGATCCGGGCGGATCCGGGCGGGATCAGCGGTCTCTGCCGCGGACGGGACCGCGGACGCCTCGGCGGACTCCGTGAGGAACACGAGCGGCGCGCCGAGCGGAACCGTGTCGCCCACCTTGACCGCCACGGTGTCGACACGGCCGGCGCGCCCGCTGCGCACGACGTGCTCCATCTTCATCGCCTCGAGGACGACGAGCTCCGCGTCGGCGGCGACCAGGTCACCTTCGCCGACCGACACCGCGACGACCACGCCGAGCAGCGGGCTGACGACCGCACCGGCCACTGATGGAGGCTCCGGATCGGGCACCTGCTCGTCGACGAAGGTCGTGCGAAGCGTGCCGTCGGTGTGCGCGAGCACGGTCTGCAGCTGCGCGATGTTGACCGGCACTCCGTCGAGATCGAACTCGGCGAGAGCGCGGGACACCCGCGCGACGGCCGCCTCCAGCGTCGGACCGGTGCCGATGACCTTGGCCAGCAGCGAGTCGTAGCGCGGACCGACCTCCCAGCCGACGTAACCGTGCGTGTCGACGCGGACGCCCCGCCCGGTCGGCGGCTGGAAGCGGGTGAGCGTCCCGACCGACTCGGTGTTGACGCGGGCCTGCACCGCGAACCCGCGGCTGGACACCGCATCGGGGACCGTTCCGCCCTGCGCGACCCGCAGCGAGAGCTCCACCAGGTCCAGGCCGGTCACCTCCTCGGTGACCGTGTGTTCGACCTGGATCCGCGGGTTCACTTCGAGGAACGCGATCCGGTCTCCGGTGACCAGGAATTCCACTGTCGCCAGCCCGGAGTAGTCGGTGACGAGCGTCCGCGCGGCCTCGTGCAATGACGACCGCACGGAATCCGTCAGCGCCGGCGCCGGGGCGACCTCGACGAGCTTCTGCCGCCGCCGCTGCGCCGAACAATCCCGGTCACCCAGCACCACCGTGGCCGTGCCGTCGCCGACGACCTGCACCTCGATGTGCCTGGCGTCGATCAAGAGCTGTTCGACGTAAAGGGCGCCGTCGCCGAACGACGCGCGTGCCTCGGACGCGCACCGGCGCAGCGCCTCGTCGAGATCTTCCGGACGGGTCACCGGACGCATACCTCGGCCACCGCCGCCCGACAGGGCCTTCACCATCACGGCGCCGTGCTCGGCGAGAAAGTCGGGAGCCGCGTCGAGGTCGGAGGTGCCTGCCAGCACCGGGATGCCGAGCGCTCGGGCGCGTTCCCGCGCGGCGACTTTGTCGCCGAACAGCTCCAGCGACTCCGGTGACGGGCCGACGAACGTGATCCCGGCAGCAGCGCAGGCGCGGGCCAGCGCCGGACTCTCGGACAGGAATCCGTAGCCCGGGTGCAGCGCATCGCAGCCGGTGCGCACGGCCGCGTCCACCATCGCTGCCACGTCGAGGTAGGCCGCGGCACCTGCCTTCGGCAGGCGAACTGCCTCGTCGGCGCTCCTGACGTGCGCCGACCTCGCGTCGTCATCGGGGTGAACAGCAACCGTTTCGACGCCGAGCGCGGCGGCCGTCGCGCAGATGCGGACCGCGATCTCGGCCCGGTTGGCGACCAGCAGCTTCACCGGTCGCTCCGGCGGAGCACGATTCCGGCGGCTTCCCGGTCCCAGACGTCGCCGAGCCCGGCGTCCCGGAGCTGGTGTTTGTGCACCTTCTGCGTCGGCGTCTTGGGCAGTTCGTCGGCGAAGGCGACATAGCGGGGAACCATGAAGTACGGCATCCGGTCGACGAGGAAGCGGGTGAGCTCGGCGGGGTCGATCGTGCGGCCCTCACGGGGGACGACGACGGCCTTGATCTCGTCCTCGGTGAGCTCGGACGGCACCGCGACGACGGCGCTCTCGTAGACGTCCGGGTGCTCGTTGATCACCCGCTCGACCTCGAAGCTCGAGA
This sequence comes from Cryptosporangium sp. NPDC048952, assembly GCF_043197895.1. Lineage (NCBI taxonomy): Bacteria > Bacillati > Actinomycetota > Actinomycetes > Cryptosporangiales > Cryptosporangiaceae > Cryptosporangium > Cryptosporangium sp. NPDC048952. The sequence continues at coordinate 154,389 of NZ_JBICTY010000001.1, read as the reverse complement.
TGTTTTCGCCGCGGCGGCGCAGGGAGTCCTTCATCCGGTCGGAGAAGTAGTAGCGCCCGTCGGCGTCGGTACGGAACGCGTCGCCGGTGTGCACCCAGCCGTCGACGAGCGTCTCCGCGGTCTTTTCAGGCAGGTTGTGGTAGCCGCGCATGACCAGCAGCGGATCTCTGGGGCGCACGAGGAGCTCGCCGTCGACCAACTTGAGCTCGTACTCGTCCCTCGGAAAGCCACACTCGCCGCCGACGAGGGTTTCCGGCGGTCCGTTGAGTACCGCGCCGATTTCGCTCATGCCGTAAACAGCAGCCAGATCGACGTCGAACCGCGCGCGGAAGCTGTCGATGTCGCTGGCCAACGGCGCCATGATCGCGAGTTCGAGCGGGTTGTCGGCATCGTCCGGGCGGCGTTCGGCCTGCTGGAGCAGCTCGGCCATCGCGCCGAGCATCACGGTGACCGTGATGCCGTGCTCGCGGACCGTCGGCCAGAACCGGCTGACCGAGAACGACGGTTCGAGGACGCAGACCGCACGGTGGATGAGCGCCTGGTAGACGCCGTACCACTGGCCGGCGAGGTGGAAGAGCGGCAGCGTGACGAGGATGCGGTCGTTCTGCACCGGCCGCGCCTGGTCCTCGCGGGACGCGTACGTGTAGGCGTGGGCGTGCGAGATCAGGACGCCTTTGGACAGTCCCGTGGTGCCGGAGGTGTACATGTAGGCCATCAGGTCGTCGGCACTTTGTTTCTGTGGTGACGCCGGTTCGTGGCTGAGTAGCTCGTCGAATTCGCGGACCTCGAAACGAGACCCGGTGGGCTTCTCACCGCGGACGACGAGCGTGCGCAGTGCGGTGAGGTCGTCCGCGATTCGTTCGATGCGGTCGACGTAGCCGTCCTCGACGACCAGGACCTCGGCGCCGGAATCGTTCAGCACGTGGGTGAGGAAGCCACCCTTGTAGGCCGAGTTGATCGGCACCTCGACGAAGTTGCCGAGGGAGGCGCCGGTCCAGGCGTGGACGGCGTCGAGCGAGTTGTCGGTGAGGAGTGCGACCGGGTTCTGGCGCTTCAGGCCCAGGGACGTCAGACCGGCCGCGAACCTCAGCGATCGCTCGTGACTCTCCGCAACCGTGTACCGGCTGTCGCGCCCGATCTGGACGACCTCGTCAGGAATCTCGGCGAGCGCGCGATCGTAGGCCGCGCGCAGCGTCCGCTCGGATACCTCCGGTAAGCCCACCTGCGCTACTTTACATTCGTGTCAAGTCGCCGGGACGGTTTGCTGGATTCCGCAGAGGACGTGTTCTGCCGGCTGGGATACGCCAGGACGACGATCGCAGCGCTGGCCGACGCGGCCGGTGTGACCCGGCCGACCGTCTATGCCTACTTTCCGTCGAAGGACGACGTGTTCCGCGCGCTGGCCGACCGTGTCCGCGACGAGTTCCTGCTGCTGCAGGAGCGGGTGGACACTTCGTCACCGGCCCGCACCGTGCGGGAGGCGCTCGACGCTTTCCTGGCGGCCTACACGCGGCACTACGGCGTGCTGACGGTGATCGCGCACCAGGCGCTCGCCGATCCGGCGATGCGTTCGCTACGGGACGACATGTTCGCGCGGGTGGAGCGGCGGAACGCTCGTTTCCTGGAGCGGTTGGTGGCGGCTGGGCGGGCATCCCCGGCCATCCCGCCGGCGGATCTCGCGCGGGCGGTGACGGGGTTGACGGCGCGAAGCGCCGAGCGGGCTGTTGATTCGCCGGGCGAGTTGCCGGTGCTCGCCGATCAGCTGGTCACGTGTTACCTGCGGTTGGCGGGGATCGCCGAAGGGTAGGTCTGTTTCGTGAGCACAGGGGAGCTGATCACGGGCATCTGCTGGCTGCTGCTGATCGTGGGGTCGGTGGGGTGGCTGGCCGTCGGGCTGGTGCGGGTCGCCCGCCGCCCACGCCGCCGCTGGTTCCGCGCGACCCGCTGAGGCGTGCACGGGTTGGGGAGCCATAGGCCCCCGAAGCGTGCAACGCTCGTCAGGCCGTCAGGAGTTGGCGGGGGGAGTCTTCCGCGTCGCCGTTGCCCGATATCGCCAGTAGGTGGCCGGGGATGGCCGCCAGGTCCCGCACCTCGTCGCCCGGCGGCACCGCGTAGCTCCAGTCGCCGTCCCAGGTCGCGACCGCCGATGACGTCGACGACCCGTACGCGACGGCACGGGTGCCGTCCGCGCCCACCGCCACCTGCGCCCAGGTCGCGTCCCGCCCGCCCTTCACAGCACCCAGCCGACGCGCCGCGCCGTCCACCTCCCACACCGAGATCCCCTCCCCCGGCACCCGCACCGCGACCAGGCAAACGGCTCCCGCGCACGACAGATCGAGCGCGTGCGCCACCGGCTCGGAGCCCAGCCGAACGGCCCGCCACGTCGTCAGGTCCGCCGATCCGAGCCACACCGTCGGCCGCAGCGAACCCCCCGACACGGAATGCCCCAGCACCACCGGCCGACCACCGAGCACACCCAGCCCGCTGGCCAGGAACCCGGTGCTCCGCAGGCCAGTCGCCGAACGCACCCACTTCGAGCCGGTGGAACGCCAGAACGCGGGCTCCGGTGTCTCGGAGGCCCAGTTCCCCAACAGCAGCGGACGCCCGCCCACGGTCTGCAGCGCGACCAGCCCCAGACTGTCCGGCCCGCCGAACGTCTCGAACGTCTGCGGCAGATCGTCGACCCCACCCGACACCGTGCCCGACCAGATCGTCCAGCGCGGTATGCCATGGGCACCCCCGGCGCGTTGTCCGACGAAGCTCACCGAATCCCCCGAGAGCGTCGCCGTCACGAGGTCGGCGGTCGGGCCGTAGGACGAGCGGGGACGCAGCGTGACTGGTGTCGCCGAGCGTCCCGACACGGTCCAGGCCGCCGGCGCGTACCGGCCGCGCTCACCGGCGACCAACACCCGCTCACCGTCCACGGCGAACGTCCTCGGATATGCCCCCGCGAGCCCGATCGGCTTCCACTCGAGCCGTGGCGACGAGGACGGAGTGCACGCGGACACAGCGACGAGGACCATCGTCAATGCCACCGCGCTCATCCGGGACACTCTTCTACTGTACGGATTCGGTACCCGGTGTCCGGTCCGGCTATCCTCCGTCTCACCGGCCACAGTGGTCAGTCAAAGGCGGGCACGCATGATGACGAGGTTCGCGCACGCAGTCCTGGTCGCCACGCTCTTTGTCGTCACCGCCTGTAGTTATTCGCAGACAGACCCCGAGCCCGCACCCAATACCAAGCCCAGCCCGTCCCCCACGCAGGACGAGGCCGACCTCGTCGCCGCGTTACGCCGCACCCAGCGCGCCCCGCACCACTTCGCGATCGACGCCGACCTGCCGAAGAACGAGCACCTCACCGGCACCGGCGCGTTCGACGTCACGAAGCTGCTGTACGAGTCGTCGACGAAAGCGCTCGAGCGGATCGTCGTCGGCACCGACTACTACCAGCGCGACAAGGGCAGCGGCTGGGTCCACGTCGACTTGAAACGTCTCAAGAAGGACAGCGAGCTCCACTTCGCGATCGCCGACGCCACCGGGCTCCTGCAGTTCGCCGACGCGATCACCGACGCGCACAAGACGGGGCCGAACACCTACGACGGTCGGTTCCAGCCCGACACCGAGGACTTCAAGGAGCCGTTCCTGCCGCTCGGCGCTCCGAGCCTCTGGTCGATCGGTCTGCGGGTGTCGCCGTTCACGGCCACCGTCGACGCCCGGGGTTGGGTCACCGCGATCACGCTGGAACTGACTCCGACCGACAGCCCCACGCTGCGCATGGAAGCCACGCTGAGCAGACACGGCAAGCCGATCGACGTCGCAAAGCCCAGGGCGCAGGAAGCCGACGAGGCGTTCTACAGGTAGAACGCGTCGTACGCGAGCCACGCCGCCAGGCCGAGGCCGGCGAGCGCGATCACCACGCGAAGGGCGTCGGACGGCGCGTGGCGCACCACGATCGGACCGATCCGGGCGCCGACGAAACAGCCGATCGCCAGTGGCAGCGCCGCCGACCACACGACGGGTCCGAACAGCGCGAACCCGATCGCCGCGACGCCGTTCGCCGCGCCGAGCACCACGTTGCGGTAGGCCCCGGCCCTGGCCAGCGTCCCGGTTCCGATCGCCAGCAGCACCGCGAGCATCAGGACGCCCGCGGCCGCGCCGAAGTACCCGCCGTAGATGCCGATCAGGAAAATCGAGACCAGGGTGGGCCAGGCCGGCCGGCTTTCGAGCGCCTGCACCTCGCCCGGCCGCCGGATCAGAATCGCGATCGACGCCCCGCCGATCAGGAACGGCACGATCTTCTCGAACGCGTCCGAGGGGGTCCACAGCAGCAGAACGCCACCCAGAGCGCCGCCCAGCAGACTCACACCGGCGAGTTCCAGCGCCCGCTTCCAGTGCCCCTTCAGCTCCGGACGGGATCCGGACACTGCCCCCACCGTGTTGGCCAGCAACGCCACCGAGTTAGTCACGTTCGCCGCGAGCGGCGGCAGACCGACGGCCAGCAGCGCCGGATAGCTGGCCAGCGACGCCAGCCCGGCGATGGTGCCGGTGAGGCCGGCCCCGACACCGGCGACGACGAGCAGCAGGAACGTCATACGTTCTCGGACAGCAGCACCGCGCGCGTCCCCGCCTCCACCGCTTCGAAGACATGGGCGACGTCACCCGGGTACTTCACGTAGTCGCCGGGCACCACCTCGACGGGGTCGTCACTCAACCCCACCAGCGCCCGTCCGGTACAGATCACCACGTGCTCCACCGTTCCCGGCAAATGGGGATCCGATGCACGCGGCCGCCCGGGTTCTGCGGAGATCAGGTAGATGTCCCGCCGAGCGTTCGGTGGGCACGCGGCCAGCAGGGTGGCGACGTACTCCGCGTGTTCGGAGTAGATCGTCGGGCCCTCCCCGGCGCGGATGACCTGCACCTTCGGAATGGCCGGCTCGACCAGCCGGGAGAACGGCACGTCGAGCGCGACGCTCAGCGCCCACAATGTCTCCACGCTGGGGTTTCCGCTGCCGGACTCGAGCTGCGAGAGCGTTGATTTCGCGATCCCCGCCTGTTTCGCGACCTCGCTTAGCGACAGCCGAGCGCGCGCCCGCTCGCGCCGTAGTGAGGCCGCGATGACGTCCAGCGGGGCTCCCCGCCGCGGGTTGTCGGTCACTGGGTTCGCTCCATCGGTCTATTCGTTCGCCTTGACGAACGTGGATCCACCGTTCATCGTATCTTGCTATGCGTTCGATTTACCGAACACTCGGCCCGGCGCTGGTCCGGAGCGTCGCCCTCGTCTGCCTCGCCGATGCGTTGGTCGGGCTCTCGTTCGGGGCGATCGCGGTCAGTACCGGCTTCCCGCTGTGGGTTCCGATGGTCCTGTCCGTCGTCGTCTTCGCCGGCGCGGCGCAGTTCCTGTTCATCGGGCTGATCGCCGCTGGCGGCAGCCCGCTGGCCGCTGTCGCGGCCGCTCTGCTGGTCAACGCCCGGCATCTCCCGTTCGGTTTTGCAGTTGGCGACGCAGTCGTAGGCGACGCCGTGGGCCGCGCCGGTTGGCTCCGGCGGCTGGTCGGCTCACACCTGATGACGGACGAGACCGTGGCGTTCACCCTGGCTGAGGACGATCCGCGGCGTCGGCGGGCCGTGTACTGGGCGACCGGAACCGCGTTGTTCGTGTGCTGGAACGTGTCCGTGGTCCTCGGCGGGCTGGCCGGCTCCGCGATCAGCGACACCGGCGCGCTCGGGCTGGATGCCGCGTTCCCGGCGGTGCTGCTCGCACTGGTGCTGCCGTCGCTGAACGATCCGAAGACACGCTGGGCCGCGCTGATCGGCCTCGTCGTCGCGCTGGCGACCACGCCGCTGCTCCCGGCCGGAGCGCCCGTGCTGCTGGCGCTGAGCGGGGTGATGATCGTCGAGGTGATCGGCCGATGGAAGAGGACCCCGGCATGGTGATCGCTATCGTCGTCCTGAGCGTGGGAACTCTCGGATTCCGCCTCGCCGGTCCGCTGCTCCGGGAGCGGTTGACGCTCTCGCCGCGGATCGAATCGCTGATGGGACGGCTCACCGTGGTGCTGCTGGTCGCGTTGGTCGCAACCACGGCGACGCTCGAGGGCGGCGAATTCGCCGGGATCGCGCGCCCGGCCGGCGTCCTCGTGGGTGGTGTTCTGGCCTGGCGCAAGGCACCGTTCGTGGTGGTCGTGATCGCGGCCGCCGCAACGGCTGCGATCCTGCGTCTGCTCGGCGTCCCTTGATCTCAGGAGAACCACGTGGGTAGGAAGAGAACGCTCGTCCTCGGCGCGGCCATCGCCCTGGTCGCGGCGAACCTCCGACCGGCGTTGGCCAGCGTCGGCCCCGTGCTTTCCGACATCCGCGTGGACCTCGGTCTCTCCGGCACCGGGGCGTCGCTGCTGACGTCCCTGCCGGTGATCTGCCTCGGCGCGATCGCGGCGTTCGCTCCGGTGCTCTCCCGGCGCTGGGGCAGCGAGCGCGTGATCGCGATGGTCGTGGCCGTGATCGCGGTCGGGCTGGTGCTGCGCGTCACCGACGGCCGGGTGGCGCTGTTCCTCGGTTCGATCGTCGTGGCCGGTGCGATCGCGATCGCGAACGTGTTGATCCCCGCCGTGATCAAGCGCGACTTCGCCGGCCACACCGGCACGATGACCGGCGTCTACACGATGTCGCTGTCCGGAGCTGCCGCGGTCGCCGCCGGCGCCACGGTTCCCCTCAGTGACGCAACCGATCAGGGCTGGCGCGGCGGACTCGCGTTCTGGGCGATCCCGGCCGCCGTCGCGTTCATCGTCTGGACGCTCCTGGTCTGGGTCCCGGCCCGGCGGAACCCCACGATCGCACCACCGCCCGGGGCGAGCGGATCCCTCCTCCGCGACCGCCTCGCCTGGTACATCACGCTCTACTTCGGCCTGCAGTCGCTGTCCTTCTACAGCGTCCTGTCCTGGCTTCCGTCGATCTACCGCGACGAGGGCTACGACCCGGCCACCGCCGGACTCCTGCTCTCGATCTCCGCGTTCGTGCAGATCCCGGTCTCGCTCGTGCTGCCCCCGTTCGCGTCCCGGGCGGCCGACCAGCGTCTGCACACGCTCGCCTGCACGATCGCGACGATCGCGGGCCTGGCCGGCGTGATGGTCGCGCCGAGCGGAGCGCCGTACCTGTGGGTGGTGCTCCTCGGCATCGGCCAGGGCGGCTCGTTCGGCCTCGGTCTGCTGCTGTTCTCGCTGCGTACCCGTACCACCGCGGCCACTGCCCGGCTCTCCGCGCAGGCGCAGACCGTAGGCTATCTGCTGGCCGCGATGGGACCGCTGCTCGTCGGCGCGGTGCACGACGTCACCGACTCCTGGTCGGTGCCGGTGGGGCTGCTGATCGCGCTGATGGTTCCGCAGATCGTGTTCGGCCTGCTGGCCGGTGCCCGCCGGTTCGTGGGCCCCGAGGTCAAAGAGACCGCAGAAACTTCGCGGTAGCGGCGTCAGCCGGGTAGAACGACTCGATCGCGAGCTCCGCGACCGTGACGTCGAGCGGCGTGCCGAACACCGCGGTCATGCTCAAGAACGACAGTTCCTGGTCTGCGTGCCGGTACCGCAGCGGTACGACGACGTCGTGCGGCTGGGGCGTCGCCTCGCTGTCGAGACCGCCGGGGTACGCGGCGAGCTCGGCGTGCAGCGCTGCCGCTGCCCGGTCACCGGTCTGCGTGACCTGTCGCTCCAGCCGGGTGAGCAGGTGCGCCCGCCATTCGCCGAGGTTGACGATGTGCGGCGCCATTCCGTTCGGATGCAGGCTCAGCCGGAGCACGTTGATCGGCGGCTCCAGCAGATCGGCGCTGACCGACTCGGCGAACACCTGCAGACCACTGTTCGCGTCGACCAGGTTCCAGTGCTGGTCGATCACGATGGCCGGGTTCGGTGCATGTCCTTCCAGGACCTGCCGCAACGCGCTGCGCACGGCGTCCAGCGAAGGATCGTCGAGACCGTGGTCCGGGAAAGCGGGTGCGTACCCACCGGCGAGCAGGAGCGCGTTGCGCTCGCGCAACGGAACGTCCAGCTCCTCGCAGAGCCGAAGGATCATCTCGCTGGTGGGGCGCGAACGGCCGGTCTCGATGAAGCTCAGGTGCCGGGCGGAGACGTCGGCCTGCAGCGAAAGGCTCAGCTGAGTGAGCCGACGCCGCTCCCGCCAGCCGCGCAGCAACTCTCCTACTGCGGGCTGGCGGGTCATACTTTCTGAAGCTACTGGATGAGCTGCAGCCCGGTGTCTTCCAGCACCTCGTTGATCGGCTGGAAGAACGAGACGAAGCCGGGGATGTCGCAGTCGCCGAGCGAGCCACCGGAGACGATGCCCTGGCCCTGGTCGCCGGCGAAGAGCGCGCCGCCGCTGTCACCGGGCTGGCTGCAGACGTCGGTCTGGATCAGCCCTTGCACGGCGCCTTCGGGGTACACGACAGTGGTGTCGAAGGCCTGCACGACGCCGCACGTGGTGCCCGTCGTCGAACCGGTCTTGCAGACGGCCGAACCGACCGGGACCTGGGTCGTACCGCTGATCGGCTGCGCCTGGTCCTGGTTGATCACGGCGGGCTGCGGGTCGAGCGCCTGGGCGTCGTCGACGCGGATCACGCCGTAGTCGTTGCCGGGGAACTGCGTCAGCGCGGACTCGCCGATGACCTGCTGTCCGTCGGTCCAGGTGTCGATGGCGTCGGTGCAGTGCCCGGCGGTGATGATGAACGCGTCCTGACCGGTGGTCGCGTTGAACGCCGAGGAGCACCGTCCGGCGCCGTCCTCGCTGAGGATCGCCTGGCCACCGAAGAACGCCTGGGTGGTGAAGCTCGCCGCGGTGCGCTGCACGTTCACCGCGTCGCCGTAGCCTTCGAGCTTGTCCAGCCACGCGTCGGCCCGAGGATCGGCCGCAGCCTCCTGGGAGACCTGCACCGTCACCGCGTTGCTCGACGGGTCGACGGCCCACGACGTGCCGGGGATGCGGCCGATCGCGTCCAACTGGGTCTTGACCTGCTGAAGATCGTTCATGCCGCGGCTGACCAGCTTCGGCGTGGCGCCGGCGGCCTGCACGGCGTCGGCGGCCTTCTGATCGGTGACGCCGACCATCAGCTCACCGGTCGTCTTGCTGATCCAGGTGCCCGCGCTGCTGTCACCCAGCGCGCTCTGGAGCGACACTGCGGTCTTCGTGCGGCTGTCCAGTTGGTCGAGCCGTGCGGCGGCCTGCTCCTCGGAGATGCCGAGTTGCGTCGCGAGGGCGGCGATCGCCAGTTTTCTGACCTCCGCGGTGTACGCCGCCGGACCGGTACCCGCCGACGCGACCGCCGGCCGGGCCGCGTCAGTCCCAGTCTTGTCGGACGCCCCAGCGGTGGGCGCCGTAGCCATGAACGCGGCTAACGCGGCGGCCACGGCACCGGCCACGACGGACGAGATCGTCACGTTCCGTCGGCGGGCACTGGGGGAACGACGGTGACGGGGAGTAGGCATGCGGCCTCCTCGGTATCGGCTTCCGTAGGCCTCGGTATCAACGCGACCAACACGGTTCACCATCGTGAATGGTTCAGGCCTTACCTCGCAGGTAATCGACGCGGAGACGACGCGCGGGTGAGTATTTCGGGGCCGGATCCCCCATCAGCAGGGAGTACTCCACGTGAGCGACATCGAACAGCTCGTCACTCGATACCTCGAAACTTGGAACGAAACGGACCCGGCGCGGAGGCGTGCCGAGATCGATGCGGTGTGGGCCGACGACGCTCTGTACATCGATCCGTTGGCGGTGGCCGAGGGCCGCGACGCGATCGACGCGACGATCGGTGCGGTGCAGGCACAATTCCCGGGACTGGTCTTCCGGCTCACCGCCGGGGTGGATGCGCATCACGAGCAGGCGCGGTTCCAGTGGGAACTCGGCCCCGCCGACGGCGAGGCGCTGGTGGTTGGCTTCGACGTGGTCGTGCTGGCCGACGGCCGCCTCAGCCGCGTCTACGGCTTCCTCGACAAGGTCCCCGCCTAGCGGACTCGCGCGGTGAGCGAGCTGTCCACACTGGGCACGCTCGCTCGCCGCCCGGCCGCGGCCACCGTCGCTGGACTGTGCAGGCCCCACAACGGTTCGCCGTGCTCGTCGACGAACGGCTCGGGAAGAGGCGGCGGCATGACGACGGTCGGCGCGGGAACCGAACACATGCTCGGATCCGCTGTTCCACCCGCGGTGAGATGCAGTTCCTCGAGCAGGTCCGTCAGCCGACCGCCTACCGGCAATGAGGCCAGCCGCTTGTTCCAGTCCTCCCGGTCCTGCAGCCAGGTCCGGACGTACCACGCACACACGGCGGGTGTGAACATCCGGTGGGCGTCCTCGGCGGCGTCGAGGGACGCCTCGATACGCCATCGCAGCGAGTGCGCGTTCGCCATCCCGCGCACCTTTGCGCGCACCTCGCGGATGAAATCGCGGCGCCGGGCGATCGCCTTCGTCCAGAAATCGGTACCGGCGTCCTCGATGTTGCCCCCGAGGTCGAGCAGCCAGAACAAACCCTCGGCCAGGACGTCGCCGAACTCCTCCCGCCGAGCGCGGATCGGCGTGCTGAACGGATCGTACGGGCGCTGGATCGCCGTCCCCGCCGTTGCGACAGCTCTCTCGGCCGCACCGTCCAGCAGGAAGAACCAGTCCTCGTTGTAGACATTCGGGAAGAAGCCGCCGGCCCGCTGGACGTCGACCATCAGCGCCCCGCCACCGAGAAACGTGTCCTGCCGACCGCCGCTCTCCCGGCTGGCGTGACAGACCACCGAGTTGTCCGGGTAGCCGTCGATGAACAGCCCGGCTGCCCAGTGGTCTCTCTTCACGACGGTGGCCACCCGACAGACGTCGATCCAGTCCGGCACGATGACGTCGTCGTCCAGGAAGAACAACGTCCGGACGCCGAGTGAGCGCGCCAGCACCAGCGCGAGATTGCGCTTGACGCTGACGTCGCTGAGACGCTGGGTGGCGCCGGAGGCGATCTGGTCGGCCTCGAAGCGGAACATCGGTTCGTACCACGCATAGCCGCCCGGGACGTCGATGACGATCAGCCGGTCGTCCAGCCGGTGTCCGTAGTGCCGCTCGACCTTGGACGCCGAGCATTCGCCGCTGGCCAGCACCAGCAGCGTGGAGTCGAGGCGCTCGGCCAGCCGAACCGCCTGGGCGAGGTACGAGACCGGCCGGCTGGTCGGGACCGCGATCAGATCGACGTGCGCGGCGCTCGGCGCTGGGACGTGGACCGGTCTCAGCAGCTCTCGGTGCGACCCGTGGTGGTGGCGAGGGATCCAACCGGTCACGGCGTGACACTCGGCTGAGCCGGCCACTCGAACAACCGGTTTTCCTCGAGCGTCCAGTCCGGCGTCACTGTGTTCCCGGCGAACACCGGAACGCGGACGAGGAGCAGGAACTCGTCGACATCGCCGAAGCGCTCGGCGAGGTACGCCTCGTTCCGATCGCGGAACCAGGCATCCGTGAGCGCCCGGACGGCGCCGAGCGTGCCTCGCCCGTACATGGCATTGCAGATCGTCACGGTGCGTCGACGGTTGAGCGGACTCGATCCGCGATAAAAAAGTGCGACGTCCTCGATCAGCTCGGTTTCGCCGGAGCGTTCGATCACGGTCGGCCGGAACTGACGCTTTCGGTCACCGTCGGTCGCTTCGAAGTACGCGTCCTGGGCCCGATCTTCGGCCGACACCTGCCGTACCGGCAGGTCCAGCCGAACGAGAATGTCACGGGTGACCGGATTCCAGTCGACCCCACCGAGCAGGACGAGATGGCTCGCGAAGTCGTCCCGGGTGAGTGTTCGCGCCGATCGGAACCGGACCCTGGTGTTCTGCGGATTGGCAGCCCGGATGTGGCCGTAGGCCTCCACCATCGCGTCGAGGTCCGCGTACTGGTACATCTCGACGTAGTCGGGGCTGGACGGATCCGCGTACTCCGGCCGCTGCGCAGCGGGCAGCTCACTCGCCACGATGACGACCGGCCGCTGGTCCGCGAAGTGCCACGTGCCGTAACCGACCGCACGGCCGATCGGCGGTTCTTCGATCATCGACCCGGCACCGACGGAACGGGTGGCGTCCGCCTTCGGCTCGCTGATCGCGTCCTGACGCAACCCCATCAGTTCGCTCTCGAGCTCGTAGAGGCGTTCCTTCTCCGCCTCGACGAGGTCGTCCTCAGCGAGCATGCCCGCCGTCAACGATCGCTTGGTCGCGAAGACGTGCGCATAGGCCCGCAGGCGCTCCTCCGGGGGTACGACCGGATCCCGCTCGCGCTCCCACGAGGAGATCAGCGGTGCGCTGAGTGGCTCCGAACCCCCGAGCAACTGGCCGAGTTGCTCCTGGGTGAGCCGCCTGCCGAGCCCGGTTTGCCGGAGCTCGCGCAGCTTCCGCGCCAGACGGATCGACATGGACTTCAGCTTCTTTCACTGAAGGACGGGTTGATGCCTCGAGCCCTACTGCCTCTGACCGTAGTGGAGAACGCAAAACAAATGACCGGTGGGGTCGAAATAATCGCCACGAAGTCACCATCAGTACCACCCGCACCAGCAAAGGCGTCTCTTCAGCAAAATTTTTGTGGGTACAATAGCTGCACCTATTGTCAGCCGTACAGCTGAATGCTCTACTCGTTAGTAACGGCAACCCGACGAGCGAAGGAGGTCAGCCGTGGGACTCCCGACAAAGTTGAGGCGCACGTGCCGGCCGAATTCGTACGCGTAGCACGACATAGCCCGGTTCGATGCGGCAGCGCCGCCGCTGACGAAGACGCTCCGCCCTCTTGATGGGCGTGACCATCAACCCGAGTGCGCTGGCTGAAGCCAGCAGAAGCGCTCCGGATTTGGCAATTGCCAGCGCCCACCCGGCTTGTGGTTTCAGTGGGCTGCCCACACCTACGCTGACCCGACTTCGCGTCGAGGTCGCCGATTCGGTCGGTCGTCGCAACGGCGCGGCGTACTCATGGCGAACACCCCCGGCTGTCCGTTGGCGCGAAGGCCAGGGGTGTCCGTGTTCCCTGCTGGCGGGGTCACCGCCGGCACCGCAGTGCCTTCATGGGGGTGACCCACCATGCTCAAGGTAAGCACGTTCACCGACGCCCGGCTACGGATTCCGAAGGCCGCAGAGATCGTCGCCGCGAGCGCGGTGGCGGTCGCCCACGAGGTCGCCGGCTGGCTCCTGATCGTGTTCGCGATCCTCATCGTCGCGGTCGCTGGGCCGAAACGCGGGTCCCGCGTCTTCGCGGTTCTCTTCGCGACGGTCATCGTGCTGGTCGTGCTGTCCGGCTGCTCCCCGCCCGACGCGGCCCTCCCGCTCGAGAGCGGAGCCGGTCACATCGCGGGAGCGACGGCCGGCACGGCCGGAACCGTCGCCGGTGCGACCGTCCCCGCCGGCACGGCCGGAGTCGCGGTTGCGGGAGCCGTCGCGGCCGCCGCCGTGATCGTCGTCGCTGCGGCGCGGCTGGCCGCGACAGCGCTCAACGCACTCGCCGGTGCGATTCGTGGCCTCATGTGGACGGCGCTCACGCTGGCCGTTCTCGTCTCGGTGCTCGTTCGATCCACCTGAGACGGCGCCGGCCGTCCTGCAGGAGGGGGCAGGACGGCCGGCGCTTCGGTGCGAGGCTCAGCCGCGACGCCGAATGGCGTAGCGGCTGCGGTCGTGGACGACGTTCTTGCCGCGGCCGGGCACCACCACGGCCCGCGGCGAGTCGACGGGGCTCTTCCGGCCCCGGGCAGCGGCCCGCCGCTCGGCCCGGCTCAGCGGGGCGTCGACGGACGCATCGGAAGAAAGTGCACGCATGAGGCAACCTCCGGACAAGGGGGTGCCCAGCCAGAACTGTGGGAACGGTCAGCTGAGCACAGTGGACGGCGAAAACTCGTCACGGGTGCTTGTCAGCTGATCACGGAGCAGACGTTAGCCAGGCATCGAACCGAACGCCACCGAATTAAAGCTCGACGTCGTCGGCCGTGCAGATCTTCGCCCCCATGTTGAGCTCCATCATCTCCAGCGCCGCCTCGGCCAGGTGCGGATGGATACAGGCCACCGCGTCCTTCGGAATGACGACCTCGTGGTGCCGGATGTGCGCGTCGAGCGCGGAGTAGAGCACGCACTGCTCGGTGACCTGCCCGGTCATCACGAGCCGGGTGACGTCGAGCTGTCCCAGGAGGTACTCCAGCGGCGTCTGGAAGAAGATCGAGTGCCGCGCCTTCATGATGAACATCGTCTCGTCGGCCGGGCGGAGCGGCTCGACGAGGTGTGCCGCTTTGCCGTTGATCGCGGACTGATAGATCGAGTCACGGTTCGACGTCCACGACCCGAAGTTGTCGTTGACGTAGATGACCGGCACGTCCGCCCGCTCGATCAGTCTCCCGATCGCCGGCACGGCCTTCTCCGCCGACGAGAGCAGCATGTCGGCGTCCGGGTGGTCGTACGGGGTGATCATGTCGATCACGATCAAAGCGGTCTTTGGCACGAAACGGTACTAACCCCGGTCGGCGCAACTATGCGTCACGACTTTCTCATCTGAGTGCGAATAACTTTCCCTCGCTGGCCTGGTGCGGCGACCGTGTTCTACGGTGACGACCTTGCCATCGAACAATGGAGAGAACATGGCCGAGAGTGGCGTCCGCTGGAAGCGATTCGCGCTACTGGTGGCGCCGGCGGCGATCGGCGCCGGCATCATCGTCGCCCTGACCGGCGAAGGCGCGCTTGCTGCCTCGTTCGCGGTCTCCGGCCAGAACTACAAGATCTCCGCCGACAAGCTCACCGCCGACGGGATGGTGCTCTACGGCGACGTCGACACCGGCCTGGACGGGACGAAGCACCCGGTCGGCACCGCGGGGTTCAAGAAGGCGACGCTCGAGAACCTGTGCCTGTCGTCAGTGGTGCCGCTACCGGCCGGTGACATGACGATCCGCCTGACCGCCGGCGGCAGCGGGACGCCGGTCGACGCCTCGAACATGGTCGCCGACATCGATCAGCTCAGCGGCGACGCCGAGTTCACGAACGTCCAGATCGGCGTCGACGCGTCGAAGCAGACGAAGGGCCCGGTCAGCGGCCCGGCCGGGATCGGGGCGCTGCAGCTGGACTCGGCCACCATCGACGAGCCGAAGCTGCGTGCCTGGGCAGTGGCCGCCGGCACGTTCAAGCTCACCGGCCTGAAGATCGACGTCAGCTTCGGTAAAAAAGAATGCTACTGAGATACCGGGAGTGGCGGCACGGCCGGCCATTCTGGGGCTGCGCCCTCACGCTGGTCTTCGCGGTCGAGCTCTACGCGGCCACCGCGGCGCCGATGGGGTTGGTCGTCCTGCAGGGCGTCACCGTGCTGGGGACCATCGTCGTTTCGGCGGTACTGGTCGTGCTGGCCGCCGCCACGCTCGCCCAACCGCTGCTGCGGACGATCTCCGGGCCGGTGGTCGTGCTGCTCGCGCTGGTCGCGCTGCTCGTCTCGAACTTTGGCGGGTTCCTGATCGGCACGCTGATCGGGCTCGTCGGCGGCGGAATGATCTTCGCCTGGTCCCCCACGAAGAACGCTCCGGCGAGCCCCGCTGACGACGTCGAGCCCCCGACCAAGGATCTGCATCGCCACCGACTCCTGTCGGTGCTGGCGTGGATGGTGCCGACGCTCGCCGTCGCGGTCGCCGTCACGGCGACCGGAAAACCCGCAGTGGCCCAGCCCCGGAGCGGCGTACCGGCCGACCTGCCGTGCCTGATCCCGATCGTGTGCCCGGATCCCACCCCCAGCCAGGAACCGACGCCAAGCCCTACCGCCACGGCGCCGGCCCTGCCGATACCGGATCTACCGATACCGAGCCTGCCCACACCGGAGATCCCGAAAGCCGCCTGCGCCCCCGAGGACTACCCCACCGGCGACGGACCCGACGCAGCCGCCCTCGCGGCGAAGATCCTCCAGGCCTGCGCCGGGGCCGGTACCCCCGGCGAACCCGTCACCGCCGACCTCCCCGCCGTCGGCATCGAACCGAGCGTCCTGAAAGCCGACCGTCTCACGCTCGAGAACCTCACCTACCGCGGCACGGTGCGACTCGACACCGGAACGGTTCTGAAGTTCACTGCCACGAAGCTGACGATCCTCGGCATGGACCTCGAAGTTCCGCCCACCGTCGTCAGCGACACCGCCACGATCAGCGGCAACGTCGAGCTCTACGCCAAGGACCTCAGCGGCAAGGCGTTCGGCCTCGTACCGCTGACGTTCACCGCGAACCCGCCACCGCTGCTGCCGCCGGTGGCGATCCCGAGTCTGTTCTTCACCGACGTGACGTCCCACGTCGCACTGGTGAGCGCCGACTCCGTGAAGTCGGCGCTCACCGTCGAAGCCGACTAGCTGAGCTCGGCCGCGATCAGTTCGGCGATCTGCGCGGTGTTCAGCGCGGCGCCCTTGCGGAGGTTGTCGCCGGTGATGAACAGGTCGAGCGTGTTGGGGAAGTCCAGCGCCTGCCGGATCCGACCGATGAACGTCGGGTCCGCGCCCACGGTGTCGGCCGGCGTCGGGAACTCGCCGTTCGCCGGGTCGTCGACGACGACCACGTTCGGCGCCGAGTCCAGCGCCTCGTGCGCCTCCGCGACGGTCACCGGCGACGCGAACGTGGCGTGCACCGCCAGCGAGTGCGTGGTCACGACCGGCACGCGGACGCACGTCGCCGAGACCCGCAGGTCAGCGATCCCCAGGATTTTGCGGGACTCGTTGCGGACCTTCAGTTCCTCGCTGCTCCAGCCACCGTCCTTGAGCGACCCGGCCCACGGAACGACGTTGAGCGCCAGCGGCGCCGGGAACGGCGACTCCTGGTCACCCAGCTTCTCCGACAGCGCCGCCCGGACGTCACCCGCGCGAACACCGAGGTCACGCCGGCCACCGACCACACCGAGCTCGTCGTAGAGCCGGTCGACACCGGGCTGGCCCGCGCCGGAAGCCGCCTGGTACGACGCGACGACCAACTCGGTCAGCTGCCACTTCGCGTGCAGCGCACCGAGAGCGTCCATCATGGTCAGCGTCGTGCAGTTCGGATTGGCGATGATGCCCTTCGGGCGGTTCGCGGCGGCCGCACCATTTACCTCGGGAACGACGAGCGGCACGTCGGGGTCCATCCGGAACGCGCCGGAGTTGTCCACGGCGACCGCACCGCGCGAAGCGGCGATCGGCGCCCACTTCGCCGACACCTCGTCGGGCACGTCGAACATCGCGACGTCGACGCCGTCGAACACCGACGGCTCGAGCAGGCGTACCTCTACCTCTTCACCACGGACGACGAGACGCTTGCCGGCCGACCGCTTCGAGGCCACCAGCCGGATCTCGCCCCAGACGTCGGCGCGCTCGGACAGGATCGACAGCATCACGGTGCCGACCGCCCCGGTGGCGCCGACAACGGCCAAAGTCGGCTTCATCGTCCGCTCCCCGCGTAGACAGTGGCTTCCTCGTCGGTGCCGAGCTCGAACGCCTCGTGCACGGCGCGCACCGCGGCGTCCAGGTCGGTGTCACGGCAGACCGCGGAGATGCGGATCTCCGACGTCGAAATGATTTCGATGTTGACGCCGACCTTGGCCAGCGCCTCGCAGAACGACGCGATGACGCCCGGGTGCGAACGCATGCCGGCGCCGACGACCGACACCTTGCCGATGTGCTCGTCGAAGATCAGCCGGTCGAAGCCGATCGTCGGCTGCACCTTCTGCAGTGCGGCCATCGCGGCCGGGCCGTCGGACTTCGGCAGCGTGAACGAGATGTCGGTGCGCGCGGTCGCGGCGGCCGAGATGTTCTGCACCACCATGTCGATGTTGATCTCGGCATCGGCGACAGTGCGCAGGATCGATGCGGCAATCCCGGGCTGGTCGGGCACGCCCACGACGGTGATCTTCGCTTCGCTCCGGTCGTGCGCGACGCCGGAGATGATCGCCTGCTCCACGGAAGGGTCCTCCATCGACCCGGCCACGATCGTGCCGGGCTTGTTCGAATACGACGAACGGACATGGATCGGGATGTCGTAGCGCCTGGCGTACTCCACCGACCGGAGATGCAGGATTTTCGCACCGCACGCGGCGAGCTCCAGCATCTCCTCGTACACGACCGTCTCGAGCTTCTTGGCGTTCTTCACGATCCGCGGATCCGCGGTGTAGACGCCGTCCACGTCCGTGTAGATCTCGCAGACGTCTGCTTTGAGCGCCGCGGCGAGCGCCACCGCCGTGGTGTCGGAACCACCCCGGCCCAGCGTCGTGATGTCTTTGGTGTCCTGGGCGACGCCCTGGAACCCGGCGACGATGGCGATCGCGCCTTCGTCGACCGCGCCCTGGATCCGTCCGGGCGTCACGTCGATGATGCGCGCGGCGCCGTGCCGCGCTGTGGTGAGCACACCGGCCTGCGAACCGGTGAACGAGCGGGCCTCGTACCCGAGCGAGTGGATCGCCATCGCGAGCAGCGCCATCGAGATGCGCTCGCCCGCGGTCAGCAGCATGTCGAGCTCGCGTCCCGGGGGAACCGGGGCGACCTGGCCGGCCAGGTCGAGCAACTCGTCAGTGGTGTCGCCCATCGCGGAAACCACGACGACGACGTCGCTGCCGGCTTTGCGGGTGGCGACGATGCGTTCCGCCACCCGCTTGATCCGCTCGGCGTCGGCGACCGAGGAGCCGCCGTACTTCTGTACGACGAGTCCCACGTCGCTCCTTCCGTACGGCCCGGTGAGACGCCCCACCAGGCAGAGTCCAGTGCTTAGGGTACCGGCGCTCGCAGCCCCTTTTCCTGGCCACGGCACCCCCGGGTGGTATCCGATTGACCACTCGTGGGAGACTCGTCACGTCACGCCATCGTCAGGTTGCCTTCCGTCAAGTCATCACGGAATGCGACGAATCACTGTTACTGGTGTGACCACATGCGCGCCACCTCCCACGTTCGGAGGATTCCGCAACGCCGGGTAGACGAGATTCTCGTCCGGTATCAGGTCATTGCGGGACATCTGGCCCCACTACCAACCGTCGCGCTTTCCACCTCGTCTGGATCGTGGTGCAATGCCACAGCGAACACCGCCGGTGGGTGAGAATGGCTCACCGGCCGCGGGGGCGCGTTTCGCCAGTAGCGACAGTAGACGGAGGAGTCGTGCCCACGTCCCTCAAGGGCTTACGTCCGGCCGCAACCTCAGAGGGGCCGGTCAGGCGGGCCCCGAACGCCGGAACGCCCTCCGAGGACCGGAGTAACTCGGGGCATGAGCAGCCGGTGAACAACCGGCCGCTGACCCGTAGCCAGCGCTTCCTCGGTAATGCCCCCATCCGGGTCAAGGTTGTTCTGATCACCCTGGTCCCGTTGATGGCGATGTTCCTTTTCGCCGGCATTCTCACGTACATCGTGACGGACGAGGCCCAATCGGCACAGCAGGTGCAGCAGCTCGCGCGCCTCGGCAGCCAGGCCTCGACGCTCGTGAACGATCTCCAGCTGGAGCGGTCCGCGGCGGCGTACTACGTCGCGAACCCCGGCGACGAGAAGACGCACCCGCCGCTGCGTCGCTTCATCGAGGCCGGCACCACGACCGACGCCACGCTGCGCCAGTTCCTGGCCGAGGCCGGTCGTCTCGACGCCGATACGAAGGCACCGATCCAGAGCCAGCTGCAGAGCGTCACCCGTGGGTCGACGACGCTGGTCAACCAGCGCAACAACCTGCTCAAGCAGGCGCGCGACGGCGGTGTGACGGTCGACGTCGCAGCCGGTAAGTACGACACGCTGATCGGCGACCTGCTCAAGATCGGTGACCGGCTCGCCGGTGCCGCCGACGACCGCGCGCTCTCCGACCAGCTCGACGCCGTCTCGGTGTTCTCCCGTTACAAGGAGGCCGTCGGCAAGGAGCAGGTCATCGTCCTGGACGTCCTGGTCGACCAGGACAAGAAGTTCACGAACGAGACCTACAAGAACGTCACTCGGGCAGCCACCGAGCAGGAAGTGTTCAACACGGAGTTCGGCGAGACCGCCACCACGGCACAGCGCGGTGTGCGTAACGACACGGTCAGCCAGGAAGGCCCGTACCGGTCGGCCGCCGCCCGCGTCCGCAACACCACGTTCGGCAGCGCGATCAACACCACCCAGACGCAGTGGGTCGCCGACAGCACCCAGGTCGACTCGGTGCTCCGTAACGTCGAGCAGAAGCTCAACGCCGACGCCGTGCAGGCCGCAGCCGACTTCCGCGACGACGCGATCCGCAAGACGATCATCGTCATCACGGTCGCGCTCGCCGCCCTGGTCATCGCGCTCCTGGTCTCGCTGGCCGTCGCCCGTTCGATGGTTCGCCCGCTGGTCCGGCTGCGGTCCTCCGCACTCGAGGTCGCCTACCAGTCGCTGCCGGAGGTCGTCCGCAAGCTGCAGGACGCCGACCAGCAGACGGCCGCTCAGGCCAGCGCCGAGACCAGGGCCCGCACGCTCGACATCCGCTCCGGCGACGAGATCGGCCAGGTGGCCCAGGCGTTCAACGCGGTCCACCTCGAGGCCGTCCGGGTCGCATCCGAGCAGGCGCAGCTGCGGCAGAGCGTTTCGACGATGTTCGTCAACCTCTCGCGCCGTTCGCAGCTCCTGGTCGACCGCCTGATCCGCCTGATCGACGGTCTGGAGCAGGGCGAGCGCGACCCCGACCGCCTGTCGGAGCTGTTCAAGCTCGACCACCTCGCCACCCGAATGCGGCGTAACGACGAGAACCTCCTCGTCCTCGCCGGTGCCGACGCCGGTCGCCGGTGGACCCGCCCCGCCCCGCTGGTCGACGTCCTCCGTGCCGCCACCGCCGAGGTGGAGCAGTACACCCGGGTCAAGCTGGGCTCGATCGACGACACGGTGGAGATATCGGCCGCGGCCGTGAACGACCTCGTGCACCTCGTCGCCGAGATCCTGGAGAACGCCACGTCGTTCTCCTCCCCGCGCACGGACGTCGTCGTCGACTCCCGCCGGGTCGGTGACCACGTGATCATCGAGATCGAGGACCAGGGCATCGGCATGAGCCGCGAGCAGCTCGCGGAGTTCAACGAGCGCCTGGCCAAGCCACCGGTCTTCGACATCGCGGTCTCCCGCATGATGGGCCTCTTCGTGGTCGGCCGGCTGGCCTCCCGCCACGGGGTCAAGGTCATGCTGCGCGACGCCTCCGGCGGCGGTGTCCTTGCGATCGTCACGCTCCCGGCCGGTGTCCTCCACGGCGACCAGCCGATCGTCCCGGCGCCGCTGCCGCCCGCCGAGGGTGACGAGCAGAGCGACCGTCCGGTCGAGCGGGTCACGTCGGAGCGGGTCGACCGCACCGGCGAGCAGCCCGCCCTCCCGGCCGCGACCGCTCCCTACGCCCCCACCGGGAACTTCGGTACCCCGCCGTCCGGCCAGCCGCCGTTCGGTGGCAACCAGCCGCAGTTCGGCCAGCCGGGTCCGGCGCAGTTCGGCCAGCCGCTGCCGGGACAGCCGGGCCAGCCGCAGTTCGGCCAGCCGATGCCGGGCCAGCCGCAGTTCGGCCAGCCGGAGCAGCAGCCTTTCGCCCCTGCCGAGCAGAACAACGGTTCCGACCCGTGGGCGCAGCGCAGCGCGCCGCCGTTCGGCGGGGTCCGTCAGGACGCCGACGAGCGCGACGCCCAGCGTGACGCGTACGGCCCGTCGACGCAGAACCAGCCGACCGCGCGGGACCTGTTCGGCCCGGTGAACCCGGAACCGCTCCCCCGTCGCGACGAGCGGGACGACAGCGGGGCCCAGGCCTTCCCGTTCGCCCCCACCACGCCGACGCCGGCCCAGCCGCCGTTCACGGCGCCGGGAGCGGCCGAGGAGACGCCCGACCCCAGCTGGTCGGAGCCCACCCGACCGGTGCCGATCATCCGTGACCCGGCAGCCGCCGCGGCCACGGGAACGCACAGCATCCTCGGTGACCTCCGGCCGGAGCCGACGCCTTCCGAGGCGCGCGAGCCCGACCTCACCTGGAGCACCGGCGGGATCCAGCGTCAGCAGCCCGCCGACGAGCCGGCCGCGAACGCGCAGCCGCCCCGCCCGGCCGCCGCACCACTGCCGAGCCGCCCCACCCAGCCGCTCACCACCCAGCCGCTCACCACCCAGCCGCTCACCACCCAGCCGCTCCCGAGCCGCCCCACCGCTACACCGACCGGCGGCCTCGGCACCCCGCAGGGTGGACCCGCAGCGCAGCCCACCGGCCCGAGCCCGCTCCCGGTCCGCGACCCGTTCGCGAGCCGCGAGGCGCAGGTCCCGCAGCAGCAGAGCCGGCCGATCGCTCCGACCGGGCCGCTGGCCCCGACGAGCCCGGCCGCGCCTCCCGCGCAGGCTCCGGCCGCGAAGGCAGCCGAGCCCGAGGCGCCCACCGCACCCAGTCGCGGCGGCAGTTCCGCTGCGGACGCGATGGCCGCGCTCCGGCGCGACGCACCGAAGACCCCTTCGAACACGACCGGCGCACAGAAGATCTTCCGCGCCGGCCCGTCGGACCCGCCGAACAGCGACCCGACGATCGAGATGCCGCTGCCGATCTTCGACGCGATCGAGTCGGAGTGGTTCCGGTCGCGCACCACCGCGGCGCCGCGTAACGGCAGCAGCAGCAACAACAACGGCTCGTCGTGGTCGCCGCCGCGGGTGCCGGAAGCTCCGGGTGCGGCCAAGACGTCCGCGCCGGAAGAGCCGGACGCGAAGGAGACCACCCGTCTACCCGAAGCCCCGGTTTCCCCGGCGGTCGGCGGCGAGACGCCCTTCCCGCAGAGCGCGACAGCGGCCTTCCGCCGCCCGCGCCCGAACGGGAGCACCGCGGACGAACCCGCCACCCCCAGTGACGTGGAGCGCCAGGAAGAGCCGGTCAGCGTCGGTGCTGGTGCACGCCAGCCCGCGACGGCCGCATGGGAGTCCCCGGCGGACGCCGGATGGCGGGCCGCGCAGGCCGTCGCCGAAGCGGCTCCGAGCAGTACCACCAAGACGGGTCTACCGAAGCGTGTTCCAATGGCACACTTCGTGCCAGGCCGAGTGGAGACGGCGGCGAAGAAAGCCTCTCGTCCGACTTCCCACCGGTCGCCCGAGGCGGTGCGGGGCGTTCTGTCCAGCTACCGCAGCGGTCTCGAGCAGGGGCGGCAAGCCGGGCGCCCGTCACCGACCGGTACGACCCTTGCCGGCTCACCTGAAACGCAGGAGGAGATGTGAGCTCGCTGAGCCACGATGCCCAGAACCTCAACTGGTTGGTGGCGAACTTCGCCAACCGCGTCCCCGGCATCGCCCATGCCGTGGCCGTGTCCGCGGACGGACTGCTGCTGGCAGTCTCCGACGGACTGCCTCGGGACCGGGCCGACCAGCTGGCCGCGATCGCCTCGGGCCTGGTGAGCCTCACCCACGGTGCCGCCCTGTGCTTCGAGGGTGGCAGTGTCAGTCAGACCGTCGTCGAGATGGACACCGGCTTCCTGTTGGTCATGTCCATCAGCGACGGGTCTTCGCTGGCCGTGCTCGCATCGCGTGCGTGTGACATCGGTCAGGTCGGGTACGAGATGGCACTGCTCGTGGAGCGGGTGGGTCAGGTGCTGACACCTGCTCTCCGCTCTGAGCTCCACGCCAGCCTTCCGCGCTGAGGGACGACAGGAGACGTCGCGCGATGAGTACCGAGTACGTCGATCAAAGCGGGCCGCTGGTGCGCCCGTACGCGATGACCGGGGGTCGGACGAGATCCCGGGTCGACATCGCGATGGAGGCACTGGTCACGGCCACCGCACGTGGTGACCGCGAGGCCGGATCTGCCCGGCACGAGTGGCAGAGGATCGTCGAGCTCTGCCAGCAAGTGCAGTCGCTGGCGGAGATCGCGGCGTATCTTGGCACACCTCTCGGGGTTGCCCGAGTAATCGTCGGCGACATGGCCGAGGCCGGAATGCTGGACGTGCACGAGCCCGGCAGGCTCGACGACCAGCTCGGAACGTATCTGCTGGAAAGGGTGCTCAGTGGACTTCGGAAGCTCTAGCCCCGGCCGCCCGCCGCGGGTGACGGCGAGCCGCGCCACCTCGGCAAAGATCGTCATCGCGGGCGGGTTCGGCGTGGGCAAGACCACGCTCGTCGGGTCGGTTTCGGAGATCCGTCCGCTCACGACGGAGGCGGTGATGACTGCCGCCGCGATCGACGTCGATGACGCCTCGAAGATTCCGGGGAAGTCCACCACCACCGTGGCGATGGACTTCGGCCGAATCACGCTCGACGAGGACTTGATCCTGTACCTGTTCGGTACCCCCGGACAGACACGGTTCTGGTTCATGTGGGACGAGCTCGTGCGTGGCGCGATCGGTGCGGTCGTGTTGGTGGACACCCGTCGACTGGCTGACTGCTTCGCGGCCGTCGACTTCTTCGAGCAGCGCGGGCTGCCGTACGTCGTCGGTCTGAACTGCTTCGACGGCATTCAGCCGTACACGACGCAGGACGTCCGGGACGCGCTGACGATCGGCCAGGAAGTGCCGATCATCAACTGTGACGCCCGTGGCCGCGAGTCGACCAAGGCGCTGCTCATCTCGCTCGTCGAGTACGTTTTACGACTGCGTGGCGCGGCCCCGGCCGGCGTCGGCAGCTGAACCACCTTCACGGGAGGCCGCGGCAATTTGCCGCGGCCTCCCGTGCTGCTACGGTGAAAGACGTGCGGATGGTGGGACTGCTCCTTCTTTGCCGCGGCGAGGCCAGTTAACGAGCCGGCTTCCTCGTCGCGGCGCTTGGCGTGCTTGCCGGCTTGCACTCGCCAAGACCCCAGGAGCACCCAGCAATGCGCAATCCTCAGCGGCCCAGTGGCATGCCGATCCACCGCTACACGCCGTTCACCCCGATCGATCTGGCCGACCGCACCTGGCCTGCCCAGCAGACCACCGAAGCCCCCCTGTGGTGCGCGGTCGACCTGCGTGACGGCAACCAGGCCCTGATCGACCCGATGAGCCCGGCTCGCAAGCGCAAGATGTTCGAGCTGCTCGTCAAGATGGGCTACAAGGAGATCGAGGTCGGGTTCCCGGCGGCCAGCCAGACCGACTACGACTTCATCCGGCAGATCATCGAGGAAGACCTGATCCCGGACGACGTCACGATCCAGGTCCTCACGCAGTCCCGCGACGAGCTGATCCATCGCACGTTCGACTCGGTCCGCGGCGCCAAGCAGGCCATCGTCCACCTGTACAACTCGACGTCGACGCTGCAGCGGCGGGTCGTCTTCGGCCTGGACCGCGACGGCATCACCGCGATCGCCACCAACGGCGCCCGGCTGTGCCAGAAGCTGGCCGAGTCGATGGGCGACACGTACATCCGCTTCGAGTACTCGCCCGAGTCCTACACCGGAACCGAGCTGGAGTACGCCGCCGAGGTCTGCAACGCGGTCAGCGACATCTGGGAGCCGTCCGACGACCGGCCGGTGATCCTGAACCTGCCGGCCACCGTCGAGATGGCCACGCCGAACGTCTACGCCGACTCGATCGAGTGGATGAACCGGCACCTGGCGCACCGCGAGAACATCATCCTGTCGCTGCACCCGCACAACGACCGCGGCACCGCCGTGGCCGCCGCCGAGCTGGGTGTGATGGCTGGCGCCGACCGCGTCGAGGGCTGCCTGTTCGGCAACGGCGAGCGCACCGGCAACGTCGACCTGGTGACGCTGGGCATGAACCTGTTCAGCCAGGGCATCGACCCGATGATCGACTTCAGCGACATCGACGAGGTACGCCGCACCGTCGAGTACTGCAACCAACTGCCGGTGCACGAGCGGCACCCGTGGGGTGGCGACCTGGTCTACACGGCCTTCTCCGGATCGCACCAGGACGCGATCAAGAAGGGCTTCGACTGGATGGAGCGGGACGCCAAAGCCGCCGGCGTCGATGTCGACGACTTCCGCTGGGCGGTTCCGTACCTGCCGATCGACCCCAAGGACATCGGCCGCACCTACGAGGCCGTCATCCGGGTGAACTCGCAGTCCGGCAAGGGCGGCGTCGCGTACGTCATGAAGACCGAGCACCAGTTCGACCTGCCGCGCCGGCTGCAGATCGAGTTCTCGCAGGTCGTCCAGAAGATCACGGACAACGAGGGCGGCGAGGTCAGCCCCGAGGCGATGTGGTCGGTGTTCCGCGACGAGTACCTGCCCAACCCCGACAACCCATGGGGCCGGCTGGCGCTGCGCGGTTACCACAATGTCGGTGACCAGGTGTCCTTCGACATCGTGCTGGACGGCGAGGAGAAGACGGTCGAGGCGTCGGGCAACGGCCCGATCAACGCGTTCGTCACCGCGCTGGACGGCGCCGGTATCCCGGTGCGGCTGCTGGACTACACCGAGCACACGATGTCGGCCGACTCCGGCGCCAAGGCCGCCGCGTACATCGAGTGCGCGGTCGGCGAGGACCAGGTGAAGTGGGGCGTCGGCGTCGACACGAACATCGTGACGTCGTCGCTGAAGGCGGTCGTCAGCGCCGTCAACCGCGCGTACCGCTCCTAGGGCTGCTCCTCGGTGCGGTAGGCCTTGAACCCGCGCGCCTGGTAATTGGGCAGCGCGTTCGGGTGGTCCTGCGTCGACGTGTGCAGCCACACCCGGCTCACCGTCGGCAGCAGGTCCCAGGCCTGCCGCACCGCGAGTGTCAGCGCATAACTGCCGATTCCCCGGCCCACGGCCTCGGGCACGAGTCCGAACGTCGTGATCTCCACCTCGGGGGCCCGGTCCGCGAGTTCGACGATCCCCACCGGCTCGTCGTGGTGCGTGATCGCCCAGTCGTGCAGGTACGGCTTCGCGAACTGCGCCGCCCACTCCTCGTCCGTGCGCCGTCCCGCGCCCCAGCCGTGCGGCTCGCCGACCCGCGTCTCCAGCTCCCGGATCAGCTCGGGCCCGATCGGCAGCAGCGCCACACCCTCGGCGGGGCGACCGGGGATCAGCTCGGCCGCCGACGTCATCTCGAGGTACGTCCGGATGTACGTCATCGCTGCCCGTAGGTAGCCAGGCGCGCGGTCGCGTCGTCCAATTCCACTCCGTCCAAGAGCCGAGGGATCATCCCCGAGGAGAGCACCCGCAGCGCGACCTCGCAAACCCATTCCAGGTACAGCGCCCGCTCGTACGCCTCGGCCAGCGACTTCCCGACCGCCACCGCGCCGTGGTTGCCCAGCAGGCACGCGGTGCGGTCCTCCAGCGCGGAGACCGCACCGGCGGCCAGTCCGTCGGTGCCGTACTCGACGTAGGGCGCGACTCGCGGCGACCCGCCGAACAGCCCCAGGTAGTAGTGCACGGCCGGGATCTGCGGCACCAGGCACGACAGCGCCGTCGCCGCGGTGGAGTGCGTGTGCACGACCGCGCCCACGTCCGGGCGCGCCGCGTAGACCGCGAGGTGCAGCGGCAGCTCGCTGGTCGGCTTCAGCCGGGCGTCCACCGCCGTGCCGTCCAGCGCGAACAGACCGACGTCGTCGGGGCACATCGTCGGGTACGGCACACCGGTCGGCGTCACCGCGACGAGTTCCCCACTCCGGGACGACACGTTCCCTGCCGTACCGACGACCAGACGGTCGGCGACCATCCGTTTGCACACTTCGGCGATCGCGTCCCGCTCCGTCACGGTCGGGATCTTCTCACCTCACGGCCACCGACCCGTCGTGGGAGTACATGACGTCCTGCCGCTGCTCCTCCGCACCCTGTGCGATGGGGGCGTCCAGCCAGTCCTCCGGAATGCCGAAGCCGTCGACCAGGAACAGCGCGTCCGGCCGCAATTCCTGGCAGAGCTCGTTGACCACGCTCGTGACCCGCTTCGCCCGGCTCGGGGTGATCCGGCCGTGGCCGAGGAACCAGGCCAGGTCCGCCTCGATCGTGGACAGCGCGTACAGCGCGCAGACCCGCTCGAGCAGGGCACGCAGCTCCCCGGTCACGCCGTCGAGCGCAGCCGTGAACGCCTCCAGCAGCACCCGCTCCACGTGCACCCGCGCCAGCCGCAACACGTGGTCCTGCGCGTCGTTGAACACCGCGAACGCGTCCGCGCCCGGCTCGCCGGCCTTGCGCAGCCGCTTGGCCAGACCCTCCAGGACGTGCTTCTCGCGGTCCTCGAACAGCGCCAGGTGCCACTCGCGGTCCCGCAGATCCGGCTCACCGAAGCGACGCAGCGCCGACGTCCGTTCGGTCACCGCCTCCCACACCTGATCGGCCAGGAACCGCACCATGCCCAGCGCGTCCAGGTCGCCGAGCTGATCGCGGTACCCGGTCAGCAGACCCTTCGCGACCAGCTGCAACAGCACCCGGTTGTCGCCCTCGAACGTGGTGAACACGTCGGTGTCGGCGCGCAGCTGCGGCAACCGGTTCTCGGTGAGGTAACCGGCACCCCCGCACGCCTCCCGGCACGCCTGGATGGTCGCCGACGCGTGCCAGGTCGCAACCGCCTTCAGACCCGCTGCGCGGGCTTCCAACTGCCTTTGCGCGACGCCATTCGGCGTATCACCGTCCGCGAGGCCATCGGCGGGCTGGAGCTCGTGCAGGGTACGAACGAGGTCTTCCTGCGCGAACCGAAGTGCGTACGTCTTCGCCAGCGCGGGCAGCAGCGCACGCTGGTGCGCGAGGTAGTCGAGCAGTACGACTTCGCGGTCGCGACCGGGTGCCGTGAACTGCCGACGCGATTCGCCGTACCGGATCGCGATCGACAGTGCGGTCTGCGTGGCGCTGCCGGCGCCCCCGGCGACGCTGATGCGGCCCCGGACCAGCGTGCCGAGCATCGTGAAGAACCGGCGACCGGCGTTGTCGATCGGGCTGGAGTAGGTGCCGTCCTCGGCGACGTCGCCGTAGCGGTTGAGCAGGTTCTCCCGCGGGATCCGGACCTGGTCGAACCAGAGCCGCCCGTTGTCGACGCCGTCCAGACCGGCTTTGCCGCCGCAGTCGCCGATGCGGACGCCCGGACAGGGGTGACCCTGTTCGTCCCGGATCGGGACCAGAAACGCATGGACCCCGTGCGATTCCGTGGTGACCAGCTGCGCGAACACCACCGCCAGCCGGGCGTCCCGGGCGGCGCCGCCGATGTAGTCCTTGCGCGCTGCCTCGTGGGGCGTCTCGACCACGAACTCCCGGGTCTCCGGGTCGTACGTGGCCGTAGTGCGCAGGTGCTGGACGTCCGAGCCGTGGCCGGTCTCGGTCATCGCGAAGCACCCGGGCAGCTCGAGGCTCATGATCGGCGGCAGGTACGTCGCGTGGTGCCGCTCGGTGCCCAGCGCCTGGATCGCGCCGCCGAACAGCCCCCACTGGACACCGGACTTCACCATCAGGCTCAGGTCGCCGTAGCCGAGCATCTCGAAGCTCGCAACGGATCCTCCGGTGTCGCCCAGACCGCCGTAGCGCGTCGGGAAGCCGAGCCGGGAGTGGCCGACGGTGGCGAGCTGCTCGAGCAGCTCCCATACGCGCTGCCGGTGCGCGTCCCGGCCGAGGTCTCCGGCGAGCCCGAACTCCGGTCGCCGCAGCGCCTTGCGGGCCTCTTCCCGAACCTCGGCCCACCGCCCGTCGAACACCCGCCGCAGCTCTGCCAGATCGCTCATCCTGGCCTCCTCGTCTCACTTCGTATGTTACTCGCCAGTACCCATCCGTCGTTCCGTGAACCAATCGCGCTCGTGGCTGCTACCAACCCTCCGAAGGAGGTGAGCGGGTGGCGAGCGACACCGAGCTGCTCCGGTCGATCGCGACCGGGGACGCGACAGCGCTGTCCCTGCTCTACGAGCGGCATTCCCGTGCGCTCTACGGGTACCTCCTCCGCCTCGCCGGTGACCGGATGGTCGCCGAGGAGATCCTGCAGGACACGATGCTCGCGGTCTGGCGGTCCGCGGGCGCGTTCGAAGGCCGCGCACAGGTGACGACCTGGCTGTTCGGGATCGCTCGCCGACAGGCGCACAACCGGCTCCGGTTACGCTCCGGCCCTCCGCCCGCGGAGACGATCGATCGGCCCGACGGGAGCGCGGGGCCGGAGGAACTCGCGATCGCGGCGGCCGGCGGGACGCCGGTGGCCGCGGCTGTCGACCGGCTGCCCGCGCACCACCGCGACGTGATCGCGCTGGTGTTCGTGGCCGGTCTCCCGCTCGCCGACGTCGCCGAGGTGCTCGCGATCCCCGTCGGCACGGTGAAGAGCCGGCTGTTCCACGCCCGGGCCGCCGTCGCCGCGGCGCTCGCCGCCCAGGAGGTGCCCGAATGAAGGACCAACTCCCCGCCTACGCCGCCGGCTCCCTGCCTCCGTCCGAGCGCGCACGGGTCGACGCGCACCTCTCCACGTGCGCCGACTGCCGCTCCGACCTCGCGTCCTGGCACGCGATAGCAGCCTCCACACCTGACAGCGCGGCGCCGGAGGTGGGGCGGATGGTGCGGGCGGTGCTGGCCAGGAGTGCGGTCGAGGAACCCACGGGGCTGGCGCCGAACCGACAGCCGAGGCGACGGCTGCGGCACCTCGCCGCGCTGATGGTGGCCGAAGGTCGGCTGATCCGGCTCGCCGTGCCGATCGCCTCCGCGCTGGTCATGGCGCTCGGCGTCGCCGTCGTCCTGTTCCAGCACGACCTGGGCGGCGCCGCGGCCACCGGCGCCGGTGGGCTGGCCGACCTGGTGCTCGCGCTGATCGCCCCGATCGTCGCCGCCGCGGGCATCAGCGGCACGTACCGCTCCGCCCGCGACCCCGCTGCCGAGCTGGTCGCCGCCGCACCCACGTCCGACCGGCTCCTGCTCCTCGTCCGCCTCACGCTCGTCTTCGGCTACGACCTGGTCCTCGCGACGGGGGCCTCGGCCGTACTGGCCGCCGCCGACGCGTCCGCCGCCGCCGACCTGAACACGCTCGTCGGTGCCTGGCTCGGCCCCATGACGCTGCTGTCCGCGCTGAGCCTGCTCGTCGCCGTCCGCTTCGGACCGGACGTCGCGCTCGGCGTCGCCGGCGGGCTCTGGGCCGTGCGGGTGCTCTCCACCAGCGTGCTCGCCGACGACGGGTGGGCGGCCCGTTCGATCCTGGCGGTCTGGTCGACGAACGCGCCCGTCCTGACGGCCAGCGCCACGATCGCGGCCGCCGCCGTGCTCCTGAGCGGACGCGTCGGCACGTCCCGCGATGAACCGAACAGCGGCCGCCGCGCTACCCACCTCCTGTGAAACCACTGACCCTCTGGCAGTACGAGGTGCGCCGGGCCGGCTGGGCCGCGCTCCTCGGTCCGCCGATCGCCGTCGCCGTCGGTGTCGCCGCCGCGGTGGCGAACCCGATGCCGAGTGACACGACGACGGCCCGCATCCTGCTCGGCACGCTGGAGATGGCGCTTCCGCTCGCCGCCGGCGTCGCCTGCGCCTCGCTCGTCGGCCGGGATCCCGCCGTCGAACTGCAGGTGACGTCGTCGACGGCGTACCGCGTCACGTTGCTGCGTCGGATGGGCGTGACGCTGGGCTGGACCGCGGCGTTCGCGGTGCCGATGGCGGTGGTGCTGATCGCGACCGGCTGGTGGCACCGCTGGCCGGCCAACCACGGGGCAGTGGTGGGTCAGCTCACCTGGGTGGCCCCGACGCTCGGCCTGAGCGCTCTGGGGTTCGCCGCCGGCGCGGTGTTCCGCAGCCCGGGAGCCGCCGGTGCACTGGTGACCACCCTCTGGGCGATCCAGCAGTTCTTCGCCGGCGCCGCGCAGGAGCACCTGCCGGGCCGGCTCCTGTACCTGTTCGCGACGACCCGGGGCGCCGCACCGGACGACTGGACCGCGAACCGGCTGACGCTGCTCGGCGCCGCGGCCGCATTGATCGCGCTCGCGTTCGTCGTGCTGGGCCGATCGGAACGCCTCATCTCCGGAGAAGACGAATGATCAGCGCCTTCGCAGCGAGCCTGCGCTACGAGTTCCGCATGCAGATCCGGAAGCGGTCGGTGTGGATCGTGCCGGCTCTGACGCTCGTCCTGTTCGTGCTGATCGGTGGCTCCCTGCTGCGTGACCTGTTCGACCCGGCCGAGCGGCCGCCGGAGGCGCGCACCGCGGTCGTCGGCCTCGCGGTCCAGCTCCACGCGCTGCTCGCGATCGGGTTCGGCTGTCTGCTCGCCGACCGACTCGTCCGCGACGAACGGCTGCGCGTGGCGTCGGTCCTGGACGCCACCCCGGCCGAGCCACGCGCCCGGCTCATCGGCAAGTTCCTCGGAGCGGGTGCGGCGACGGCCGTCCCGATCCTCGTCGCGTATCTCGGCTTCGCGACCGCCTACGCGGTGGACAGCGGCGGGCCCGGCGCGATCGGGTGGGCGCTGGTCGCGTTCGGTGTGGTGTTCGTGCCGGGCCTGCTGTTCGTGGCCGCATTCGCGCTGGCAGTGCCACTCGTCGTCTCGGCACCCCTGTTCCGCGTGCTGTTCGTCGGCTACTGGCTCTGGGGAAACGTCGTACCACCGGACGTGATGCCGACGCTCGCGGGCACCCTCGTCCATCCGCTCGGTGGCTACGCACTGACCGCGCTGCTGGACTTCCACGGCATCGACGGCGAGGACACCCTGGCGGGCCCGGTGTCCGGCGCGACGTTGAACTTCCTCCGGCCCGACCCCACGCCGGCGATCGCCTGGCTGTCCATCGGCGTGCTGCTCGTGCTGTCGGTCGCCGTACTCAGCGGCGGCCACGCGCTGCGCGTCCGCCGAGCCCGTTGAGACGAGAGGAACTCCCATGCGGATCGAGATCTCCGGCCTGACGAAGACCTATCGCGGTGGTGTGGCCGCGCTCGACGGTCTCGACCTGACCGTCCCCACCGGCATGTTCGGTCTGCTCGGCGCCAACGGCGCCGGAAAGACCACGCTGATGCGGATCCTCGCCGGCGTCGCACGGCCGACGTCCGGTTCGGTCACCGTCGGCGGGCACGACCTCGCGACGAGCTCCGGGCGCACCGCCGTGCAGCGCGAGCTCGGCTACCTGCCGCAGGACCTGGGTGTCTACCCCGACCTGACGGCCCGCCAGTTCCTGGACTACGTGGCGTTGCTGAAAGGCATGGACGACCGCACGGTGCGGCGTCGGCGCATCGGAGAGTTGCTCGAGGTGGTCGCGCTGACGTCGGCAGCGGATCGTCGGCTGCGCGGATTCTCCGGCGGCATGCGCCAGCGCGTCGGCATCGCCCAGGCGTTGCTCTCCGACCCGCAACTGCTGATCGTGGACGAGCCGACAGCCGGGCTCGACCCGGAGGAGCGGATCCGGTTCCGGACGCTGCTCTCGCAGTTCGCCGGGCGGCGGACCGTTCTGCTGAGCACCCACATCGTCGACGACATCGCGCAGACCTGTCGGGAGGTCGCGGTGCTGGCGAGGGGTCGGCTGATCTTTCGCGGCACTGCCGACGAGCTCGTTCGCCGCGCCGAGGGACAGGTCTGGTCGCTGGTCACCGACGGTCCGCCGCCGACCGAGGGCACCGTCGTCTCCGCGCTGCCGCACGAAAACGGCATGCGCTACCGAGTAGTGGCTTCGACCGCGCCCGATCCGGCCGCCCGCTCCCTGGAGCCGGGCCTCGAGGACGGCTACCTAGCCGTCACCACCCGCTGACACGGCCGCGCGCCGGTGGTTTGGGAAACCACCGGCGCGCGGTCGAGGCGTCAATGGCCGGGTGGGAGCGTTCCGGCGATTTCTGCGGTCACGGTCTGGACCGATGCCGCGCCCAGCGCTTCGTCGGCCTCGACGAGCTCGGGGCGCACCTCGTGGGGCTGGATCGTGCCGTCGCGGATGTCCTCCGCCCAGTGGCACGCCACCCGGTGCCCCGGGCCGAGCTCCCGCATCTCCGGGCGCTCGGTGTCGCAGCGCGTCTCCTGCCGCCACGGGCACCGGGTGTGGAACCGGCACCCGGTCGGCGGATTCGCCGGTGAGGGCAGGTCACCGGCGAGCAGGATCTGCTGCCGGCTGTCCTCCACCACCGGGTCGGGCACCGGAACGGCGGAGAGCAGCGTCCGGGTGTACGGGTGCAGCGGCTCCTCGTACAGATCCGTGCTCGTCGCCTCCTCGACCAGACCGCCGAGGTACATCACGCCGACCCGGTCGGACGTGTGCCGCACCACGGCGAGGT
The DNA here is from genome assembly GCF_043197895.1 of Cryptosporangium sp. NPDC048952. Taxonomy (NCBI): domain Bacteria; kingdom Bacillati; phylum Actinomycetota; class Actinomycetes; order Cryptosporangiales; family Cryptosporangiaceae; genus Cryptosporangium; species Cryptosporangium sp. NPDC048952. Next base: position 120,458 of record NZ_JBICTY010000001.1, on the reverse strand, counting down.
CGTGCGCGATCAGCAGGTAGGTGAGCCCGTACCGCTCCTGGAGGTCCTCCAGCAGGTTGAGCACCTGAGCCTGCACCGAGACGTCCAACGCCGAGACCGGCTCGTCAGCGACGATCAGGTCGGGCTTGAGCACCAACGCACGCGCGATACCGATCCGCTGACGCTGACCACCGGAGAACTCGTGCGGATACCGCCGGAGCGCGGTGGCCGGAAGCCCCACCGCGTCCAGGATCTCCTTCAGCGTCCGGTGGCCGTCCTTGTCCCACAGCCCGTGCGCCTTGAGCCCCTCCGACAGCGTCGACTCGACGTTCTGCCGCGGGTCGAGGCTGGACAGCGGGTCCTGGAAGACCATCTGCATGCGACGCCGCGCCTTGCGCAGCGCTTCGCCCTTGAGCTCGCGGAGGTCTTCGCCCTCGAACAGCGCGGAACCGCCGGTGGGCTCGACCAGCCGGAGCAGGCCTCGGCCGAACGTCGTCTTGCCGCAGCCGGACTCGCCGACCAGGCCGTAGGTCTCACCGCGCTCGATCGACAGCGAGACGCCGTCGACGGCGTGCACGTGCCCGACCGTGCGGTCGAAGAAGACGCCGCGCTTGATCGGGAAGTGCACCTGCAGATCTTTGACGTCCAGAAGGACGCTCACTGAGTTACCTCCTCGACGACGGCCGGCTTCTCGACCGGGTTGAAGCACCGCAACAACCGGCGGCTCTCGGCGTCCGGCTCCAACTGCGGAGTCGACGACACACACTGCTCGACCCGGTTGTCGCAGCGCGGAGCGAACGCGCATCCCTCGGCCCACGGCAGCGCGTCCGCCACCGAACCGCGGATCGGGGTGAGCGCCTGCCCCCGCGGTGCGTCCAGCCGCGGCACCGACCCGAGCAGCCCGGAGGTGTACGGGTGCCGGGGCTGCGCGAACAGCCGGTACCGGTCGGTGTTCTCGACGACCTTGCCCGCGTACAGCACGTTGACCGTGTCGCAAAGCCCCGCGACCACTCCCAGGTCGTGCGTGATGAGGATCAGCGCGCTGCCCACCTCGTCGACCAGGCGCTCGAGCAGGGCCAGGATCTGGGCCTGCACCGTGACGTCCAACGCGGTGGTCGGTTCGTCTGCGATGAGCAGACGCGGACGGCAGGCGAGCGCGATCGCGATCAACGCACGCTGTCGCATACCGCCGGAGAGGTGGTGCGGGTAGTCCTTGAGCCGCCGCTGCGGGTCGGGGATGCCGACCGCGGTGAGCAGGTCGGTGGCCTCGGCTTTCGCCTCGCCCCGGTGCATGTTGCGGTGCCGCTCGAGCACCTCGGTGACCTGCTTGCCGATCGGGATCACCGGGTTGAGCGAGCTCAGCGGGTCCTGGAAGACCATGCCGATGTCCCGGCCGCGCCGGTCACGCATCTGGTTGGTCGGCAACTTCAACAGGTCGACGTCTTCGAACTGGGCCGATCCACCGACCTGCACACCGCGCTTGGGCAGCAGGCCCATGATCGCCAGCGACGTCACCGACTTGCCGCAGCCGGACTCACCGACCAGACCGACGGTCTGTCCCGGCTCGACGCTGAAACTGACACCGTCGACGGCACGCACCGGCTTCTCGCCACGGCGTCCGAAGGTGACGGTCAGGTCCTTGACCTCGAGGAGAGCCATGGAGTTACCGCCGGTTCTTGGGGTCGAGAGCTTCGCGGAGCGACTCACCGAACAGGGTGAAACCGAGCGCTACCACGATGATGCAGAGCGCCGGCCAGATCGCCAGCGACGGTTGGATGTCGAAGTAGGTCTGCGCGTCGCCGAGCATCGCGCCCCACTCGGCGCGGTTCGGGTCGGCGTCGCCGAGACCGAGGAACGACAGCGCGGCGGCGTCGATGATCGAGGTGGCCAGCGTCAACGTGGCCTGCACGATCACCGCGGACAGCGAGTTGGGCAGCATGTGCCGCAGCACGATCGACCGCTCCGGGACACCCAGCGCTCTGGCGGCCAGCACGTGGTCGGCATGTCGTTGCGCGAGCATCGCGCCGCGCAACAATCGCGCGAAGATCGGCACCGAGACGATCGAGACCGCGGCGATGACCGTCCACTGGTTCGCGCTCTTGAACACCGCGGCGATCGAGATCGCGAGCAGCAGGCTCGGCACCGACAGCAGGATGTCGACGAAGCGCATCAGCACCGTGTCGATCCAGCCGCCGACCGCACCGGCGACACCGCCGAGCAGCATGCCGATGATCAGCCCGGCCAGCGTCGCCACCACGCCGACGATCAGCGACTGACGCGCGCCGACGACGAGGCGGCTCAGCACGTCGCGGCCGTTCTGGTCGGCGCCGAGCGGGAAGCCCGGCCGCGCCGGCAGCGGCGAGTTCTGCCGCACCTCGTCGATCAGGTAGCGGACGTACGGGTCCTTCGGCGCCAACAGCGGGGCGAAGATCGCGACCAGCACGAACAGCAGCACGATCACCGCGCCGAGGATCGCCACCGGGTTGCGGGAGAGCCGCCGGAACGCGTCGCGGCTGAGGCTCTCGCCGTGCTCCGCGAGGTCGTCGATGCGGTCCTTCTTGCGGGTGAGGAGGCTCGTCATCGCACACGCACCCGCGGGTCAATGAGGGCGTAGGAGAGGTCAACCAGGAGGTTGACCAGCACGTACGTCAACGCGGCGACGAGGATCAGCGCCTGCAACCGCGGATAGTCACGTTTCTCGATGCCCTCGGCGAGCAGCGACCCGATCCCGCCCCAGACGAACACCTTCTCGGTGAGCACGGCGCCCGCGAGCAACAAGCCCGCCTGCAGACCGATCGTCGTCGATACCGGCAGCAGGCCGTTGCGCAGCACGTGCCGGTTGCGGATCGTGCGCGACCGCAGACCCTTGGCCTCGGCGGTGCGCACGTAGTCCTCGTTCAGGACGTCGAGCACGGATGCGCGGGTGATCCGGACGATGACCGCCAGCGGAATCGTGCCCAGCGTGATCGCCGGAAGAATGAGGTGCTTGAGCGCGTCCCAGACGACGTCCCACTCGCGGGTCATGATCCCGTCGAGGATGAGGAAGCCGGTGATTCTCGTCTGATCGAGGCCGGCGGTGACCCGCCCGGACGGCGGCAGCCATCCCAGGTCCACCGCGAACCACGACTTGAGCATGTAGCCGAGGAAGAACACCGGCACGGCGACGCCGATCAGCGTCGCGATGACCGTCGCGTTGTCGAAGAAGCCGCCGCGCAGCTTCGCCGACAGGTACCCCAGCGGGATGCCGAGCACGATCGCGAACAGCAGCGCGGCGAAGCTCAGCTCGATCGTGGCCGGCAGGGCGTCGGCGAGCTCGGCGCCCACCGGGCGCGAACTGGCCAGCGACGACCCGAAGTCACCGGTGAACACGCGACCGATGAACTTGCCGTATTGCACCCAGAGGGGTTGGTCCAGCCCCAGCGTGTGGTTGAGAGAAGCGATCTTCTCCGGGGTGGCCTTGTCGCCGAGAAGTGCTGTCGCCGGTCCACCCGGCAGCGAACGCAGCCAGAGGTAGAGCAGGAACGACAGCACGAACAGCGTCGGGATCACGCCGACCAACCGGCGTACGACGTACCGAAGCATTTAGGTCCTTAAACGGGAGCGTCCCCCGGGGCGGGCCGAATCAGCCCGTGCCCGACCCGGGGGACGATGGAACTCAGCTCTTCGAGACCGTGTAGAACCGCTCGTCGGTCAACGGGCTGGCCACGAGGCCGTCGATGTTGCCCGCGGTCGCGATCGCCGGCGGCGAGTGCGAGAGCGGCAGCGCCGGCAGCCACTTGCCGAGCAGGTCACGGTTGACCTGCTTGTAGGCGTCCTCGCGCTTGGTGGCGTCCGGCTCGCCGTCCGCAGCCGCGATTGCGGCGAACGCGGTCTTGTCGGTGAAGCCGAACTCCGGCTTCTCCCGGCCGAAGAACGTGCCGACGAAGTTGTACGCGTCGTTGAAGTCGCCGGTCCAGCCGAGCAGGTGCAGGTCGTGCTTACCGGCCTGCTGGATGTCGTCCTTGTAGCCGCCGTTCCACGGGCGGGCCACCGGCTCGACCTTGATGCCCACCGCGGTCAGGTCCGCGGCGATCGAGGTGTAGATCGCCTTGGGGTCCGGCATGTAGGGCCGGGTGACCTCGGTCGGGTAGTAGAACTTCAGCGACAGGTTCGACGCACCGGCGGCGGCGAGCAGCTGCTTGGCCTTGGCCGGGTCGTACTTGTACTCGGTGACGTCGTCGGCGTACCCGGTGAGCGTCTTCGGCATGAACTCCTTGGCCACCTCGGCACCCTCGGGCAGCTTGGTCTTCACCAGCTGCTCGCGGTTGACCGCGTAGGCGATGGCCTGCCGGACCCGGAGGTCCTTCAGCTTCGGGTTCTTCTCGTTCATCCCGAGGTACAGGACGTTGAACGCCGGGCGGACCTCGACCTTCATGCCCTTGCCCTCGAGCGCCTTCCAGTCCTGCGCGGCCGGGAAGTCGATGATGTCGACGGCACCGGACTCGAGCTCCTGCTTACGCGCGGACTCCTGCTCGATCGTGCGGATGACGAGCTTGGCCGTCTTCGCCTTCTCGCCCCAGTAGTCCTCGTTGCGGACCAGCGTCGTGGTGCCGTTCGAGGCGTCGTACGACTCGAACTTGAACGGGCCGGTGCCGACCGGGTGCTCGGTGGCGTACGGCGCGTACGTGAAGCTGTCGCCGGACTGCGTGACCTTGTCCGCGTCGTACTTCTTGAGCGCGGTGGGGCTGGAGATCGAGAACGCGGTCAGCGTCAGCGCCGCCGGCAGCGCGCCACGGAACTTGTTCAAGTTCATCACGGCGGTCGTCGGGTTCGTCGCCTGGCAGCTCTTGTAGTACGGGTCGCCACCGGCGTCGGTCTCGTTCTTGGCGAAACCGCCGAAAACGTCGCCGTAGTAGATCATCTGGCTCTGGGCGGCAGCGCCCTTCATGTTGAACCAGCGGTCCAGGTTGAAGCAGACGGCCTCGGCGTTGAAGTCCGTGCCGTCCTGGAACTTCACACCCTCACGGAGGGTGAACGTGATGGCCTTGCCGTCCGGGCTCACGTCCCACTTCGTCGCCAGCGCCGGCTCCAGCTCGGCGGTGCCCGCCTTGTTCTGGATCAGCGTGTCGTAGATCTGGCGGGCCGGCCGGAAGCTCTCACCGTCGTCGTTGAAGATCGGGTCGAAGTTCTTCGGCTTCCCGGTTCCGGCGATGGTCAGGGTGGCATCGCTCTTGCCGTCCCCGCCGTCACCTCGCTCGCTGTCCGCACACGCCGCCAGCGAGACCGCTAAGCCCACGCTCACAGCGGCGGCGAGTGCCCGTCGGACTCGGTACACGTAACCCTCCCTCAACATCCTTTGACGTGCGGGGACGCTACCGTCGAAAAGGTTGATCGAGGATGGTTGTGCCTGCCTCGTAATGTCACGTATTGGCAACGCGGGGCTTAACTGCGGCGGGCCGCCAACAACTCCGCAGGTCGGAATTCCACCGGGAACGGCTCGGTCACCGTGAGTGTCTTCTCCCCGCTCGCGGTCACCACCTGTCGATACGACCCGTTATCGAGCTCGTGCACGGTCACGGTGGGCCCGTCCGGCTCGACGAGCACGTAGAACTGAATCCCCGCCTGAGCCGCCAGGCCAGGCTTCAGGAGTCGATCGACCTGCTTCGTCGACGGCGAGACGATCTCGACGATCATCACGACTTCCTCGGCCGGCACGAAGACCCCTTCCGTGCCGACGCTGGAGTGCACGACGACGTCGGGAATGATCACGCGCCCGGAGGCGAGCCGGACGTTGATCGCCTTTTGAACCTCCAGGTCCTCGGGAACGCGCTGATCGAGAAAGTTCCACAGCCGCGACGACAGACGCTGATGCGGCACTCCTGGCGCGGGGCTCACCAGGAGAGCCCCATCGATGAGCTCTTCACGCTGACCCGTGTACGGGCGGGCGAAGTACTCCTCTTCGCTAATCGGCTGCGAACGCAACTCCACGGCAACACCCATTCCTCCCACCTCTCTTCGGTCGTGACCCGTTAGAGGTACCGAATCCAGTGTGGGCGGTCCGAGCCGTCGGCGTATACCCCGATACTCGTTGGCATGTTGGTCAGATATCGAGGGTCCGGCGGCCGGAGAAGGCGCGGCCGAGGGTGACCTCGTCGGCGTATTCGAGGTCGCCGCCGACCGGTAGGCCGCTGGCGAGGCGGGTGACCCGGAGACCCATCGGCTTCACGAGCAGCGCGAGATAGGTTGCCGTGGCCTCCCCCTCCGTGTTCGGGTCGGTCGCCAGGATGAGCTCTTTGATCATCCCGGTCTGCAACCGCACCATCAGCTCACGGATCCGCAGCTGGTCGGGCCCGACGCCTTCGAGCGGATTGATCGCGCCACCGAGCACGTGGTACTTGCCCCGGAACTCGCGGGTGCGCTCGATCGCGACGACGTCCTTCGGCTCCTCGACGACACAGATCACGTCGTCGCCGCGGCGTGCGTCACGGCACACCCGACACTCGTCGGACTCGGCGATGTTGAAGCAGATCCGGCAGAACCGGACTTCCACTTTGACCCGACCGAGCACTTCGGCGAGCCGCTTCACGTCGACCGGGTCGGCGTTGAGGATGTGGAACGCGATCCGCTGGGCGCTCTTCGGGCCGACGCCGGGCAGCCGGCCCAGCTCGTCGATGAGGTCCTGAACGGCCCCTTCGTACAACGGGTGCCTCTACATCCCCAGGCCGGGCAGGCCGGGCAACCCGCCTGCCAGCGGCCCCATCGATTCGGCGGCGGCCTTCTGCGCCTCGGCGTTGGCGGCCCGGACCGCCGCGACCACCAGGTCGGCGAGGGTCTCGGTGTCGTCCGGGTCGACCGCGGCGGGCTGGATGGCCAGCCCGGTCAGCTCACCGGTGCCCGTGACAGTGGCGGTGACGAGGCCGCCACCGGCGACACCGGTGAACTCGGCCTCGGCCAGCTGCGCCTGGGCTTCCATGATGTGCGCCTGCATCTGCTGCGCCTGGGCGAGAATCGCCTGCATGTCGAGCTGACCACCGGGTTGCACGACGGACTCCCTCTTCGGCGACGGACTACGTCTCCCAGCCTACTTGCTAGGGCCAGCGGCCCCACATCTCAGTCGATCTGACGCGCGCCCAGGTGTTGTTCGAGCAAGGCGATGGCGTCCTTCTCGGAGTCGACGGCCTTTGCGGTGCCGGCTTCGTCCTCGTCGTCGAGGGGTTCGTCGCCGGGGTCGAAGCCGTCGTACATCGGGTCGGTCGGCTCCGGCGGGAGCGGTACGTCGTCGTCCTCGACCATGACCGGCACCGGGCTGGGGGCCGAGGCCTGGCGCGGGGCCGGGCTGACGGGTGCGGCACTGACCGGGGTCGGGGTCGGGGCGCTCGCCACCGGCTTCGGTGGTTCGGGCGCAGCGGGAGCGGGGGCGGCTGGTTGGCCACCTACCGGAGCGATCGTCGGCCAGTCGCTGCCGCCGGACGCCGCGGGGGCCGAGGAAGCGGTGGGCATCGACGGCATCGTGGGCATCGCCGGGCCGGGCGGCGGAGCGGGACCACGGCGGCCCGCGCCACCGCCCCCGGAGCCACCGCCGTCGACCTCGGCCTTGATCCGCCACCGGACACCCAGCACGTCGAGCAGCACCTTCTGCAGCACCGACGTGCACTTGTCGTCCGAGAGCCGCCGCACCTCGCCCTGGTGCTTCACCGCGACGACGAGCTCGTCGCCCCGCACCTCACGCGGTGTCGCGTTCTGCACGAGCGCCCACACCATGCGACTGTGCTGCTTGGTCTGGTCGACGATCTGCGGCCACACCTGCCGCACCTGCGCCGCATCCATCCCACCGGCGACCGCCGCGGCAGCAGCCGCGACCGCCGGCCCACCCACCCCGGGCCGGGGAGCCGGCCCCCGCACCGCAGCTCCACCCCCAGGCGCACCCGACGCCGCGCCCGACGCCCCCTGGCCGGATCCCGCCGCCGGCGCAGCATGGCCGGAGCCGGCCGGGCTCGCAGCCGAGGCAGCATGGCCAGGGCTCCCCGCCGGAGCCGCATGGCTGGTGCTCCCCGCCGGAGCCGCATGGCTGGTGCTCCCCGCCGGAGCCCCATGGCCGGGGCCGGGGCCGGGGCCGGCGTTGGAGGGGGCCGGGGCCGGGCGGGAGATGGGGGCCGGGGTCTGGGTGGGTACCACCGCTGTGGGGGCCGAGCGCTCCTCCGGTGCGGGCCGGGGCGGCGTCACCGGGGGCGGAGTGGGACGCGGCGGTTCCGCCACCGGCGACGGCTCGCTCGACGTCGTCGATATGGGTGTGAGAACCACCGCGGGCGGCATGACCGGCAACGCACCCTCGCCACCAATGGCGAGACGCCGCTCCAGACGCTCGAGCCGCTGCAGCAACGCTGCATGGCTCTCGTCGGCGGCCGGCAGGATCATCCGCGCGCAGACGAGCTCGAGCAGCAACCGCGGCGACGTGGTGCCGCGCATCTCGACAAGACCGTTGTGCACGACGTCGGCCATCCGGGACGCGGTGGCCACCCCGAGCTGGTTGGCGATCAGCGTCATCCGCTCGAGTTCGTCGGCCGGTGCGTCGACCAGGCCTTTCGAGGCGGCATCGGGCACGGTGGCCAGGATCACCAGGTCACGGAGGCGCTCGAGCAGGTCGGAGGCGAACCGACGCGGATCGTGCCCCGCCTCGACGACCCGGTCGACGACGCCGTACAGCGCAGCGCCGTCGTCGGCGGCGAGCGCGCTGGTGGCCTCGTCGAGCAACCCCGAGTCGGTGACGCCGAGCAGCGCGACCGCGTGCTGGTAGGTCACGCCGTCGTTGCCGGCACCGGCCAGCAACTGGTCGAGGATCGAGAGCGAGTCACGCGCGGACCCACCCCCGGCCCGGACGACGAGCGGCAGCACGTTCTTCTCGATCTGCACGCTCTCGTCGGTACAGATCCGGTCGAGCAGCCCGACCATCGTGCTCGGCGGAATCAGCCGGAACGGGTAGTGGTGGGTACGCGACCGGATGGTCTGCAGCACCTTGTCGGGCTCGGTCGTCGCGAACACGAACTTGACGAAATCGGGTGGCTCCTCGACGAGCTTGAGCAGCGCGTTGAAGCCCTGCGACGAGACCATGTGCGCCTCGTCGATCACGTACACCTTGAACCTGCTGTTGACCGGCGCGAAGAACGCACGTTCCCGCAGGTCGCGGGCATCATCCACACCACCGTGGCTGGCGGCGTCGATCTCGACGACGTCGAGCGAGCCGGGACCGTCGGGGGCCAGCGCGAGGCAGGAGTCGCACACCCCGCAGGGCTCGGGCGTGGGGCCGTTCACGCAGTTCAGGGACCGGGCGAGAATCCGGGCACTGGACGTCTTTCCGCAACCGCGGGGGCCGGAGAAGAGGTAGGCGTGGTTGAGCTTGCCGTTCTTCAGCGCCTGGATGAGCGGTGCGGTGACGTGTTCCTGACCGATGACCTCGGCAAACGTGCGAGGCCGGTACTTGCGGTAGAGAGCGCGGTTGGCCACCCCGCAAGCCTCCCACGCGCATACGACAAATGAAGGACCCCCCGTGCACCCGCCAGAGCCTGCTTATCCTTGCTGCCGTCAGGCCCTGGGGAGGTTCACAGGTTACGCGCCACACGAGGGGCTGGATTCGAGTCTACCCATACCGGGTCAGCTACTCGGGACGGCCCCTCACTCGAGGACGCCCTTGAAGATCGACGCGAACGCGTACTCGTCCTGATCGACGCCACTGCAGTTCGCGACCGGCTGCTTCGTGACGTCGGCCCCGCACTGGGCGTCGCGCCCCGCCGACCAGAAGCTCAGCATCCCGACGCCGTTCTTCGTCGCGAACTCGGTGACGGTCTTCGCGTTGTCGAGCGAGAACTTCTCGGTGTTGATGTCGTTGACACCGATCATCGGCGTGATGCCGACCATGCCCCAGGCGTCGGCGGACTCGACGCCCTGGATGGTCTCGATCTGCGTGTGCAGACCGGTGGCGGCAGCGGTCGCCGCCGCGGCCATGTCCTGGGGTGCGACGTCGCCGCCGAAGTTCATCGTCATCAGGTTGATGCGGTCGATCGCCACGCCGGCGTCGACGGCGGCCACCCACGGGGCGGTGTTGGCGGCACCCGCGGCCGTCTTCGCGTCGGTGGGCGACGCGGCGGCGAGCGTGAACGACACCTTCAGGTCGGGGTTCTTCTGCTGCAGCGCGACGATCGCCTTGGCGCGGGCCTCGTTGGCTTCGGTGTCGGCCACCCGCTCGTCACCCTCGACGTCGAAGTCGAGGTACGTGACGCCGAGGTCGACCAGCTTCTGCAGCTGTTCCTGGGTGCTGTCGGCGTCCCCGCACGCCTGCGCGATGTCACCGCCGCTCGCGCCACCGGTGGACGCGATCACCTCGATGCCCTTGTCGACAGCCGCGGTGATCTCGTCCTTGTAGGTGTCGAGCGCGGTCGTGCCGTCCCAGTTGAGTTCGCAGTTGTCGTCCTTGGTGATGGCGAACCCGAGGTGCAGGCCGTTCGCACCGGTCTTCTGGGCGATCTCGGTGAGCGTGGGGCGGTCGGCCAGCGTCACGTAGACGTAGGGCGCGTAGACGGTACTCAGCTCCGTCTTCGTGGTCGCGGTGTCGGCCTTGTCGTCGTCACCCTTGCGGAGCACGAGGACCGCGGCGGCCACCGCGATGACCACCACGACCGCTACCCCGATCAGTACCCATCGGCCCGTTTCGTTCCGCCTGCGCTGGCCCCTCGCCACGAGTCCTCCTGCCAATGCCGGGCGGTGTGCCCGGGCTGCCCCGGCCCTCTGGCGTCATCGTGTCATCGCGCGAGCACGGACGGAGACCCAGGGGCTTGTCGACAGCGATCGTGGCGCGCCGAGGCAAGAGCGAGCTGTGCGGCCGGATACCGGCGTGCAATGCGGGCTCCCGCGTCCGGTAACCTGTCCGACGGAGGATTCGCCTAGAGGCCTAGGGCGCACGCTTGGAAAGCGTGTTGGGGGCAACCCCTCACGAGTTCGAATCTCGTATCCTCCGCCAGCCTGGCTGACCAGGCAAAACGTAGGCCCGGACCCACGGATGGGTGCCGGGCCTTCGTCGTTTTGGCCGGGTCCGGCCCCGGGCATCAAGGCCGGACCCTGCGCCACCCCTGACGCACCGCCGGTCCGGGTGGAGTCCCGGCCCGTCGGCCGAACCAAGGATCCGATTTCCGCGCCCGGGCGTCGTTCGCGTCGCGCACGCAGGAAGTGTTCGCTTCCCGACAGAAAAAGCGCTGCTACCGGCCCGCAACCCGCTCGTACCCGTCAGCGCACTTTCGCCGCCGTTAAGTGTGACGCAGACGACGACCAGCGGAGGTCACCATGTACGGCAACTCGATCGACAGCGCACACGACGTGGACCGCTACCTGGAGCTGGCCGCCCGAATCGAGTGGCAGGAGCACGGCTCGGTCGAGCGCCCGCGTCCGTACGTGAGTGAGACCGCATCCGCTTACGCCCTCGCCGGTGCGAGCCACCCAGGCGCCTAGCGCGGAGCCCACGCCCCCGGCGCAGCCACCATCTCGCTCACGTGCGACGGGAAGTTCCCCGACAGCACGTCAGCCAGCGTCACCTCGTCGAGGACGTTCCGGACCGCAGCCCGGACCGCCACCCAGACGGTCTGCAGGTTCTGCGCCGCGCCCGCGTAGACCGCGGCCTCCGGCCGCTCACCGCGGACGCCGGCCAAGGGCCCGTCGACCACGCGTAGAACTTCACCGATGGCGATGGAGTCGGCTGGACGCGCGAGCCGGTACCCGCCTTCTGCGCCGCGTTGGCTGCGCACCAGTCCGCCCCGACGCAGGTCGGAGAGGATTGCCTCGAGGAACTTCCGCGGGAGCCCCTGTTCGTCCGCGAGAGCCTGGGCAGTTGACGTCGTGGGATCGTTCGCGGCCAGCGCCAACATCGCGCGCACCGCGTACTCCGCCCGAGCCGATATCTGCACCTACCCATCATGCCGGGTCGCGCGACCTGCGTCCCACTCACCCCCGACCGAATGTATGGGATTACCCGGAACACTCCGGAATGATCAGTGGTCGACGTCGAGTCCCCACCGGCGTCGGAGCGCGTTGTTCGCCCATCCGAACACACCGTCGGCGATGATGCCGATGATCAGGATGACGATCATGACGCCGAGCATCTGCGCATATTCCGACAGCTCACGCGTCACGGTGAGCAGCGTGCCGAGACCGCCGGCCTCGCCGATCGGGACGATGAGCTCACCGGCCATCAGGCTCCGCCAGGAGAACGCCCATCCCTGTTTGAGTCCGGCCAGGATCGCGGGGAACGACGCCGGGCCGATCACCGTGCGGTACAGGCTGAATCCGGAAGCGCCCATGTTGCGGCCCGCCCGCACGAGCAGCGGCGGCACGTAGTCGACGCCGGCCAGGACGCCGTTGGCCACCGACGGCGCGGCGCCCAGCACGATCACGAAGAAGATCGCCGAGTCGCCGCCCTGGAACAGCACGATCGCCAGCGGGAACCAGGCGATCGAGGGCATCGTCTGCAGACCGGTGATCAGCGACCCGAACGCGGCGCGCAGCACCGCGAACCGGGCCACCGCGAAACCGATGACCAGCCCGATCGCGACCGCCACGGCGAAGCCGAGGATCGCCCGCTGCATCGTGGTGGCCACCTGGCCCCAGAAGGTGCCGGTCGTGAGCATGTCCCACAGCTCGGGGAACACCTCGGTCGGCGGCGCCAGGATGCTGCGCGGCCGCCAGCCGGTCTCGACGACGATCTGCCACGCGGCGATCCCGATGACGATCGCCAGGAGCTTCGGCCAGGTGCTCGCCCACACCCGTCGGCCGCGACCGCCACGCGAAGGCACGGATTCCAGCGCGTCGAGCCCCGCGAGTTCGTCGGCAACGGAGACGTCAGCCGACATGGCGCCGCACCTCTTCCTTCAACCGCTCGGTCACCCGGCCGGCCAGCGCGGAGACGTCCGGATCGTCCAGTCGCCGTGGCCGCGGCGCTTCGACCTCGAACTCCTCGATCACCCGGCCCGGCCGACTGGCCAGCAGGACGATCCGGTCGCCGAGCCGTACGGCCTCACTGACGTTGTGCGTGACGAACAGAACCGTGAGGTTGCGTTCCAACCACACCCGCTCGAGCTCGTCGTGCAGCGCGTCGCGTGTCATCGCGTCCAGTGCCGCGAACGGCTCGTCCATCAGCAGCACCCCGGCGTCGTGCGCCAGGGTGCGCGCCAACGCCACGCGCTGACGCATACCGCCGGAGAGCTCGTGCGGACGCTTGTCGACGACGTCGGCGAGCCGCACGGTCTCCAGCAACTCCATGGCCCGGGCTCGCCGCGAAGCCCGCCCCACACCCCGCAGCTTGAGCGGCACCTCGACGTTCTGCCCCACCTTGAGCCACGGGAACAGCGCCGGCTCCTGGAACATGAACGCGGCGCGCCCACCGTCGACCTCGATCGAACCGTCGGTCACCGAGTCGAGCCCGGCGACCAGATTCAAGAGCGTGGACTTGCCACAGCCCGACGCTCCGACGAGGCAGACGAACTCACCCGGCCGCACTGCGAGGTCGACGCCGGACAAAGCGACAGTTCCGCCCGGGTACCGCTTGGAGACGTTACGGAGGTCGACGGCGGCCGTCACGGCTGTTTCACCGCGGTCTCGCCCTTCGTGGCCAGCACCTCGTTGAGCAGCTTCAGGTCGTACAGGCCGTTCAGGTCGGCTTTGTCCAGCAGACCGATCTCCTCGGCGTGCTTGGCACCCGTGAGCAGCGAGGACGCGATCGGGTCGTTGAGGAACTCCAGCGTCGGCCACGCCTTGGTGATGAGGTCGAGCTTGAGCGGCTTGCCGGTCAACTTGCCGATCTGCTCCGACACCGCCTGCTGCGCACCGGCAGCGTTGCTCTTGATTGAGTCGTTCGCGTCGACGTGGCCCTGCAGGAGCGCCTTGACCGTCTTCGGGTACTTCTCGAGGTACTCGGTGCGGACGATCAGGTTCGTGATGACGAATCGCTTGTCCGGCCACAGGTCGCGCTCGTCGATCAGCACCACGCCACCGGCGTCGACCAGGCGGCTCACCCACGGCTCCGGCACCCACGCGCCGTCGAGCTGACCGGCGGTGAACTTCTCCAGGATCTGCGCGTTCTCCTGCGGCTGGATCTTGACGTCGCCGCCGCCGTCCTTCGTCGCGGTGAGGCCCTTGTCCTTGAGCCAGTAGCGCAGTGCGACGTCCTGGGTGTTGCCGAGCTGGGGCGTGCCGATCTTCTTGCCCTTGAGGTCGGCTTCCGTGATTCCCTTTTTGACGACGAACGCGACGCCACCGGACGCGGACCCGGCGATGACCCGGATGATCTCGCCCTTGCTCTTCACGAACGCGTTGACCGTCGGGTTGGGACCGATGTAGGTCGCGTCGAGGCCCTCGGCGAAGATCTGCTCGATCGCGGCGGGACCGGCATTGAACTGCTTGGTCTCCAATTTGGTCTGGCTGCCCAGCGCCTTGGTGAAGAGGCCGTCGTTGATCCCGACCAGCGCGGTCGCGTGGGTGAGGTTCGGGAAGTGGCCCAGGCGGAGCGTGCTGGCGACGCCGTCGGTTCCGCTGTCCTCGGAGTCGTCACCGCCGCACGCCGCGAGCGCACCCAGCAGACCGAGCGAAGCGGAGCCTGCCAGCAGTTGGCGGCGCGTAATCACGGCATCTCCCCAGAGTATGGCGGCCAGACAAGACCTAGTCGCTCGGTAGAGATTGCAGCCTCGATGTCCCATCGTCAATACCGCTGAGTCGAGCGGCACAACTCCCGGGAACCATGGGAAAGTAGTGGCGTGCTCGTGGCCTCGCGGCAGTCGACGGCGTTGTTGCTGCAGCAGTTCTTCGGCACGTATCTCTCGTCTTGGTTACGTACCGCTACAAAAGGTCGCATCACGGCGCCCCCTGTAGTGGTCACCGCACCGGCCGGCGCGTTCTCCGTCGGAGACCTTCCGGATGCCAAGCTCATTCATTACGACGAGAGTCCCGCCGCGTTGAAGCCGTTGCTCGCCGCGGATCTCGACGCCCGGCGCGGCACCGTCGTCGCCGCCCTCCCCGAACTCCTCACCGAGGCCGAGCAGGCCGCACTGCTCCTGATCCTCGATGTCACGTCGGCGACCCTGCCGCTCGAGGACCTGGCCGCGCTGCTCTCCGGCCCGCGCGCCGGACGCTGGCCGAGCAGCGACGTCATCGCGTTCGTCCGTGCCGACGCGATCAAACGTGCAGCCGCGAAACTGGTTGGCAACCACAATTCGCAGACCGCGCTGGACAAACTCGACCGCGCGGTCGGGCCGGAGTGGCGCCGGGAATTCCACTCCGGGGGCTCCGGTGCGGTGGTCCGCGGTTACCTGCGCCGCCTCGAGGCGGCGCTCCCCGGGCGCGCTTGGCCGGCCGCCGTCCGGGTCAACCCGAACGACGAGCCGGTCTTCTGGCTGATCCTGATCACTCGGCAACCGCACGGTGCATGGGCTTTCGCCGACGCCGTGGCGCGCGCCCGCCGCGGGTGGCGCCGCACGTTACGTCAGGCCGGGGCTGCCAAGTCCCCGTCTGGGCTAGCCGGGAAGGGGGACCAGCTGGTCGTCGAAGGGCTGCAGAGCGCCGAACGGCTGGCGGTGGGCGCGGAGCACCACGAGGAGCGGGCCGTGGTGGAGAGCCTCAAGCAGAACCTGCTGGCCACTCGGCGCCGGGTCGGCGAATTCCGCATCTCCGACCGGCCGCGCGAAGTCCTCGACGGGCTGTTCGGCACCGCCGACACCGCACAGATCAGAGCCGCGGTGCGCGAGCTTCACGCAGCCGGCAAGACACTGTCGACCGGGGTCGGCGGCGACATCCGCGACCACGTCCTACGCCTACCGGACAAACGCGCCCGCTAGCTGTGGAAAGCACAGCGTGATTCACGGTTGAGACGGCTACGCCTCAATCGTGGTTTTCGCCGACCACGTAGACGTAGCCGTCCGGGTCGGTGACGGTCAGGTAGGTCGCCCAGGTTTCGACCACCGGCTCGGTGACCTCGACCCCGCGCCCCTTGAGGTCGTGGAACGTCGCCAGGGCGTCCTCGGTCGTCAACGTGCAGGGTGCGGCAGCGACGTCCGGGAAGACGTACCCGCCCGGCGGAGCGATCAGCGCGATCCGGGTTCGTGCGCGCGGCGGCGCGACGTCGATCCAGCGCGTGCCGTCGGACATCAGCGCGTCCGTGCGGAGTTCCCAAGCCAGCGTGTCGACGTAGAACTCGAGCGACCGCTGCTGGTTCCGGACGTACAGGACGACGCAGTTGATGTGAGAGATCATGCGGACCCCCTGAGCACGGGCGACTACATTGTCGCCCGTGCCCAGAATGCCCGGAAAGTGAGCCTTCTATTCTACTGGTCGGGCGGAAACATACTCGTGCAGCGTTCCGCGCCCGGCCCTGGACGCAGCCTTGGCCGTGGAGCCGGCCTGCGTCGTGGCCGCCGGCGGCTCGGGCTCGGGAACGGCGGCGCACGTCGCGTCGACGATCCCCGGGCCGTCCGGTCGCGCACCGGTCGCCAGGTAATCGGCCAGGTACTTGTCCAGGCAGGCGTTACCGCCCAGCGTGACGCCGTGGTTGCCACCCTCGACCTCGACGACCAACCGCGAGTTCTTGATCTTGTG
This sequence comes from Cryptosporangium sp. NPDC048952, assembly GCF_043197895.1. NCBI lineage: Bacteria > Bacillati > Actinomycetota > Actinomycetes > Cryptosporangiales > Cryptosporangiaceae > Cryptosporangium > Cryptosporangium sp. NPDC048952. The sequence goes on along the minus strand of NZ_JBICTY010000001.1, from coordinate 103,877 downwards.
CCGCACGACCTCCGCACCCGGGTACGGCGTCGCCGCATCCTCGGTCGCCTGGAAGATCAGCACCGAGTCGACCTTGGAGTTCGAGACGTCGATCGGTTGCAGGCTCTTGGTCGGCCAGAACGCGCACGGAGCGTTGTACCAGGCGTTGTTCCACGCGAAGAACGGCGCCTCCTTGTGCACGCGCCACGTGTCGCGAACCCACGTCGACCAGTCCCTGGGCCACTTCGCGTCACGGCACTGCACGGCGGTGTAGATGCTGTAGCCGTTCTCGCCGCTCGCATCGATCGCGCCGAACGCCTCGTAGACGTCGACCAGCGCCGCCTCGTCCTTGTTGTTGACGTACGCCGCGAACGCGTCGGCCAGGAACGGCCAGTAGCCGTTGTAATAGGCCCCGGGCCCGAAGGTGTCCTCGAACTCCGCCGGCCCGACGACCCCGCCCGCGGGCTTGGTCTTCAACGCCGCCCGCGCCGCGTACCACTTCTCCAGCACGACGTCCTCCGACGTACCGAGGTGGTAGTTCGCGTCGTGCTTGGCCACCCACACCGCGAACGCCTCGTGCCGGGCGTTGAACGCGTAGTCCTGGGCGATGTTGTCCTCGTACCAGACCCCATCGGGATCGACGACACTGTCCAGCACCATCCGGCGGACGTTCTTCGGGAACAGCTTCGCGTAGACCGCACCGAGGTACGTGCCGTACGAGTACCCGAAGTAGTTGATCGTCTTCGCGCCGAGGCCGAGGCGGATCTGGTCCATGTCCTTGACGGCGCTGATCGTGTTGATGTACTTCAGCAGGCTGCCGTACTTGGCCCCGCAGGCCGCGGCGAAGCTCTTCGCCCGCTTGAGGTTGGCCTCCATGATGGCCGGCGTCGTCGGCACCGAGTCGGGCCGCACGGGCTTGAAGTACCCCGGCTTGCAGTTGAGCGCCGGCTCGCTCTTGCCGACCCCGCGCGGGTCGAAGCCGATGACGTCGTACTGCGCGGCGACGGCCGGGTCGAGGCTCTTGGCGACGAAGCCGGCGAGCGTGAGGCCGGAGCCGCCGGGGCCGCCGGGGTTGACCAACAACGCACCCTGCGACGTGGCCGCGGTGTGCGGAACGCGGGAGACCGCGAGAGTGATTTTCTGACCGCTCGGGTTGGCGTAATCGAGCGGGACGGAGATCTTGCCGCACTGGAGAGTCGGGTAGGTCTCGGTTCCGCACTTGGTCCAGGTGATGGGCGCGGGCGCGGCGGATGCGGCGGGTGCTGCTTGTGGCGCTGCGACGGCCGGTGACACCAGCGCCGGCGAGATCAGCCCGGCTAAGGCGATCCCGGCGACAGCCAGTGCTGAGCGTCGTCCCATAAATGCCTCCGTGCTCAGCGGGGTCCTGCTGACCGCACTGATCCTGGCGGAGCCACAGCAGCTTCACAGCCAGTAATTCAATAAACGCCCGGATGACCGTTTACCAGGTTTATTCTGCGCGGTTTCGCATACCCGGGATCAGTCCTCGTTTTCGATGTCGTATTCGTCGTCGACCAACGCGGACCAGTCGTAATGCAGTCGCCACAGATGTGCCGGCATGACGTGCAACGCGACTTCGACGGCACGGTCGTCCGCGTCACGCGCGACGTGCGTGATGTGGATGACCGGTTGGCCGTCCTCGAGGTCCAGCGCGCGAGCCTCCGCGTCCGACGCGACGCGCACCGTGACGTCCTCGTCGAACCGCGCCGGGCCGTGCCCCCGCTCGGCGAGGCGGGCGTAGACGGCGCCGCTCCCGGCGTCGGACTCGAGCAGTTCGGTGCCCTCGGGTTCGAGCAGCCCGGCGTCCTCGGCGATGTCCCAGGGAAGGTAGGCATCGGCGAGCCGGGTCGGCTCGTCGTCGGCGAACAGCCGACGGTGGCGGACGACGACCGGGTCACCCTCGTCGATGCCGAGCGCGGCCGCGACCTCGGTCGTCGCCTCGACCTTGCTGACCTCGGTGCACTCGGCCCGGGGTGACAGGCCGAGCGCCCGGCCCTCGAGTTCGGCGGCGCGCGGGTGCGCGTAGCGGTAGCGGGCGTCGCGGGTGATGCGCGGTGTGGTGCGGACGTACGTGCCGGCGCCGCGGCGGACGCGGACGAGGCCGGAGATGCGCAGCAGGCTGATCGCCTTGTTGATCGTGACGCGGGAAACGCCCAGCTCAGCGGCTAGTTCGGGCTCGCTGGGAAGGGGGTCGTCGGGCTCGTAGAAGCCGGCGTCGATGCGCTCACGGAGAAGATCGGCGATCTGACGGTACTGAGATTTCGGCGCGAACACCTGCTCGGCCATCGGCGCCCCCTTACCGGCATCTATGGGACATATACCCCGGCAAGCAAGACGTCATACGTCCGCGGCGCCGTCAGCCCTCCCCCGTTGACATCGAGGACTGGCAGCGCCGCGGACTGATCGAATCCTTTCGGCGCCCGGGTTCGCCGTTCTCCCCGAAACGTGCCACCTAGGTTGGGTATGTGGACGTGATCGGGGTGGGAGCGCTCAATCTCGACCACGTGGTGCGCGGTTCGTCGGTCGGGTTGCCGGTGGCACGCGGCACTTCGGGCCGCGTTTCAGCGTCCGTCGTGCAGCCCTTCGTCGAGGTGCCGCCGGTCCTCGGCGGTTCGGCCTTCAACACCATTTCGACGTTGACCGCGACCGGGTTGGGTCTCGGGTACGTCGGGGTGGTCGGTGCGAACGCCGCACACGTGTCACGCCTGGCCGCGCTGGGCGTCGATCACCGCTTCGTCTTCCGCGCCGATGGAATGACCGGCACGTGCGTATCCGTCGTCGAGGGTCCGGACCGGACCCTGTTGATCCATCCCGGCGCGAACGAGGCAATGGCGGACTACATCGATCGCGCCGTGGATTACCTGGCGTCCGCACGAATAGTGCACGTCACGTCATTCCTGGACGCTTTGACGCCAGTCAGAATGGCGCCCGTGATACGTGCCGTGCGAGCGCGAGGCGCCCTCATCAGCCTCGACCCGGGCCACGAATGGGCAACCTCCCCCTCCCCGGCGGTCCTCGACCTGGTCAGCCAGGCCGACTACCTCTTCCTCAACCCCACCGAGTTCGAAGCCCTGGGCCCCGGCCCGAGAACGACGGTAGTGAAGAGCCGCGAGGGCGCCACCGAAATCCACAACGGCACCGCCCGCTTCACGCCCCACGAGCCCCTCGCCCCGGAGCAGATCACCAACCCGACCGGCGCCGGAGACACCTTCGCCGCCGGCTACCTGTCAGCCCTGGCGTCCGACCACCCGTCGAACGCCGCCGCCGAGGGCCTCGCCCTCGCTCGCCGAAAACTCCGCGGGCATCCGCTGAACGAGAACGGGCCGGTTCCTCACGGAACCGACCCGGGAAAACCTGGCGGTGGCGGTGGGATTTGAACCCACGGAGGAGTTGCCCCCTCACACGCTTTCGAGGCGTGCTCCTTCGGCCGCTCGGACACGCCACCGCCGAAGACGATACCGGATCCGGCCCGACGGTCCGAATCGCATACCCGTGCGCTCAGCGGTGGGTGGCGAAGAACGAGTCGAGCAAGGCGGCGCACGGCTCCTCGAGCACCCCGCCCAGCACCTCCGGGCGGTGGTTGAGGCGGCGGTCGCGGACGACGTCCCAGAGCGAGCCCGCCGCACCGGCCTTGGGGTCCCAGGCACCGAAGACCACGCGGTCGACCCGTGCCAGCACCAGAGCCCCCGCGCACATCGTGCACGGCTCCAGCGTCACGACGAGCGTGCAGCCGGACAGCCGCCAGGTGCCGAGCGCCTCGGCGGCACGCCGCAGCGCCAGCACCTCCGCGTGGGCGGTGGGGTCACCCGACCCCTCACGCTCGTTGCACGCCCGTGAGAGCTCCGCTCCCGACGCGTCGAGCACCAACGCACCCACCGGCACGTCCCCGGTGACCAACGCGCCTTCCGCGACCCCCAGCACCTTCCGCATGGCAGCCACGTCCCCGGCCCGCGCCGGCGGCGGACCCGGCGCGGTCACTCGCCCCGCAACTGCGTCAGCGCGTCCGCGCTGCCGATCTTCCGCGAGATCTCCAGCATCACGTCCGACGGCAGCATCCCCTCGTGCGCGCACAGCGCCAGCAAATCACGGGCGGACACCCCGAGGTCGGCAAGCAAATCCGCCTCACCGGCGGGCTGACCGATCAGCTCAGGTTCGTCCGAATCATCGTCCGAGGACACATCGATCTCGTCGAGCTCCTCGAGCAGCACGGCGCCGACCCGCGACTCGTCGGCGAACGAGGCGTCGGACGCGAAGATCCGCATCTCGTCCCCGTTGTCCAACCTGAACACGACCAGGTACTCGTCGTCGGCTTCGACGAACATCAGGGCGAGCTCAGCATCCGGCTCGACCTCGCGCAACAGGTCAGCGGCATCGTCCGTGTCTTCGATTTCGTCCAGATCCAACTCGGTGGCGATCCACCCCTGGCGTGGACGGACCAGGGCGGCAGCAAAATACGACACATCCACAGCATCGGTCCCGGCGTCTGCGGACGCCAGCCCATCCCGGCACGTAAGAACCGGTCAGGTGGCGATTCTCACGCCATTCGACGACGATTGGTGATGAAGTCGCGCTGTCGCTCGTGGCGCGCCCTCCGCGGGGCCACGCGGTTGCGGAGTGCCCGCGCCTCCGCGAGTTCGGCGAGTAGCTGGATGCGTCGACGTCGCCGCTCGGGGTCGAGTCGCTCGATGTCCTGGCCGCCGCTCATAGCCCAGACCATGCCCAAAATTCTGGCCTTCATGCAACATCCGCGGGTACATCGTCCCGTTACGTCCGACGCGAATCCTGGCCCCACCCCTCGCGGACGCCCTGAACGCGAGGTAGACCGTGTACGTAGTCCACACCGAGCCCTCCGACCGGTGAAAGACAAACGCACGAGGTGACCACATGACAGCAACCGCAGACATCGGCGTTACGGGCCTGGCGGTGATGGGCCGAAACCTCGCCCGCAACCTCGCCCGACACGGCCACACGGTCGCCATCCACAACCGATCCCCCGAGAAGACGCACGCCCTGGTCAACGACCACGGCTACGAGGGCACGTTCGTGGCGAGCGAGTCGATGGCGGACTTCGTCTCCTCGCTGAAGCGACCGCGTGCGGTCATCGTCATGGTCAAGGCCGGCCAGGCGACCGACGACGTGATCGACGAACTGATCCCGCTGCTGGAGGAAGGCGACATCGTCGTCGACTGCGGCAACGCCCACTTCGCCGACACCCGCCGTCGCGAGGAGGCGCTGAAGGCGCACGGTCTGCACTTCTCCGGCACCGGCGTCTCCGGTGGCGAGGAAGGCGCGCTCAAGGGCCCGAGCATCATGCCCGGCGGCTCGGAGCACTCGTACGAGAAGCTCGGCCCGATCTTCGAGTCGATCGCGGCCAACGTCGACGGGGTGCCCTGTTGCATCCACGTCGGGCCGGACGGCGCCGGGCACTTCGTCAAGATGGTGCACAACGGCATCGAGTACGCCGACATGCAGCTGATCGCGGAGGCCTACGACCTGCTGCGTTCCGGCCTGGACGCCACGCCCGGCCAGATCGCCGACATCTTCCGCGAGTGGAACAAGGGCAGCCTCGAGTCGTTCCTGATCGAGATCACCGCCGACGTGCTCGCCCACGTCGACGGGCGCACCGGTCGGCCGTTCGTGGACGTCGTCCTCGACCAGGCCGAGCAGAAGGGCACCGGCCGCTGGACCGTGCAGAGCGCGCTCGACCTCGGTGTGCCGATCACGGGCATCGCGGAAGCGACGTTCGCGCGGTCGCTGTCGGGCCACGCCGAGCAGCGGGAAGCCGCTCGCGAGGTGTTTCCGACCACCAACGAACTCGCGTGGGCCGCGGACGACCGCGAGGGCTTCATCGAGGACGTCCGGAAGGCGCTGTACGCGTCGAAGGTGGTCGCGTACGCGCAGGGCTTCGACCAGATCAAGGCCGGTAGCGACGAGTACGGCTGGGACGTCGACCGCGGTGCGATCGCGTCGATCTGGCGGGGCGGTTGCATCATCCGGGCGCGCTTCCTGGACCGCATCCGGGAGGCGTTCGACGAGAACAAGGAGCTGCCGACGCTGCTGGCCTCGCCGTACTTCGTCAAGGCCGTTTCGGACGGCGTCGACAGCTGGCGTCGGGTGGTCTCCGACTCGGCGAAGGCGGGCGTTCCGACGCCGGCGTTCTCCTCGTCGCTGGCCTACTTCGACGGGCTGCGTCGCCGGCGTCTCCCGGCAGCGCTCATCCAGGGCCTGCGCGACAACTTCGGTGCCCACACGTACCGCCGCGTCGACACCGACGGCTCGTTCCACACCCTCTGGGGCTCCGACAAGCACGAAGTCGAGTCCTAGTGCACGGCCCGCCGAGGGCGAGCCCTCGGCGGGCTCCGGGTCGGAACGAAAGGCCTAGATGAACACCTGATCCAGGTTGAAGGTTTCCCAGGCCAGGATCAGCATCGTGACGCTCAGCGCGGCGCCGGTCACCGCGGCGACCCCCACACCCATGCCGCGGTCCCCACGGGTGAGCAGCACCGCGCTCGCCGACCCGGCCAGCAGCACGGCGGCCAGGAACAAGCCGATGAGCGAGGTCGTGCTCCACGAGACCAGCCCGACGAGCACGAAATACACCAGCGAGACACACACCCCGATCAGCACGCCCCACCACCGCACCGCGCCGCTCTCCCGGAACCGCGGACGGCGGGGTACGGGGGGCGGCGCGGCCTGCGGTACGTACCCGGGCGGCTGCCGTTGCGGTGCCGGATCCCAGGCGCCCGCGGCATCCCAGGATTGCTGCGCGCTCGTCATGACACCGAGCCTACGACGGTCACAGTCTGGTCAAGAGTGGACACGTTAGGCATTCTGTAGGCATGGGCGAGGTATTACCGCTGCCGCACCGGGGTGACGTGTTTCTCGACCCCCGCGGCGAAGGAAGATCGCTCCGCGTCAGTGGTCACCGCGGCGCGGCGACCGTCGTGCTGAGCATCTGGCGTCAAGGCGAGTGCCGCGCGACCTTCCGGCTGGCCGGTAGCGAGGTCGACGAGTTCATCCGGGCCTTGCTGAACGCTGCTCCGCCGTCGGCTCCGGGCACCGACCTTCCCGCGGTCGCCGGCGAGGCTCTCGCCCCGTCGGTACTGCAGGTGCAGATCAGCGGCAACGTCGTGGTCGAGCTCACCAACAATGCGTCGGTCGACGTCGATCAAGACGTCGTTCAGGTGGCCGTCACGGCATCGGAGACCACGAACCCCACGAAGGTCCTGGTGCCGCCGGACGAGGAGGTCATCGAGGGCGCCGCCACTACGGGCGACGTTCTCGCGAAACTCGCGGCGCTGCCCGAGGAGGGCTCAGCTGACGCCTCGGAGCGCCCAGCGCCCGGCGGCGACGACCCGCCCGGCCCCCGGCCCGGGCCCGACGCGACCGACTGACCCCGCGGTCCGTGCCTCGGCCTCGAGATCTCCCTGGCGTAGCGCGGCACGCAGCAGCGACCGCTGCCGCTCGACCGCCCGGTGGGTGTCCCGGCACAGCTCGCGGTACGACGCGATCGCGTCCGCCGGTACGCCGAGCGCTGCCCGGACCGCGGTGAGCAGCGGTGTGGCGTCGGTTTCGTAGGCGGTGAGCAGGACGTCGGTCGCGGCCTCGGCGTCGCCCGACGCCTGGGCCGCCCGCCAGGCGGACCGGTCCAGCAGCATGGCCTTGGCGGCGGCTTCCTGCACCGCACCGACCGCGCGGAGGGCGGCCTCGATACCGGGCGCCTGGCCCGGCGGCAGCGAGACGACGAACGGCACCGGGCAGCGCCGACCGCGCACCAGCACACCGCCCTCGGCGGCGTCGATCATCGCGAGGAACAGCGCGAACGGCCGGTCGATGGCCACCAGGCGTCCCATCAGGACACCCGCGAGGCGATCACCGGCGCGCAGCGTCGTGATGCTCAGCTCGGGGTCCTCGTCGAGGAGCGGAGCCGGGTCGAGCAGAACCTTGGTGCCGGGCCCGGCGGCCGTGGCGAGCGTCAGGGCGGTGTGCCAGTCGGGCCGGGCGCGGCGCACCGGGTGCGGGTCGGCCTGCGCGTAGTCGACGACGACGGCGAGCTCGGCCGGGAGCTGGCGGCGCAGGCCGGTGAGGACGTCCGCGAGCTGGTGGAGGCGACGCCGCGCCTCGGTTTGACCGGGGTAGGGCGCGGTGTCGTGCAGCCGGAGCACCAGGCGCCGCGCGCGGACGTCCAGCGCCACCTGCGCGGCCCGGTGCAGCGCCTGAAGGGCGCGTGCGGACAGGTCGGGATCGGGATGGCAGAGCGGGAAGGGACGTCCCGATCGGGCGGAGACGTCGGGGAGCACCGCGCCGATCCGCACCTCTGCGTCCGCGGCGTGGGCCACCAGCTCGTCGGGGTTCTCGATCCGGTCCGTCGGGAGCTCGAGGCCCACCTCCGGCGTGATCGAGGTCAGGCGGTGGACGAGGGCGGTGTCGGCGACCGCGTCGTGCCCGGTGAAACGGTCCGCTGAGCGCCGGAGCAGCGTCGAGGAGATCTCCAGCCGCATGCTGCAGAGGGTTCCGACCGCGTCGGCGTCGACGCCCCACAACAGCCGTTCAGGTTCCCCGGCGGCCGGCGTCGTCGGCTCGGGAGGTGGAGGCGGGGGTGCTGTCGGCCGCCCGTTCCGACGGCCCTTTGTTCGCTTCATCCCATTCCTCCCGGCTTTTCCGGCCTTGACCCTCGCTGATTACGACGGATCACCGCAAGTTGGCGTGGCCAATGGAGAGGACGTGTCGTGATTTGCTGTCCGGTGTGGGAATCGAAAGGGTGGCCGTGCTCGGCCTGGGGCTGATCGGTGGCTCGTTGCTGCTGCGGTCGGTAGGCGCGCAGGTCACGGCGGTGACGGTCGGGTACGACGCGGACCCGGGGACGCGTGGGAAGGCGGCGGAACGGCTAGGCCGGCCCGTTGTCGCGCCGGATCTCGCGTCAGCTGTCGACGGGGCGGATCTCGTGGTGCTGGCGGTGCCGTTGCCCGCCGTGCCGGTGGTTCTGGGCGCTCTGCGCGACGCCGGTTACCGGGGTCTGCTCACGGACGTCACATCGGTGAAGGAGCCGGTTCGGGCGCTCGTGGCCGCGGAACTGCCGGGTGCCCGCTGGGTCGGTGGGCACCCGATGGCCGGCAAGGAGGAGTCCGGATTCGCCGTCGCCGACGCCGAGCTACTCGTCGGCTGCGCCTGGGCGCTGTGCCTGGACGACGAGACCGCGCTTCCCGACTGGCTGGACGTGGCGCGCTGGGCACTCGCGGTGGGCGGACAGGTGGCGCCGCTGACGTCGATCGAGCACGACGCGGCGGTCGCCCGGATCAGTCACCTGCCGCACCTCGTCGCGGCGGCGCTGACCGAGGGCGCGGCCGCGGAACCGGTCGGCGCGGCCGCGCTGGGGTTGGGCGCCGGGTCGTTCCGCGACGCCACCCGGGTCGCGGCGACCCGGGCCGCGCTCACCGCGGCCATGTGCGGCGGCAACGCGGCGGCCCTGACGGCCGAACTGGACGCGCTGCTCGTGCGGCTGACGGCGGCCAGGGAGCTGCTCACCGGCGCCGACCCGATCGGCGCGCTGACCGAGTGGCTGGAGGAGCCCCGGGCGATCAGGGCCCAGTGGCCACCGCACGGGGTAAAAGCCGAACTCCCCCTGACCCGCGACGCCCTACTCGCCCTGGGCCGCTCCGGCGGCCGCCTGACCGCCCTGGGCCCCACCTCCGCGGAGGCCTCAAGCCCTGAACCGGTCAGGGCCCCTGAGCCCTGAACCGTTCGGGGGCCCATGACCCTCCAAAGCGTTCATCCCTCGGCCCGCCGCGGCCTCACGCCTCGGCGAACACCGGGAACGGTCCCGTGGGCTCGAGTCCGAGGCAGGCTCCCCGCACAGCTGCCGCGACCGCGCCGGCGTCCGCCTCGACGTCGGCATAGAACGACGCGTCAGCGAGCTGTTCCGCGTCCAGATGGCGACGGAGGCGCTCGATCGGGTCGAGTGCACGCCAGTGTTCGAGCTCACCGGCCTCCCGGTACCGACGCGGATCGTCGGACGTGGTGTGCGGCCCCATGCGATACGTGAACGACTCGATCAGACTCGGGCCCTCGCCGGCCCGCGCCCGGTCCACCGCCCACCGCGTGACCGCCAGCACCGCCAGGACGTCGTTGCCGTCGACCCGGACGCCAGGGAACCCGAACCCCTCGGCCCGGCGGTAGAGCGGCATCGGCGACTGCGTCGCGACCGGCGCGGAGATCGCGTACTGGTTGTTCTGCAGGCAGAACACCACCGGCGCATCCGTCGCCGACGCCCAGTTGAAAGCCTCGTTGGCGTCGCCCTGGCTGGTGGAACCGTCACCGAAGTACACCCCGACGACCTCGGAAGCGTCGTCCCGCTGGACGCCCATCGCGTACCCGACCGCGTGCAGCAACTGCGCGGCCAGCACGATCGTGTAGGTGTTCAGCCGACGCTCGGCGATGTTCCACCCACCGTGCGACGCCCCGCGGAACAGCGAGAGCAGCTCGGCCGGCTGCACACCGCGGGCCAGCGCCACGCCGTGCTCCCGGTACGACGGAAACAGCATGTCGGACGCCGCGAAGGCCCGGACGGACGCGACCTGCGCCGCCTCCTGGCCCAGGCTCGGCGCCCAGAGCCCGAGCTCACCCTGACGCTGCAGCGCGGTGGCCTCGGCGTCCACCCGCCGGGTGACCACCATCTCCCGGTACATGCTCCGCAACTCGTCGTGCGTGACGTCGAGCGGGAATCGGTCGTCGTCCCGGCGTACACCGTCCGGGGTCAAAAGCTGGATCACGAGAAGCTCCGCAAAGGTCCGAGCGGTACGTCGTCCCAGGTCTGGCCGGCGGCGAACCGTACCACCCGGCGATCGGTGACCACCGCGGTGACCAGGTCGAAGGGCGTGATGTCGAACGCGGGGTTGGCAGCGGCCACCCCGAACCCGGACACTTCGGCTCCCCCGCGGTCCTCGATCTCGACATCGGCCCCGGACGCCGTCGCGACGTCCACCGTGGACTCCGGCGCGACGACGATGAACGGGATCCCGGCCCGGGCCGCCCCGAGCGCGTGCGCGTACGACCCGATCTTGTTGACGACGTCACCGTTGGCGCAGATCCGGTCGGCGCCGATGATCACCGCGTCGACCTCTCCCCGCGCCATCAGGTAAGCCCCGGCGCCATCTACCGCGAGTCTGAACGGAACCCCGGCGCGGGCGAGCTCCCACGTCGTGAGCCGCGCCCCCTGCAGCAGCGGACGCGTCTCACTGGCCACCACCCCACCCAGCAACCCGGCCCGGTGCAGCGCGAACACCACCCCCAGCGCGGTGCCACCGGTCACCGTCGCCAGGCCACCGGTGTTGCAGTGGGTCAGCATCGTCGGCTGTGGGCCGCACAGCTCCCCCACCGCGTCGATGCCGTACAGCGCCATCGAGTCGCTGCTCGCGATCTCCTCGTCGCGGATCGCGAGCGCTTCGGCGAGCACCGCGTCGGGCCCGTCCGGCACGACCGCCGCGACGCGGTCGACCGCCCGGGCGAGGTTCACCGCTGTCGGCCGGGCGTTGCGCAGTGCCCGGATGGCGTCGGTCGGCTCGGGCAGCGTCCGCACGGCGAGGGCCACACCGAGCCCACCGGCGACGCCGATCGCCGGCGCTCCACGCACCGCGAGGCGCTGGATCGCGTCGACGACGCCCTCGACCGTCTCCAGGCGGAGCAGACGCTCGACGTCGGGCAGCGCGGTCTGGTCGATGAGTTCGACGGCACCCTCGACCCAGTCGACGGTGCGCTGGTCGAGGGACAACTCAGGAGGAACGTCGCCGGTCGGCGGCGTGGATCGAAGCGGTTCGGTGCTGCTCACACACCGAGCCTGCCATGTCCACGCCGCCCGACCGGCTCCGCCGGTCGCCAGGACCGTCCGGGGGCGCGTGTGGACGATCCGGGCGACGTTCGAGGGGTCTTGCTCAGACCCGTTCTTCGCTTCCGGTCAGTGCCCGCTCGAGCACCGTCCGGGTAGTGCAGGGCCACGGCACGCGTCCGCTCGGTGTCTCCGGGCAGCCGGTGCAGTAGAAGCGACCGCCGGGGTCGCCGGGGACCTGGCCGCCGTCGTGCAGGGCCAGTACGGCCTCCACCGCTCGCAGCAGGTCGTAGAGGTCCAGTGGCGCGTGCGCCAGGAGCGCGACGTCGTCAGCCGTGCGAATTCGTTCGCGGATGTCTCGCAGTGTTACCCAGACGTTCGTGTGGTGGCCCCGACTCACCGGGCGCACCGGAACTGCGGCGCGCACCGAAGACGCGAGGGCCCAGCCGACGTTCGCGGCGGCGCGCCCACCGGTGGCAATCCACTGGATGCAAGCTCGGGCGTCAGACTTGTTTCGCGTCCACACGAGAGGATCCTCCGACTCCGGAGCGATCTGGGGCCCGAAACGCGGCCGCCCGCACTTGGCCTAGACATCGGTCGCGCCCGCCTTCGACATCAGGTCCACCCCTCCAGTGCGTTGCAAGTTGCAATCCGAGAGTGAACGTTCAACGACGAGTACACAAACCGTCACGGACTGATGTTGATACCCGGGGGTATGAGCAAACCGGCCCGGTATTCGTCAACTCTGAAGATGTGACAGCGAACCATCGGGAACGAAGAGCCAGCAGGAGCCACAGCGGTACCAGAGGGCTACCGCCGATCAGCCCAAGGGTCCGAGAAGATGGCCCGACAGGCGGAGCCGGCTACTCCGGGAACCGTCCGATAGGGCTCCGACCTGCGATCACACTCCGAAGTATCAGGGGGCTAGCCCTACCATTGTGGCCTTGCGCACAGTTTCGGCGCCGCTATCATCAGCCTCATCCGGGTGTTTGAGAAGTGTCCACTGCGCAGGGCAGGAGCACGTCGATGGCCCGTGAGTCGTCCGAGCACAACCCCGCTCCCCGGGTGTGCGCCCACTGTGGGGGGCGACTTCGCCGTGACAACACCAACACACTGTGTGACCCGTGCCAGCGGAGTGCGCACACCGTAGAACTACTCGCTCCCGTGCTCCCGCTCGATTTCTGGGCCGAGCCGGAGATGCGTTCGGCGCTCGCCGATCACGACCTGGGTAAGGTCTCGCAGCTCTATCGCGCACGCACGCCGATCCGCCGCCAACACATGGTCGCCGAACTCGTCGGCTTTTCGCAGGCCCACATCTCGCGTATCGAACGCGGTCTCTGCGAAATACGACTCGACACCGTGTTGCGATTCGTCCAGGGCCTGCGAATTCCGCCTCACCTGGTAGACCCCATCGGCGCTCCATACCTCGACGGATCAACGGCGCCCGAATTGCCAACTACCGTCCCTACTCATGCAGGGCATGAAGTAGGAGACAACATGCGACGTAGAAGTGTGCTGAAAGGACTGACCGGCGCGGCCGCGCTGGTGGGTTTCTCGCTCGCGGGTGACGAAGACGAAGAAGCCCTCGCGAGTGACGACTTCGGCCGCGTCGGCGAAGCGCACGCCGCGCAGTTGGAAGATGCTCCGAAACATCTGTACAACCTCGACTACCGCTATGGCGGCGACACTCTCTGTGACCAAGCCGCCGCCCAGCTCCGCCGTGCGAACAAGCTCCTGAACCGCGGCCAGTACAGCGAGACGGTCGGTCAGCGCCTCCAGGTCGCCACCGGCGAGCTCGGCATCTGCGCCGGCTGGCTCGCGTTCGACGCCGGCCGTCAGGACCAGGCCCGCTACTGCTACACCGAAGCGCTGGCCGCCGCCCGGATGGCGAACGACGCGAACCTCGAAGTGCACGCGCTCGCCAACATGAGCATGCAGGCGGTTGCGCTCGACCGGCCGCGCGAAGGCCTGCACATGGCCCAGGCGGCGCAGCGGGTCGCCGAGAAGATCTCGACGCCGACGATGGACTCACTGCTCGCGATGCGCGAGGCCAGGGCCTGGGCGAAGCTCAACGACGGCCCGGCCGCCCGAAAAGCGATGATGCGGGCTCACGATGCTTTCCAGCGGCGCAGCGCCGACGAGGAGAAGCCGGTCTGGATCGCGTTCTTCGACGAGGTCGAGTTGGCCGGCAACGAGGGCATGTGCGAGCTCGACACCGGCCGGGCCAACAAGGCCGCGTCGTTCCTCGAACTGGCCCGCGGGAAGCAGCGCGAGGGCATGGTCCGCAACAAGTCTCTGTATACCGTTCGCCTCGCCTTCGCTACGCTCGCTCGGAGGGACGTGACGCGCGCCATCGAGATCGGTGAGGAGGCGCTGGGCATGGTCGTGAACGAAGTGACCAGTACCCGCACCCTCAACGAGCTCCGGGCGTTCCGCCGTCAGCTGGCTCAGGTCAGCACATCCACCGCTGCTCGCAGCTTCATGGCGAGATTCGATTCGACGGTCGTCGCGTGACGTCGGCCGCCGGTGACGGCGGCCGATGTCGAACCTCCTCCGGTTCCACCACGGAGGGCAATGGATTTCCCACGATAAGTGGTAACTCCACGTCCGCTCGTCCGGACGGGGGTTCACCGTCCGGCCAGCAGAGAGGCCGACGATGACCCCGAACGGACTTGATCTTCAGGCCTATGACACCGCGGGTGCTCAGGCGATCCAGGACGACCTGTTCGCGCTGTACGCCCAGATCTACGCCGACCAGCTGAGCGATCCGTTCTACTCGGTGGAAAGGTTCGCCGAGCGGTTCGCGGGCCACTCCGGTCGCACCGGCTTCGAGCTGGTGGCCGGCCGGATCGACGGCGCGCTGATCGGCTATGCCTACGGCGGTCCGCTCCCACCGCGGACGCAGTGGTGGAATGGCCTGCGCGAGGCGGTACCCGCCGAGCAGACCGAAGAGGACGGCAGACGAACCTTCGCTCTGAACGAGATCATGGTGACGCGGGACTGGCGACGTCGGGGGATCGCCAGGACGCTCCACGACGCACTGCTCGCTGATCGTCCGGAGCACCGCGCGACGCTTCTCGTCGACCCGGGGAACACCCCGGCGCGTACCGCCTACCTGTCCTGGGGCTGGCAGCTGTTCGGGCACCTGCAGCCGTTCCCGGACGCGCCGGTGTACGACGCTCTGGTCGTCGATCTTCCGCTGAGTCACGTCGCTGCTGGGTGAAAATCCCATAAATCAGGACGCAATTCCCAACTGACCGTCACTTGACGAGCCGGCTCTCGTTGACCAGAGCGTGTTGACCCCGCGCTCCCATTGTTCCCGGATCCCAGGGCCCCGACCCGAGCGTCCGGAGTCGCGCCCTGCACCCACGGAGCACATCCTCGCGGTGCAGCGCTCTGGTCGACAGGAGCGGCACCGGGCCCACGCCCTCTACTGCGCCCGTCCGCGCCCGGCCGAACAGACCTCGGGCCGCGGCACGGCCCGCGCTCGCTAAGCGGCGGCCTGGCGCAGGAGCTTCGACGCGACCGGCAGCTGACTACCCGCCACTCGGGACAGCACGTCCCAGAGCCTCGGCACGGCGTCCTGGTGACACCCCCGCGCCGCCATGAGCGTCGTCAGCCATTCGCGGCCTTCGATCAGCACCGTGACGTCGTCGGTGAGTAGTGCGGCCGCCAACGCGTGCAGGGCGTGGTCGACGGCGTAGTCGGCCTCCGCGTCCAGACCGACCAGACAGTCGGCGCCGACCTCCTCGAGCGCGGCCATCCAGTCCTTGAGGACCCGAGCGGCCAGTTCGCGGTTGCGCAGCAGCAGTTCGGCCTGCTCGTCCGCGCCGGCGTGGGCGAGCGCGGGAACCGGCTCGACGACCGGGCGGAGGTCCGCCAGCACGACCGCGGCCTCGCGCGGTGACGCCGCCCAGCCACTGGCGCCGAGCGCGAGCGCCCGCGACGGCCCGACGCCGAACGCGCGGCCACCGGCCAGCGTCGGTATACCGGCCTCGGAGGCGGCCTCGATGATCCGCCGGGCCGCCGGCATCGCGGCGGGCATCGAACAGCTCACCGCGACGACGTCCGGGTCGAGGCGGTGCAGGTATCCGGCCAGGTGATGGGCCGGAGTCGAGGCACCGAGGTAGGTGGTGCGCCAGCCCAGATGACGCAGCGACTCGGCCACGATGCGAGCGGCGAGCGCGTGCCACTCCCGCTCCGCGCAGGCCACCACCGCGTACCCGAGCGGCTGCTCGGGCTCCGGGATCCAGGCGCCGACAGTGCCCACCACGGCCTCGCTGACCGCGGTGGCGGCGTGCTCCTGAGCGACGGTGTACTCGCCGCTCTGCCAGCGTTCGCCGACGATCTGCTGGGCCGGCGTGACCAGGTCGAGCAGCAGGTCCAGCGGGTCGACCCCGTCGTTGAGCAGGTCGCTGACCAGCTCGACCGCCAGCCGGCGGTCGGCCGCGTCGAGAGCCTTGGTGTAGTTCTCCCTCGCCTCGCCGCTGACCACCGTCATTGAATTCTTTTCGACCGACTTCTGCGGGGGTCCGCTCGCCCTCGGGGCTCGTCGAGGTTGAAAAGAGTTCAAAGCCGCACTCCTCCGAACGCCAGCACGGCGACGTCGTCGGTGGGGGCCAGGCCGGCGCCGCCGTACTCCGCGACCGCGATGTCCACCGCCTCGGCGAGCGCGTGCGGCCCACTACCGGCGTACCCGGCGGCGAGCTGCGAGAGGCGTCCGAGCCCGAAGCGTCCCTCGGAGCCGATCGCGTCCGGCACACCGTCGGTGAACAGCAGCATCATGTCGCCCGGAGCCAACTCCTGGCGGACCTCCGTGTATCGCGCCGTCGGCAGCGCGCCGCAGAGCAGCCCCTTGATCGGCACCTCTTCCACGACGCCCGACTTGCGGACGACGAGCGGCCGCGGGTGCCCGGCCGAGGCGAGCAGCACCGAGATGCTCCCGTCCGGTGCGGTGGTGACCCGGGCGCTGATCGCGGTGAGGAACCGACTGGCCGGCTGAGCCCGGTCCGCACCGGCGAACAACGCGGCGTTCAGCACCCGCAGCAGTTCGGCGGGCCGACGGTCGAAGAACGCGGCACCGCGCACCGTGTGGCGCGCCTGGCCGGTGAGGATCGCGGCCTCGGCACCCTTGCCCGCGACGTCACCCAGCAACACGGACCAGTCGCCCGGCTCACCGAAGACGTCGAAGAAGTCGCCACCGATCTCGGCGGTGTGCATCGCGGCACGCATGCGCGCCCCGATCGCGAGATCAGGCGTTTCGGGCAGCTCCGGGGCGCGGAGGCTGGCCGCCAGCACCTCGGCCACGCGGGCCTGCTCGGCGTAGACCCCTGCGGTGTCCAACGCGATGGCGATGCGGCCGGTGATTTCGACAGCGGTCGCGACGTCCTCGGGCTCGAACCCGCGGCCGGCCCGGCGGGCCAGCGTGAGCGTGCCGAACGTCGTGCCCCGGGCGGTGAGCGGCAGCACCAGCAGGTCGGCGGGGCGGAGCCCGAGCAGACCGTTGCGCAGTTCACCCTCGGGCACCGTCGCGGCGACGATCTCGGGCACGTACCCGTCGGCCAGCACGTGCATCAGCTCGTACCGGCCGGTCGTGAGAATTCGTCCGTGGCCGGAGAGTTCGCCGGCCTGCGGACGCGCACCCTCCTCGGTCACGAAGCGGTCGGGTTCGTCCGCGCGCACGGCGGTGTAACGCACGCCGGTGCGGGTCGGCATCATGACTTGGGCCCAGTCGGCCACGGCCGGGACCGTCACGTGCAGGGCACGGCGGAGCGTCCGGTCGGGGTTGAGGGAGCCGGCGAGCTGCTTGCTCGCGTCGGCAAGATATGCGGCGCGCTCACGCGCCGTAGCTAGCAAGGTGGAGTCGTCCAGCTCGCCCAGCGGAGGCTGGGCTATGTATCGCACTGGCTGCTCGAACATCGGCAAAACCGCATTTCAGGTTGGAACCCTGCGTAGGCGGGCTCCCTCGACTGTACCGACCAGATGTCGGTTGACCGACCTCTTGACGGTTGGGTTCCCGCAGCGGTGGAACAATTCTGGTGGCGGCGAGGTGTTGGAGGGCGGAGTGGTCGAGGACGCGGTCTGGCGGTTGGACGTCTCGGTCGACGACGGTACGGCCTGGTTGCGTCCACAGGGCGACCTCGACATGGAGACCTCCCCGTCTCTCGTCCGGGCCGCTCAGCGCGAGTTCTCCAGGGGTGCGCGGCGGATCGTCGTCGATCTGTCGCAGGTCACGTTCGTGGATTCGTCCGGCATCGGTGCGCTGGTCACGCTGTGGCGGACGGTCGGCACGTCGCCGGGAGGGTTCGCGATCGCGGCGCCGTCCCGTGCGGCTCAGTCGGTGCTGGCGACGACGGGCATCGACGGTCTGCTCGACCGTGCCGATTCGCTCGCGGCGCCCCAGAGCCAGGTCTGAGCGTCCCAGAAGTCAGGTAGTTCCGCCGCGTAGGCCTCCGGGTGACGCTCGGCAGCGACCTGAGCGAGCCGTTCTTCTCCGTACTCGACCATGTACCTGACGTTATGGTTCGACGAGGTCGGCAGCGTTACATACCGTAACCAGCAATGTTTCGGATCACAGCGACCCGGAGCGGCCCCGACGGCGGCGGTGACGCACCAGAATTAGAGCGACCGCAGCTTCGTAGGAAAGGATGGGACCGGATGCCCGACTCGCCGCGAGCGGGGCTCCACCTGAGCTGGTACGCGCACCCGGTCGGCTCCGGTCGCCCAGTGGTCGTCACCGGGGCGTTCGACGTGCTCCACGTCGGCCACCTGCGCTTTCTCCAGGCTGCCCGCGCGACGGGCGACCAGCTGCTGGTCGGCGTCGAGGCCGACAACCGGGTCTCCGCGTGGAAAGGGCCGGGCCGCCCGGTCAACACCGGCGTCGAGCGGGCCGAGCTGCTCGCCGCGCTTCGCACTGTCGACGGTGTGTTCCTCGTCCAGGGTGAGCCCGACGTGAAGGACCCCGAGGCCTACGTCGAGCTGCTGCGTCCGCTGGACCCGGCCGTACTCGCGTTCACCCAGGGTGATCCGTTCGCACTGGAGAAGCACCGGTCGGCCCGTCTGCTCGACGCGGCCGCGATCGAGGTGCCGCTGGTGCCGGAGCGGTCGACGAGCGCGGTGCTCAACGGACAGCGAGCAGTGCCCTCGATCGGCTGACCCGCACCAGCGTCACCGTCGCCGAGATCGCCACCGCGATCGTGGACGCCACGGTCAGTGCCACGACGAGCATCGCCGGCACGCTCGTTCCCATCGCCCGGGCGCCCGAGGCGTCGTTGGCCTGCGCCAGCCAGATCGACGTCCCCACGGTGAGCAGGAGCGACAGCCAGCCCAGCCCGCCGACGCCGAGGGCCAGCCGACGGATCCAGCTGGCCGAAGCGCGGCCGAACAGCGGAATCAGGATCGCTGCGGCGATCGCTGCTCCGTAACTGCTCAGGTCGAGCAGACCGGCCACCGTGACGGATTCGTCGGACGCGACACCCTCGCCCACGCCGGCGAACCGCCACAGCGCGTCCCAGGTCAGCGTGAGCGTCGGATAGGCCAGCGCGATCAGCAGCGCCGACCGCCGTCCCTGGCAGGCGTCGAGTTCCGCCTGGTAGAGCGGCGCGAGTTCAGCCGGGTCGCCGAACTCGTCCGCGGCCCTCCTGGCCGCTTCGGCCGCCGGTACGCCGGCCTCCTCGTAGGCCTCGGCCGCGTCCCGCAGACCGTCCTCCACTTCCCTCAACAGCTCTTTCCGGACGCCGGAGGGGCCGTGCAGGCGGGCTCGCAGATCGTCCACCAGGCCAGTCATGCTTCCCCCGCCAGAGTCGCGCTCAACGCCCGGCTGAAGTCGCGCCAGTCGGTGCGTTCGGCGGACAGCGCGTGCCGGCCTGACCCGGTCAGCTGGTAGGTGCGCCGCTTACGGCCACCGACGGTGCTCCAACTGCCCGACAGGTAACCGGCGCGCTCGAGTGCGCGCAGCGCCGGGTACACGGTGCCGGTGGGCAGGTCGAACCGTCCGCCGGAACGTTGCCGGAGCGCCTCGATCACCGCGTAGCCGTGCAGCGGCCCGGGCTCGAGAACAGCCAGCAACATGGCGTCGAGATGGCCCCGCACACTGTCCTTCACAGGTAGACATCCTACTTATCCGGGGCAACCCTGAGGAAAGTTCCGGGCCTTACCGGATCCATAGGTAGGCTGCCTACTCATAGCGTCGTTGCATGAAGACGACGCTCTGGCTGTTCCGGCTGAGCCTCACCGTGCACGCGCTCTGCGTGCTGGCTCAGCCGGTCTTCGCCGGCCTGTACCTGGACGGGTCCTACGACGCGATCGGCGTCCACAGCCTCAACGGATCGATCCTGCCGGCGTCCGGAATGGTCGTCGGAGCAGCGGCGCTCGCGTTCTGGATCGCCGGCGGCGCCGGTTGGCCGCTGCTGGCGTACGCGGTGCTGTGGCTCGCCGAGGGCTTCCAGATCGGCATGGGGTACGCCCGGGTGCTCGCGGTCCACATCCCGCTCGGCGTGACGATCGTCGTGCTGACGGTCTGGCTCACGATCTGGGTCTGGCTCCCCCGGGCCGCCGTGCGACGGCGGGCCCGGTCGTGAGGCGGCGACACTTCCTGGGGCTGATGGGAGCGGCCGCCGGCGCGGTCGCGCTGAGTGGATGCGCGTCGGAGGGGTCGACGGGCGAGGCGCTCCGCAGCGACCGGCCGCTCCCGGAGCCGTTCCGGGTTCCCCTCCCGATCCCGCCGGTCAAACGCCCGGTCCGCCGGGACGCGACGACGGACTGGTACGAGATCGTGCAGCGCCAGGCCGACGTCGAGATGCTGCCGGGCGTCCGGACGCGGATCCTCGGGTACGACGGCGTCTTCCCCGGCCCGACCGTCGAATCCCGCACCGGACGCCGAACGGTCGTGCGGCACTCCAACCAGACGGACGTGCCCACTGTCGTCCACCTCCACGGTGGCCATACCCCGGCGGAACACGACGGCTGGCCCACCGACCTGGTGCTCCCGCAGAACAACGCCGCGCACCACCACGACCACCACCCCGGCCACGTCACCCGGGGCCGCCGCGACTACGTCTATCCGATCACGCAACCGGCCGCGACCCTCTGGTACCACGACCACCGGATGGACTTCACCGGTCCGCAGGTCTACCGCGGCCTGGCCGGCTTCCACCTGATTCGGGACGACGTCGAGGACGCGCTCTCGCTCCCCGGCGGCGACCGGGAGATCCCGCTGATGATCGCCGACCGGGCCTTCGACGCCGACGGCGCGCTCAAGTACCCCGCCATGGCCCACGACGACTTCGTCGAGGGGGTCCTGGGGGACGTCGTCCTCGTCAACGGCGCACCCTGGCCCGAACTCGAGGTCGACGCCGCCCGCTACCGGTTCCGCATCCTCAACGCCTCGAACGCCCGCCGCTACCAGCTGACGCTGGACCAGGGCGCGACGTTCGTCCAGATCGGCTCGGACGCCGGCCTGCTCGCCGCACCGATCGAGCACACCGCGGTCACCATCGCCCAGGCCGAACGCTTCGACGTGATCGTCGACTTCAGCGCGTACCGGCCGGGCCAGGTGATCACGATGCGCAACGCGCTCGGCAGCGCCGGCACCGGCCAGGTCATGCGCTTCCGCGTCGCCCGGAAAGCGCGGGACGACTCGGTGATCCCGACCCAGCTCGCGGACGTCGAGCCGCTCCGCCGCGGCACGGTGGAACGTCAGTTCGCGTTCAGCCGCGGCACCGTCCCCGACGGCCTCGGTGGCCAGCGCAAGGGCTGGGTGGTCAACGGGAAGCCGTTCGATCCGTCCCGCGTCGACGCCACGCCACGCCTGGGTGACGTCGAGATCTGGACGCTCTCCACCGACCTGCACCACCCGGTGCACATCCACCTGTCGCCGTTCCAGGTGCTCTCCCGCAACGGCCGCCCGCCCGGTGACCTCGACGCGGGGTGGAAGGACACCGTCGACCTCCGGCCGGCGGAGACCGTGGAGGTCGCGGTGCGGTTCACCGACTACCGCGGACGGTTCCTGCTGCACTGCCACAACCTCGAGCACGAGGACATGACGATGATGTCCACTTTCGAGACGACGTGACCCGCGGGAGGCGGGGGCGCCCCGGTGCGTCATTCCGGGGCGCCCCCGCCTCTATTCCTGGGCGGGGGCGTCGCCCAGGTCCAAGGGGTTCAGCTCCGCGTCCTGCGCGGGCCGAACCGGTCGGGTGGCCGTGGTGCGGGGCCAGCCGGTGCCGACGCCCTTGAGTGCCCCGCCGGGCGTGGGGGCCGGCTCCGGGTCCGCGGGCGGGATCACGGCCGACTCCCCGACGGCCGTGGGGCCCGCTGTTGCGGTGGTGGAGACCGGCGGTGAGTCGTACATCGCCGGGTCGATCTGTGGCGGCGGCGGCCACGGTTCCGCCGGCGGCTCGGGCTCGACGCTCCGCGCCCGCGACCGCGACGCCCAACTCCACGGGTTCCGTCCCCGCCGCCCCGGCCCACCCCGCGCCGCCGCGGGCGCCGCGGGCGCCGCGGGCGGGACCGGCCGCGCCACCGGCGGCTCGGCCCGCGGAACCGGCGCCGCCGGCGAGACCGGCCGGGCCGCGAGCGAGACCGGCCGGGCTGCGGGCGGCGCGGGCCGTACGACCGGCGCAGCGGGCGAGACCGACCGCGGAAGCTCCTCGATTCGGGCCAGCCGCTCGAAGAGTTCGCCCCGGTCGAACATGACCGTCGCGTCCTGCGCCGGATCAGCGGTGGCCACCGGTTCAGAGGGCGGGGCCGGCACGGCCGGGGCCGGCACGGCCAGGGGCGGCGGCTCCGGTGGGTGGGGTTCCACGTACGACCGCCAGTACGCCGGAGACGTCTCCGGCACCGCCGGCCCCGCAGCCTCCGCCCCCCGCATCATCTCGTCGGCGAGCCACTCGAAAACCTCGAGCCACGCCGACCCGAGCGGCCCACCCTCCGAGTTCGGGAACAGCTCCCGCACCGCCCGCACCAACGCCTGCCCCAGGTACGGAAGGTGCTCCGCGAGCTCCGTCCGCACCCCGTGGTGCGCCGCGTGCTCCGCGCCCAACCGGCGCAGATCGTCCTCGAGCGCGGCGAGCGAATCCAACACCTCCGCTGCTCGCAGCAGGTCCCGCACGATCCGGTCACCGTGCAACCGGATGTCCGCCGCGAGCAGCTCCTTCGTCCGCGGAGCGAACGACGGCAGATGCCGGTACACCGCTGCCGCCAGATCCACCGGCCGCGCCGCGATCGCCGTCCGGGACTCCCGGATCATCGACATCGTCGTGGAGTCCGGCCGGTGGTCTTCGTGGGGCAGCCGCGCGGTCATCCCAGCCGTCCGTGGATCACAGGCCGGGGTCGAAAGGTCAACGCGACGCGGAGTGCGGCGCAGACCACGGCCGCCGGTGGCAGCCTCCACCCACATTCCTGCGGGGACCGGAGCCATCGCACCTGTCCCGTCCGCACCGTCGAGGGCGGCAGCGTCACCCACGAGTCTTCGCCGTGGAGCAGCACACCAGCGCCCGCCGCCGTCAGCCACAGCTCCTGGCCGGGCCGGAGCTGCTGACAGAACAGCTGCGCCTGGCCGACCTTCGAGCTGGAGATCGGCGCGAGGTACCCCTCGGCCCGGAGCCGCTCGTCGATGACGTTCACGACGTCCTCGGTGCCGTCCACGACACCGGGCCCCGTGCTGGTGGGCATCAGCAGCGCGTACGGGTGGCCGGTCCACCAGCGGTCGACCTCGGTCGGGCTGGTGACGACGCACTCGGCGACGGTCGCCCGGCACCGGTCACCGGACGGCCCGATGCCGGGGTCGACGGCGTGCGGACTCGACGTCCGGCAGCGGGGCCGCCCGCAGCGGTAGCGCTGCAACTGCGGGGACCACCAGGCCCCCGGCGCGACCGGCCAGCCGGCGCGCAGGTACTCGTGGGCCGCGGCCGCCAGCACCGCGCGTTCGAGCCGGGCGCTCATCGGGCCACCCCCGCCCGCGTCCACGTGACCGCCCAGTCCGGTGCCTCGATCCCGCGGCGTCGCACTGATGCCGGTGGCACGGTGGACGCGACCCGCACGATCCCTAACGTTCTGCGGCCGCCCTCGTCGGTCAGAATCTTCCGTGCCATGCCAGCACCCCTGTCCTTCCTACCCTCACAGCGCGCCCGGTTCGCCTCCGGACTTCGCGTCGTCATTCGCTTGCGACCGTTCCGGGAGTCGACGACTCACCCGGCAAGAATCGGTCTCGGCGAATAAAACGATCATGGCACCGCCGCACCAATTCACCTCGTAGCGGCGACTCATTTCACCGTTAATAGATGCTTAGTGACTGCTGTTACTGGTGTGACCCAGAGGCACTCGAATGCACCTTCGTTGGGGCGTCCCTTAACGGAATCTGAGGCGATCGACGACAGTCGTCACACCGTCCACACGCAAGCCTTCTCGAGCTCGAACTTCGCTGGTCAGCGCGGGCTCTCAGCAGTCACTCGCGCGCACCCGGCATCGAGTGGAACGACCCGGGAAGTGCCGGATCGTCGCTTTTGGCGAAGCCGCTCGGATCGTTGCCTTTCCGTAACCCGGAGAAAGCGATTCGCGCCCAATTGCGCAGCTCAGGAAATTGCGGAAAACGGCCGGGAAGAAAGCCCGGCACATCGGGAATTCGGCCATCCCGTTCGGGAACAATTCCCGGCTCCCCGGGACAATTGTCCCGGCCGCATTCAATCAATTTCCAGCGAGGAAGAGAATTGCACGCACGCTATCAGCTATCAAGGTCCGACACGGAGAGGGCCCATCCCGGGAACGCGCCGGGATGGGCCCTCTCGTCGATCGAAGTGTCAGCGGGTGCGCGGAGCGAACCCCTCGAACCGACCGTCGTGGCGGGCGAACCGCTCCCACACCGCGGGTAACTCCATCGGCTCCGGCTCGACGACCGCGTCCGACAAGCGGATGACGTCCACCGCGACGAACTGCGGATACTGCCCACTGGTCTGGTAGAACACGGCGTCGTTCGCCCAGCACGCGGCGGCGATGACCGAACGTGCCGCAGCGACGTCCGCCGGGCCCAGGCCGGGCGGACACCACAGGTAGACGCGCTCCCCGTAGGGCTTGCGCACCGTGCACAGCACGCCAGGTAACTTGCCGCTCGGCGAGACGACACCAGCCTCGGCGCAGGCGACCCGCACCCGATGGGGTGTGACGACGGTCCAGAGCACAGCGGTGAGCCACCGACGCAGCGGCGGGATCAGCGCCACGAACGCCAGCAGACCGGTGACGATGCTCAGCCCCGCCAACCCGCCGATGGAGCGGACGCCTGCCCACCAGAGCAGCGGCGCGCCACCGAGGACTGCGGTCTCGTATCGCCACCGCCATAGGACGGTCGTCGGCAGCGGTCGGGCGACCGTCGGCGGCGCCGGCGCTCTGTTGCCCTGGTGGGGAAGTGGCGTCAGGTCGGATAAGTCAGCCGGCACGAACGTCGGGGGCTTGATCGCGGCCTCGCCCTCGTCCGCCCCACCCTGATGCCGGCTTTGTGGCCCCGTGTTCATTGGCATCCTCCATGCCGCGGTTTCCGGTTGTGCAGAGCACCAAGCCGGGACCCGTCCGGCGACAGAAGACCGTGCCGGTGAGCGCGGGGGTGTTGTCGTGACCTGGTGGGTTCCCACTGGACAACGGCGAGCGGCGAAGACAGCTCGCTTCGAGCGAAACTTACGCACCCAATAAGCTCGCGATACGAAAGGGCCCGTCCCCTCCCGACGCCCGGGCCAGCGGTACCGGTTGCTCGTTGGCTACCCTGTCATGACGTTCAGTGAAATCCTGGCACGCTCGGGAGCGTGAGGGCAAGTGCCATTGGCAGTCGTCGAGCTGACAGAATCCGAACTCGGCGCGGCCCTCCCGAACCACTCCAGCCCCTCCCGCCTCACAAGCGAGAAATTTCCAGAAAGACCCCTCTTACCTGCTGGAATGGGAATCCCATCCCACTTGGAACGCTCTCGTTTCCGACACACGAGTGGGTCTTGCGGCCGGTGTGACCAATGTGCTCGGTCGTTTGGTAACGTCCCCGCCTGGCCGTGGCAAGTGCCATTTCGGCGGCGACGCTCCGTGTCTCCGAAGCGGTATCTCTCCGTGGCTCGAAGGGCCGAACAGCAGTGGTAGGCGAACACGCTCCGACACTGCGTCGGCGCGAGCTCGCCGCGCGCCTGCGGGCCCTCCGTCACGAGTCGGGCAAGACGATCGAGGAGGTCGCCAGGGAGTTACTGTGCTCCCCGACGAAAATCAGTCGGATCGAAACCGGTCGACGCGGCGCGGTCCTCCGTGATGTCCGTGATCTCTGCCGCCTCTACGCCGTCTCGCCCGCCGAGCAGGAGCAACTCATGTCGCTCGCGCGGGCCAGCAAAGAGCGTGCGTGGTGGCAGGGCTACGACATCGACGCCACCTACCGGACGTTGATCGGCCTGGAATCGGCAGCGACCGCTATCTCCGACTACCAGCCGTTCGCGTTCCCCGGCCTGATCCAGACGCCCGACTACGCGCGGGCCGTTCTGCTCGGGATGGGCGAGAAGAAGACCGTGCAGGAGATCGACGAACAGGTGAAGCTGCGGATGGCTCGCCAACAGGTCGTCGATCGCCCTGATCCGCCCTACCTGTCGTTCATCATCGACGAGGCAGCCACCCGCCGCCTGATCGGTGGACGCGAGGTCCAGCTCCGACAACTGGATGCCGCCCTCGCCATTGCCGAACGATCGCACGTGACTTTGCAGGTGATCGACTACGAAGCCGGTGCTCATCCAGCGCTACCGGGCAACTTCGGCATCGTGGAGGTCGAGGACAGCGCAGCGTCGGGCATCGTTTTCGTCGAGGGCCATCAGGGGGACTTTTACCTCGAGGGCTCGACGGACTTGAAGCGCTACCGCCGCATCTTCGACCAGCTCAGGTCGATCGCACTCTCGCCGAACAAGTCTTTGGAATTCCTTGCCGCGGTGCGCGACCAGATCCGCACACCAGAGCGCCACTGACGAGCGCCCACAAACGCGGCTCCGAGCTGTCCGCCCCTAC
The DNA here is from genome assembly GCF_043197895.1 of Cryptosporangium sp. NPDC048952. Taxonomy (NCBI): domain Bacteria; kingdom Bacillati; phylum Actinomycetota; class Actinomycetes; order Cryptosporangiales; family Cryptosporangiaceae; genus Cryptosporangium; species Cryptosporangium sp. NPDC048952. The sequence continues at coordinate 77,047 of NZ_JBICTY010000001.1, read as the reverse complement.
CCACGGGGGCCACACCCATCACTCATCTCACCAATAAAGGTGGACGGCTGTGACTTTTAAACCCGATTCGTGGCATAAGTCCACTCGTAGTGCCAGCATGCACTGCGTAGAGGTCGCCGAGACTCCGAGCCTCATCGGCGTCCGTGACTCGAAGAACCCGGAGGGTGCTGTTCTCACCTACCCGGTTGGCCGCTGGGCCGCGTTCCTGCACGGCATCAAGCTCGGTGAATTCGACCGACCGTAGTTCGGTACGACGAAACGGAGCCGCCGGGACCGGCGGCTCCGCTCCTCAGAGCGCAGGCTCCAGCTGCGCCACCAGCCGCGACTTCGGCTGCGCACCCACGACGGTCCGGACCGGCTCCCCGTCCCGGAACAGCGTCAGCGTCGGCGCGCTGAGGATCCCGTAGTCGCGGGCGACGTTCGGGTTCGCGTCGATGTCGAGCGACACCACCCGCACCCGCCCGGCCCACTCCTCCGCGAGCGCCTCCAGCGTCGGGCGAAGGCGATGGCACGGACCGCACCAGTCCGCCCAGAAGTCGACGAGCACCGGTATCTCCGACGCCAGGACCTCCGTGGTCCAGGTCGAGTCGGTAACTGCTTCCACAACAGCCTCCCTCGGTATGGAGGAGGTCACCGCGCGAGCGGCGTGAACGCGCAGAGCGGCTCCGGTGCATCCGCGAGCGAACCGCCCGACACCGCCGACGACAGACGTTCCCGCACCGCCGCGAGGCTCGCCACGCAGTCGTCGATCTCGGCGATCTTCCGCTGGTAGACGGCCACCGACGCGGGGCACGAGTCCCCGGTGGCGTACCCGGCACGCAGGCACTCCACGAACGGACGGGTCTCCTCGAGCGCGAACCCGATTCCGACCAGCGTCCGGATCTCGCGCACGACCCGGACGTCCTCCTCGCCGTACTCGCGATAGCCGTTCGACGTACGGCGCGCGGCCAACAGCCCGAGCGACTCGTAGTGCCGCAGCGCGCGCGTGCTGGTGCCCACCCGCTCGGCCAGCTCACCGATCCGCATCGCGACCTCCTCGGATACCGACGCTAAAGCTTCACGCGGACGTCAAGGCAAGCCTCATGCGACCACTCCGCCGCCGGCCGCGTCCATCGCCTTGTAGATCCGCTGCTCGGAGATCGCGTACGCGGTGCCGAGCGACTGCGCGAACAGGCTCACCCGCAGCTCCTCGATCATCCAGCGGATCTCGCGCACGGCGTCGTCGTCGCGGCGTTCCGGCGGCAGCCGGCGGAGCCAGTCCTGGTAGACCTCGGTGACGGCGGTGATGCGGTCCTGCCAGCCCTTGTCGCGGGCCGGGTCGCGGCGCACGTTCTCCAGCCGCCGCTGTATCGCCTGCACGTACCGCAGCACGTTGACCATCCGACGCCGGCCGGTCGCCGCGACGAATCCCGGGTAGACCAGCGCGTTCAGCTGCGTCTGCACGTCGGTCCGCGCGACCGCGGGTACCGAGGGCAGCAGCGCCTCGACCGCGTGTGCCGCCGCCAACACCTTCTCGACGGTCTTCAGGACGTCGAGTGTCGTCGGCACGAGCGAGGCACGTACCGCGTCCCGCAGCGTCGCGAAGCCCGCCGGGTCGCGGACCGGGCCGCCCGCGGTCGCGATCAGCTCGTCCGCCGCGGCCGCGACGCAGTCCGACAGCAGCGCTGCGACGCTGCCGTGCGGGTTGCGTCCGAGCGCGAGCTTCGCACTGTTCGACAGCGACGACACCACTGCCTTGTTCGGCGACGGCACGGTGAGCAGCACCAGCCGACGGGTGCCGGTCACCATCGCCCGCTGCTGTTCGGCCGGGCTGCCCAGCAGCCGCACGGCCACGCTGTCACCCTCGTCGACCAGCGCCGGGTACGCCTTCACGAGGAACCCGCCCCGCCGCCGCTCCACCACCTCCGGCAACGCCTCGAACGTCCACGCCTTCAACCCGCTCTGCTCGATCGCGAGAGTCTCATCAGGCTCCGGCCCGGAACCGGGGCGGCCGGGCACCCCGGACGCACCGCCCGTCCCGGCGGCGTCGCGCCCCGCGCCGCCCGACCCCGCACCGCCCGACCCCGCGCCGCCCGACCCCGCGCCGCCGGGCACCCCCTCGCCCGCGGCCACGCCCGCGGCGCCCGACCCGATGGCGCCCGCTTCACCCGCGCCGCGCCCGCGGCGCCCGCGACGGGAACGCCTGGGCTCCTCCGGCGCCGTGAGTGCGGCAGTGATTGCTTCGCGGATCTGGGGGGCCAGTTGGCGCTGGAGGGTGACCAAATCCTTGCCCTCGGCGGCCCGGCGCCCGCGCTCGTCCTCGACGCGGAACGTCATCGAGAGGTGGTCCGGGATCCGGTCGTCCTGCCAGGCGTCGATCGGCAGTGAAATACCGGTCAGCCGACGCAACTCGGCGGCGAGTGCCACCGGCAACGGCCCGTCGGCCGGTGAGACACCCGCCAGCGCCGCCCGGGCGACGTCCGGCGCCGGCACGAAGTTGCGCCGGATCTCCTTCGGCAACGACCGGATCATCGCGGTGACCAGGTCGTGACGCAGCCCGGGCACCTGCCAGCCGAACTGGTCCGGCGTGATCTGGTTGAGCACCGCCAGCGGTATGTGGACGGTGACGCCGTCGGCCGCGGTGCCCGGTTCGAACTGATAGGTCAACCGGAGCCGCGCGCCGTCCGCATCCCAGAAGTCGGGGTACGCCGTCGCGATGTCGAGCTCACCGGCAGCCTGGTTGACCAGCATCGACGCCGAGAAGTCGAGCAGCTCCGGCTTTTCCCGCGACTCCTTCTTCCACCAACTGTCGAAGTGCCGCGCGGACACGACCTCGGCCGGGATCCGCTCGTCGTAGAAGTCGAACAGCGTCTGGTCGTCGACGACGAGGTCACGACGCCGGGCCCGGTTCTCCAGCTCGGCGGCGGACTTCAGCAGGTTCCGGTTACGTCCGAAGAACTTGTGGTGGCTGCGCCACTCCCCCTCCACCAGCGCGTGCTGGATGAACAGGTCCCGGGAGAGCTCCGGATCGATCTTGGAGTACGTGACCGTCCGCCCGGCGATCAGCGGAATGCCGTACAGCGTGACCTTCTCGGTGGCCAGCACCGCACCGCGTTCGGCGTCCCAGTGCGGTTCGCTGTAGGTACGAACAGCCAAATGACCGGCGAGCGGCTCGACCCACTCGGGCTCGATCCGCCCGGTGATCCGACCCCACAGGCGCGACGTCTCGACGAGTTCCGCGGCGACGACCCAGCGCGGCGGCCGCTTGGCCAGCGTCGATCCGGGGAAGATCGCGAACTTCGCGCCGCGCGCGCCGTAGTACTCGGTCAGCGGGCGGCGGCCCTTGGGCTGGTCCTTCGTCGTCGTGCGGTCGTCGCGCATACCGATGTGCGAAAGCAGGCCGGCCAGCAGCGAGCTCACGACTTTCTGGCCGTCGCCGCCCGGATCGGCCTGGCGGTCGACGGTGATGCCGAGCCCGCGGATGATCTGACGCAGCTGTCCGTGCAGGTCCTGCCACTCACGAACGCGCAGGTAGTGCAGGAACTCCGCCTTGCACATCCGCCGGAACGCGCTGCCGGACAGTTCCCGCTGCTGCTCCCGCAGGTAGTTCCAGAGCAGCAGGTACGACGAGAAGTCCGAGTGCTGGTCGGCGAACCGTTTGTGCTTCTCGTCGGCGGCCTGCTGGTGCTCGGTGGGGCGCTCGCGCGGGTCCTGGATCGACAGCGCGGCAGCGATGACCAGCACCTCCGGCACGACGCCGTTCTTGTCAGCTTCGATCACCATCCGCGCCAGCCGGACGTCGATCGGGATCTGTGCGAGCTGCTTGCCGACGGCGGTCAGCTGCACACCGTTCGAGTTGTTTTTCGGGGCGTGCAGGGCACCGAGCTCCGACAGGAGCTGGATCCCGTCGGTGATGTTGCGCTTGTCAGGCGGATCGACGAACGGGAACGCGGCGATCTCGCCGAGCCCGAGATTCGCCATCTGCAGGATGACCGACGCGAGGTTCGTGCGGAGGATCTCCGGGTCGGTGAACTCGGGCCGGGAGTCGAAGTCGTCCTCGGTGTACAGGCGGACGCAGATGCCGTCGCTCAGGCGGCCGCACCGGCCCTTGCGTTGGTTGGCACTGGCCTGGGACACCGGCTCGATCGGCAGGCGCTGCACCTTCGTGCGGAGGCTGTAGCGGGAGATGCGGGCCGTGCCGGGGTCGATCACGTACTTGATGCCGGGGACGGTCAGCGACGTCTCGGCGACGTTCGTGGCGAGCACGATGCGGCGGCCGGAGTGCGGCTGGAACACGCGGTGCTGCTCGGCGGCGGCCAGCCGGGCGTAGAGCGGGGCGATCTCGGTGTTGCGCAGGTTCTCCTTGGTGAGCGCGTCCGCGGTGTCGCGGATCTCGCGTTCGCCGGAGAGGAACACCAGGATGTCGCCGGGGCCTTCGCCGGAGAGCTCGTGGACCGCGTCGAGGATCGCCTGGGTGACGTCGCGGTCTTTGTCGGCGTTCTCGTCGTCCGGGTCGATGACCGGGCGGTAGCGGACCTCGACCGGGTAGGTCCGGCCGGAGACCTCGACGATCGGTGCGTTTTCGAAGTGCGCGGCGAACCGCTCGGGGTCGATCGTCGCCGACGTGATGATCAGCTTCAGGTCCGGGCGCCGGGGCAGGAGCTGCTTGAGGTAGCCGAGCAGGAAGTCGATGTTGAGGCTTCGCTCGTGGGCCTCGTCGATGATGATCGTGTCGTAGCGGCGTAGCTCGCGGTCGCGCTGGATCTCGGCGAGCAGGATGCCGTCGGTCATCAGCTTGACCAGCGACCGGTCGCTGACCTGGTCGGTGAAGCGGACCGTGTAGCCGACGGCGTCGCCGAGCTCGGTGTCGAGCTCCTCGGCGATGCGCTCGGCGACGGTGCGGGCCGCGAGCCTTCTCGGCTGCGTGTGGCCGATCAGGCCCTTGATGCCACGGCCCAGCTCGAGGCAGATCTTCGGCAGCTGGGTGGTCTTCCCGGAGCCGGTCTCGCCGGCCACGATGACGACCTGGTGATCCCGGATCGCCGCAGCGATGTCGTCCCGCTTCTGACTGACGGGAAGCTCAGCCGGATAGACGATCTCGGGGACGCTGTCCTTGCGCGCCGCAATCTTCGCTTCCGCAGTCGCGATCTCGGCCGCGACCCGCACCAACGGGTCGTGGTCATCGGCCTGGCGGCGGCCGTCGGCAGCACGCGCATTGCCACCTTGCCGGCCGTCGGCGGCGCGCGGGCGGCCGGAGGACGCTCGGTCGAGTTGGCGACGGAGCCGATGCTCGTCGCGGAGCATCAGCTCGGAAAGGCGGGACCGGAGGTCAGCGACGTCGATCGATTCGACAGTGGCGTTGTTCATTGCACCGTCCAGCGTAGGCGGGGGTTGGCCATACCGCCGACTGCGTTTCTTCACAGGCCTCTCTAAGTCGCGTACGGGACTCTGGAACCGCTGGACCCTTCGGGTGCGTTTCTCTACCAAGAGGCGGATCTCAGGGTGACCCCCGATGCCGCGACGAACGAGACGGGAGATCGTGGAGTAAATCGGTGCGCCGCGAGGTTGCAAGGTCGGAGAGAGGAGGGCGTCCGTTGCCGATCGTGAACAGTCGTAGCCAGGCTGCGACGTACCGTCCCTCGCCGCTGCTGCCGTCCACTCCCGTCGGCCGCCAGCTCCAGTGGCTGTGCGAGGTCTCCCTCCGCCTGCCGATCCCGGAGTCCGAACTCCGCGCCCACACCTCGCTGCCGACGCTCGGCCTTCCAGCCGGTCTGCACGTCGAATCGTTCCGTGCCCAACCGCGCGAGGCGGAGCGCCGCGCGTTCGCCGTGGTCCGTGACGCCGTCGGCGACCGCCACCACGTGATCCTGCGCACCGACGCCGCCGGCCGCATCCGCTCGCTGCGCTTCACTCCGGTGCCCGGGTCCTGGGCCCAGCTCTCCGACCAGATCGCCGGGCTGGCCCCGCGCGCCTCGCTGCTGGCCGCCGAGATCGACCGGTCCGGCCAGGTGCTCCCGGTGCACGGCGTCGAGCCGGGGGTCGCCCGCCCGATCGGCGCGGCGGCCGTGCTCTACGTCATCGGTGCGCTGGCCCACGCGGTCGGGCAGGAACGCATGCGCTGGGACGAGCCGCTGGCGGTGCGCGACGTCTGGAAGAGCGATCTGCGCTCCCCGATCGGCGCGCTGCCCGACGGCGCGATGCTCTCGCTGCGCCGGTACGCCGACGACGCGATCTTCTCCGGCGACGCGTCGGCGATCGACCACCTCGTCGGGCGACTCGGCCGTGGCGCGGTGGAGGCGCAGCAGGTGCGCTTCCAGCACGCCCAGATCGGCGCGAATCTGCCGTTCCTCACCACCCGTGAGGCGTCGCAGCTGAAGATGCACCCCCGGGTGAGCGAGGAGTACCTCGCCACCGACGGTCCCCGGGCCCGCCTGGAGTACCTGCGTGACGTCGTCGCGCACCTGCCCCGGCCGACGGAGTGGCCGGACGAGCCGCGTTTCACCGACTCGGTCGAGTGGTTCGCGTCGCCGGCCGACGTCGTCCGGGCGTTCGCGGGTCTGCTCGCGCAGGCGGACGAGCAGCCGGTGCTCGGCGCGGTGCTGGGTCAGCAGGGCACGGCGTCGCTGGCGCTGGACGCCGGTCGCTGGCCGGTCGGCTGGAGCAAGGGCGGCGTCGAGCCGGGCGTCGTCACCGAGAATTTCCTGGCGCGGACGCAGGACGGCCGCACGTTCGCGGTGTCGCTGATGGTGTCCGACCCCGACCGTCCCCTGGACGTCGACGCCACCCGCGCCGTCCTACGTGCCAGCGCCGCGGGCGCGTTCGCGTTGCTCGCGGCATAGCCTCGGGGGCATGGGACAAACCACTGTCGCGTTGCTCGGCACCGGAGTGATGGGTGCCGGAATGGCGAAGAACATCGCTGCCGCAGGGCTGCCGCTGCGCGTCTGGAACCGCACCCGGTCGAAAGCGGAGCCGCTCGCCGAGGTCGGTGCGGTGGTGACCGACACCGCGTCGGCCGCCGCTGACGGCGCGGACGTCGTCGTCACGATGCAGTTCGACGTGGAGTCGGTGACGTCGGCGATCACCGCGGCTTCCCCCGCGCCAGGGACGATCTGGATCCAGTCCGCGACGGTCGGTGTGGACGGGGCGTCGCAGCTGGCCACGGTTGCCGAATCGCTGGGGCTGGTCTACGTGGACGCACCGGTGCTCGGCACCCGCAAACCGGCCGAGGACGGCACGCTCGTCGTGCTGGCATCCGGCCCGGACGACGTGCACGAACGCTGCGCGCCGGTGTTCGACGCGATCGGCTCCCGGACACTGTGGGTCGGCGCCGCCGGGCAGGGGTCGCGGCTCAAGCTGGTCGCGAACCTGTGGGTGGCGACCGCGACCGCCGGCACCGCCGAGGTGCTGTCGCTGGCGGGGAGCCTGGGGCTCGACCCGTCGCTGTTCTTCCGCGCGGTCGAGGGCGGCGGCACGGACATGCCGTACATCCACCTCAAGGGCGGTGCGATGCTCGCCGGAAACTTCGATCCGTCGTTCTCGATGGAGGGCGCGGCGAAGGACACCCGGCTGATCGTCGAAGCGGCGTCCGAGGGCGGCTTGGAGTTGCCGGTCGCGCGCGCGATCGCGGGCCAGTTCGCGGCCGGGGTCGAGGCCGGCAACGGGGACCTCGACATGGCGGCGGCCTATCTGAACTACCGCGACAAGTGAGCGTGCCGAGCACAACGGGCGCCCGGTGAGCCCGGCCCGCCCCGGCGGCCGCAGTGACGGGCGGCGACCTGCCGCACGTCCGGCTGCGGGCACGCGTCCAGAAGGCATTGCTCGACCGGAAGGCGTGGCTCGAACGGAAGGCAACGCGCGGCCGGAGACCACCGCCCGGCCGGACGGGGTCGCGGCCGCGAACGGGCGGCCGCGAAGGCCGACCAAAGCGGACCTGCAGGCCGCGTACGGACAGCCGATCCCGGACACGGTCGGTCCTGATCTGCAGGTGCTGTTCTGTGGCATCAACCCGAGCCTCTGGTCGGGCTGGAGCGGGCACCACTTCGCACGCCCGGGCAACCGGTTCTGGCCGGCGCTGCACCGCTCCGGGTTCACACCCCGGCAGCTGGATCCGTCCGAGGCCGACGCGATGCTGGCGCTGGGCTTCGGCGTGACGAACCTCGTCAACCGCGCGACGGCACGGGCGGACGAACTGTCGCCGGCGGAGTTGCTGGCCGGCGGCGAGCGGCTCGTCCGCACCGTGCAGACCTGGCGTCCCCGGTGGCTGGCGGTCGTCGGTGTCACCGCGTATCGAGCCGCGTTCGGGCGCAAGGACGCCCGCATCGGCCCCCAGGCGGACGACCCGCTGTTCGCACCGACCAGGGTCTGGGTGCTCCCGAACCCCAGCGGTCTGAACGCGCACTACGACCTGCACGCTCTGGCTGCCGAGTTCGGAAAGCTCAAGGACGCCGCCGAACGTTAGTCCCGTGTTGGGACCCGCTTCCGTTACGACCGTTCACTGACCTGTACGTTCATCTCGTCCCCTTGGTTCGTGGAGGGTTTTTCGGAGATGCCGATTTCTGTCGTGCTCCGGGGAGGCCCCGTCCGGGAGCGGGTCGTGGACCTGCCGGTGGACGAGGCCCCGGAGACGTTGCCCATCCAGACAGCGTCCGGCGAGACGCCGTACCGGCGCACCGGTGCGCGCGACAAGCAGGGTCGCCGCGTGTACGAGCCGGCCCGGCTCATCGATCGTTTGATGGCCTAGACCCGATTCTTTCCGGGTCGCGCCGTGGTCCAACTCGGTGTGACCGATCTGAACAGACTGCTCTGGCAGGAACGCGCGGCCGGCGACACGAGTCGGCCGTGGGAGTCGTTGTCCACCGAACCCGTCGGGCTCCGCGAGGAGCTGTGGCTCCACCCGGCGGGCGCCGACGACGACCGGGTGCTGCTCGCCATTCACGGCGGTGGCTTCGTCAGCGGCTCGATCGCCACCCACCGCCGGATGTTCGGCCACCTCGCGCTGGCGGCCGGTATCTCCACGGTGGTGGTGGAGTACGGGCTGGTGCCGTCGCACGTGTATCCGGCGCAGCTCGACCAGGTGAGTGCGGTGTACTCGCGGCTGGCGGGACGCCGGGTCGCGCTGGTGGGCGACTCCTGCGGCGCCACGCTGGCGCTCGGCGTGGCCCAGCGCGGGCCCGCCCCGGCCGCGATGGTGCTGTTCTCCCCCTGGGTCGACCTCGCGATCACCGGCGCGAGCTACGACACCCCGACCGACCCGTTCTTCACCCGCGAACTGTGCCGCGGCCTGGCGTCCGCCTACCTGTCCGGCGCTCCTCCCGAGCCGCTCGACGTCAGCGGGCTCCCGCCCACCTACGTACAGGTCGGCGGCGACGAAGCACTGCTCGACGACGCTCGGCTGCTGGCGCGTTCGTCGCCGGCCGTCGAGCTCGACGAGTTCCCCGGCCAGCTCCACACGTTCCAGATGGCCGCGGGCCGGTCCCCGATCGCCGACGAAGCGATCGCCCGAGCGGGACAGTGGCTTCGTGACCGACTTTGAGGCCGCCACCGACGCTTTCCGGCGGGAGCTCACCGCGCACTGCTACCGGATGCTGGGCTCCTGGGACGAGGCCGAGGACGCCGTCCAGGAAACGTACCTGCGTGCCTGGCGCGGCTGGGACGCTTTCGAGCACCGCGCGTCGCCGCGGACCTGGCTGTATCGCATCGCGACGAACACCGCGCTGACCGCGCTGTCCGCGCGGGGCCGCCGGGAGGTGCCGTCCGACGACCTCCCGGCTCGGAGCTGGATCCAGCCCTCCGCCGACGACGTGCGGCTCGCGCTCATCGCCGGCCTGCAGACGCTGACGCCGAGCCAGCGGGCCGTCCTGCTGCTGCGTGACGTGCTCGCGTTCCCCGCGGACGACGTCGCGGAGATGCTCGGTCTGACCACGGGCGCGGTGAAGAGTTCGTTGCAGCGCGCTCGTGCCCGGCTCGCGCGCTCCGAACTGGCCGCCGACGACGTCGTCGAACCGCGCAGTGCGGAAGCCCGGCGGCAGCTGGACGTCTACATGACCGCGTTCGTCTCGTCGGACGTCGCCGAGCTCACCGCGGTGTTGCGCCGGGATCTGGTGCTGGAACTCCGGCCCGGCGGCCGGTTCGACGGGGTCGCCGAGTGCCTCCCGGTACTCACCGACGCGGTGGGCGAGCCGGGCGACTGGCGGATGGAACCGATCGTCGCGAACGGCCAGCCGGCCGCCCGTGTTCACTGGTTCGGCGAGCCGGCCGGCGTCGTCGTGCTGGATTGCCGGGTCGACGGCATCGCCGGGATCTCGGTGTTCTTCGAACCCTCGCTGGTCTCCAGGTTCTGAGACCCCGGTAGCAGCAACGACAGCACTCCACCCACTGCGGCGAACCCGACCGACCACCAGAACGCGTCGGCGAACCCGACGCTCTCGAGCAGCACCGTGAGCACCGCGGCACCGAACGCCCCACCCACCTGTGTGGCGATCCGGCTGATGATGCTCGCGTCCGGCACGTCGGCCCGGTCGAGCCCGCGGAACGCGAGCGCCATCAGCGGGAGCGTCACCGTGCCCAGTCCGATCCCGCGGACCAACAGCGCGGCCATGAGCCAGATTTCACTGGTGTGCGCGTCGGCGAACGCGAAGGGCAGCGTCCCGGCCGTGAGGATCACGAAGCCACCGACGGTGAGCCACCGCGCCCCCATCGTGTCCGACAGCCGCCCCGCCACCGAACGGCTGACGAACGTACCGACACCCTGGGGTATGAGCAGTAGGCCGGCTTCGAGCGCCGTGGCTTCCCGGAGCTGCTGGAAGTACAGCGGCAGCAGCAGCATCGCCCCGTAGACCGCGATGCCGGACAGGAACAGCAGGAGCGACGACGACGCCAACGGCCAGTGCCGCAGCAGCCGTACGTTGACCAGTTCCCGTCCTTTGAGCGTGAAAGCGACGAGCAGCACGACGCCGACGATCAGCGGCGCGAGCACGTCGACGCGACCGAACGCACCGGGCTTGCTGGCATTGCTCAGTCCCCAGAGGAGACCGACGAGCCCCGGCGCGAGCAGCGCGAGCCCGACGACGTCGAGCCGCGCTTTGTCAGTGGGCTTGTCCGCGGGCAGCACGATCCACGCCAGCACGAGCCCGGCGACGCAGAACGGCACGTTCACCCAGAAGAGCCACGACCAGTGCAGATGCTGAAGGATCACTCCGCCGACGACCGGCCCGAGGATGGGGCCGAGCACCGTGGGGAGGCTGACGACCGACATGACCCGGCCGATCCCCCGCCCCCCGGCGGCCTGCATGACGATCGTCGACATCAGCGGCAGCATGATCCCGCCACCGATGCCCTGCACCACCCGGAAGCCGATCAGGCTCGGCGCGTTCCAGGCGAGGCTGCAGAGCACCGACCCGAGCAGGAAGATCGAGAGCGCGAGCAACCACAGTCGTTTGGCGCCCAGTCTGCGCTGCGCCCAGCCGGCGATCGGAATCGTGACGCCCAGCGCCAGCAGGTATCCCGTGCTGACCCACTGGATCGTCGCCACCGGAGCATGCAGGTCGACGGCAAAGCTGTTCAGTGCGACGGCCACGATCGTGGTGTCGAACACCACCGCGAGGGCCCCGACCAGGACCGTCCAGACAGTTCGCCACAGCGCTCGGTCGTCAGTCATCACATCCGCCTTAAGAGACACTCTGTATCTTGAGAAGCACCGTACGCCCGGCGAATAGGAAACACAATGACTCTTAACCGACGACGTGGAGCCGCCCTGGAGGCAGCACTGCTCTCGGCCGCCTGGGACGAGTTGGTCGAAAAGGGCTACGACGGCTTCACCATCGAGTCGGTCGCGGAGCGCGCGCAGACCAGCCGCGCGGTGGTGTACCGACGCTGGGCGTCCAAGCCGGAGCTGGTCCGGGCGGCCGTGGAGCGGAGCGCCGCGCCCGCGATGAGCGAGCCGCCCCACACCGGCTCACTGCGCAGCGACGTGATCACGATCCTGCAGGAGGCCAACCGTCGGCGGGCGACCCTCGCTGTCGTCATCGCCGCGCGCCTCGGCACGTACTTCGCGGAGACCGGTTCGAGCATCGCCGACCTGCGTGCGACGGTGATGGGCGACCGCAGCACCGTGATGGGCGCCGTCCTCGACGAAGCGGTCGAGCGGGGCGAGGCCGACCCGGCGAAGCTCACCCCGCGCGTCACCGACGTGGCGTTCGACCTGTTCCGTCACGAACTGCTGATGACGTACAAGCCCGTGCCGGACGACGTCATCGCGTCGATCGTCGACGAAGTGTTTTTGCCGTTGGTACGGCCCAGTAACGAGAACAGCGGGGTTACCGGTGGAGGTAACCCCGCTGACCTGTCTCAACCTGACGCGCGCTCGGAGGGACTCGAACCCCCAACCTCTTGATCCGTAGTCAAGTGCTCTATCCGTTGAGCTACGAGCGCGGGCCGTACGGGTCGAAAGCATAGCGCAGGCTCCGGAGTGCTGCCGACAGCCCCCCGCCGTCGACGCCCTAGAGGGGAACCGCTCTTCTGGCCTACCGTGGCCGGATGGTCCCGATGTCGCACCTGGCCGCCTTCGCCGTCACCGCGCTGATCATCATCCTCATCCCCGGTCCCAGCGTCCTTTTCGTCATCGGGCGCTCGCTGTCACTGGGGCGCCGCGGTGGCCTGATGAGTGTGCTCGGAAACACGTTGGGGATGCTGCCGCAGATCGCCGCGGTGTCGCTCGGCGTCGGCGCTGTCGTCGCCGAGTCGGTGGTGCTCTTCCAGCTGCTCAAGCTCGCCGGCGCGGGCTACCTGATCTACCTCGGCGTCCAGGCGATCCGCCACCGCAACGACGTCACCACCACCGAACCGCTCACCCCGCAGCCGACCGGTCGGCTGATCCGGCAGGGGTTTCTGGTCGGGGTGACGAACCCGAAGTCGATAGTGCTCTTCGCCGCGGTGCTCCCCCAGTTCACCGATCACTCGGCCGGGAGCGTGCCGCTGCAGATCGCGGTCCTCGGCCTGATGGTGGTCGTGATCGGCTGCGTCAACGACACCCTGTGGGCGGTGGCCGCGGCGACTGCCCGGCAGTGGTTCGCCCGCTCGAAGGACCGCATCTCGCGGCTCGGCGCGGCCGGCGGCGTCATGATGATCGGCCTCGGCGCGACGCTCGCCCTCACCGGAGCCAAGGAGTAAAACAGCTTTAGGCGGTAGCACGACGACGTGCGGTCAGGCGCCGGGACTTCGCCTGGACACCGCAATCCTCCATCGCGCACCAGCGGCGCGATCCGTTCTTGCTGCGGTCGAGGAACAGCCAGCCGCACCCCCCGTCTTCCAGCGGACACGTCCGCAGCCGTTTCGGGTCGGCCGTGCGCAGCAGGTCGACCGCCGCGGTGACGAGCCGGTCCTGGACGAGGGTGGCCGGGTTCGTTCCCACCTGGAGCCGCACCCTCCCGGGCTCGAGGGTCAGCCCCGACCGCGCCGTCGCCGCGGCCCACCGCACTCCGAGCTCGTCGAGCTGCGGCGACGCGTCGGCATGAACCCCGAGCACAGCCAGTAAGACGTCGTACGTCGCTTCGCGTATGTCGTGTGAAGCATGTAGTGCCTGTGAGCTGGTGGCCGGCGAGGCGACCCAGGCCGCGCGGACCGTCTCCACCTCCCCACCGTCGAGCAGACCGACGCGCAGACCCCAGGCGAGCAGGTCCTCCGGCGTCCGCAGGTGCTCGCGAAACTCGGTGGCGCCGGGCACCCGCGGCTCGACAGTGTTGACCAGGTCGAGCGCAACATGCCCACCAACGATCCGGATCATAGTGTTTACGCTACCACTGAAACGTGTTACACCGGAAACATGACGAAGGCATTCGGCGCACTGATCGCACTGTCCTTCTCGACGTTCGTGTACGTCACGGTGGAATCCATGCCCATCGGGCTGCTTCCACTGATCTCGCGTGACCTCGACGTGTCGCCGTCTGCGGTGGGAATGCTGGTGACCGCGTACGGGTTCGTGGTGGTCGCGTCGTCCGTGCCGCTCGCGGCGCTGACCCGGCGATGGCCCCAGAAGTGGCTTCTCGTCGCGCTGCTGGCCGTGCTCGTCGGGACGACGCTGGTGTCCGCGCTGGCCGGCACGTACTGGGTGCTGTTGGTGGCCCGGCTGTTCACCGCGCTGAGCCAGGCGTTGTTCTGGTCGATCGTGACGCCGGCGGCGGCCGCGCTGTTCTCCGAGCGACTGCGCGGACGGGTGGTGTCGGCGCTGTCCGGCGGAAGCTCGCTCGCCGCGGTGCTCGGGGTGCCGATCGGCACGTGGCTGGGGCAGCAGGCAGGGTGGCAGGCCGCGTTCCTCGCGATGAGCGTCGCCGGTTCGGTGCTGCTCGCCTCCGTGGCGGTGCTGCTGCCGGTCGTGCCCGCCGGGGCGTCCTCGGCGGAGCGGGGCACCGCGCCCGACACCGGCCGGTTCTGCGCGGTCATGGGCGCCACCGCCCTGGTCGTCACCGGTTCGTTCGTCGCGTTCACGTACATCACCGAATACCTGACCGACATCAACGGCTTCTCCCCGGACGCCATCGGTCCGCTGCTGTTCGTCCGCGGCATCGCCGGCGTGATCGGCGTCGCGATCGTGGGCCTGGTCGTCGACCGCGGCGTCTGGGCCACGATGGTGGTGATGGTGGCTCTGCAGGCGGTCGCCCTCGCGTTGCACTACTTCTCGGGCGACGCCACGAGCGTGGCCGTCGTCGCGGTGGCGTTGGGCGGGCTGGCGCTCGCGGGCTGGGCCTCGGCGCTCGCGGTCCGGGTATTGCAGGTGGCGCCGGGATCATCCGTGCTGGCGTCGGCCGGTACGTCGACTGCGTTCAACGTGGGGATCACCGTCGGGGCGTTGCTGGGTGGGGTGCTGTTGCCGGTGGTCGGCGTGCGGAGCACCGCTCTGGCCGGCACGCTCCTGACGCTGGGAGCACTGGCGTTGCTCCTCGCGGAGCCGACCCTCTCCTCGGCCCGCCGCGCCACCGTTCGGGTGGACGCCGCCGAGATTCGGGTGGGCGCCCCCGAGACGCAAAACAGCTCGCATGCCCAGGTGAGCACACGAGCTGGTGGGAGCGGAGGCTGAGGGATTTGAACCCTCGATGGGGAATAACCCCCAAACCGCATTAGCAGTGCGGCGCCATAGACCGGACTAGGCGAAGCCTCCCCGGCGGCCGTGGCAGGCCACCGAGGTCAGAGAATACAGGGACGGGATCACGCGGGGCAAAGCAGTACGTGGGGTGCGCGCGGCGTGAAGCGTGGGCGGTGGCTCGACCTGGGTACGTACGCTCGTAAGTGCTATGGACGACACCCCGCGCCGCCCTGAGCCCGCTTCCCCCGACACCACCCGTGCGCTGCCCGCAAACGACCGCACCCCACCGGCGCCTCCACAGGCCCCGGCCGCGTCGCAGGCGGACGTACCGACGCAGGTGCGCCCTGCTGCGCCACCGGCGGACCAGGAGGCTGCTCCCAGTGCCCCGTCCTGGGGAGCAGGTGCCGAGGCCGAAACCGTCCTGATGGCGAGCCCCACGCCGCCCGCGCCCGCGGGGGGTGGCGTGCCGGCGGAGGTCGGGGTCGAGGCGGCGGAGGCTGCGGCCGGAGCCGACGAGACGCCGAGCGCGCTGCCGCCCAACCTGCTGGCGCGCATGAAGAACGACCCCTCGCACGCTCCCGAACACCTCGTGCTCGCGGCCGTCGAGAAGTTCGGCCCCGAGGCCGCACTCTGGATGGCCCGCACCCGGGCCGCGCATCCGTACGTGCAGGACCACGTCTGGGTGCCGGTGATCCGCACCCGGTTCGTGCGGCTCAGTCGCTACTCCGGTGCGGCGGCGGGGGCTGCGGGTGCCGTCGGCGCGGTCGTCGACGTGGGTGTGCTCGCCTGGAACCAGGCGCGAATGGTGCTGCACATCGCCGCAGCGCTCGGGTACGACCCGACCCACCCCGACCGCGCGGCCGAACTTCTGGTCATCCGCGGGCTGCAGACCAAACTCGACACCGCCCGCACCGCGATCGACGTCGCCCGGCGGCAGCAGGAGCCTTCCGCGCTGGCCCAGCACCTTCCGGGCCGCGTGCGGAACTTCGGCTCCGGCGCCGGCCGGGCCTACACCGAGCTGGCGTGGCAGCTCGCCCGGATGGCCGGGCTCGCCGCGGTGAAGAAGATGGCGATGAAGTTCGTGCCGTTCGCCGGTGTCCCACTGGGCGCGATCGCGAACTCGTCCGCGACGAAGAAGCTCGCCCAGGACGCCGTCAACTACTACTCGACCCGCCGCCCCCCACTCGCACTACCACCCGCCCCGGAGTGACCGACAAGTTCTCGGGCCTACGACGACTTCCCGGCCCTACGTCCGGCCCAGGTAGGCCCGAGAACCCGTCGTAGGCCCGAGAACCCGTCGTAGGCCCGAGAACCCGCTCAGGATTTCTGGTCCGACCCGGTCCCATCAGCCGCCGCAGCCGGCGAAGCCGTCGGGTCAGCCCCTGCCCCACTCCCGGGCGACGTCCCCGCGGGCGACGACGGCTTCGGCCGGTTCGGCTCCGGATCCTCCCCGTGCCGATCCAGCATCGTCTCCTCGAGATCGAGCTCCCGCACCATGTCCCGCATCACTTCGTCGTCGAGTTCGCCGACGTTCCGCAGGCGCATGAATGTCTCCCGCTGCGCCTGCAGCATCTCCTGACGCAGGCGCCGGAACGCCGCCCCTGGCGTCTCCTTCCCGCCGTGCGAGAGCCCACCGCCGAGTCGTTCCCACGCGCTGTTCGCCCGGTACTCCGAGTAGTGGCGGAGCAGTCCCACGACCTGGTCGGACGGCGGATGCGGCGCCGACGACACCAACGTGTCCAACCGATCCGTCGCCGCCCGCGCGGCCTGGTGCTGGGCGTTCGCCTCCGCGAGCCGGTCGCTCATGTCGTCGGTGCCACCGACCCCGAGCCGCCGGATCAAACCGGGCAGCGTCAGGCCCTGGATGACCAGCGTGCCGAACACGACCACGAACGTCAGCCACAGGATCAGCCCCCGTGCCGGAAAGTCGTGAGCCAGCGCGAACGCCGCCGCCAGCGACACCACTCCCCGCATCCCCGCCCACGACGAAACCGTCGGTGTCGGCCAGTACGGCGAGGGCGTCCGTGCCCGCACGGCAGGCGACAACGCCCGGATCAGGTACGACGTCGAGAACACCCAGACGAAGCGCCCGGCGATCGTCACCACCAGCACGGCCACCGACCACCACACCACCGACGCCACGTTCTGCCCCTCGAGCTCGGCGATCACCGCCGGCAGCTGCAGACCGATCAGCGCGAACACGATCGACTCCAGAACGAAGTCGATGACCTCCCAGCTCGACTCCGCCTGCAGCCGGGCCTGCGGCGACGTGTCCGTCGCGGTGTTGCCGAGGTACAGACCCGTGATGACGACGGCCAGCACGCCCGACGCGTGGACGCTCTCCGCCGCGAGGTACACGGCGAACGGCACGACCAGATTCAGGGTGTTCTCCAGCACCGCGGACGAAACCCGTCGCCGCAGCTCTCGGAGCAGGAACCCGAACAGCCCGCCGAGCACGACACCGCCGCCGGCCGCGGCCACGAAGATCCCACCGCCCTCGAGCAGCGTGATTCCGCCCGCCGCTGCGGCCACGGCAGCCCGGTAAGCGGTCAGCGCGGTGGCGTCGTTCACCAGGCTCTCGCCCTGCAGCACCTGCAGGTACCGCCGCTGCATGCCGAGTTCGCGCCCCACCGCGGTCGCCGCGACCGCGTCCGGCGGCGCGACGATCGCCCCCAGCGCGAAGGCCGCCGCGAGCGGCATCGACGGGATGAGCCAGTACGCGACGAGTGCGACCACGACGGTGCTGAACAGCGTGTAACCGACCGACATCAGCAGGATCGGCCGCTTGTTCAACCGGAATCCCCGCGACGAACTCCGCCACGCGGCCGAGTACAGCAACGGCGGCAGGAACAGCGCGAGGATGATCTCGGGGTTCAGCGTGTAGTCGGGAACACCCGGTAGGTACGACACCGCCAGGCCCACGAGTACGAGCAGAATCGGAGGCGAGATCCGGAGCTTCCGCGCCGCCCCCGCGACCGTGGCAGCTCCGATGATCAGGCCGAAAACTGCCATGAGGTCTGTGGTCTCGAAATGCACGCCCACCATCGTGCACTCCCACCGGGGACAATGGAGAAACGATCAAGGAGGCACGTTGGCAATCTGCACACATATCGCCGAATCGAAAGAGACCGCTCCCAGGGCGAACGGTTGCGAGGAGTGCCTGAAGACGGGAGGGCGCTGGGTCCACCTGCGCACTTGCCAGGAATGTGGGCATGTCGGCTGTTGTGACTCGTCTCCCGGCAAGCACGCGAGCGGCCACTTCCACGACGAGAAGCACCCCGTGGTTCAGTCCGCCGAGCCGGGCGAGAGTTGGAAATGGTGCTTCGTCGACGAGGTCCTGGCACCCTGATCAACGCCGTTAGCTGACGAAAAGGGGGCGTTGCCGCAGGTCAGAGCAGCGCCCCCCAGCGGACGGGACAACAGGGCACACTCTCCCGCATGCGTAGTCTTCTGCTTACTTTGCGTAGAAGAAAGAACAGCTCAGAGCCGCCTGAGACATCGTTACGGATCCTCCTGCTCGTCTCCTCGTTCAACGGGTTGACGCAGCGGGTCTGGTGCGAGCTCCGGGACCGCGGGCACAGCGTCGCCGTCGAATTCGCCCGTGACGCGGAGTCGATCGCCGATGCGGCCCGACGCGCCGATCCGCACCTGATCCTCTGCCCGTTCCTCAAGGAACGCGTGCCCACCGAAGTCTGGCAGAAATGGACGACGGTGATCATCCACCCGGGCCCGGTGGGTGATCGGGGTCCGTCCAGCCTCGACTGGGCGATCACCGAGGGTAAGACCGAGTGGGGCGTCACCGCTCTCCAGGCCGTCGAGGAGATGGACGCGGGCCCGGTCTGGGCCACCCGCACGTTCCCCGTGCCGAAGGATCCGCCCACCAAGTCGGCGCTCTACAACGGCCCCGTGGCCGACGCCGCGATGGGCTGCATCGACGAACTCCTCACCAAGCTCGCCACCCCCGACCACCGCCCCACTCCCCCGGAAGAGCTCGCCAAGACCGTCGTCCGCCCGACGATGCGCCAGGCCGACCGCGCGTTCTCCTGGAGCCAGCCCGCCGAGACCATCATTCGGAGGATCCGCGCCGCCGACGGCGCGCCCGGCGTCCGCACCGAGATCGCCGGAGTGCCCGTCTGGGCCTTCGACGCGTACAGCGGTCCGCCGTCGTCGGACCCTCCCGGTACGGTCGTCGCGTCCCGCGACGGTGCCGTCCTCGTTTCTGCCGGCACCGGCAGCGTCTGGCTCGGCCATCTGAAAGCAATGGGCGACGCTGAACGCGCGGTGAAGTTGCCCGCCGCAGTCGTTCTCGACGGACACGTCCCGACCACGTCGAAACCCACCAACGACGCCGGGCCGGGGCGGGTCCACTACGTTCGTCGCGACGACATCGGTTACGTGGTGCTGGACTGCTACAACGGCGCGCTCTCCACCGAGGCGTGCAATCAGGCACTGCACGCGTTGCGTCACGCGGCCCGGCAGGACACCACGGCGATCGTGCTGCGTGGCGGCAGTGGCCCGTTCTGCAACGGCATCCACCTGAACCGCATCGAGGCGGCGTCGAATCCGGCCGCCGAGGCCTGGGCGAACATCACCGCGATCAACGACGTCTGCCGGGAGCTGGTGAACTGCCGCGGTCAGGTGACGATCGCCGCGTTCAGCGGGAGCGCCGGCGCGGGCGGGGTGATGCTGCCACTCGGTGCGGACCTGGTCGTCGCGCGCGACGGGGTCGTGTTGAACCCGTTCTACGAGATGGGCCTCACCGGCTCCGAGCTGCACACGTACACGCTGCCCCGGCGGGTGGGCCCGGACGCGGCGAAGCGGCTGCTCTCCGAGAAGCTGCCGGTCGGTGTGGCTCAGGCCAAAACACTCGGGCTGGTCGACGAGATCGGGCCGCGGGACCTCGCCGAGTTCGGCTGCTGGCTGCACGAGGTGGCGGGACGCTACCGCGACCGGAGCCTGCGTGAGCACACGCTGCGCCGCAAGATCGACGTGCTCGAGCGGGACCTCGGCGTTCGGCCGCTGGACGCCTACGAGGCGCGCGAGCTGGGCGAAATGGCCCAGGACATGTTCGACGACCGGCAGGGTTTCGACGCCGCGCGCCGGGCCTTCGTCCGAAAACAACCCCCGGCGCGAACCCCCGCGCGCCTGGCGCTGCATCGCGCCCCCGGCTTCGTCCGCGACTGACCGTAGCCGGGCGGCCGAGGCGCCCGGCTCACGCGGATGGAACCTAGGAGAGCTCGCTCATGCGGGCCGCTGAACGGCGGCGAGGGTGGCTTCCCAGTCGATCGCGACGGCGCTGGGGTCGGCCGGAAGGACCCGGATCGCGACCTGCGCGCCGGGGAACGTCAGCGGCACCGCGGCCGGCGGAACCGGGTTGCCGATCCGCACCTCGTACGCCTCGGCGTCGGGACGGATGACGTTGAGAACGAACTCGTAAAGGCTGGCACCGTACGGGCTCCGCATACCGAGCGAACCGCTCGCCACGATCGTGGCCTCCGCCGGCTCACCGGATTCCAGCAGGTCAGCGGTGCTCGGGCCGCTTTCGTGATCAGATGGCAAATCGTCCTCGGTGTCGTTCACGTGCTGTTCAGCAAATGGTCCCATGACCCCGGACACTACAAACGATGCCGAATTATGTCGCCGGAACTGACGCGCACCCGTCACTCGGACGAATTGCGCGGAAGAACGACGATCTGCGCGGGGTCGAGACGGACTGCCACCATCTCGCCGACAGTTGGCGCGTTCGCGGGCGAACAGTGCGCCTCGAGCGGTGGCGCGCCGTCGATGTTCACCAGCACCTCCACCCGCTCACCTGCGAACGTGGCGACGTCGACCACGCCCGTGACGTCGCCCGGAGCAGTGGAGAGCAGAACCCCGGCGGGCCGGACGAGGATCGCGTGCGTGCCGTCGGGAGCCGGGACGGGTGCCGGACCCCAGGGGGTCGTCGCGATCCCGGAGGTCACCGTCGCCTGCGCCACGTTCGTGAAGCCGAGGAAGCGCGCGACGAACTCGGACGCGGGGTGCTCCCAGACCTCGCGGGGTGTGCCGGCCTGGGCGATCTGTCCGCCGGCCATCACGACGACGCGATCGGCCAGCGCGAACGCCTCGCGCTGATCGTGCGTGACCGCCAGGACCGTGGTGCCGAGCCGGACGAACAGCCGACGGAGATCCACCACGAGCCGCTCGCGCAGTTCCCGGTCGAGCTGGCCCAGCGGCTCGTCGAGCATCAGCAGTTTCGGGGACGGGGCGAGCGCTCGGGCCAGCGCGACCCGCTGTTGCTCGCCGCCCGAGAGCGTGGCCACCGCACGGGGTCCCACGTCGGGCAACCCCACCAGCTCCAACAGCCCGGCCACGTCCGCCCGTGGGTTCCCGAACCGCACGTTCCCCGCCACGTCCCGGTTCGGGAACAGGGCGTGGTCCTGGAACATCAACCCGACGCCACGCCTGTGCGGCGGCACGCGGGTCACGTCGACGCCGTCCAGTACCACCCGCCCGGCAGAAGGCTCCTGCAGCCCCGCGACGACACGCAGCAGCGTCGACTTACCGCTTCCACTGGGCCCGAGCACCGCGACGACCTCGTGCTCGGCAACGTCCAGATCGACGTCGAACAGAGCATTGAATGCCCCGAAACGGACACACACCCCGGCGACCGACAGACTCACAACTCTCCTCCGGCACCCGCCGGCCGAAGCCGATCAAGGACGATCAGGCTGACCGCGCACAACACCATCAAAACCGTGGCCAGAGCCATCGCCTGACCAGCGTTGACCTCACCCGGCCGCCCCAGCAACTGCGCGATCGCGACCGGCACCGTCGGGTTGTCGGCGCGGGCGATGAACACCGTCGCCCCGAACTCCCCGAGCGAGATCGCGAACGCGAATCCGGCCGCCGCCGCCAGCGACCGCCACACCAGGGGCAGATCCACCCGCCACCACACCCGCGCCGGCGACGCACCGAGCACCGACGCGGCCTCGCGGAGCCGGTTGTCGATCGCCCGCAGCACCGGCAACACCGCACGTACAACGAACGGCACGGCCACCAGCGCCTGCGCACACGGCACCAGGAGCGCCGAGTCGCGCAGGTCCAGCGGCGGCTCGTCCAGCGCGACCAGGAAGCCGAAGCCGACGGTCACCGCCGACGTGCCCAGTGGCAACATCAACAGCAGGCCGAACGCACCACGCAGCCGACCGGGGCGAACCAACACGACCGCGGCACAGACACCGATCAGGACGGCCAGAAGAGTCGCTATCACCGCGTACCGCAACGACGTCCCGACGGTTTCCCACGCCGGTGAGGGCAGCACGCTCGACGCGTCAGCGGAGAACAACGCCCGCCAGTACGCGAGCCCGTACCCGTCGGAGGTCGCGAACGACCGCTCGACCAGAACCGCCAGCGGAGTCGACAGCAACCCCACGAGGACGACGAGGTTGGCGCCGACGAACGCCCACTCGCCGAAGCCCCGGGGCCGGCGCGGCGACGGCGTACCCAACCGCGCTGCCCGCTGCCGCCCGGTCAGCACGGCGTCCACCGCCAGCAGCACCGCCACGGCGACGAACTGCACCATCGACAGCACCGCGGCACCGGACAGGTCCAGCAGGTACACGGTCCGCCGGTAGATCTCCACCTCCAGCGTCGCGTACGACGGACCGCCGAGGATCTGCACGATGCCGAACGACGTGAACGTGAACAGGAACACCACCGACGAGGCGGCCGCGATCGCCGGCCGGAGAGCCGGCAGCGTCACCCGGCAGAACGCCGAAACGCGCGAGGCACCCAGCACCCGCGCGGCCTCGACCGAACGGCGGTCCAGCTGCGACCACACGCTGCCGACGATCCGCACCACGACCGCGTAGTTGAAGAACACGTGCGCGGCGAGGATCGCCCACACCGTCCGGTCCAGCTCGACGCCGAGCAGGCCGTCGGGACCGATCAGCGCGAGGAACGCAGCCCCCACCACCACTGTCGGCAGCACGAACGGAACCGTCACCAGCGCGCGGATCAACGCGCGGCCAGGCAGCACGAACCGCGCCAGCATCGCCGCGCCCGGCAGGGCGACGGCCACGGTCAGGACCGTGGACACCACCGCCTGCCAGACCGTGAACCACAGCACCCCGCGGACGTCCCCGAGGCCGGTCCCGGCGGGCACTCCGGGGATCGGATCTCCCAGGCCCAGGCCGAGACCGATCAGCGTCCCGACCGGGTAGACGAAGAAGATCGCCAGGAACGCCAGCGGCAGCCCGGCCAGCGCCCACCGGTAAAGCTTCAGCGGAGCACCGTCTGCGTCCACTCGTCGATCCACGCCTCACGGTTCTTCGTGATCTGGTCGGCGGGGAGCGTCAGCGGCTTCGTCGGGAGCGCCGCGTACTTGGTGAACTCGGCGGGCAGCGCAGTGCCGGTGACCGACGGCCACACGAACATCTGCAGCGGCACATCGTTCTGGAACGCGGGCGAGAGCAGGAAGTCGAGCAGCTTCTTGCCACCGGTCGGGTTCGCGGCGCCGTCGAGCAGGCCCGCGTACTCGACCTGCCGGAAGCACGTGTCGGTGACCACACCGGACGGTGCGTCCTTCGGCTTCTTCTCCGCGTAGACGACCTCGGCCGGCGGGCTGGACGCGTACGAGACGACCAGCGGCCGGTCGCCCTTGCCCTGCGAGCCGACCGTGAAGCGCTGCTGGTAGGCCTCCTCCCAGCCGTCGACGACCAGAGCGCCGTTGGCCTTCAGCTTCTCCCAGTAGGGCTTCCAGCCGC
Organism: Cryptosporangium sp. NPDC048952; assembly: GCF_043197895.1. Lineage (NCBI taxonomy): Bacteria > Bacillati > Actinomycetota > Actinomycetes > Cryptosporangiales > Cryptosporangiaceae > Cryptosporangium > Cryptosporangium sp. NPDC048952. Next base: position 53,245 of record NZ_JBICTY010000001.1, on the reverse strand, counting down.
CGTCACCCTCGACCGCGATGCTGCCGAGGACGAACGCGAGGCCGGGCGAGGACGTCGCCGGGTTCTCCACGACCAGCAGGTTCTTGTACTGGGGCTTGATCAGGTCGGCGTACGACGCCGGCGGCGTGATGCCCTTCTTCGTGAACCAGGCCTTGTCGTAGTTGACGCAGACGTCGCCGTAGTCGACGGCGGTGGCTTTGCCGTCCGTGCCCTGCTGCAGTGCGGTGGGCACGTTGCCGACGCCGGTCGGCTCGTACGGCGCGAACACTCCCGCGCCAACGGCCCGCGACAGGAACGTGTTGTCGACGCCGAACAGCACGTCGCCCTGCGGATTGCCCTTGCTGAGCACGGCTTTGTTGACGACCGCGCCGGCGTCACCGCTGCGCAGTATCTTCACCGTCAGGCCGCTCTGCTTCTGGAACGAGGCCAGAACCGCGTCGCTGACCGCGAACGACTCGTGCGTGACAAGCGTGACCGTCGTGGAATCGGCACTTTCACTGCCTGAATCCGACGAGGAGCAGGCCGCAGCCGCGGCGAGCAACAAAGCAGCGGCCAGTAAACGTGGGGCGCGCATCCGGTTACCTCCGGAGTCGAGCACCGGGAATGAGCCTTCGGGCGTAATCCGGCGATCCGCCGGTTCTCCCTCCGCTGGCATTACCCAGAGCAGGTTCGACGGGTCGGCGACGCGCTGGTCACCCTCTCAGCCCGGCTGCCCGAGCTCCCCGACGGACGTGGCGTCCGCGATTACCAGGGTAGCCCTGAGTGGTTGAGTCGACCGCAGAGCGGTCACTACCTCGGGCATGGACGGTCCGCGGCTCGCCGAAGCGCTCGACGCGCTGCGCGCTTCGGTGGCTACGGTGCGCCTCGATCTGGCGACTTCCGACGCAGAGAGCGCGCGCCGCTCGCAGTCGGAGCTCGTCGGCCAGGTCGACGACTACCTGCTGCCGAGGTTGCGACAACTTGATGCTCCGATGCTGGTGGCGATCGGAGGGTCCACCGGTGCCGGGAAGTCGACGCTGGTCAACACGCTCGTCGGAGCGGAGGTGACGAAGGCGGGCTGGCTCCGCCCGACGACCCGTTCCCCCGTGCTGGTGTGCCACCCGGACGACGTCGGCTGGTTCGAGACCGACCGCATCCTGCCCGGCCTCTCCCGAACGACAGGACCTTCCTCCGACGAAACCCACAGTCTCCGGCTGGTAGCTCACGACGTCGTGCCTCGTGGGCTCGCCTTGCTCGACCCGCCGGACATCGACTCGGTGGTCGCGGAGAACCGCGACCTCGCGGGGCAGCTGCTGGCCGCCGCGGACCTGTGGATCTTCGTCACGACGGCGGCCCGGTACGCCGACGCCGTGCCCTGGGACCTGCTCCACACCGCGGCCCAGCGCACCACCGCACTCGCGGTCGTGCTCAACCGCATCCCACCGGAGGGCGTCGGCGAGATCAGTGACCACCTTCGCTCGATGCTCGTCGAGGAGCACCTGGGCGAGGCCGCGCTGTTCGCGATCCCGGAGGTCGACCTCACCGACGAGCGGATCCCGGACGCGCAGATCGCACCGCTGCGCACCTGGCTCGACAGCTTGGCCGCGGACGCCGACGCGCGTGACGCGGTGATCCGCACCACGCTCACCGGGGCGCTCACCAGCCTGCACGACCGTGTCACCGGCCTGGCCGGCCACCTCGACGACCAGCTGAGCGCTGCCGCCTCGCTGCGCGGCGAAGCGCTCGAGCGGTACCGCACAGCGGTCACTACGGTGGACGACGGTGTCCGCAGCGGCACGGTGCTGCGCGGTGAGGTACTGGCCCGCTGGCAGGAATTCGTCGGAACCGGCCAGTTCACGCGGAACCTCGAAGCGCGGATCGGTCAACTGCGTGACCGGATCACGTCGTTCTTCACCGGACGGGCACCGGCTGCGGAGGCGGTGGGGCACGCCGTCGAGGGCAACCTGCACGCACTGGTGCGGGCCGCGGCCGACCAGGCCGCGGAGCAGACCACCGAGCTGTGGCGCTCCCGACCGGCCGGGCGGGCCCTGGTGCGCGACGACCTGCACCGCTCGTCGGCGGCGTTCGGACCGCGCCTCGAGGAGGACATCCGGGCCTGGCAGGGACGGGTGCTGGAGCTCGTCCGCGAGGAAGGCGGGCACCGGCGCAGCGTGGCACGGCTCACCTCGTTCGGCGTCAACGGCGCTGGTCTGGTGCTGATGCTCGCGGTGTTCGCGCAGACCGCCGGCCTGTCCGGGCTCGAAGTCGTGGTCGCGGGTGGGACGTCCGCGGTCAGTCAGAAGGTGCTGGAAGCGATCTTCGGCGACGCCGCCGTACGGACGCTCGCGGACCGCGCCCGCGACGACCTGTTCACCACTGTCGAGTCGCTGATGGAGGACGAACTCCACCGGTTCGAGACGTTGGTGGACGCCAAAGCGCCGACGGCCGAGCAGGTGACCGCGCTGCGCGCCGCGCTGACCGAGTTCGAGTCGGCACTGCGTTCCTACCTGCGGCAGCCGGGGCTGGTGCGATGACTCTCCTCGCACGGACCAGCGACGAGTCGGGCCTGAGCCGACGCCTGCAGGCGCTCGACAAGGTCGTGGAGCTCGGCACCGACCGACTGGACCCGACGGCCTTGGCGACCGCGCGGACGCTCTCCGGGAAGGCCGCCGAACGGTTGCGCCTCGGCGCGGAGCACACCGTCGTCGCGCTCGCGGGCACCACGGGAAGCGGCAAGTCCTCGCTGTTCAACGCGCTCGTCGGCACCGAACTGGCCACCACCGGCATGCGCCGGCCGGTCACCTCGACGGCCCAGGCCGCGGTGTGGAACCCGGACGGCGCGGAGTCGCTGCTGGACTGGCTGGGTGTGAAGCGTCGGCACCACCTGGGTGAGGAAGGTGCGGACGAGCTGTCCGGTTTGGTTCTGCTCGATCTGCCGGACGTCGACTCGGTGAAGGTGGACCACCGGCTCGAGGTGGACCGGCTCGTCGAGCTCGTCGACCTGCTGATCTGGGTCGTCGACCCGCAGAAGTACGCCGACTCCGCGCTGCACGACAACTACCTGCGGCCGCTGAAGACGCACGCCGACGTCACCGTCGTCGCGTTCAACCAGATCGACCGGGTGCCCACCCCGCGCCGCGCGGACGTCGTCACCGATCTGCGTGGCCTGCTCGAGCGCGAGGGACTCGGGGGCGTTCCGGTGCTGCCGGTCTCCGCACGGACGTCCGAGGGACTCCCGGCGCTGCGGGGCCGCCTGAACGAGGCGGTGGCCGCGCACGAGGCGTCGGTGCGTCGCCTGAACGCGGACCTGCGGGCACTCGCGGACGAGCTGGGGCCCAACTGCGGCCCCGCGAAGACACCCGAGGTCGAGCGGTCCGATCGGGCGAGCGTGGTCGGCGCACTGACCGAGGCCTCCGGGGCCGACGCGGTGGCGCTGGCTATCGCGCGCACGCATCGCAGTCGCACCCGGGCCGCGACCGGCTGGCCGATGACACGCTGGCTGGCCCGGATCCGGCCGAGCGCGGCGACCCGCCTCGGACTTCCCGGCGCGCGCCTGTCCCCCAGCCAGGCCGAGGACGAACTGGTCCGCACCGCGCTCCCGGGCCCCTCCGCGGTGCAGCGGGCCCGCGTCGACACCGCACTGCGCAACCTCGTCGACCGGACCACGGCCGGGCTCCCCCAGCCCTGGCCGACCGTCCTCACCCGGGCGGCCACCGGCCATCGCGAACAGCTTCCCGACCTGCTCGACCGCGCGGTGGCCGGCGCCGACCTCGGCCTCGCTCGACGTCCGCGCTGGTGGAGCGCGGTCCGGATACTGCAGAACGTGCTCGCGCTGATGGCCGTGCTCGGTGCGGTCTGGCTCCTCGGCCTGTTCGTGCTCGACTGGTTCCGGCTGCCCGAACCGCCGCTCCCGGACGTCGACGTATGGGAGTGGCGGATCCCCGTGCCGACGGGAATGCTGCTGAGCGGCGTGCTGGTCGGGTTGGTACTCGGGTTCCTGAGTGCGCGCCTGGGCGCGCTCGGGGCGCGGCGGCAGGCATCCAAGGCGCGCCGGAGGATCCGTGCGCGGGTGGAGCAGGTGGCCACGGAGGCGGTGCTCGAGCCGGTGAGCGCGGAGTTGGCCGCACGCACCGAGCTGTGTGCGGCGATCAGTCAGCTGCGGGGTCGTCGCTGAAGAGGCGGTCGACGGCGCTCACCAGCGTCGTCGCCTCGCCGGTTCCGCCGTCGGACCAGCGGATCTGCCCGAGCCAGCGTCCGGGACCCTCGGTCGGCAGGCCCGACAGGCGCAACGGTGTCCCCGCGTTCACCGACCGCTCGGCGGACGGCTCACCCTCGGCGATCACGTAGGAGTCCAGGCGAACGGGCAGCGGCCCGGTGCCCGGAGCGCCGACCAGTTGGACGTACACGTCGTACCGACCGGCTTGCGGTGTCGACACATCAATCCGCTCGTCGGCGGCCGGGCCACCGCTCCGGCCGACGCGCTTGCCGTCGCGGTAGACGAAGACGTCAACGTCGGTGCCGACCGGATAGTCGAGCGCGTCGGTCGCGAACCGCGCCAGCGTCGTGTCGCGCGGCACCGTGACCGTGAAGCGCGCGACCCGGTCCGAAGCCTTCGGCGCGGCGGACGTGAACCGGGTCCGCTTCCCGGTGACGCGCAGCCGCGTGGTGTGCCCGATCGCTGGTACCGGGCCGGCGATACGCGCGCTCAACCGTCCGGTGAAGCCCGGGACGACGGTGAGCGAGCTGCCGAGCTCGACCGCCTGCGGAGCGGCGACGACGACCGGCGTCACGGCAACCGGCACCCGGACGGTGTGCGTGCCGTCGGACCACGTGATGGAGCCCGCGGCGAGCTGGTCGTAGGGGGCGGAGACGCGGTGCACGGTCACCGTGAACGAGGCCGTCTCGCCGGGGTCGAGCGTGAGCTCCGTCGGAGAGACGGCGACGTCCACGCCGGGAGGTTCGTCGACCCGGGCGGTGTACCGGGCGGTGGTGGTGCCGACGTTCGTCACGGTTCGGCGCACGGCCCGGACGCCGGCCAGCGAACCGAGAACGATCGACGGGGTGTTCTGCGCGCTGTACGGCGCGGTCGCCGCGGCCGAGGAGTCGAAGACCAGGCCGGGGGTGAGCGCGCGCCGGACCGACAGCGCTCCGGCGCCGTACTCGGCCGGACCTGCGGTCTCGCCGCCGGACGTGCTGATCTGGTCGTCGCCGCCGGTCGCGCTGGTGAGTAGCGCCGACTTCACGGCGGCCGGGGACCAGCGCGGGTGCAGTCCGCGCAGCAGAGCGGCGGCGCCGGCGACCTGGGCGGTGGCCACCGAGGTGCCGGAGCGCAGGCCGAACGTCGCGCCGTCGCGGGCCGGGGAGACCGCGGCGACGACGTCTTCGCCGGGGGCCATGAGGTCGGGGGCGAGTGCGTCGCCGTCCGGGCCGCGGGAGGAGAACTCCGCTACCTCGGGGCGGGTTTCGCCGGTCCGGCGCATGTGGGCGGGCTCCAGTGCGGCGCTGGGGCGCGCCCCGGCCAGGTAGCGGCGCAGCTTCGGGTACGCCTGCTGGTCGACGTTCACTGTGGGAATCGCGTGCCGGTCCGCGGTGAGCTCGTCGGCGTCGTCGTTCGCGAGGACCATGCCGACGCCACCCGCGCGCTGGACCTCGGCGCTCTTCTCGGTCCGGCCGTTGCCGCCGCGGAGGCAGAGCACGATCCGGCCGCGCACCTTCTCGGGGTCGAGAGCCCGGCACTCGGCGCCGTCTACCAACGGTCGAGCCGGAACCCCGGCGCCGAGCCCCGCGCCACTCAGTCGCGTTCCGTCGCCGAGCCGGACGACAGCGGCGGGGCTCCGGTCGTGCGTACCGGCTGCGACGCTCGTCAACCAGGGCTTGCCGTGCGCGGTGCGGGGAGCGGGTCCGTCGTTGCCTGCGGACGCGGCGACGAACACGCCGGCCTGGGCGGCCCGGTACAGCGCCGACGCGAGCGGGTCGTCGGCCGGTGACCCGCCGGACGCGCCTTCGATCGCAACGTTCAGCACATCGACGCCGTCGGCGACCGCCTGATCGATCGCGGCGACGGTGTCCGACTCCGCACACGAAGCCCGGCCCTCCACCCGCCAGCACGCCTTGTAGGCAGCCACCCGAGCAGCAGGCGCAACCCCGGAGACGGCTCCGAGAGCCTCCCGGGCCTGCGCCGACCCGGGCCGAGCTGCACCGGGCGGCGCTTTCCCGGCCTCCGCCGGGCCGGCCTCCGCCGCTCCGGACCGGGCCGCTCCGGACCGGGCCGCTCCGGACCGGGCCGCTCCGGCGGCGCCCGCCGGACTGACGGTGGCGGAGACGTCGGCGGCGCCGGCCGCGACGGCGGCGGCGTGGGTGCCGTGGCCGTCGTAGTCGGCGGGCGACCGCGGCTCAGCCGCGTCCGCGGCGACCCCCTTGAGGTACCAGCGCGCCCCCACCAGCGCCCCCCGGCACTGGAAGTCCTTCACGATCCGCCCGGCATCACACGTACCCCGGTACCGAGGAGCCGCAGCCCGCCTCCCCCCGAAACTCGGATGCGCAGCCCAGATCCCGGAGTCCACGACCCCGATCACGGTCCCGGCCCCCGCCCGCGCGGGACCACCGAGCCGCTCCCACGCCCCGGTCGGCCCCGGCAGGCCCAAGAACTCGGAGGTCCCGGCCGGCTCCACGCCGTCCACCGTGTGCACCGCGTCCCGGGTGACAGCCCGAACCCCCGGCAGCCGCCGCGCGGCGGCGACCTGATCCGGCGTCAACTCGGCCGCAAAGCCGTTGAACGTCCACCGGTACGCGTACACCGCCCGGACCCCGGGCAACTGCCGCAGCACCGCCCGCCGCTGCAGATCGAGGTAGGCGAGGTACCGGCGCACCGCCGAGGAGTCGAGCCCGAGCCGCTGCCCACGCCGCGGACGCGTGCCCGCGAGCACGTCGCCGTCCGGCACCGACCGCCCGCCGGGATAGGCGGCGATCGGCGCGTCGACGAGCTGGACGAGGTGCAGAACCGCGGGCGCGTCGGGCGTAGCCGACGGGACCGCGAGCGCGCCGGAAGGGATCACCAGACCGAGCGCCAGACCGGCCGAGGCGACCCCGACCGGACGCCGCACACCGGCCCGAGTCGCGGTTCCCGCGGATCGATGCCGGCCTGTCACGTCACCCCCACCTAGATATGCATAAGCATACCCAAATGGGTCAATACACCTCAGGCCAGCTGTTCGACCGAGACCGGCGGCGCCACGTGCACCCGCAGCCCCCGGGCGACCAGGGCGTCGAGCACGTCCTTCGTCACGTCCGAGTCGGTGATCACCGCGGTGATCGACGCCAGGTCGGTGACCCGGAACTGCGAAACGCGCCCGAGCTTCGACGAGTCGGCCAGCACGTACCGTTCGAAGCTCTTCGAGATCGCGAGCCGCCGAACCGCCGCCTCACCCTCGTGGCAACCGGTCAACCCGGCCTGCGGGTGGATCCCGTCCGCACCGACGAACGCGACGTCCACGGACTTCTTGTCGAAGACCCGCTCGGCCGCCGGCCCGGAGACCGACAGTTCCTCGTCCCGCATGTCGCCGGGTAGCAACTGCACCCGGACACCGGGGTGGTCGGACAGGTGCTGTTCGACGTGACCGTTCCCGGTCAGGATCGAGCCCACCCAGTCGCCGGGAAGCGCCTTGGCGGCCTCGTAGATCGTCGTGCCCGCGTCGAAGAAGACCGTCCGCTGCGGCTGCAGCAGGCGAACGGCGTAGCGGGCGATCGCTCGTTTCGCCGGAACGTGGGAGCCGGCCCGGCGGTCCCAACTCTCCGACCGTTTCGGCGCCCGGGTGGCGCCACCGTAAACCCGGGTGAGCTCACCCCGGCGTTCCAACTCGTTCAAATCACGCCGGATGGTTTCTAACGAAACGCCGAGTTGATTGGCCAGGTCGTCCGCCCGCACCATGCCCCGCGTTCCCAGTGCGGTCACGATCTGCTGGCGGCGCTGTTCAGGGACCATTGCTCCTCGTCGGGGAAGACGTCGGGAAACAACCAGAGTGGACGCACCGAACCTCAATATTGCACATGCGTCACACCCAGGAGCCGATCATGGTATGGCCCGGGGCTCCGGCTGCACCCAGGAGTCGCACCGTGATCGGCGCGGAGGGCCGTTCGTGTCAGAACAGTCCTCTCTGGACGATCCTAAGCCCATCCGAATGCAAACACATTGAGGGGGCCGGACGCGATGCGCCCGGCCCCCGACAGAACTCAGTGCTGGTACGTCGGGACGATCAACGCGCGCGCCAGGGTGTGGAACGCCAAATTGAACGACACGACCGCCGGCGTGACGTCCGGCGTGACGTCCAACGCCTCGACGTCGACCGCGTGGACGACGAAGTAGTACCGGTGCACCTGATCTCCGGGGGGCGGTGCGGCACCACCGTATTCGCGGGTCCCGTAGTCGTTACGGACGTGGAACGCACCACCGGGCAGGCTGTCGTCGCCGGCACCAGCACCGGTCGGCAACTCGGTCGTCGACACCGGCAGGTTCACCGCGAGCCAGTGCCAGAAGCCCGACGGCGTCGGAGCATCCGGGTCGAACGCCGTCACGACGAAGCTCTTCGTCCCGGCGGGAAAGCCCGACCAGGACAGCTGCGGCGAGACGTCCTGACCACCGGCGTCCTTGGCGACCTGGGCCAGGCCGAGCTGGGCGTCGGCCGTGACGTCGGAACTCGTCACCGTGAACGACGGAACCTGCGGGAGCAGCTCGTAGGGGTCCGGCGCCTGGGGTCGGTCAAGCGACATGATTTCCTCCTCGTCGATCGATCCGGGGGAAACCCTGCCACGGCATGGCGTCACCATGGAGTTTGCCCCCATCAGGCGCGGGTAATGCCACCTGGCGTTCCCGCCGACATTTCGGAGGAGATCCCGTGCTGACCGACGTCGTCCGCCGTGTGGCGGACCCGGCGGAGAAGTTGCTCACCCAGTCGTTCCGCTTTGCCGGATGGGTGGTCGGGCGTACTGCCGGACCGGTCTTCCGACTGGTGAGCAGCGCCGGCCGCCCGGCCGTCCACACCCTGGCCAAGATCAGTCCGGCCGCCGCAGAGACGCTGTGGTCTTTCCTGCCCGGACGCCGCCCGCCGACACAACCGGCAACCCCGACCCCGGCGACGCCGCCGAAGCCGACCCACGTGGCCACCGTGCCGTCACCGGCCGGCGCACCGACGCCCGCCGCCGCGCATGCCGAGGCGGCAGCGCTGCTGGCCGAGGTGAACCCGGACTCGGCGAAGATCACGTCCGCGCCCGGCGACCTGCCGGTGCAGAACTGGGACGGGCTGACGATCGCGGCGATCCGCCAGCGCACCCGGTCGCTCTCCGACCAGGACATCCTGACGCTGCTGGCCTACGAGCGCGCGCACGCCGCGCGTCCGGCCGTGATCCTCAACCTGGAGAACCGCCTGGCGAAGCTCCAGCGGGTCAACGGAGCCGCTCCTCGGTAAAGAAGTGCGAAATGCCCCTAACCACCTATAGTGGCGGTTAGGGGCATTTTTGCATCGAGGGGCGGTAGGTTGGTGAGCCGAATCGACCGCGATGCGCTGATCGCGCCGTACGACGTGGTCGGTCATCCCCCCGCCCCCGACCTGACGGCCCTCGCCGAACTGGCCGCCGACATCTCCGGTACGCCCACCGCCCTGGTCAACCTCATGGGCGAGACCATCCAGCACTCGGTCGCCGGGTACGGACGCGATCCGGGAGTCTGCGACCGCGTCGACTCGATGTGCAACAAGATCCTCGACGAGCCCGGCCAGATCATCGTCAACGACACCCGCGTCGACCCACGCTTCGCCGACAGTCCGTTCGTCACCGGCGAGCGGGCCAACTTCCGCTTCTACGCGGCCACCCACCTGCGCAACTCGCAGGGCCACGTGCTCGGCACGCTCTGCGTCTTCGACGAGGAGGCGCGCACCCTCGACGACCGGCGGATCCGCGGGCTCGGTCTACTAGCCCGCCAGGTCGACGACGCGCTCGAGCTACGGCGCCGGACGACGAAGCTCGTGGACGCCGTCGCCGAGCTCGCCGAGGTGCGCGCCGAGCTGACCCGCTCCAACGAAGCGCTGCACGCGTTCGCCGGCCAGGTCAGCCACGACCTACGCAACCCGCTGACCGCGATCAACGGGTTCCTGGAGGAGCTGCAGTACAACGTCCCGCACGACACCCCGTCCTCGGAGTACGTCGCCAGGGCGCTGTCCTCGACGCATCGGATGAGCGACCTGATCACCGATCTGCTCGGCTTCGCGAAGCTCGGCGGGGAACTGCGCCGGGAGCCGGTCGCGCTGCGCAACCTCGTGGAAGAGGTACGGCACGACCTCGCACCGGCGCTGTCCGCCGTCGGCGCCCGACTCGACGTCGGAATGTTGCCGACCGTGCGGGTGGATGCGACACAGATCCGGGCCGTCCTGCAGAACCTGATCTCGAACGCGGCCAAGTACCGACATCCGGAGCGGTCGCCGCTGATCGCCGTGCACAGCGCACGGCAGGACCACGCCTGGCGGATCGAGGTCGTCGACAACGGCATCGGCGTGCCCCGCGACCGCCGCGAGGAGGCGTTCAGCCCGTTGACCCGCGTGCACGACCCGCACGACTCGAGCGCCGAGGGTGCCGGCATCGGCCTGGCCACCGCGCGCCGGATCATCACCGCCCACGGTGGTCAGATCGGTTTGGACGCCAGCCCGTCCGGAGGCACCGTCGCGTGGTTCACGCTGCCCGATCCGCACGAGGGCAGCGCACTGACCTCCGCACCGCACCGTTCGGCCCGGGTCTTCTGAATCCGCTGAATGGGGGCCATGCCTCGATGTATCGGCCGAGGGCATTCCGTGAGCCACTCTCGTGGTGGCGCGATCCTGTCGCTACCCGGTAGGCAGGATCGCGCCCTCTTCCCAAGGTGGCCGGCTCTGTCGCTCGTACCCGAGCGACAGGGTCGGCGTTAAGGCTCCCGGGACTCTTTGGCGAGCGAGCTCACCGCGTCACCCAGTACCTGGTTGACCGCGTTCTCCATCGCCATCGCGAGCATCGCGTCGACGCTCTTGCGCGCGAGCGGGCGCAGGCTCTGCACCAGCGCCGCCGCGGCGGCCGGGTCGTCGATCTCGGCCGGCTCGTCGGTTCCGTGCGTGTCACCCGGTGAGAGGCTCGGCGTGATCGTGGCCTTGACCAGCGACACGTACCGTTCGGCCACCCGCTCGATGTCGTGCATGCTGTCCTCGGCGAGCTTCAGCACCACCGACAGCGGATAGCCTGCCTGGACGAGCTGCACGGCGATGTCCAGCAGCTGCGGGCTGGCCACCCGGAACCGGGTGCCGTCCGGGCGCAGCATGCCCGACGAGATCGCCCGGTCGAGCGTTCCGCGCTCCTCCTGCTTGCCGAACATGCGCTGCAGGTCGCCGGCCGAGATCACGGTCTGCGGCTCTTCGCTCCAGGGGCTGGTGAGCGCCGCCTCCAGCCCGAGTACGTCGGCCAAGTCGCGGCCCCGCTCCCACGCGGAGATCAGCTCACCGATGTGTGCCAGGGAGTAGCCGCGGTCGAGCAGCCTGGCGATCAGCCGGAGCCGCGCGAGGTGCGCCTCGCTGTACCAACCGACGCGGCCCCGCCGTATCGGCGGCGGAAGAATCCGACGTTCCTGGTACAAGCGGATATTGCGAACGGGGATACCGGATTCGCGCGCGAGGTCGTTGATCCGGTACTCGCCTGCCTGCTCGTTCTCCGTTCGGCTGGCCATGCCCGGAACACCCCTTTCGTCCAGCGCCCGTCTGCGATGTTGCGTGCAGAGGAGTATTCCACCTTCAGTTGTTGTAACGATTCCGAGGTACTCACGCCACCACAGCGGGGGCATCGGCCGGACGACGCTCGGCCAGCCAGCTCTTCAGGGGGCCCGGGCGGCCCAGGCCGTACCCCTGCCCGTAATCCACGCCGATTTCGCGCAGCACCGCGAGAATGGCGTCGTCCTCGACGAACTCGGCCACGGTCCGCAGCCCCATCTCGTGGCCGATTTGATTCACCGCAGCGACCATCGTCCGGTCGATCGTGTCGTGGGTGATCGTCTTGACGAAGTTGCCGTCGATCTTCAGGAAGTCGACCGGCAGGTTTTTCAGATACGCGAACGACGAGAGTCCGCTGCCGAAGTCGTCGAGCGCGAATCGGATCCCGGTGGCGCGCATCTCGGTGATGAACCGCCGTGCCGCCTCGAGGTTCGTGATCGCGACGGTCTCGGTGATCTCGAAGCAGATCAGGTTCGGCGAGAGTTGATGTTCGGCAAGTTGGGCCTGCACGAACGTCCGGAACTTCTCGTCGCCGATCGAGGGCCCGGCGAGGTTGATCGTGTAGAGGTCCCCGTTCGTCGGCCTGCCGGGCAGGTAGTGCGCGGCGAGCGTCTTCATCGCCTTCGCGACGACCGACCGGTCGAGCGCCGGCAGCAGGTCGTAGCGCTCCGCGGCCGGGAAGAAGAGCCCCGGCGAGATGAGCGATCCGTCGGCCTCGCAGAGCCGGACGAGGATCTCCCCGATCCGGCCCGTCTCTTCCTCGTCCGGGATGGTCGGCACGATCGGCTGGTAGACGAGCTCGAGCCGGTCCTCGTGCAGCGCGTCCAGCAGCGCCCCGGCCCAGATCGAGTCGCTCTGACGACGGTTGAGTTCGGCGTCGCCCTGGTGGTGGACGTGCACCCGACCGCGGCCGGCCTCTTTCGCGGTGTAGAGGGCGGCGTCGGTCAGCTGCATCGCTTCCTCGACGTACTGCACCTGCCCGAACAGCGGCAGGACGCCGATGCTGGCGCTCGCCGAGAACGTCCGGTCGTCGGTCTTGAAGCGGTACTCGGCCAGCGCGGTGCAGGCGGCCTTGGCCATCCCGACCGCTTCCTCGACACTCGCGCGGCGGATCAGCATGCCGAACTCGTCGCCGCCGAGCCGCGCCAGCGTGTCGTCCGGCGCGAGCACCTCGCTGAGCACCCAGCAGACCTCGACCAGCAGGCGGTCACCCGCCGGGTGCCCGCACGTGTCGTTGACGATCTTGAAGCGGTCCAGGTCGAGGACGCACATGACGGTCGCGTCCGGCTCCTCGATCCGGGTGAGCACCTCGCTGATCCGGGTCTCGAACTCGCGCCGGTTGAGCGCTCCGGTCAGTAGGTCGTGGCTGTTGTCGTACTCCAGTTGCTCGGTGACCTCACGGGTGGCCGCGTCGGCGCGGTCGGTGAGCCGCCAGTTGAGGATGGCGCCGACCGCAGCGGCCGTGACGTAGCCCGCGTGGATCAGCGCGTACTTCACCGGCGCGTGCTCGGCGGGCGAGTGGCCGTACACGTCTCCCGGCGCGAGCACCCCGACGATCGCGTGTTCGAACGCCACGAACCCGATGGCCAGCAGGAACGTCAGCCAGTCCTGGTAGAGCGTGATGAAGAACAGCATCACGAAGAAGTGGAAATGCGCCTCGATCTCGCCATCGGAGAACGACACGGTGACGGCCGATGACGCGACGATGCCGAGCGTCGCCGCAGACGCACGCACCCGCTGCGACAGCTGGTCAGCGCACGCCACCGCTACGAGCATCGCCAGCGGCGCCACCATGAGCAGGCACCGGGAGAAGTGGAGCCCCTGGTAAAGCCCGTAGAACGGCAGTACGAAGACGTGGCCCAGCAGCACCAGGACGATCACCCGGTGCCGCGACGACCAGCTCGGATCACCCGGTGGGCGTCCTCGTGGAAGCTTCTGCCAGAAGCTACGGCCGAACCACGTCAACACACTTCTGACATCGGCGAACGGTGCGGCTGTGTGAGTGTTAGCCCCGCTGGGCTAGCCGCGGAAAGCAGAATGGCCGGTCAGAGCCTGTCCGAGCACCAGCGTGTGCATCTCCACGGTGCCTTCGTACGTGAGCACCGACTCCAGGTTCGCCGCGTGGCGAATGACCGGATATTCCAGCGAGATGCCGTTCGCGCCGAGGATCGTGCGCGCGGTCCGGCAGATCTCGAGTGCCTCCCGGACGTTGTTGAGCTTGCCGACGCTCACCTGCTCGGGACGCAGCGAGCCGGCGTCCTTGCGGCGGCCGAGGTGCAGCGCGAGCAGCTGGCCCTTCGCGAGCTCGACGGCCATGTCCGCCAGCTTCTGCTGGGTCAGTTGGAACGCCGCGATCGGCTTGCCGAACTGCTCCCGCGCCGTCGCATAGGCGAGCGCGGTCTCGAACGCCGAACGTCCGGCGCCCATCGAGCCCCACACGATGCCGTAGCGGGCCTCGTTCAGACACGAGAGCGGGCCCTTCAGACCGCGGACGTCCAGCGCGGCGTCGGCGGGCACCCGGACGTCGTTCAGCACGAGTTCGCTGGTCACGGACGCGCGCAGCGAGAGCTTGCGGGTGATCTCCGGCGCTTCGAAGCCAGGCGTGTTGGTGGGGACGACGAACCCGCGGATGCCGTCCTCGGTGCCGGCCCAGACGACTGCGACGTCGGACACCGAGCCGTTCGTGATCCACATCTTGCGGCCGTCGAGCACCCAGTCGGTGCCGTCGCGACGAGCCCGCGTCCGCATTCCGGCAGGGTCGGAGCCGTGGTCGGGCTCCGTGAGGCCGAAGCAGCCGATCGCGTCGCCGGACGCCATCGACGGCAGCCAGCGCTCCTTCTGCTCCTCGCTGCCGAAGCGCCAGATCGCGTACATCGCGAGCGAGCCCTGCACGGACACCAGCGACCGCAGGCCGGAGTCGGCCGCTTCGAGCTCCAGACAGGCCAGGCCGTAGTCGACGGCGGACAGGCCGGCGCAGCCGTACCCGGTCAGGTGCATGCCGAGGACGCCCAGCTCACCGAACTCCTTGGCGATCTCGCTCACCGGGAGCCGCCCCGATTCGAACCACTCGGCGATGTTCGGTGCGATCACCGCTTCGCAGCGGGTGCGCACCGCGTCGCGGATCGCCTTCTCGTCGTCGGTCAGGAGGTCGTCGATCCCGATCGGATCGGCCGGGTCGAACGGCGGCGTCGTCATCCCTCATCCCTACCGCAGCTGTGCACGGACTTGTGCTCGGTGTGGGGATTACGGCGTCCGGTTAACGAGTGGTGTCCACAACAACGCGCACCGGTGTCCACGTGTCATCCAGCCCGCCAGCCTGCCACTGAGGGATGGTCACGGACGCATCCACAGGCGTCCGTCCACAGCTGTGCACAGGACTTGTCCACAGCTGGGGATGAAGTTGTCCACAGCCTGTGGATTGTGTGGATAACTCAGATGTCCACAACTCCGCGCGTGGCTGCGCTCCGCCGGGCGGCGTCGAGGACCGTCAGGACACGCACCGCGTCGCGCGGGTCGACGGGCATCGGCGCCCCCGTGGTCACGGCCGTGACCACCCCTTCGTAGAAGCGCGTCCACTCCCCGGTCAGCGTCCGGTACGGGCGCACGGCGTCCCCCGCGCCGGCCTTGCCCCACTCGTCAGCAGGCCGTTCGCCGAAGTTCGGCGACCCGGGCTTCCGGCCCGACCGCAGCGCCGCTTCCTGGGGATCCATGCCCCAGGTCACGTAGGAGCCGGCGTCGCCGAGCAGCCGGAACCGCGGCGCGAGCTGTCCGGCCAGCGCCGACGCCCAGAGGTGGCTGTGCACCCCCGAGGCGTGGGTCAACGCCAGGAACACGTCGTCCTCCACCGCCGCGCCGGGCCGCCGGACGTCGATCTCGGCGTAGACGGACCGGACCGGACCGAACAGGACCAGCGCCTGGTCGACCAGGTGCGCACCGAGGTCCAGCAGGATGCCGCCGTCGTTGGCGGCGCGCTCCTTCCACGCGTCGGTGGCGACGGTCGGCCGCCACCGGTCGAACCGGCTCTCCAGGCGGAGCGGGTGCCCGACCGCGCCGGACGTCAACAGCCGGCGCATCGTCCGGAAGTCACCGTCCCAGCGACGGTTCTGGTAGACCGTCAACGGCACCCGGGCCTTCGCGGCCCGATCGACCAGTTCCCTCGCCTCGGCTGCTGTTCCCGCCAACGGCTTGTCGACGACGACCGGCAGCCGCGCGTCGATCGCTGCCTTCGCGAGCGGCGCGTGCGTGCTGTTCGGGGTGGCCACGACCACCAGGTCGTAGAGGTCGCGCCCCGACCACACCTCGCTCGCGTCGGCGAGCACCCGGGCGTTGGGATGCTCACGCAGCACCTGATCACGGCGGGACGTCACGACGGCGCTCAGGACGAGACCGTCGACCGCCGTGATCAGCGGCGCATGGAAGTAGGCACCGGCGGTGCCGTAACCGACCAGGGCAACCCGCAGCGGGTCGGCCATCAGTACTCCCGTACCTCGCCGTCGTCGATGATCTCGACGGCGGTGCGCTCGGGGGCCAGGTTCGTCATGTTCTGGTAGTACATCTGCGGGAACGCGGCCACCTTCTCGTGGATCGGGATCGCGACCCGGGGAGCGACCGCCCGCACGTACTCGATCGCCTCCCAGAGCTTCAGCCAGGGAGCGGCGGTCGGAGCGCCGAGGATCTCCACCGGCTGCTTGGGGACGGTGAGAGCGTCGCCCGGGTGGAAGAAACGACCACCGAGCAGGTAGCCGACGTTGGGGATCACCGGGATGTCGGGGTGGATCACAGCATGGTCGACGCCGATCGCCTCGACCGTCAGGCCGTTCAGCGTGAACGTGGCACCGGCCGCGACACCCTCGGCCCGGACGCCCTGCTCGGCGAGAACACCCGCGCTGCCCTGATCGGTGTGGACGACGGCATCCGGGTTGGCCTCCAGCAGGGCGGGCAGCCGATCCAGGTCGAGGTGGTCGAAGTGTTGATGGGTGACGAGCACGGCGGTGAGGTCGCGGAGGTCCTCCCAGCCCTGGGCGAAAGCGCCCGGGTCGATGAGCACCCGGGCGTCCGCGTCCTCTACCAGCACGCACGCATGACCGAATTTCTGGAAGCGCATGCGTCTAGTCGTACCCGACCCGGACATCGACGCGACTAGTCGGACGCGTATCGGCGCGCGAGATCCCGGTGGTGGTCGGCAGCCCGCCGGAGGTCGCCCGGGTCGAGCGTGAGGGTGCGCGACTCCAGCAGCTGCTCGGCTACCCGTTGGTGGCGCGCGGCCGCGTAGTCCCGACACGGAAGACAGGTGACGTGCTCGGGTTGCTGCGCGGTCATCGCGAACGGCACCCGCCGACCGCATCCGGCCTTGACCACACTCGGCCGGTCGGCAACCAAGCCGAACGTCGACGACAGCAGGTTGCGCGTCTCGGTCTCGGTGCCGAGGTCGACCGTCACGTGAATGTGCGGATCACTCGCGTCCATGCGCCCATTGTCCAGCGCGGAGGGCGTGGGATTCGAACCCACGATGAGACTTCCGCCCCATAGCAGTTTTCAAGACTGCCGCCATCGGCCACTAGGCGAGCCCTCCTCGGCCGCGCGCGGCGGCCAGCGGCAAGTCTTTCATGAGCCGGCGCCGGGCTGACGGCAGCTCCACCAACTTGCCCCCGCGCCCCGCGCGGGCTCCACACTGGACATCTGAACCGATACGGTCGCCCGAACGTGAGATGAGATGAAGATTCGTGTTTGAAGATCGTCCGTAAACGGTGATTGATCTAGCACCGGCGCAGTTACCGGCAGAGATCGCCACCGTACTGGGAGCGAGGTGTTCGACGATGTCCCCTTCGAAGCTCACCGTTTACTACTCCGATGGGTCGGATGCTTCCTTCGATGACGTGACATATCGCGTCGCCGGCGACTACCTCTATGTCGAACCATCCAGTGGCGACGCCCCCACGCCGATCGAGCTCTTCTCGGTCTACAGCTGGGTGGCGCGCACCCAGGCGGCCTGAGACCTTCCCTGGAGGGACTGGCCCCACCGGCGATGCCGGTGGGGCCAGTTGCTGTTTTGGCCCGGCGCAAACTTACTGACGAGTAGGATGCGCGCCATGCGAGCGAAGCGAACGGCGATCCTCCTTGGTGCGGCCGCAGCTGCAGGTGCCGCTTTCTACGTCCGACGCCAGGCAAAAGCGGACGCGGGCGCGCTCGCCGATCCGCGGCTGGACGTCATGGCCCCGGTGCCGCCGCGCATCGAACGCACCGTCCGCTCGGCCGACGGCACGGCGATCCACGTCGCCGAATACGGCCCGCCGGACGCACCGACCGTCGTCCTCGCCCACGGCTGGACCCTGGCGATCGGCTTCTACACCAATCAGATCCGGGCGCTCTCCCGCGATCTGCACGTCGTCGCGTACAACCTGCGTGGCCACGGCGGCAGCGACGTCCCCGGCAAGGGCCAGTTCACCACCGACGCGCTGGCCGACGACCTCGCGGCGGTGCTGCGCGCTGCGGTGCCGGACGGCACGAAGGCCGTCGTCGTCGGGCACAGCATGGGCGCGATGAGCCTGGTCGCGATGGCAGCGAAGCACCGGGCGGTGCTGCGCGAGAAGGTGGCCGCCGCGGTGCTGGCGAACACCGGTGTCACCGATCTGGTCACCAGCTCGCTGCTGCAGCCGGGCCCGGACGGGTTACGCCGGCTCACCGCGCCGCTCGGCCGGGCGCTGATCTCGGCGACCCTGCCGCTCGGCAGCCGCCCGACCGCCGCGACGATGCCGCTGATCCGCTACCTCGCGCTCCCACCGCACGCGCCGACGGAACAGGTCGCATTCTGTGCCCACGTGATCCTCGAGACGCCCCGCACCGTCCGCGGCGGCTTCGGCGCGACGCTCGGCAACCTCGACCTGCGCACCGCCGTCCCGCACCTGGACGTACCGGCCACGGTCGTCACCGGCGAACTGGACCTCCTGACCCCGCCCAAGCTCGGGCGGCGCCTTGCCGAGGACCTCCCGCAGGCGCGGTTGGTCGAGGTCGACGGCGTCGGGCACATGACGCCGATCGAGGCTCCGGACGTGCTTGAGCGCGAGATCCGGGCGCTCGTCGACGCCCACCTGACCACTGTCGCCTAGCGCGCCGCCGGAACCGGCGTCGTGCTGCCCGGGCCACCGGGATCGGCCGGTGCGCAGGTGATCTCGATGGTCTCCGGACCGGCGGTCTTCACGTTCGGGGTCTGGGACGACATCGTGTAGGAGTACGTCCCGGCGGTCGGCTTCGCGATGGTCTCTTTGCGCGAGGCCGAGAACGTCAGGTTCTTCTCGGCCGCTGTGAACGTGTCTCCGCTCGTCCAGGCGCCGCGCGACACGGCCCAGTCGATGGTGGCCGGGCCACTCGCCTCGATGCTCACCGTCATCGAGATGGTGAGCGGAGCGGTGCAGTCGACCTGGGCCGGCGGCGCCTGGACGACCAGCCCTACGCTGACCACCTTCCCCGCCGGGGGCGGCTCCGATGTCGTTTCACCGGGGTCCGACGGGCTGGTCGTACTGGGCGAGGGCTGCGGGCGCGTCCCGCTCGGCACCGGCTCCGCGCCCTTGCCCTCGGTGGTCTCGGCACCGGGGCTCGGCGGGGTGGTGGGTGTGGTGTCGCCACCGCTCGTCGGGCCGTCGTCGATCGTGGCGCCGACGGTGTTGGCTTTTTCCTTGCGGTCCTGGGTCGCGACGACGTTGGCGATGATGCCGGCGCCCAGGCCGAGGACGATGATCGTGACGACGGCGAGGATGCGCTTCCAGCGCTGGCCCGCCGGGGGTGAGGTCGGCGCGTTCGGCGGCCGGAACGTCGGCGGCCCCCCATACTCCGAGTTCCCGTGCCCCGAGTTCCCGTGCCCCGAAGTCGCCCCGGAACCAGCACCGGAATTAGCACCGGAATTAGCCCCGGGCCCCCAGCCCAGTTCCCGCGCCCCGGTGACCGGAACCCCGAATACCGGCGCCCCGGAAACCGGCCGCCCATGAACCGCTCCGCCGGACGACGGCACCCCGGAGACCGGCGCGGGCGCTCCGGAGACAGGCCGGCCGTACACCCGGCCACCCGAGACCGGCGCACTCTGCTGTTGCCCGGCCTGCCACGACAGCGGCCGTAACTGCTCCCGCACCGCGAACACCGCGGTGCTGTTGTCGGACGGCAGATCCCCCTGCGGCAATCCCGGCACCGCCGCACGACCCGACCGGTCATCGGTGTCGACCCGCCCTGGCGGCGGCGGAACGAACTCCCCCGACCGCGTCTCCGACTCCTCGGGCGCATCCGCGATGCTCGTCAGCAACGCCCGGGCCTGCGACCGGTCCAGCCGCTCCTCTGGGTTCTTCTCCAGTAACCCGTCGATCACCTGCGTGAGGCGCGGCCCGGCGGACTTCGGCCGCGGATGCGGCTGCGTCGCGCTCGCGAACAACCCGACGATCGTCTCTTTTGCGACGAAAGGCCCGATTCCCTCGGCGGCGAAGAACAGCGTCGCACCGAGCGCGAACAGGTCGCCGCCCGGCGTCGTGGCGCCGGTCATCAGCCGCTCGGGCGCGATGTACCCCGGCGACCCCAGCAGCGCGCCGGTCTTCGTCAGCGTCTCGGTGCCGAACACCGACGCGATCGAGAAGTCGGTCAGCTGGGCGGTGCCGTCGGTCTGGATCAGCACGTTGTGGGGCTTCACGTCACGGTGGATGACGTCCGCCGCGTGCGCAGCCCCCAGCGCGTCGAGCATCTGGACACCGATGCGGGCGACGACCCGGTCGGGCAACGGCCCGTCGGCGGACACCGTCTGGTCGAGCGACCGACCTTCGACGAACCGCATGATGATGAACGGCTGCTCGCCCTCGAGGATGACGTCGTGCACCGGGACGATGTTGGGGTGGTCGAGCCGTCCGGCGCTCTGGGCTTCGAGCATCGCGCGCTTGGTCAGCGCATCGCGTTCCTCGTCCGACATCGCCGACGGGAACCGGACTTCCTTGACCGCGACGACGCGACCGAGACGCAGATCGAAGGCACGCCAGACCACGCCCATGCCGCCGGACCCGACAGCCTTGTCCAGGCGGTATCGGCCGTCGACTGTCCTCTGCTCAGACATTCCTCCGCCATCTGTCGTCCGGCACGACGGTAGCCGCACTGTGCACATCGAACCGACGCTCGGATCGGATACCGGACACGCCGCACGCAGACCCTAGTTCACGGACCTGAAGAACTGCTGACGACCGGGATCGCTCAACCGACGCAGAGGACGCTGATCTGCGCCGGAACCGGTGAGAACCGGGTCGGCGAGTCCACCGTCACCTGCACCGCATACGTGCGGCTGCCCTGCGAGAAGTCGAGCGCCACCTGGTCGCTGAACTCGGCCGGAGTGTCCGCGTCGGCCGCCGTGCCCCCGCCTCCCGCGATCTCGCTGTCCCCCGGCGCCTGCGAGATCGTGTACCGAATATTGGTGGGCCCGTCGTTCACGGTGACCGACAGGTTGACAGTGAAGTTCACGGGGTTCGCACACGACCCGAAGTAGTTCTTCGGGGAGATGGACATTTCCGCCGAAGTCACCTGCCCGACCGGATCGGGGGACTCGCTCTCCGTCGGTGATTCCGACGCCGAAGCGCTGGGCGTCGCCGAAGCGGAGGCGGAGGTCGACGGCGAGGCGGACGTGGAGGCCGATGCCGACGGCGAGACCGACCCGGAGGCCAATGCTTCCGGCGGCGGAGCGGCCAACGACTGGTCCGCCGTGATCGGGCTGTCCTTCGGGTCGTCTCCCCCGCTGGTCAGCACCACCGCTGTCACGACGACCGCCGCACAGACCGCTGCCGCGATCGCACCGATCAGCACTCGGAGACGGCGTCCGCTGTGCGGCGCCGCGTGCATCGGTTTCCCGGGGCGCGGGGTTCCGTTTCCCGCTTCGGCCGACGTCGATCGAGCCGCCACCGCCGCGTCGGCAGACGCGGAACCGGCCGCCACCGACCCGGCCGCCGGGCTGCCGGCCACCGTGGCCCCCGCCGCCGTGGCGGCCGCCGCCGTAACCCCGGCCACCGTCGGTGTCACCATCGTCGGAGCATCGTCCTGGGAAATCGACCCACCCAGGGTCGGCGCAGCTTCACCCCGCGCCACCGCGCTGAGCGCCGCCCGCACCTGCGCCAGCCCCGGCCGCGCGGCCGCTTCCTTCTCCAGCAGCGCGTCGAGCAGCGGCGCCAACGCACCGGCCCGCTTCGGCGTCGGATGCGGCGTGGTCGCGGTCGCGAGCAGCGCCGCCAGCGGATCGTGCCGATCGAACGGCCCGAATCCCTCCACCGCGCAGAACAGCGTCGCGCCGAGCCCGAACAGGTCGGCCTCGAGGCCAGTGGGTTGACCGTTCAGCCGCTCGGGCGCGATGTAACCGGGCGAACCGAGCGCCCCGCTGCCGGCCGAGAGCGTGCCCCGCATCGCGTCGGTCGCGATCGAGAAATCGGTGAGCAACACCTCACCGTCGTCGGTGAGCAGCACGTTCGAGGGTTTGACGTCCCGGTGGACGACCCCGCCCCGGTGCGCAGCGGCCAACGCGTCGACGAGTGCGATGCCGATCTGCGCGACCTGCACCGGGCTGAGCGGCCCGGTCGACCGCACGGTCTCCCCCAGCGACCGGCCCTCGACCAGCCGCATCACCAGGCACGGCATCCCACGCTCGGCGACGACGTCGTGCACCGCGACGATGTTCGGGTGCGTCACGCGAGCAGCGTGCCTGGCCTCGGCCATCGCCCGCTGGATCAGCACGGACCGCTCGTCCTCGGTCGCGGTGAGGGAGAGGTTGACCTCTTTCACCGCGACCGGACGATGTAAACGGGTGTCGTAACCGCGCCAGACCGTGCCCATCGCGCCGGTACCGACGACGTCCTCGATCCGGTAGCGGCCACCGATCATCCGCACCGGGCGATCATCGCGATCATCACCCGGTGCTCGCGTCGGCTCGGTCACCTCAGGCACCACCCGTCACCGTAGCGGTGATACCGGACGTAGCCCAACGCAGCGGCCCAATCAGGGCTGGCACGATGAGGTCGTGACCATGATCTTCGAGGGTGTTGATGCTGCTCGGCTCGAGCGACGGTTGCGCACCGAACTCGCCGGCGACGTGGCATTCGACGCGGGCGCCCGTGCGCTGTACTCCGCCGACGCTTCCAACCACCGGCGGGTGCCCGCGGGCGTCGTCAAACCCAGGACGATCGACGACGTATTGACGACGCTGGCGATCTGCCGCGAGGACGGCGTCCCGGTCACGATGCGCGGCGGCGGGACGACGATCGCCGGCAACGCGATCGGCCCGGGGATCGTGCTCGACACGTCCCGGTACCTCAACCGGATCCTCGACGTCGACATCGCGAACCGCACGGCGGTCGTCGAACCCGGACTCGTGCTCGACGTCCTGCGTCGTCGGATCGCCCCTGACGGGCTCGACTTCGGCCCCGACCCGTCGACGCACAGCCGCTGCACGATCGGCGGCATGCTCGGCAACGACGCGTGCGGCTCGCACTCGATCGCCTGGGGCACGACGTCGGACAACACCGACGCGCTGGACGTCGTCCTGGCCGACGGGACGCGCCTTGACCTCGGCGCCACGAAGCGTGACGAATGGGAGCGGCTAGCTCAAAATCCCACGCGGGAAGGCCGCCTCTACGCCGACCTGAAGAACCTCGTGGACAACAACCTGGCGCTCATCCGCACCACGTTCGGCCGGTTCAGCCGCCAGATCTCCGGCTACCCGCTGCACCGCCTGCTGCCCGAGCAGGGCGGTCACCTGGCGCGCGCGCTGGTCGGCACCGAGGGCACGTGCGCGGTCGTCCTGGGCGCGACGCTGCACCTCAACCAGGCCCCGGCGAAACGTGCGCTCGTCGTCCTCGGCTACCCCGATTCGGTCGCCGCCGCGGCGGCCGCGCCGGAGATCATCCCGCACAAGCCGCTCACCGTGGAGGGCATCGACCAGGCGCTGGTCGACGCGCTGCTCATGCGTGGCCGCAAGCCGGCACCGCTGCCCACCGGGCACGCGTGGCTGCTGGTCGAGGTCGGCGGCGAGACGCCGGCCGAGGCGGCGGCCGCCGCCGAGAAGCTGGCGAAGAGCGTGCCGGGCGCGGCCCGCGTGGTCACCGACACCGCCGAGATGCGTTCGTTCTGGCGCATCCGCGAAGAAGGCGCCGGCCTGGCCACCCGCATGGCCGACGGCTCCGAGGCCTGGCCCGGCTGGGAGGACTCCGCGGTGCCGCCCGCGCGGCTGGCCGACTACCTGCGCGACTTCGGCGAGCTCACCGACGAGTTCGGCTACCAGGGCGTCACCTACGGCCACTTCGGCGAGGGCTGCGTCCACGTCCGGCTCGACTTCGACCTGGTGTCGACCCCCGGCCGCGACAAGTACCAGGGTTTCCTCCACCGGGCCGCCCAGCTCATCCTCAAGCACGGCGGATCCCCGTCCGGCGAGCACGGCGACGGCATCGCCCGCTCGGCGCTGCTGGCCGACGTCTACAGCCCGGAAGCCGTCGCGCTGATGGGCGCGTTCAAGCGCGCGTTCGACCCGGAAGCGGCCCTCAACCCGGGCGTGATCGTCGACCCGCCCGCGGTCAACGAGATGATCCGCATCGCCTACACACCGAAGGTGCTGCCGGTGAACGGCTTCGCCTACGCCGACGACAACGGTGAGTTCGACCGCGCGGTCCGCCGCTGCGTGGGCGTCGGGAAGTGCCGGAACGACCACACCCCCGGCGGTGTGATGTGCCCGAGCTACCAGGCCACCGGCGACGAGAAACACTCCACGCGCGGCCGCTCCCGGCTGCTGCTGGAGATGCTGCGCGGTGAGGTGATCACCG
Organism: Cryptosporangium sp. NPDC048952; assembly: GCF_043197895.1. Taxonomy (NCBI): domain Bacteria; kingdom Bacillati; phylum Actinomycetota; class Actinomycetes; order Cryptosporangiales; family Cryptosporangiaceae; genus Cryptosporangium; species Cryptosporangium sp. NPDC048952. Next base: position 28,677 of record NZ_JBICTY010000001.1, on the reverse strand, counting down.
ACGGCTGGCAGTCCGACGAGGTCGCCGAGGCGCTCGACGGCTGCTTCTCCTGCAAGGGCTGTCTCTCCGACTGCCCGGTCAACGTCGACATGGCCACGTACAAGTCGGAGTTCCTGTACCAGCGGTACCGGGGCCGGATAAGGCCGATGGTGCACTACGCGATGGGCTGGCTGCCGGTCGCGCTCCGCGGTGCGGCACTGGCGCCCAGAATCGCGAACGCGGTCACCGCGTACGAACCGGCCGCGAAGCTCATGAAGAAGGTCGCCGGCATCGCCCAGGAGCGCAAGGTGCCGAAGTTCGCGACCGGCGGCACGCTGAAGCAACGCCTCCGCCGTCGCAAAGCGAAAGCCGCAAAGCACACCAAGACGGTGCTTCTCTGGCCCGACACGTTCACCCAGTACTTCGACCCGCAGATCGGCGAAGCAGCAGTCGAGGTGCTCAACGCGGCCGGGTTCACCGTCCGCGTCCCGAACGGCGAGCTCTGCTGCGGTCTCACGTGGATCTCCACCGGTCAGCTCGACGTCGCCCGTGCGGTAGCAAAACGGACGCTCGACGCGCTCGAGCCGCACCTGGACGCCGACATCCCGATCGTCGGCCTGGAACCGAGTTGCCTGGCCAACTTCAAACACGACCTTCCTGCACTGCTTCCTGACGACCCGCGCGCGAAGAAGCTCGCGAAGCTGTCGATCACGCTGGCCGGCGTGCTGGAACGGGACGCACCGGAGTGGGAACCCCCGCAGACCGACCGGCCGGCGATCACCCAGATCCACTGCCACCAGCACGCGGTGCTCGGCGACACGGCCGACCGCGCGCTGGCCGCACAGGCCGGAGTGGACCTGACCGTGCTCGACTCCGGCTGCTGCGGCGTGGCCGGCAACTTCGGGTTCGAGGCCGGACACTACGAGATGGCCCAGGCGGCCGGAGAACGTGTGCTGCTGCCCGCGGTACGGGCCGCGAGCGAGGAGACGATCGTGCTCGCCGACGGCTTCAGCTGCCGCACCCAGATCCGGCAGAGCACCGAACGAGACGCTCATCACCTCGCGGAGGTACTGGCAGGTCGTCTGCGGATACCCGACTGACACCTCGTTGCGGGCGGTGGCATAGTCGAGGCCGATTGTCGGCTATCGCGGAGGTTGTAATCGTGCCCGGGCCTTGGTCCAGCTACGTGGCGATCGGTGACAGCTTCACCGAAGGCATGGACGACCCCTACGGCGACGGCACCTACCGCGGCTGGGCCGACCTCGTGGCCGGTTGCCTGGCGTCCGAGGCCGACAACTTCCGGTACGCCAACCTCGCCGTGCGCGGACGGCTACTGCCCGCAGTCGTCGACGCGCAGGTGCCCCTGGCCGCCGCGATGAAGCCGTGCCTCGTCACGTTCTCGGCCGGCGGCAACGACGCACTGCGCCGCCGGTTCGACCCGGAGCGCATGGCCGAGGTGTTCGAAGGGGCCGTCGACCGCCTGGTTTCCAGCGGCGCCGAAGTGGTGCTGTTCACTCCGCCGGACGTGACGGTCAACTATCCGGCGGCCAGCCGGTACCTCGGGCCGCGGATCGCGCTCTGCACCGAACTCGTGCGGCGGGTGGCCAAGGAGTACGACACGCACCTCGCCGATCTCAACGCCGACGACGGGTTCCGCGACCGGCGGATGTGGAGCATCGACCGGCTGCATCTCAACCCGGCCGGGCACCGTCGAGTGGCGCACCACGTGCTCAGCGCCCTCGACGTGGAGTGCGACGCGGAGTGGATGGAGTCGCTGCCGATGGCGACGCCCGCCCGCTGGGTCACGGCGCGCCGGGCCGACCTGCAGTGGGCCCGCGCGCACCTGGCGCCCTGGATAGGACGCCGCCTGACCGGCCGCTCCTCCGGTGACACGATCACCGCGAAGCGGCCCGATCTCGCCCTATTGGCCGACCATCACAGTCCGGCCGCCCCTCCGGTACTGAGCCGCCAGCACCGCGAAGCGGCCGGACCTGGCTGACTAGTCGTCGTCCTCGCCCATGCCGAGGTCGCATTCGCCGGGCTCGTGTTCCGGCCGGGTCGGGGGCTCCAGGCCGTAACGGTCGAGGAGGTCGTTCACCCGGTCGATCGCCGAATCCGGATCGGGCAGTTCGAGCAGCAGCGACGCGAACGGCTCGTCGGAATCGGCCCGCACCAGGTGCAGGATCAACTCCGGTTCGATGCCGACGTCGGGGCAGTGCAGCGGCTCGTAACCCACCGCGACCCGCGAATCCAGGTCGACGACCAGGCTGGCCGGCACGTCCGTGCCGTGGATCCGGGACAGGGCCGACCGGAGGTCGTCCCACAGATCCACAGCGATGGCCCACCGCTCGTCGTCCGACGGCGTGTACCGCTGCACACCCGCATCGGATGCGAACGCCGCCTTCACGAGGTCTTCGCGCTCTTCCCAGGCTTCGCCGTCGAGCGCGGGACGTACCGCGGCCTCGAAGCACACGAACCGGTCGGAACCGGCCAGCCGTAGTTGATCCACCAGTTGATCAATGCTTTCGACGACGGCATCCTGCCAGTCCAAGGCAGCTCGCTCGGCCGCAGCCCTGGCGGCCGTACGGCGAGCCCGCGCCTTTTCCAGCACGTCCATCCCCGCCTCCACTGACGTTGAGGTTCCAGCCGGTCGGGAGCTCGCCGGGGACGACGACAACCGGCCTTCCCCCAATCCTCTCACTTTCGCCCTGCCTGCCACTCGGACGACTCGGCACTGGGCCTTTATCACTGCGCTCCGGTGCCGATAGAGACCGAAGTAGGACTATTTCGGTGGAGGTCGGGTGGCGGCTAAGCGGATGGCGCTGAGCTGACGTGGACGCCTGGGCCGCGCAGCAACTGCCGGAGTACCTCGCCGTCGTCTCGTCCCGGCCGGACGTCGCCGCGGCTGCCCTCGTCGCTGCGGAGTGGGCCGCGGAGCTGATGGAGGCCGAGGTCGGCGCCGTCGTGCTCGGCGACCGGCTGGAGGCCCAGGTCGGGTTCCCGCGCGGGGCAGCGCCGTCCGCGACGCTGGTGCTCGCCGCGGCCCAGCGTCGACCCACGATCGACGTCCCCGGGCTCGGGGCCTGCGTGGGCGCCTCGGTCGGGCTCGGCGCCGACATGACCGGCCACCTGCTCGTCGCCCGGAGCGGAGCGCCGTTCGGCGCCGAGGAACTCAGCCTGCTGCGTGGCATGGGCCGGATCCTCGGCCTGCAGCTGCGTCAGATCGAGACGCTCGCCTCCATGCAGCAGCGTCAACGGCTGCTCGAGGAGTTCGCCAGGGTGCAGCGGGCCATCACGATGCGGTCGCCGCTGCAGGAGATCCTGGACGCGATCACCACCGGCATCCACGCGCTGTTCGAGCGGGACATGGTCTCGCTCCGCCTGCTCGACACCGACGATCCCGACTGGATGATGCTGGCCTCGCAGAGCGGCATGCCGGACTGGTTCGCCGTGAAGGCCGGGCGGCTGCCGGTCACCGACCGGGGTTTCCAGCACGTCCTCCGGACCGGCGAGATCCTGATGGTCAACCGCCAGGGCATCGACGACTACACCGACGAGGTGGCGATCAGCACGACGGTGCAGGCGGCCATGGTCGCGCCGGTCAGCGAGGACGGCGTCCGGGTGGGGTGCCTGCTGGTCGCCTCGTTCGACCCGGAGCGTCGCTACGACGAGCGCGACTCCGAGACGCTGCAGGGCTTCGCCGACCACGTCAGCATGGCGCTCACCGACGCCAGAGGCGTCCAGGCGCTGCACCAGGCCCACCACGACGCGCTGACCGGCCTGCCCAACCGGACGCTGCTCAAGATCCGCCTCGGCCATGCGCTCGGCCGCGGACCGTGCGGCCTGCTCTTCGTCGATCTCGACCGGTTCAAGCTGGTGAACGACAGCCTCGGCCACGACGCCGGCGACCAGTTGCTGATCGAGACCGCGGATCGCCTGCGCGAGGCCGTCGGTCCCGGCAACACCGTCGCCCGGTACGGCGGTGACGAGTTCGTGGTGCTCGTCGACCGGATCGTGGCCGACGTGTCCGAGGTGACCGCCGTCGCCGAGCGGGTGCTGGCCGCTGTCGAACCGCCGTACGTGGCGGCCGGCCGCGAGTGCTCGGTGGGAGCGAGCATCGGCGTGACGGTGGCCGGGGCCGCGGACGCCCCGCCCAGCGCCGACGAGGTTCTCCGCGACGCCGACGTCGCCATGTATCGGGCGAAGCACCGGGGACGCGGGTGCATCGAGGTGTTCCACCCGGAGATGCACGCGGTGCTGATGGAGCGGCTCGACCTGGAGGCCGACCTGCGCCGGGCCGTCGAACAGGGCGAGCTGTTCCTCGTCTACCAGCCGATCGTCGAGCTCGCGACGCTGCGGGCGGTGCGCTTCGAGGCGCTGGCGCGCTGGAACCACCCGACGCGGGGCCTGCTCGGGCCGGATCTGTTCATCCCGCTCGCGGAGGAGACCGGGCTGATCGCGTCGATCGGACGCTGGGTGGTCGGTGAGGCGATGCGTGCCGCGCAGCGCTGGGACGCGGCCTGGCCGGGCGCGCGGGAGCTCGGCATGACCGTCAACCTCGCGGTGTCCCATCTGCGGCTGCCGGGAGCCGCCGCCGAGATCGCCGGGATGGCGGCTGCGATCGGTTACGACCCGTCCCGGCTGACGGTCGAGGTGACCGAGAACGAACTCGTCCGCGACCACGACGTCGCGGTCGACGCACTCTTCGAGCTGCGCGAACTGGGCGTCTCGGTCGCCGTCGACGACTTCGGCACCGGGTTCTCGTCGCTGCGTTACCTGCGCCAGCTGCCGGTCAACGCGGTGAAGATCGACAGGTCGTTCGTGGTCGACGTCGACACGTCACCGGAAGGCCTGGCGTTCGCGCGGTCGATCGTCGGGCTGGGCACCGCGTTGAGCCTGTGCACCGTCGCCGAAGGCATCGAGCGGGAGACGCAGCTCACCGAGTTGCGACGGATCGGGTGCACGTACGGCCAGGGATTCGCGCTGGCTCGCCCCCTCGACGAGCCAGCGGTGCTGCCCTGGCTCTCAAGCCGGGACGGAGACCCCCACGCCACCGCGGGTGTCGGCGCCGAAGCGCTCCACCTCGGCGGCTAGGTCCAGCCGGCTGATCTCGTTGCGCTTGGCGCGGATCTCGTCGGTGAGCAGGGCGGCGGGCACCAGCCAGGACACCTCGAACTCGATGCCGTCCGGGTCCTTGGCGTAGAGCGCCTTCGTCGTCGAGTGGTCGCTGGCCCCCACCAGAGCGCCCATCTCGGTCAGCGTGGCCTCGATGCGCCGGAGCTCCGCGAGCGTGTCGACCTCCCAGGCCAGGTGGTACAGCCCCACCGTGGCGCGCCCGGCCCCCGACGGACCCGCCTGGGCGCCGATCTGGAACAGACCGAGGTCGTGGTCGTTCGTCGAGCCACCGGCCCGCAGGAACGCCGCTCCGGGGAACGCGTCACCGCCCTCGATGACGTCGAACCCGAGCGCCTTGCGGTAGAACGCCACGCTCCGGGCTACGTCGCGCACGTAGAGCACGGCGTGGTTCAGACGCTGGATCGGCATGCCCCGACAATACGCTTGTTTTGTTTAGCGCTCAACGAATCGCAAACTGTCGCCGGGCTCGGATAGCTTCGGCTCATGTCGTCGTCCATCTCGACCCGGGCCAAGACCGACGCCCCGGATTCGCACAGCGGCACGATCGGGCTGCTGATCGCCGCGATCGTGGCGGTGCTGATCGGCCGGCAGGTGCTCGCGCTGCTGATCGGTGGCCAGGGTGGCGTCGCCACCTGGACCACGGTGTTCTGCGCGATCGTCGTCCAGGCGCTGCCGTTCCTGATGCTCGGCGTCGTGCTCTCCGGCGCGATCACCGCGTTCGTCCCGGCCCGGTTCTTCTCGACGATCCTGCCGCGGCGGGCGGTCTTCGCGGTGCCGGTGGCCGGCGCGGCCGGTGCGCTGCTGCCCGGCTGCGAGTGCGCGTCCGTACCGGTGGCCGGCCGTCTGATGGAGCGCGGAGTGGTACCGGCGGCCGCCCTCGCGTTCCTGCTCTCGGCTCCGGCGATCAACCCGATCGTGCTGGTGTCCACCGCTGTCGCGTTCCCCGGCCGGCCGGACATGGTGGTCGGTCGCTTCGTCGCGTCGCTGGGCACCGCGGTGATCGTCGGCTGGATCTGGGCCCGCTTCGGCCGGCCGGAGTGGCTGACCCGGCTCGCCGCGCGCCGGCTGCCCGCTGCCGACGACTCCACGCCGCCGTTCGAACGGTTCCGCCTCGCGGTGGCGCACGACTTCTTCGAGGCCGGTGGCTTCCTGGTGATCGGTGCGGCCGCAGCGGCGACGATGAACGTCGTCATTCCGCCCGACTGGATCAGCACGGTCGCCGGGATCCCGGTCCTGTCGATCCTGGTCCTCGCGGCGCTCGCCGTCGTGCTCTCGATCTGCTCGGAGGCCGACGCGTTCGTTGCGGCCAGCCTCACCGGCTTCCCGGTGTCCGCGCAGCTCGCGTTCATGGTCGTGGGGCCGGTCGTCGACCTGAAGTTGATCGCGCTGCAGACCGGCACGTTCGGCCGGGCGTTCGCGACCCGCTTCGCCCCGCTCACGTTCGTCGTCGCCGTGGGCGCCGCGGTGGCCACCGGCTTGCTGATCGGAGTGGTCTGATGAGGCGCGAGGTGCAGGCGGTCGTTTTCATCCTGCTCGGGGCGGTGCTGCTCAAGCTCGTCATCTCCGGCGAGTACCTGAACTACGTTCAGAAGCTGCTGAAGTACCCGCTGGTGGCGACCGGTGTGGTGCTGATCGCGTTCGGCGTGCTGGGGTTCCTGCGCGACTGGCGCGGCCGGGCTTCGCTGGAGCGCTCCCGCGAACGTGCTGCCGACGCTCGCGTCCGTACGCACGGCCCAGGGGCCGAAACCGCCGATGTCGACGTCGATCAGGACGTCGAGGAGCACGCTCACGACCACGTCGGCGACAGCCACGGGGTGGGTTGGCTGTGGATCGTGCCGGTCTTCGTGCTCGTGCTCGTTCCGCCGCCCGCACTCGGGTCGTTCGCGGCCGAGCGGGGCGCGGCCACCGTGCCCAAACCGCCGAAGTCCGTGGAGTACTCGGCGCTGACCAGCGCCAATCCGGTGCCGCTCGAGGTGCACGACTACGCCCAGCGGGCCGTCTGGGACGACGGGCGCACGCTGACCGGCCACACGGTCGAGCTGACCGGATTCGTGACCCCGCACACCGGCGGCACCTGGTACCTCACCCGGATGAAGGTCAACTGCTGCGCCGCGGACGCCCGGCCCTACCAGGTGGAGATCGTCGACGCGCCGGGGCAGGCCGTCCGGGACGAGTGGGTGAAGGTCACCGGCACGTGGGTACGCAGCACGGCCAAGGACCCGTTCAAGGCCGTTCCGCTGCTCAAGGCGGCGACCGTCAACGGGATGCCGGCGCCGCCCCAGCCCTACGAGTAGCTCAGCGTTTCTTCTTCTTTCGTTTCGGCGCAGCCTTCCGCGGCGCGGCCGTCTTCTCGGGCTTCTTCTCCGGGAAGGCCTGCCAGGCCGGCTCGGGCGTGGCCTCGCCGACCCGCTTCGGCGGCGGGCCCTCGCTGCGGCGGGTGACGGTGACGCTCTCGACGTTCTCCTCCGGCGGGCGGGGGATCACGAGCGTGACGACGGCCGCCGTCAGCAGGCCGCTGCTGACCAGACCGGAGACGATCGCGGCCGTCCAGGCGACGGCGACCCCCTCGACCCGTTCGGTGCCGAACGCGACGTCGGCGTAGAACGTCTGCCAGACGATTCCCGTCCATTCGATCGCGGCCACGAGCGCGGTGCCGATCAGCGCCAACCAGCGGAACAGGAAGCGTCCCGGCCGCGCCAGGAGGCACAGCCCGGCGGCGACGAGCGCGAGCACCGCCAGGAAGCCGCTGAGCGTCGCGATGACCGACCACTCCGGCGGCAACTCCGCCTGACGTCCGAGTGGCCGCGCCCACGCCACCGGGACGAGCAGCGCGACGGCAGTGCCCGCCAGCGTCAGGATCCGGGCCACGTTGAGCGCAGCGGCGGTCGAACCGGGCGCTGGTACCGGGTCGGTCGCCGCTCCCGGCCGGAACCACCGCACCAGGACGGCGCCCAGCGGCAGCAGAACCGCCAGCAGGACCCCGAAGACGCCGACGCCTCCCCCGATGACCTCACCGACGATCGCAACCCGGTAGCGCCCGTCCTGGGTGCCCGGCGGCATTGCGTCGCGGTATTGCTGGTAGCGGATGTACGCCGCCAGGTACGTCAGCAGCACCGCCGGGAGCAGCACGGTGACGCCACCGCGCAGCGCCGGGAGGCCGAACCGGGACGCGCGCAGGATCAACACCGCGACGACGCCGAGCAGCACCGCGAACCCGAGGGCGAACCCGCCGAGCACGTAGACGGTCGGCAGCGCGGTGCCGGGATCGAGGTTCTCGACCGAGTCCCGGCCCTCGCGCAAGGCCTCGTGGTGCTGCACGATCTCGGCGAGGAAATGATAGGCGGCGAAGAGGCCGCCGACCGCTCCGAGCGCGAGCGAACCGGCGATGATCCGGTCGAGCATCCGGTCCGTGCGCACCAGTCGGCGCTGAGAAGCCATGCCGCATTGTTGCCGGAGCGCGTACCGGCCTCCCAACACGACCGGCCGGATGCTCGGGGAGAGCATCCGGCCGGTGAATGTTGTTGCAGGTGCGAGGCCCGCGCTAGCCGCGGACCCGCGTTCTAGCGGGAATTGCGGTCGTCGCGGTGACGAGCCGAGCGCTGCTCGGGCGTCCAGCGCGGACGCCCCGCCCGGTAGTTCTCCGAACCGCCACGCTCGCCCCGGTACTCACCGGACCGCTGCGAAGGCCCACGGTCGTAGCCGCCCCGGTCGCCGCCGTTGGAACGGTCGTAGCCGCCCCGGTCGCCGCCGTTAGGGCGGTCGTAGCCGCCGCGGTCGCCGCCGTTGGGGCGGTCGGCGCTGTAGCGGTCGCTGCGCTGCGGCCGGTCGCCGCGGTCGGTGCGCTCGCCGCGCTCCGGGCGGTCGGACCAGCGGGGGCCGTCCGAGCGGCGCGGGCCGCCCCGGTAACCACCCTCGCGCCGCTCGCCGGAGCCGCTGCGCGGACCCTTACGAAAACCTCCGCGGCCGCGCTCGCGGTCCCGGTCGAACTCCCGGTCACGCCGACGACGCGACTCGGCAGCCGCGAGCTCCTCGGCGGTGGGCGGCGGCGGAGCCGGCGGCAGGGCGTCGGTCAGGACGCTCGGCAGCGGCGCCTCCGGCGCGATCGTCGACCGCGTCGGGTTGATGCCGGCGAGCTTCGCCAGCCGGTGCGCGGACCGCCGGCTGTACGGCGCGACCAGCGTCGCGACGACACCGGACGCTCCGGCACGAGCGGTACGCCCGGCCCGGTGCAGGTACGACTTCGGGTCGGTCGGCGGGTCGTAGTGCACGACCAGCCCAACCCCGTCGACGTGGACGCCACGCGCGGCGACGTCCGTGGCGACCAGAACCGGCGAACGCCCGTTCTTGAAGTTCGTCAGCACCCGGTTGCGCTGACCCTGCGTCCGGCCGCCGTGCAGCGGCTCGGCGAAGATCCCACGCTCGGTGAGCTGCTCGGCGAGCCGGTCGGCACCGGCCTGGGTCTTGACGAACATGATCGTCCTGCCGGTGGACTTCACCAGCTCGGCGGCCACCCGCACCTTGTCGGCGTGGACCACGTGGAGCATGTGGTGCTCCATGGTGTCGACCGACGCCGTGGACGGCGCCAGCGAGTGCGTCACCGGGTCGTTCAGGTACTCCCGGACGATCGTGTCGACGTCGTTGTCCAGCGTCGCGGAGAACAGCAGGCGCTGCCCGTCCGGCCGGACCTGGTCGAGCAGACCGCGGACGACGGGCAGGAAGCCCATGTCGGCCATCTGGTCGGCCTCGTCGATCGCGGTGATCTCGACGTCGTCGAGCACCGCGCTACCGCGCCGGATGTGGTCCTCCAGGCGGCCAGGGGTCGCCACGAGCACGTGCACGCCACGGCGCAGGTCTTCGAGCTGACGCGACATCGCCGCACCACCCACGATCGGGCGCACCCGCACACCGACGGTGCGGCCCAGCGGGGCCAGCGCGTCGGTGACCTGGAGCGCGAGCTCACGGGTGGGGACGAGCACCAGGCCGAGCGGACGACCGGGGCGGACCCGGGCGCCGGCGAGCTTGGCGATCAGCGGAAGGCCGAACGCCAGCGTCTTGCCGGAGCCGGTGGAGCCACGGCCGAGGACGTCACGACCCGCCAGGACCTCGGGGATCGTGGCGGACTGGATCGGGAACGCGTCGGTCATGCCCTGCCGCTCGAGCGCGGTCACGACCGCGGACGGCAGTCCGAGCTCAGCGAACCGTACGGCGGCAGGCGTCTCGTCGGCAGGAGCCTCGGCGACGTCAGCTTCGAGCTTTTCAAGGATCGCGTCCTCGGACGCGAAGTCGGGCATTTCAGAAACAGCAAGCGAAGGCACAGAACGGCTTTCCGGATGGACGACACAGCAGCCAGGGGTCATCCACCCCGGTCGGGGTAACGGGGGTCTCCGATGGACTCATCGGTACGTCGAACCCACTGACCACCGGACGCTGGAACCGCCGGGACACGGGTTTACGACGAAACCTCGATAGGACATCTACCAAGTTCTCGGGACCCATCAGCTGCTCTGGGGCTCCGAGGAGGCTTGGACTGTAACCAGAGTACCTGGTCCTGGTGTTCCCGAGTTCGGCACCGGATCCGGACGGAGCCTCAAGGCCTCACCACAACCACCGATAGGCCACATGTTTCTCACAGCGGGTCGGCTGGTCTGAGTGGTGAGAGGTGCCTACCGTCTGAGCCATGGGAACAGGTGGTCCCGGCACAGCACCGGGGAACAGCCAGCTCGTCTCGGCGGGCCGTCGCATGAGAGGAACCGCGATGTACCGGCTGCACTGCCCAGAGTGCGCACGGCCCGGCGTCACGCGAACGAACCGTCGCGAGGTACAGGCCCTGGCCAACACGCACAACCAGATGCTCCACCGCGGCCGTCCGGTAGCAACCGTACGGATGGCCGGCTGGAACCTTTTTCGGAGGGTGATCCGTCAGCAGTAATCGCTTGTGACCGTTTTTCCCCTACAACAACCGGGGCCTCGCGCGACCGCGCGGGGCCCCGCCCTTTGTCTCTAGGCTGACGCCATGCATGCGATCACGATCACGGAGCCGGGCGGACCCGAAGTACTGCGCTGGACCGAGGTCCCCGACCTCGAACCAGGCGAGGGCGAAGTCCTGATCGACGTGGTCGCATCCGCTGTGAACCGCGCTGACCTGCTGCAACGCCAGGGCAATTACAACCCGCCGCCCGGTGCGTCGCAGTACCCGGGCCTGGAGTGCTCCGGCCGGATCGCCGCCGTCGGCGCAGGCGTCGACGGCTGGAACGTCGGCGACGAGGTCTGTGCGCTGCTGGCCGGCGGCGGGTACGCCGAGCAGGTCGCGGTGCCGGCGGGGCAGGTGCTCCCGGTCCCGGAGGGCGTGACGCTGGCCGAGGCCGCGAGCCTGCCCGAGGTCTACTGCACGGTCTGGTCGAACGTCTTCGCGGTCGGGCGCCTCGCACCCGGCGACTCGTTCCTGGTGCACGGTGGCGCGGGCGGCATCGGCACGGCCGCGATCCAGCTCGCGTCCGCCTACGGCGCCCGGGTCTTCACGACGGCCAGCGCCGCGAAGCACAACATCTGCCTGGCCCTCGGCGCCGAGCGGGCGATCGACTACCGCGCGGAAGATTTCGTCGAGGTGGTCAAGGAGGCCACCGACGGGCGCGGCGTGGATGTGATCCTCGACAACATGGGCGCGAAGTACCTTCCGCGCAACGTCGACGCGCTGGCGACCAACGGGCGTCTCGTCGTCATCGGCATGCAGGGCGGGGTGAAGGCCGAGCTGAACCTGGGCGCGCTGATGGCCAAGCGCGCGTCGGTCATCGCCACCTCGCTGCGCGCCCGGCCGGCCGAGGAGAAGGCCGAGATCGTCGCGGACGTCCGGGACCACGTCTGGCCGCTGCTCGGCTTCGGCAAGGTCCGGCCGATCGTCGACCGCGCGATCGCGCTCCAGGACGCCGCCGAGGCCCACCGGGCGCTCGAGGAGGGTTCCGCGACCGGCAAGGTCCTGCTGGTCCGCTGAGCGGTCCCACGCCGGCGCTCCCTGGCCGGCCCGAACGGGACCGCTCGGGCCGTCAGGCGGCGACCACCAGTCGCCAGGTGTCGGCCGCGAACTGCAGATCGAAGCCGAGGCCGGTGTAGAAGCGCAGCGCGTTGTTGACGTTCTCGGTGTCGACGCCCAGGCCGACGGCTCGGCGTCCGCGCTGCGCGAACTCGGCGAACGCGGTACGCAGCAGCAAGGTTGCGATGCCGGAGCCGCGCGCCGCGGCCACCGTGCCCAGGTTCTGCACCCAGCCGGTCGCCTCCCGGTCGTTGTGCCCCACCAGCACGCCGGTGTCGACCCCGTTCCGGGACGCGATCCAGGTCAGCGACCAGTCGCGGTGGTCGGCGTCCATGCGCTTGCGCCACTCGTCGTATCCGGTCGGCTCGAAGCCGAAGTGCCCGTCGAACGTCTCCTGGACGAGCCGGTACGCGACCTCCTGGTCGGCCGGCGACACCGCCACCCGGATCCGGACGTCGTCGGGAAGCACGGGCGGGAGGTCGGCCCCGACCGACACGACCCGGGTGAGCACGTGGTGGCGGCGGACGTTGCGCCAGCCGCGGGCGGGCAGCGCGTGCACGGCGAGCACGGAGTCGGGCGTCAGCGCCAAGTGGAGATCGGCTCCGCCCGGGAGTTCGGCCGCCCGGGCGGTGAGCAGGTCGAGCAGGTGGATGCCCGCCGGCACGGCGTCGCGCAGCACGTAGTGATCGACGTCGAAGCGGACGCCGGTCGACGCGGGCCAGAGCACCGCATAAGCCACCAACCGGTCACCGTCGAACGCTAGCCACGAGTCGCGCGCCAGGTCCGCGGTGCGCCGCAGGTCACCCTCGACCTCCTCGACGGAATACCCGGCGTCACCGGTGTCGACGAGGTCCACCTCGTTGATCAAAAGGCGGACAGCGGGGGCGTCGGCGAGAGTCGCGGCCCGAACCATGAGTTCGGATGTTCGTTGAGCGGGCATACCCTGCACCCTGCCACCGGCACCGGCGCGCACAACCTGATTGCGGGAGGATGGTCGTATGACCGACACCCAGTCCCCCAACGAGCAACCCGACCTTCCCGGTCAAACCGTCATGGTGATGGGTCCGGACGGTTCGCCGGTCGGCGCGATGCCGATCGAACTCGGCAATGAAGGCAGCGACAACGATCCGTCACGCCTGATCGAGCAGCCCGGCAAGGTCATGCGCATCGGCAGCATGATCAAGCAGCTGCTCGAGGAGGTGCGGGCGGCTCCTCTCGACGAGGCGAGCCGGGCCCGCCTCAAGGAGATCCACGCCCGGTCGATCACCGAGCTCGAGGACGGGATCGCCCCGGAGCTCCGCGACGAGCTGGAGCGGTTGTCGCTGCCGTTCACCGACGACGCGACCCCCTCCGAGCCCGAGCTGCGGATCGCGCAGGCCCAGCTGGTCGGCTGGCTGGAGGGCCTGTTCCACGGCATCCAGGCCGCGCTGGTGGCCCAGCAGATGGCTGCCCGGATGCAGCTCGAGCAGATGCGCGGACGCCCCGCGCTGCCGCCCGGGCTCGGCGGCATCGTGCCTGGCGAGGGCTCGCCCGGCGCCCACGGCACGGGCCAGTACCTCTGACCTATCGCGGGGTGGCCGCCTCGGCTTCGTCCAGCAGGGCGTCGATGTAGGTGGCTACCCCGTCGGCGTCGTTGCCGGTGGTGACGGTGTGGGCCACCGCGGCCGCCTCCGGGTGCGCGCCGGCGACGACGACGCCTCGCGCGGCCCAGCTCAGCATCGGGATGTCGTTCGGCATGTCACCGAAGGCCAGCACACCGTCCGGGTCGACGCCGTAGTGCTGCGCCACCCACGCCAGGCCGGTGGCTTTCGTCACACCGGTGGCGGACACCTCGATCAGGCCGCGGAAACCCGAGTGCGTCGCGGTGACCGTGCCGTCGAACACGCGCGTGCACCGCGTCCAGAGTTCGGCGGCCTCCACGCTCGGCGCGCGAATCAGTAGCTTCTCGGCCGGCTCCGCGATCAACTCCTCGTAGCTGACCAGGTCCTCGTCGGTGCGTCCGAGGTCGTGCCGCACGGGGTAGTCGGCTTCGTGCAGCATCCGCGGGCCACGCTCCACCGCGAAGATCGCGTCCGGGAACGACTCGCGCACCGACGTCGTCACCGTGCGGAGCGTCTCGGTCGGGATCGTCCAGTTCCGCAGCACCTCGCCGGACGCTCCGTCGAGCACCACCGCACCGTTGGCGCAGACCACCCGCCCGCGCCTGCCGGTCTGTGCCAGCACCGGGTCCATCCAGCGCCACGGCCGGCCCGTCACGAACACGAGCGTGATGCCGGCCCGCTCTAAGCGGCTGAACGTCGTCAGCGTCCGGTCCGAAACCGTCAGATCCGATCTGAGCAGGGTTCCGTCGAGATCGGTAGCGACCAACTTGGGCACGAACACGCTCCAAGCGTTACACGAAGTAGGGGGTCGTGATCCGGTTTGGCCGACGAATTGCTGGTTAGGCTGACCGCGTGCCTAACTACGCGACCGCTGACGCGGTTGACCGGGACGCGTTGCTGGAGTTCTTGAGGCCTCGTCACCATGGGCTGCTCGCCACGACCCGCAAGGATGGGCGACCGCAACTCTCCCCCGTCACGTGTGGAGTGGATACCGAAGGCCGGATCGTCGTCTCCACGTACCCCGACCGCGCCAAGGCGTTCAACGCACGGCGTGACACCCGCGCGAGCATCTGCGTGATGTCGTCGGACTGGGACGGGCCGTACGTGCAGGTGGACGGCTCGATCGAGGTGCTGGACCTGCCGGAGGCGCTGGAGCCGCTGGTGGAGTACTACCGGTGCATCTCCGGGGAACACCCCGACTGGGACGGCTACCGCACCGCGATGGAACGGCAGGGCAAGAGTCTGCTGCGCATCACGATCGAGCGGTGGGGCCCGATCGCCACCGGTGGGTTCCCGCCCCGGCTCGCCGAGCAATTCGGTGGGGCGAGTTAGCGCCTTTTGACCGAAGTCCGACAGAGCCCCCGCTCATACGTCGGCGGGGGGCTCCCCTCGGGGTCCTATCCTGTCGCCAAGAAGCGGGAGGAGGGGTCGGGTGAGATCGCAGGACGCCGGACCTCGCCTCGGGGACCGATATGTCCTCCGTGAGGTCTTAGGGCGCGGTGCGACCGGTGCCGTGTGGTCGGCTCACGACGTCCACCTCGACCGGCCGGTCGCGGTCAAGGTCCTGATCGACGCCGGCGACACCCTCACCACCCCGGAGCGTTTCCAGCGCGAGGCGCGTACCACCGCCCGGCTGAACCACGCGAACATCGTCGCGGTCTACGACGTCGGCAGAGTGAGCGAGCGCGACACGGTCGACGCTGCTCCCGGGACGCCGTTCCTGGTGATGGAGCTGCTCACCGGTGGCAGCTGGAAGGACGCGCTGCGCGGGCCGCTGCCGCCGCCGGAGCGGGTGGCCGGCGCGCTGGCGGGGGTCGCGCGGGCGCTCGCCGCCGCGCACGCGGTCGGTGTGACGCACCGCGACATCAAGCCGGCGAACGTGCTGCTCACCGCCGACGGGGAGGCGAAGCTCGCCGACTTCGGCATCGCCAAGTCGACGGAGTCGACCGGGCTGACGAAGCCCGGCGACATCGTCGGCACGCTCGCGTACACGGCTCCGGAGTGCCTGGAGGGGCAGGCGGCCGGTCCGGCCGCGGACATCTGGTCGTTCGGCGTGATGCTGTACGAGAGCCTGTCCGGACGTCGTCCGTTCGAGTACGAGACGCTCGGCGCGCTGATCACCGCGATCCAGTCCGGGCGGTACCGGTCGCTGGCCTACGACCTGCCGTCGCTTCCGCACTCGCTGTCGGCGACCGTCGACCGGTGCCTCGACCCGGATCCGCCGCACCGGCCCACTGCCGGTGAGCTGGCGCGGGTCCTGGCCGACGCCATGGCGTCCGCCGCCACCGGGTCCGCCCCGCCCACCACGATCACCCCCATCTCCGGCCCCCCGTCCTTCGACCCCACCACCGACGCCCCAGCCCCCTGGCCCCCCATCTCCGGCCCCCCCCTGACCGGCCACCCGGTCTCGGGCGCGCCCAGCTCCGGTCGCCCGGTCTCCGGCGCGCCCGCCTCCGGCCCGCCGATCTCTGGGCACCCGGTCTCGGGTGGGCCTACCTGGCGGGGAGTGCCGCCGGCGCCGCCTGCCTCGGGGCAGCGGACCGGGCCGGCCGCCCGGGTCCCGTCGGCGCCGGGGAGCCCGGTCCCGATCCGGGGCCCGTACAGCCGGGGCGGCACCGCGACCGGCGCCGTCCCACCGACGAATCCCCCAGTCCCGATCCCACCGCAGAACAACCCCCGCAAACGCCGCCGCTGGATCCTCCCGGTGGCCGCCGGAGTCGTGCTCGTCCTCCTCGCCGGCGGCGCCGTCGCCGGCCGCGGCCTGTTCCACGCCGTCACCGGCTGCAGCGGCGAGCTCCCACTCGTCGTGGCGTCCTCCCCGGAAAAGGCAGGCGTCGTCTCCACGCTCGCCGAGCGCTACAACGCCCACCCGGGCGACGTCGACGGCAAGTGCGTCCACGTCCACATCGTCATCGCGAAGTCCGGCGAGGCCGTGCAGGCGCTGGCCAAGCACTGGCCGGTGGCCGACTACGGCACCCGCCCCGACGTCTGGACCCCCGCGTCGAGCGTCTGGGTCGGCCTACTGGGCCAGAAGGCCGGCGCGATCGGCGCACAGACAAAGGCACCGAGCCTGGCCCGCTCGCCCCTGGTGATCGCGGCGCCGGAGGCCACCGCGCGCGCAATGGGCTGGCCGGCGAAGTCACCCAGCTGGCAGGAAATAGCCCGCTACGCCGGCAGCGACGCCGAGTGGGCAGAAGTGAGCAAGTCCAACACCCCGTTCCTGTTCGCCCGAACCAACCCCCTCGTCTCCACGTCCGGACTGCACGCGACGCTGGCCGCCTACCTCGCCGCCCCCGGCCGCACGGGTGACGTCGAGGAAGACCTGAAGCGCAGCAGCGTCCGGCTGTTCCTGCGGACACTCGAACGCTCCACCGACCGCTACGGCGACACGACGCTGACATTCCTGGACACCCTCCGCCAGCAGGAGGAACAGTCCGGCGCCTCGCCGGTGTCCGCTCTCGCCGTCGAAGAGCAGACCGTCTGGGCCTACAACCAGGGCGAACCGATGAGCGCGGGCAGCAGCCACCTGCCGGCACCAGCGCAGAAGCTCGTCGCGATGCAGCCCCGCGACGGCACGCTCGTCTCCGACCACCCGTACGTCACGGTCGACAGCGTGATCGACGCCCCGTGGGTGACCCCGGCGAAGCGGACGGCCGCCGACGACTTCCTGGCGTTCCTGCAGGAGGACGACCAGCAGGCGACGTTCCGCGCGGCCGGGTTCCGCGACAGCAACGACAAGATCGACCCCGACGTCGTCGCGAAGTCCGGCGGTTTCATCTCCGAGCACCCCGCGACGACGTTTCCCTCGCCCCAGCCCGCCGCGGTGGCGACGCTCCTGGACGCCTGGCGCAACCTGAACCGGCCGGCGAACGTGCTCATGGTGCTCGACACGTCGGGCTCGATGAAGAAGACGGTCGCCGGTACGAAGTCCACCCGCCTGCAGCTGGCCACGCAGGCAGCCGAGGCCTCGCTCGACTACTTCGGCACCAACGACCGGGTCGGACTCTGGGAGTTCTCCACCCAGCTGGCCGGGTCGGTCGATCACCGCCAGCTCGTCCCGCTCAGCACGAAGAACGACGGGGCGCTGAAACGCGCCCTGGCCAGCCTGACGCCGAAGAAGGACACCGGCCTGTACGACACCGCGCGCGACGCCGTCGATCTGGTGCGCGCGCAGAGCGACTCCGACGGCATCAACGCGGTCGTCCTGCTCACCGACGGCGACAACCAGGACCCGGGCAGCATCAGCCCTCAGGCGCTCCTGGCGCACCTGAAGACGAAGCCGACAGTGCGCGTCTACCCCGTGGCGTTCGGCGACGAGCTCTCAGCCAACGGCAAGAGCGTGCTGAACCAGATCGCCAAGACCACCGGCGGCCGCTACTACGAGTCGAATGACCCTCGTCGCATCGAGTCGGTTCTGGGCGACGTGATGTCTAACTTCTAGAGGTGTCGTCGCTCGGGACCCAGATCGCTCAGTCGCTGCCGATCTTCTCGCTGATCGTTCTGGGGTACGTCCTGGCGACGTTCGCCCCGTGGGCCCGCGAGGCCGGTAGTGCGTTGAGCACGTTCGTGTTCAACGTCTCGCTGCCGGCCCTGCTGTTCTCGATCACCAGCACGCCGTCGCGGTCGACGCCCAGCTGGAAAGTGGTCGGCGCGTACTTCGGCGGCTGCTTCGTGATCTTCGCGGTCTCGCGTCTGGTCGCCCGGTTCGCCACCGGCCTGGACGGGGTCGACGGATCGCTGTTCGCGGTGGGCGGGATCTTCTCCAACAACGTGCTGCTCGGGATCCCGCTGGCACAGGCGTTCCTGGGCCCGGCCGCGCTCCCCGTCGTCGCCATGGTCTTGATCTTCAACGCTGCCGTCCTGTGGACGCTCGCCACGGCCTCGATCGAGCAGGCACGCGGCGGCGCGCTCACCGCGAAAAGCCTGCTCCGCACCGCGGTGACGGTCACCGTGACGCCCCTCGTGCTGGCGATCGTCCTCGGCACCTGCCTGCGCCTGGTCGGTCTGCGCGTCCCGAGCGTGGTGGCCGATCCGATCCACTCGCTCGGCCAGTCGGCGACGCCGCTCGCACTCGTCGTCCTCGGGATCGGCCTGCAGCGCTACGGGCTCCGGGAGGGCTGGAAGATCAGCATTGGGATCACCGCGATCAAGCTGGTCCTGCATCCGCTGGCGGTCTGGCTGCTCGCGCTCGCGTTGGGGCTCTCGACGATCGAGACGCTCGCGGTGGTGCTGATGGCGTCGATCGCGACCGGGGCGAACGTGTACCTGATGGCGGAGAAGTTCGGCACGATGCAGGGGCCGGTGGCCTCGGCGATCGTCGTCTCGACCACGTTGTCGGTGGTCACGACACCGATCTGGCTGAGGCTCGCCGGGCAGTAGTGGCTCAGCCGGGCAGTAGGTCCTCGAGGTAGTGCGCGACCCCGTCGTCGTCGTTGGAGCCCGTCACCTCGTCGGCCACCGCCTTGAGCTCCGGGTGCGCATTCGCCACGGCGACGCCACGCCCCGCCCAGCCCAGCATCGGGACGTCGTTGGGCATGTCACCGAACGCGAGCACGTCCGACGCGACCACGCTGAGCGTGTCGCACACGACAGCGAGCCCGGCCGCCTTGGTCACGCCCGTCGGGCAGATCTCCAGGAAGCCCAGCCCGGCGTAGGTGACCTCGCCGACAGTGGCCGGCACGACGTCACGCGCGACCGCGAAGAACTCGTCGACGTCCACCCCGGGCTTGGCGACGAAGACCTTCAGCAGCTCGCCGGCGAACATGGTCTCCCGGTCCGCGGCTTCCCACGGGTCGGGGAACGGCCACTCGAACGACGGATCGCCGTGCAGCGGTGCGTGATCGGCCTCACCGGCCTCGACGGTGACCAGCACCGGACCGACCCGTTCCTCGATCATCGCGACCGCCTGCGCGGCGACCGCGCCGGCGATCCGCGTCGCCTTGAGCACCCCGCCGGTCTCCAGGTCGAGCACGAAGCCGCCCTGCGCGCACACCAGGTACCGGGACACGTCGACGGCCGCGGCGGACAACGTCCGCAGACGTGGGCCGCGGCCGGTCACCCCGACGACTTCGACGCCGGCGTCACGTACCCGGCGCAGCACGCCGTGGGTGTACTCGGACACCGTCCCGTCGGAGCGGATCAGGGTGCCGTCCAGGTCGGTCGCGACCAGAGCAGGAAGCACTGATGCCCTATCGGCCGTTCGTAGGTCAGCGCTTAGGGAAACCACCGACTGAGTGCGGTCGCGCAGCCGTCCAGCTCGACCGGGTCGGTGACCTCGTCGGCCGCGTCCTGGACGACGGACCTGGCCTGGCCCATCGCTACCGCCCAGCCGGCCCACTTGAACAGCTCGATGTCGTTGGTGCCGTCGCCGATCGCCAGCACGTCGGCCGCGTCGACGCCGAGGTCGGCGCAGACCATCGCGGTGCCGGTGGCCTTCGAGACGCCCGCCGCCTGGACGTCGAGCCACGCGCTGAAGCCCAGGTCCCAGCTGTACTGCGCCGGGTCGAGCACCTCCTGCGCGATGACCGCCATCTGCGCGACGTCCCACCCGGGCCGCACGCAGACGAGCCGGACCACCGGCTCGGACACCAGCGTCGCCAGGTCGACGACCTCCTGGCGGCCGAGCGTGAACTCCCGGTGGAAGCCGTCGGTCGTGAGGAAGCCATCCGGGTCGCGCTCGGCGGCGAACACCGCGTCGGGGATACGGGCGGCCAGCGCCGCCGCGGCCGGCGCCACGTCGACGGTGACCCGGTGGGTGATCTCGTCGACCTCGGCGTCGTAGACCACCGCGCCGTTGGTGCAGACGAGCTCGACGCCGTGGATGCCGAGCGCCACCGCCGTCTCGACCGCATCGCGGACCGCGCGACCGGTCGCGACGACGACCGGGACTCCGGCGTCGATCACCCGACCGACCGCGGCGGCCACCGCGAGGCTCGGCTGGGTACCGGCGGGGCCGTAGTTCACGACCGTGCCGTCGAGGTCGAGCGCGACGAGTTTGGGACGCCAGCCGGGATCGAGTTGCTTCACGGGGCGAGCACGTCCCGGCCACCCAGACTCTGCTGGCCTCCGAGATAGGGACGCAACGCCGCGGGCACCTTCACCGAACCGTCGGCCTGCTGGTGGTTCTCCAGGATCGAGACGATCCACCGGGTCGTGGCCAGTGTGCCGTTGAGCGTCGCGACCGGCTCCGGCTTCCCGTTGGCGCCGCGGTGGCGGATGTTGAGCCGACGCGACTGGAAGTCGGTGCAGTTCGACGTGGACGTGAGCTCCAGGTATCGATTCTGGCTGGGCAGCCAGGCCTCGCAGTCGAACTTCCGCGCGGCCGAGGAGCCGAGGTCACCGGCGGCGACGTCGATCACCCGGTAGGGGATCTCCACCTTGGCCAACATCTCCTCCTCCCACGCGAGCAGGCGCAGATGTTCGTCGTGCGCCTGGTCGAGCGTGGTGTACGAGAACATCTCGACCTTGTCGAACTGGTGGACGCGGATGATCCCGCGGGTGTCCTTCCCGTACGAGCCGGCTTCCCGCCGGTAGCAGGTCGACCAGCCCGCGTAGCGCTTCGCTCCGTTCGACAGGTCGATGATCTCGTCCGAGTGGTACCCGGCCAGCGCGACCTCGCTGGTGCCGACCAGGTACAGGTCGTCGGCCTCCAGGCGGTAGATCTCGTCGGCGTGCGCGCCGAGGAAGCCGGTGCCGCCCATGATCTCGGGCTTGACCAGCGTCGGGGTGATCATCGGCGTGAAGCCGTATTCGACGGCCTGCGCGACGGCCATGTTGAGCAGCGCGAGCTCGAGCAGCGCACCGACGCCGGTGAGGAAGAAGAAGCGCGAGCCGCCGACCTTGCTGCCGCGCTCCATGTCGATCGCGCCGAGCTTCTCGCCGATCGCGAGGTGGTCCAGCGGGTTCTCGAGCTGGGGAATCGCGCCGACTTCGCGGATGACGACGTAGTCGTCCTCGCCGCCGGCCGGCGCGCCCTCCTCGACGACGTTCGGCACTGCGAGGTGGGCCGTGCGCATGGCGGCGTCGGCTTCGGCCTGGTCTGCCTCGGCCGCCTTGACGGTGGCTGCGAGCTCCTTCGCGGCGGCGACCAGGGCCGGGCGCTCGTGCTTCGCCGCAGCCTTGACCTTGTTCGAGACCGCCTTCTGCTCACCGCGCAGCGCGTCGGCTTTGGCCACGGCGGCCCGGCGCCGTTCGTCGGCGGCGAGCAGCTCGTCCACCAGGGACTCGGACTCTCCGCGAGCACGCTGGCTGGCTCGAACGGCGTCCGGATTTTCCCTCAGGAAGCGAAGATCGATCACCGCCCCAGACTACTAGCGACGCCCTCCTCCATTTTTGCCGCCAGATCGACGGTCACGGTGAGGGTGCCGTCGTCCCACTCCCGACGCAACGGCAGGTCGAGACCGCCCAGCAGGCGCAGCATCGGGACGTTGTCGGGGCGCACGAGCGCGTGGATGCTGTCGCACTCCGCGTCGAGCGCCGCGGCGAGCAGGCGGCGGGTCACCGCGGTACCGAGCCCGCGCGACTGCCAGGCGTCCTCGACGAGCAGGCCGAGCTCGGCGGGCGTCGTGTCGTCGGCACCGCACCACATGAGGTTGCCCATCGCGACGATCGCGCCGTCCACCTCGGCGACCAGCGAGACACCCAGCCGAGGATCGACCAACCGCTCCAGCAGGCGGTGCGGCAGCCGCGTCAGACCGGAGTTGTACCGGCGGAAACGCGTCTCGTCCGAGCAGCGATCGTGCATCGCCGCGATCGCGTCGAGGTCGGCGGCGTCCGCCGGTCGCCAGAGAACCGTCTCCTCGACCACGTGAAGCGTCATGCGGCCATCGTCCGTGCGAAGCATTTCGGGATCGTTCCAGAAGGGTGACCCGACCCCGTGCGTTGGATCACAGGTACTGCCGGAGCGGCCCGCGTAACATGGAATAACGTGCAGTTTCTTCAGGCCTCCGGCGGGCCGACCACGCCGACAGCTGACCTGACCTACAACGACGTCTTCATGGTGCCTGCGCGCTCCGACGTCAAGTCCCGCCTCGACGTCGACCTCGCGACGGTCGACGGCGTCGGAACGACGATTCCGCTGGTCGTCGCCAACATGACAGCGATCGCCGGACGCCGGATGGCCGAGACCACCGCGCGACGCGGGGGGTTGACGATCATCCCGCAGGACATCCCGCTCGACGTCGTCGCGAGCGTGATCGAGTGGGTCAAGCAGCGGCACGTCGTGTACGAGACCCCCGTGACGCTCACGCGGCACGACACGGTCGGGGACGCGTTGGCGCTCATCCACAAACGTGCGCACGGGGCTGCGGTCGTGCTCGACGGCGACCGGCCGGTGGGTGTGGTGACTCCGGCCGACTGCGAGAGCGTCGACCGCTTCACCCAGGTCGAAGAGGTGATGAGCACCGAGCTGCTGACGATCACCGAGGGCACCCCGATGGACAAGGCGTACGGGACGCTGCACGACTCCCGCCGCAGGATCGCGCCGGTGGTCGACGCCGACGGCGCCATGGTCGGCGTCATCACGCGCACTGGCGCCCTGCGCAGCACTCTCTACACCCCGGCGCTCGACGCGAACGGCAAGCTGCGGATCGGCACCGCGATCGGCATCAACGGCGACGTCGCCGGCAAGGCGAAAGCGATGCTCGACGCCGGGACCGACGTCCTCGTCGTCGACACCGCACACGGCCACCAGGAACGCATGCTCGACGCGATCCGCGCGGTCCGCTCCGTCGACCCGTACGTACCGGTCGTGGCCGGCAACGTCGTCACGCGTGAAGGCGTCCGCGACCTCGTCGACGCCGGCGCGGACATCATCAAGGTCGGCGTCGGCCCCGGCGCGATGTGCACCACCCGGATGATGACCGGCGTGGGCCGCCCGCAGTTCAGCGCCGTCCTCGAGTGCTCCGCTGAAGCGAAGAAGTACGGCAAGCACGTCTGGGCCGACGGCGGTGTGCGCCACCCGCGTGACATCGCGCTCGCGCTGGCCGCCGGTGCCGCCAACGTGATGGTCGGCTCCTGGCTCGCCGGAACCTACGAGAGCGCCGCCGACCTGCAGCAGGACGGCGACGGACGCCTCTACAAGGTGTCGTTCGGCATGGCGTCCTCGCGGGCCGTGCGGCACCGCACCCGCACCGAGTCGGCGTTCGACCGGGCCCGCAAGGCCCTGTTCGAGGAAGGCATCAGCTCCGGGAAGATGTACATCGACCGGGAGCGTCCAGGCGTCGAGGACGTCATCGATCAGATCGTCGCCGGGCTCCGTTCGGCGTGCACCTACGCGGGCGCGAACTCCCTCGAGGAGCTGCACGAGAAGGCCGTCGTCGGCATTCAGTCGGCCGCCGGCTACGACGAGGGCCGCCCGCTCCGCACCAGCTGGTGAGCGACGTGCTCGTGGGCGCGGTCCGGGCGGCGCTGGCCGAGGCCGCCGACCCGGACCGGGCGCCCGGCATGCAGGCCTACATGAAGTCGACGATGCCGTACCTCGGTGTCCCGAAGCCGGTACGCGCGAAGGCCGTGAAGCCGATCTTCGCCGAGCACGTCCTGCCCGACCGGGAGTCCTGGGGACGAGCCGTGCGGACGCTCTGGCACGACGCCTCGTACCGCGAGGAGCGCTACGCCGCGATCGACCTCACTGGGTATCGCGCCTACCGCCAGTTCCAGGACATCGGGACGCTGGACCTCTACCGCGAGCTCGTCGTCGACGGCGCCTGGTGGGACTTCGTCGACGAGATCGCCAGCCGCCGCGTCGGCCCGATCCTGCTCGCCGACCGCCGGGGCGCCACGCCGCTGATCCGCGCCTGGAGCACCGACCCCGACAAATGGCTGCGTCGCACCTCGATCATCTGCCAGCTGAGCTTCAAACAAGACACAGACCTCGCTC
The DNA here is from genome assembly GCF_043197895.1 of Cryptosporangium sp. NPDC048952. Classification (NCBI taxonomy): domain Bacteria; kingdom Bacillati; phylum Actinomycetota; class Actinomycetes; order Cryptosporangiales; family Cryptosporangiaceae; genus Cryptosporangium; species Cryptosporangium sp. NPDC048952. The sequence goes on along the minus strand of NZ_JBICTY010000001.1, from coordinate 4,058 downwards.
TGCTCGCGGACGTCATCGAGCCGAACACCGCCGATCCGGAGTTCTTCCTGCGCAAGGCGATCGGCTGGGCGCTCCGGCAGTACGCCTGGACCGACCCGGACTGGGTGCGGGCGTACATCGGCGCCCACGAGAGCGAGCTGTCGCCCCTGTCCAAGCGCGAAGCCCTGAAAAATCTCTAGGCTGACGACGTGGTCGAGATGAGCCGCGAGCGTTTCGAGGAACTCGTCGGGGACGCGCTGGACGCGGTCCCGGAGGAACTGCTCCGGCGGATGAGCAACGTGGTCGTGCTGGTCGAGGACGATGCGCCGGAGCGCGGGCTGCTCGGGCTCTACGAGGGGCACGCCCTCACGGACCGGGGCTGGGACTACTCCGGCGTCCTCCCGGACCGGATCACAATTTTCCGTAACCCCACGCTCGCTATCTGTTCCACCGAGCAGGACGTCGTCGACGAGGTGGCAATCACTGTCGTCCACGAAATTGCGCACCATTTCGGCATTCCGGATGAGCGGCTGCACGAATTGGGCTGGGGCTGACCAATTGCCGACTGGTCGGCGCACCTCGCTGGCCTGCGGGTCCTACCCTGATGTCACTGTCATGCGGAGGGAAAACTCATGCGCTCTGAACTGTTCGCCGCCTCGAACATGGAGCAGGAGTCGGCGCAGCCGGGTCTGCGCCTCCAGAATTCCAAGCTTCTGAAAGTGGAGCTCCGCGGCGAGATCTTCGCCCGGGTCGGCTCGATGGTCGCCTACCAGGGAAACGTCCAGTTCCAGGCCCAGGGCTCGGGGGGCCTTGGCAAGTTCCTGAAGCAGAAGCTCACCGGTGAAGGTGTGCCGCTGATGAAGGCCGTCGGCCAGGGTGATGTCTTCCTCGCGGACAACGCGTCGGACATCTACCTCATCGACCTCGAGGGCCCGCACGACGGTCTGACGATCAACGGCGCGAACGTGCTCGCATTCGAGCCCACCCTGCAATGGGACATCAAGATGGTCCAGGGCGCTGGCATGTTTTCGGCGCAGGGCGCGTTCAACACGGTCTTCTCCGGCCAGGGCCGGATCGCTGTGACGTGCAAGGGCACGCCGGTCGTCCTCCGGGTCGACCAGCCGACCTACGCCGACCCGCAGGCGGCGGTGTGCTGGTCCGCGGGGCTGCAGACCGGCTACCACCGCGCCGACCAGCTCGGCCTCGGCACGCTGATCGGCCGCACCACCGGTGAGGCGTTCACGATGAGCTTCGCCGGCCAGGGCTTTGTCGTCGTCCAGCCGTCCGAGCAGCCGGCCGGCCTGGGCGCCGGCGGTGGCGGTCAGCAGCAACAGCAGGGCGGCCTCGGCAGCCTCTTCAGCTAGCCAAGCGTCCGTCGCCGGGCCCGCCGCGCGCCTCATCGGGCAGGCCGTCTGCCCGATAAGGGCTAGCACTGGCTCGCCGGCCCCCAGCACGGGGCCGGCGAGCTGGTCGGTCAGCCGCAGCTGTCGCAGCGGCGCCAGGAGACCTGGTCCTCGGCGGCGACCGCGTCGCGGCCGGCGTCGTCGAGCAGGCAGCAGGTGAGACACGGCTGGCCGTAGGCCGGCAGCGTGTACGCGTAACAGCAGGTACGGCGCAGTAGCAGCGGACGCCACCCCTGGCCCTCGTCGAGCTCGGCGATCTCGACGAGCTGGGCGGCCCCCTCCGGGAGGATCGACAGCAGCCGGTGAACAGTCGCAGCGCGGTCGGGGAGGAACGTCGGGTCCGCGGTGGCCGCCGGATACCCGATCGACTGGGCCACGGTGCCCCACAGGGGCCGCGGGCCTCCACCGCGCAATGCGCGGAACGCTTCGACCGCAGGCGCCAGGTGGTTCTCGACCAGCGTGCACCGCAGCACCTCGAGCAGCTCCTGCTCGGTCGCCACGACCGCTACGCCGGACTGTCCGGCCATGGGATCGTCCGACAGCACCGTGTAGTGCAGCGAGCGGAACTCTAGGCGCGGCTCGTCCGCCAGCTCCGTGCGCATGCTGACGCACGCCGACGAAACGTCAACCACGCGCCGCTCGGTGACCCAACGGCCGACCGCTACCTCGATCAGCGCCCAGGTGTAGGCCTTGAACGCGAGAGCGGAGGCGACCGGGAATCGGGTGCTGCCGTGGTACTCGCCGTAGCGGGTGATCCACGTACGGAGAGCACCTGGGTCGGCCAGCAGGTCGGCTGCGCGCCGGGGCGCGATCGACGGAGGAAGCGTCATCGCTCAGCCCTCACATCGAAACACCCTCTGGACCTTGTCATGCCGTTAGGTTAGCCTAACCACACCAGAGAGGGAAACGCTGGGGTACGAGGGGAGCCGTAGCCTAGTTTGTCACCTTTGGTGTGCCCGGCCGGGCGACTCAGCCCCGCCCGGCCGGGCATGTTTCATTTCTTTCCGCAGTTGAAGGCGCGGAAACGTCGTCAGGCGCCGCCTGAGCGAACCCGCTCCAGCCACGCTGCAGCATCCGTGAAGTCGTCGTCCGAGGGTTCGGCCCGGCCGTCGCCCTCGTGATCGGCGCCGGCTCGCGGGTACGAGCCGAGGAATCGAACGTCCGCGCAGACGCGTCGCAGGCCCATCAGCGCCTCGCCGACCCGGGCGTCTTCGATGTGCCCGTCGCAGTCGAGGAAGAAGCAGTACCGCCCGATGCGCTCCTTGGTCGGACGCGACTCGATCCGGGTGAGGTTGATACCGCGGACTGCGAACTCCGTGAGCACCTCCAGGAGCGCCCCGGTGCGGTCGTGCGCGATGAACGCCACCAGCGAGGTGACGTCGGCACCGGTGGGCGTCGGCGGCTGCGAGGGACGCGTCACGAGGACGAAGCGGGTGACGGCCGCGGCGTTGTCGCCGACGTTCACCGCCAACTCCGCCAGCTGGTTGCGCTGCCCGGCGACTGGAGCACACACCGCGGCGTCCCAGTCACCACGGACGACACCTTCAGCCGCATCGGACGTGGAGGGGGCAGTCACCAACTCCGCCTGCGGTACGTGACGCCGTAGCCATCCCTGGCACTGCGCGAGGCCGTGGGGGTGCGACGCGACGGTCTTCAGTGTGGCGAGGTCAGCGCCGGCGGACGCGTAGAGGTTGAACGTGACCGGCAGCAGTACTTCCCGCCTGATCATCAGCCGATCGCCACCGGCCAGTCCGTCGAGCGTGGGAGGGACCGCCCCCTCCACGGAGTTCTCCAGCGGAACCAACGCCGCATCCGCGGAACCGTCCCGGACGGACTGCAGGGCCTCCGGAACGGTCACCATCGGGAGCAGCTCGGCGCCAGCCGTCTCGGGGACCGTGCGCAGCGCCTGCTCAGTGAAGGTACCGGCCGGCCCCAGATAGGCATATCGGTTGAGCACAGCAGACATGCCCGAAGCCTATCCGCGACGTCAGACGCGATGAAAAAACGTCAGCGAGCCGAGTACGGCGCCACCGACCCGAATCGGCGTCGAAATCGCATCGAGCGTCCAGGTGCTGTTACCGGAGCGCACGCGCAGAAGGCCGCGGGCGAGAGCGCCGGTGGAGAGAGCGAACAACGGTGGAATGCGCTCCACCTCGTCCGGGCGGAGCCGGACACGGGAGGCACTGAAGTCGATGAGCTCGACCACGTCTTCGAGAAGACCCTTACCGACCAGAGCCCCCTGATGCGACGCCAACCCGAGGGCGCCGTGGCAGCTGGACGATGCTGCGAGCACCACGCCGTCCCGGTCGAGGAGCAGGCAGGGCTCTTCAGCTTCGCTGACGGTGTGCAGCCAATTTTCCAAGAGTCTGGTGGCATCGACGAGTCGTAACGTAGGGACGACATCAGAGGTGACCTCGCCGGCGGCCACGGACATGTCGATGTGGGCCATGTGAGCCTGGCCTCCTCCCGCAATTGCCAGCACCTATCGCCTACCACCAGAGTAGACGCCATTACAGGATGCGTAAGCAATAGTGACACAAAGCAAGAGGGCCGCTGCCTAATGGCAGCGGCCCTCTTGTACGAAAAGTCCGGCGGCGTCCTACTCTCCCACACCATCACCAGTGCAGTACCATCGGCGCTGAGGAGCTTAGCTTCCGGGTTCGGAATGGGACCGGG